>JBOIAD010000117.1:0-62142 GCA_050738795.1 Steroidobacteraceae bacterium
GCATAGTCGAGTTCCTGATTGGAGCCGAGCGGCTCGTACAGGTATTTTTTGCTCGTCTCGTCGGAGCGCAGTCGGGCAATCCATGTACCCTTGTCGGCGGTGATCTTTCGGTATCCGAGGGCTCGCCCGCGATCAAATGGAACGCCCCAATAAGGCTCGTGTACACGCACTGGAAGCCGCTCGCGCACAGTCGTCCTGTGAATGTCGTATGCCATTCTCGTAACCCTTATGGAACTTGTATGGAATACTACCTTAGAACGGCCGCATACACCTACTTACATATTTCTGGCGTAATCAGGTACTTACGTGATATCTGGATACAGCTAAATACCGTTATATTGCCTTCACACGGCAGGGGCCACTGGTTCGATCCCAGTACCGCCCACCAATAAATCAAAGACTTACTGGATGTGGCCTCCGGCAGTACTGCAAAAGTACTGCAAAATGTTCGCGGGCGACCCGACGGAGCGCCTGGGCGTGCGGGAAAGGGAAGCCAGTTCGGAACGTAGGAGTCGCAGGTTCAAATCCTGTCGCCGAAATTGCCTGCATCTACTGAAGGCTATTGAGCGCTCAGAAGCGCTGCTCGGGCCGGCAGGTTTCGATACGCGGTCAGCCTGCGCCGTGTGAGAGCTTGACGCCTACTTCGGACGATGGTTTGCTGCGCCTCTTGTTTCCGTGCGACCGCTGACGGTTGCACACCCGCCGTCGAGAGGCGCTGCAGCGGATTCAGATCCGTCACGCTCGACGCTGGTCTGTAATGCAAGGGCGCCTCCACGGAGGTGCCTTATGCGCGAGTGTCACACTGGCAGGCCTCTCGGCCGCGTCGTGGAATTGTGGCGTTACCCGGTCAAATCGATGGCAGGCGAGCCGCTGGCTGAGACCGAGGTGTCCTGGCATGGCTTCGCTGGGGATCGTCGGTGGGCCTTCATCCGGGATGGCCTAACTCAGAGTGGGTTTCCTTGGCTCACACTTCGTGAGCGCGAGGACATGAGCCACTACCGCCCCTCGCTCACTGATCCAACTCAACCCGACAAGTCGCCGACAACCGTGCAGACCCCCTCCGGGGCGGTCTTCGACGTCACAGATCCGGCACTCGCAGCAGAGCTCTATCCGCAGAGAGCGCGGGTGATCAAGCAGAACCGCGGCATATTCGACACCTTCCCAGTATCACTCATCACGACGCAGACGATTGCCCGACTGGGTGAAATCGTCGGCGCTCGCCTCGAGGTCCAGCGTTTCCGTCCGAACATCGTGGTGGAGGCAGCCGAGCAGGCCCCCTTCCTCGAAGACGGCTGGGTGGGATGTGTGCTGCGCATTGGCGGCATGAGCATGCGGGTCGATAAGCGCGACGGTCGTTGCGCCGTCATCACGATTGATCCCGTGACCACCGAGCGCAACCCCGCCGTCCTGCGCGCGGTAGCTCGCGAGCGTCAGGGCTGCCTCGGTGTCTATGGCTCGACGGTCGAGCCCGGTCTTGCAAAAGTAAACGATCTCGTGCTCCTCGACGCGATCGGTCACGGAGGTTGAGCGTCATGAAGACATTGTTCTTTCGCTGCTGTTCCACATCCCTGGTCGCCATACGAGATCTTCCACGCCAATCATTCATGTTGATTGCTGTGTTGGCCTGCGGGCTCGCGCATGCCGGCGACGAAGCGCCCGGAACATTCCGGGTATGGGTCTTCTCCGATGCCCACGTAGACACCGACAAGCGAAATGGGCGTGAGAGCCTGGCGATCGCACTACGACAGTCAGAGAGCACTGGGGGTTTCGCCTGGGATATCGCGTTGGACCTGGGCGATCTGTCGGGCGCGCAAGGCACGCCAAAGGACGCCGAAGGGCAGGAGATCGTTCGTCAGTTCAGTGTGCTTCAGCGACATCGGCGCGAGCAGATCTACGACCTATCTGGCAATCATGACCGCAGCGGCCTTGACGAGCCGCAAGCCTGGTGGTGGCGCAAGTGGATTGATCCCACAGGAGAGCACTCCGCGCTCTCTGGCGTGGATGCGAGCAAACGCCCATTTCCAATCGAAGGGACGTGGGAACGATATTCCTTCAGGGTTGGCAACATGCTCTTTCTGATGATGAGCGACATCAACGAACCGTCGCAAAAGGTCGGTCGCGGGACGCTCGGAGGAAATCCCGGCGGCGTCGTCAGCGGCGAGACGTTTCGTTGGTGGAAGCGCATGGTCGAGGAGAATCACTACATCTGCGTCGGGCACGGCGATATGGCTCGGCGCGCACACGCACACGACCCCCGACGACACTTACGGAGGCAAATCACATATCGAGAAGAGAGGGAGTACGACTTTTATCAATGTCGCGGGCTTGACCCAGTATCACGGCCCTCTGGAAAATCAGGTGCCCAGGAGCTGGTTGCTGACATTCACGGAGGGCAGCGATGAAGTGAAAGCGCAATGCTATTTGCATGCAGACCGTTACGCGCCGCAAGGCTGGTACGACAAGGTCACTCGGGTGATCAAGCTATCGACGCCGTTCAGAATGCCGCCTCGCAAATCTCTGAGGCTGTCACCTTAGAACCGTAGTGTCGGCATTACTGGTTTCGTAACCATAGATACGCAATGCAAGCGCCTCAAAAAACAATTCACATTTCATGGGAGCGACCGAGCCACGCGGAATCCCATGTACGCGTCGCGATAGTCGGCGGGATTTCTTTCCCGAGTGGCCGAGCGCAACGCCCACGACCGGAACATCCACGATGCTCCTCGATCAACGCGGAGGCACTTGCCCTGGCTGTCGTTCGCGTGGACGTCGCTCGAGGGGATCTCGTTCGCGCGTCCATCTGTGGGAGCCCCGGCGTAGCTATTGTCGTAACAATCCTCGGTCCATTGCCAGACATTGCCCACCATGTCATAAAGACCAAAGGCGTTCGCCAGTTTCAATCCCACCGGATGAGTCCGGCCACCCGCATTGTCCTTGTACCAGGCATCATCTGCCGTCGCAGCGTCATCGTCACCCCACCAGAATCGCGTGCTTGTCCCGGCACGCGCGGCATATTCCCACTTCGATTCGCTAGGCAGTCGATAAGGGCCGTCGCCTGAAGCTGAGGACTTCTGCCGCACTTTGTCATTCAACCATGCAATATAAGCCTTCGCATCCTGCCAGCTAACGCACACTACTGGATCGCGATCAGTCTGTTTGAAGCCAGGATGCTGCCAGGTGAGCTCCGGCCGCTTCTCCCACTTGAAACTGTCACGACCGCATCCATCGCCGGCGGAATGGCCTGTCTCTCGAACGAAGGCTGCATATTCGCTTCGCGTCACGTCATACTTGCCCATAGCGAATGATGGCAGCGAAACATTATGCTGCGGGGATTCATCGGCCACCCCTTCCGCGCTGCCGACCTGAGTCGCCGCCCATGATTTCTCGGCCGACGACGAGCCCATGGTGAAATTCCCGGCGGGGATCACCACCATCCTCGGACAATCCGGGCAGTCGCGAAACACGCTGCCGGGCGCGCGTTCCGAAGTGGTCACTGCGGTCGCGTTCAGCTTCTTTAGTAAATCCTCTACGTTGCTACGAATCTCAGCTCGACGCTGCTCGGTGTCGGACCACGACGACAACGGCGCTGCGTGAGAGTCGATCATCGCCAACGCTTTTTCGGCATATGGGCGCGCCAAGTCCTTCTGCCCGTCTGTCAAGTAAGCGTCGGCAAGGTTGAAGTGCGCGTCGGCGGAGTCCGGGTATGCGAGCAGGTTGAGCTTGAAGATCTCGATTGCCGCCGTCATCTCCATTACGGCTTCGCGCAGATGGCCGGCTTTCTTGTCTGTCTCCGCCTGGAACAAAAAACCCGAGGCGATGATGTCCAGGCTGACCTCGGGGAACAACTGCGCTTTGGGATCACGCTTCCGCGCTTCCATCAATTGCTGCGTGACCTGGGCGGCTCCATCGGGCACTGCCAACTGATTGAGGATAGCGGCGGCGGCCAGCGGATCGACGGGGGCGTGCCCTGGAGTTTTGATGAGTGTGGTGACAAACCACTGGACGATGATGCCGGGCAGATCCGGATGAGGCGCAAAGAGATCGGTGCCGTGGCTGCCGGTGTCGGGAACTTTGCTAGGATCGCTGGTCTCATACCAAATCCAGGGCGCTTCCTGCGCAGCGGAATAGTGGATCATCTTCCTCATAGGACTGGAGGCTCTGGCGTAGAGCCAGAGCATGGTTTCGACGGTAGGGGGATATTCGTCCGTGTCGGCAATGACGAAGAGTTCGGGCAACTGCGAGGCTTCGTGTAGAAATTCGATGCCCGGAGGGAAGGAATCACCCGACAGCATGACGAGGGATTTAATGCCGGCGGGATGCAGGCGGGCGGTTTCCAGAGCATTGATAACGCCGTAGCTGCCGGCGCCTGCCAAGCCAATGACATCGCGCTGGACCCCGGGCTGAAAGATCAAGAACTGGAAGAAAGTTTCCATGTCGGCCAGTGTCTTCTTGATAGCATCTTCGCGCGTGCCGCCGCTTTCGCCGTGGCCGCGGCCGTCGACTGCAACCGTATTGATTCCAGCGGCCGCCAGTTGGCGTGCCACGCCATCCCAGGAGGTACGTGTGCGGTTGGCCTGATGGAAGAGCAAGACGCCTGGGCCCGGCTTTCCAGCAGAAAAGTAGGTGGTCTTGAGCAAGGTACCGTCGGACGCCTTCAGTTCAACGACGCGTGGCAGCGGCTGCGATGTCTGCGCCCTCGCCGCGCTTGGTGTCGCGAGAGGCAGCCAGGCTGTCAGTAAAGCGGCAACCACCTTCATTCAGGTCCTCCTGACGAATTGCGTCGACAATATTTTCACTCACCGTGAGCAGCTGAGGGTTTTCTTGCCTGGTCATACACTTCGCGGATAGCGCTGATCACAGTCTCCGGATCGTCGAACTGGATGTATTCCGAGCTATCGTGGGCGAATATCTGTTTAGAGTTCGAAGACAGTGCGAGCCAGCGCGCCTGTGCTTGCGTGATCTCATGCTCATATTTCCCATGGTCCGGCGTGTCCGCTGGCACGCCGTGGTTGCCGCTGGTGAGCACGCGAATCGGCCGCGAGCCAAACGAGCGCCGATGCTGCTGCAAATAGTCTTCGTCCTGCGTCATCTGCTCCATCTCCGAAGCATAAGCGTCGTACATCGCGATCTTGGTTTGCGCGATCTCCAACAGCTTGGCATTCAATTCCGGCGACCATGCCGCCTCCGGCAACCCGCGAAAAAACTGCTGAGCACAGGTCTTTTGCGACTCGCCAGGGCCTGACCCCAGGGCTGGCAGCGGCTTGTGTTCGGCAATCGCGTTACGACAGTCACGCAACTGAGAAACGAATCCCCCGCGCCCTCGACGGTCCTCTTCCTGCATCACCTTCGGTTCAAGGTCGGTGGCGTCGGCGTCAACCAGGACCAGCCCGGCAACCTCGCGCATGTGCAGGTCCGCAAAAGTGCGTACGTTGTCGCCGCCAAAGGCGTGCCCCACCAAAATATAGGGCGCGGCGATGCCGGCACGATGCAGCGCGGTGCGCAGTTCCTCGGCTATGCGCACGCTCGTGCGCGGCATGAGACCGGGATCGCTAAACCCAGCTCCGGCACGGTCATAGCTGCACACGCGCGTCCACTTTGAGATCTGTGGCTGCACCGTTGACCACGCGGGCGCCCAGTCTTCAAAACCGGAATCGAAGACTACCGTGGGCGAGCCGCTCCCCATGCAGTAGAGATTCAGCCGAGTGCCGTCGGAGGGGACCAGTTGTCCGGGCCGCGCGTAGATCTCATCGCCCGGCGCGGTGCTAACCATGCCGTCCATCCCGATGAGCACCGGGAGCGCACAAAGCAGTGTCACCACTATGGGGGTACGCATACGACGCAATGCTCCATTTCTTGACAGCCGGGGAGTTGCCATGAGCGGTCAACTGCAACGTTTCCGCCCGCGATGGCCTGGATCCCTCCCGCAGTAGCCAGTGCAACGTGATATGTAGTAGCATTTATTTGCGAGGTAGTAAATATGGCCGGAACGCGTCTATCGAAGGCTGAGGCCCGGATCCTGGAGCAATACTGGAAGCTGGGAACCAGCTCGGTACGCGAGATCCTCGAGAGTCTCCCCGAGGAGGAGCGCGTCGCGTACACCACCGTGCAGACGCTCGTGTATCGGCTCGAGCACAAGGGCGCCTTACGTCGGGTAAAAAAGATCGGGAACGCTCAGATCTTCGAGGCGGCCATCGACCAGAGCGAATTCCGCAGCGGGTTGGTGCGTGATCTCTTGGACCTCTTCGGCAGCTCGCCGCGCCTGCTTGTCTCGAACCTCCTCGAGACGGGTACCATCACGCTGAAGGACCTGAAGGCCCTTGAAGCGGCTGTGTCCAGGAAGGCCACCCGACGCCGAGGAGGGAAACGTCATGCATGAGCACGTGGGACCCGCCGTGTACTACATCGAGGTGCATTTCCTCTTCGCCTCGATCGTCTGCCTATCGGCCTGGGTTCTGACATCGCTGTGGAACGGCAGTGCCACCTGGAAGTATTGGATTTGGGTCGCCACCTTGCTCAATTTCATCCTGCCTTTCGGCGGGTTCGTCGACCGCTTCGGGGCCTCCTCCGTCTCGTGGGCCACGCAGCTTCCGGGCCTCGATGAGGTCGGTATGGGGATCTCCCGGCACCTGGCGGCCGGCGGTGTGCTCCTCGTGGTATGGCTGTGTGGCGCAGTCTTCATGGCTGCGCGCCTTATCGCGCGCGTACGGAATGATCGTGGGGACACGGGCACTGCTGGCGGTCAGGGTACGGCTGGTCTGAAGCCGAGCTTTCTCGCGCAGGGCGTGCCGGTGAGGTTATCTGCAACCGGCCAGGAACCCTCGGTCGACGGAGTGTTACGCCCATATATCTCGCTGCCGCTGGGGATAGAGCGGTTGCTGAGCAAGAAGGAGCTCGATGCGGTTCTCATTCACGAGATAACGCACGCCAGGCGGCGCGACAACCTGATTGGCCTCCTGTACGAGATCGCCCTCTGTGGACTGTGGTTTCATCCACTCGTGTGGTTGACGGGTTTCCGCCTGGCGATGTTCAGAGAGCTCTCCTGTGACGACTCAGTCATCGAGAGCTCGCACGGTGCCTATCTTGTCACCGCCATCGCAAAGCTCGCCGCTCCCGGCAAACCGCATTCACTGCGGGCGGGAGCTGCAACATTTTTCGGTCATCGGCTTACGCGGCTTACGGCCTCCCAGCCAGAGAGGACGAGCCGCGCGGCCGACTCGCTACTCATCGTCGTCTTCAGCGCGGTATTCTTGGCGTGCGTCCTGGAGACGATCGCGCATACCGGTTCCTGCTTCAACGTCCACATGTAAAGCTCCTGCACCGCGTCCCTCTCAGGCGGCGCGCCCACTGACTCCTCCTGAGCCTATTGGATTCAGCCGTAGGCCCGACTCGCTCAGTGCGCGGGGTGGTGGTTGCAAGTACCGCCACGCACTGCCGGCAAAAGGCGGTTGGCAAGCTCGGAGTCGAATTCGACGTCCTTGAGAATGTCCCAGCCGGTGAAAGTCGCGATCATCTGCTCCGCTGGGAACACCATCAGCCGCTGCCCGCCGAACCCGATGCCGTGCCAGATGTACTCCTTGCTGTCCGCGCGGGGCTGCAGCCACCACTTGAATCCGTACTGGAGTCCCTGCCAGCCGGTGTCGATCACCGGAGTCAGGGATTGCCGGATCCACGCCCCCGAGAGGAGCCGTTTGCCATCCCAGACACCCAGGTCACAACATTTGCGGCCCGGGAGGGTTCGCAATGCGCCTCCTGAATCGTGCCATGCCACAGTCCCGAAGGCGAGTATCGCAGTTTGGTGCCGCTTACTCTTGCCGCATCGAGTGGTTAAAAATCGGCCGTCATGCTTTGTACGACGTCCGGGCCGCCACGCGAATCGTCTATCTCGCAGCGCTGCGTTCGCCGCGATCCGCGGATGAGTCGCTTACCCTCGATGGTTCGAGATGCGCACCCACATCAACTCCCGTCACCATTTAGGATGCGCGAACACTCTGTGTGCCAGGCAGCGTGACATCGAATGTGAAACCGATACTTGAGGACCTGCTGCTGGCCACCTATCTGCACTTCGTATTCAATTTCGCCCGCACCGATCGCCTCGTCACACACGGCGCAAGGCTTGCCGGCGCCATGTCCGCCCCAGGTATGGGCTGCCCTCGCGCAACTGAGTTGTCCGCTCGTGATGCGGGCGCGCGCCATCCGGCGCAGCTGTGATTCCGTCGTCACCAATTGCAGCCCCCGTAGGATGCTCGTTGTTTGGGATCGATCGACCCCTCGCCGAACCGGTCACCCGCCAGCCTTCCCGCACCTTATCGCGTCGCACTTTGCTGTGCAAAGCAATTGCACGGCGCTCGAGCCCCCCGCGCTCCGAGGCCTTAAAAGGGCCGCTCAACATGAAGGGAAACCAACCAGGCCGCTAATCGGAGCGGACCTGCGGCATGGCACCCCTTTTTCAAGCGTGCTTAGGCGGATCGGCGTCGGGTCAGGAAGCCAGCATCACGGGTACATCGCGTGGATCGATATCCACCGTGGGAATTGGGTTGCGGTTACCCGCCCGGCGCATCGCGAGAGCCGATCTTGGGGATTTCGGGGGCGGGCCGGTTGACCTCGGCGTCGGGTGGGTTGGGATCTTTGATCGGTGGGGGAGCTTTCGGTACCGGATTCCCCGCAGCTTTGGGGTCATGTGCAGCGAGGATCTCGACCTTCTCAATGACGGGTGGCCGCGCCAGAAGCTCACTGGCTTTTTCCATCAAGGCTGCGGCGACTTTTCCCGACAGGTGGGCTTGGCGATCGGACTCATTGTCGAACGTGTCGAATATGCCGTAGATCTCGGGGGCCATTTTCAACGCGAACCAGGACCGGGTGCCGGCCTCGGCGGCGACGAGCGGCAGCGCCGCTCGAAGCAATGCCTCCAGCTCGCGCTCCTTGCCCGTTTTTGCATCGAGTCGGACTACCAGTGCCAGCTTTGCCAAGGAATTGACCTGCTCGAGATGACCCGCTACCGCTGGAACGATGCGGACAGTCAGCAGAAAACGTGCCGCGCAACGCGCTATCCTTGCGGTCCTCGCATGGCCCGGGGATCGGCGATGGATATCTGCGCGGTTGGCAAGATTCGTCTTTACGAACTCGTGCTGGAGAACGGATGTTCAGCCAGCCCTTTCGTATGGCGTATCCGATACGCGTTGGCGCACAAGAGCCTGCAGTTCGAGTCGGTGCCGATCGGCTTCACCGACATTCCCCAAGCCTTCGGCGGGCGGTTCAAGACCGTGCCCGTCATCGAGCACGGCGGCAGGATGCTTGCCGAGAGCTGGGATATAGCCGAATACATCGACCGCACGTTTCCCGCCAATCCGGCGTTATTTTCGGGTGCGGCCGAGCACGCGATGATTCAGCTTATGGACACGTGGTTCTCCGCGGAAGTCCTGCGCAAGATGTTTGGCATCTACGCCTTGGATGTCCACAACGCCGCCCGCCCGCAGGATCGCGGGTACTTCCGGCAGAGCCGCGAGGCACGTCTGAAGGGTACGACGCTCGAAACATTCACGGCCAACCGCGAATCCCGCCTGGCGGCGTTGCGGGAAAGTTTGATGCCGCTGCGCGGGCAACTTTCGCGCGTCCCCTTCCTGGGCGGCGCAGCGCCAAATTATGCGGACTACATCGCACTCGGCGCGTTCCATTGGGTTGCAAGCGTCAGCACGCTGCCATTGCTCGCGAGGGATGACAATGCGCTGCGCGCCTGGCTCGACCGATGCTTCGACCTTTACGGCGGCTTGGGGCGCGACTCGAGAATGAGGCCGCTCTTCGAGTAGTCAGATTCCAAAGCTAATGCCCTGCCTCGACTGGAGTGGTTCGGATGACTCTTGAGACGATAGCGAGTGCGTCCTGGTAGCCGCTCGCCTGCGCGCCAAAGCCGACGCGGAAGTGCCGGGGCGCGCCGAAGCAATCCCCGGGGGCGGTGAGCACTCCTTCCCGGGCAAGCTCTTCGCACATCGCGCGCGTATCGCGCCGCTCCAGGCACCATGGAAAGGCTACGGTTCCCCCTCGGGGCGGCACCCAGCCAATTCTGGATGAATGCTCGCGCACGAACTGCTCCAGCATGAGGAGATTTGCACGGGTGACCGATTCGAGACGCGACAGAATTGCGCGCCGATGCATCAATGCATGCTCGGCGAGCGCTTCGGTGATGGGCGAGCCACATACCGTGAAGTAGCTGCGTGCGTTGATCAGTCGTTCCCGGCGGTGCGGATCCCGATCGATGAGCCAACCGATGCGCAGCCCACTCAGCGACAGTGCCTTGGAGAGGTCGCTCACCACAATCGTGTTGGGCAGTGTCGCCGCGGAGGGTGCCCGGTCGCCGAAATACAGAGGATGGTAAACCTCGTCCACGACCAACGGGATGCGAAGCTCGGCCAGCGTTGCCGCAAGCTTTGCGATTTCGTCCGGCGCCATGACCGAACCGGTTGGGTTGTGTGGAGTATTGACAAGCACCAAGCGTGTCCGCGAATCCACGGCGGCGAGCACCCGGTCGGCGGTTTGCACGAATCCGGTTTCCCGCTCGACGTTGTACGTTGTGACGCCCAGCCCCCAGGCGCGAGCCATCGCCGGCATGGCAGGAAAAGCAGGCGCAGGCAGAACGATGCCGGCGCCGGGCTCGCTCGCCAGGGCATAAAGGGCCGAGAGCGCCTCTGAAGCGCCCGTCGTGACGAGGACCCAGTCGGGATCGACCTCATGAAACTCCGCGATGCGTTCGCGCAGCCCCCGGCTGCCTTGCGGAGACACATACGAGATGCTCAGTCCTTCGAGCGCCTGCCTGAGCTGGTTGTCGCCGAGAGCCATCAATTCTGCGACGGTCCACACCGGTCCCGAACTGGCGGCGAGGTTGTATCTGACCGGCGGCGAGGCGAACTCGTAGGTCGCGAGAAACTGTTCGAGCAGAAACGGTGGCAGGTCCATGGCATGCACTCCGAATCACCGGCCCGGCGGCCGCAAAGCGCTCATTATCGCACCTCGGGCTCACGTGTTCTCGCGCGCCTGTAGCGTGCTCTGCCGGCGCCGCGTTTGCCGACCCACTTCTACATTGCACCCGGATGCAACCATCCGTTTTTGCCTGATTCGACAGCCACCCGCCACGCTCTTGGTGATATCTTTGTCCACACCTTGGGAGTGCGTCGTCCATCGCAAGACTGGAGGCAGGAAGAGCCACGATGACCGAGAACTGGACGAAGTGGGAGAGCCAGGTTATTGACGGAGCGTTTCCGCTGCGCCGCCTTCTGGGCACCTCGGACCACAGCGCGGTATTTCTCACCGAACATACAGCCCAAGCCCTGTCCGATGCCGCCATCAAGCTGGTCCCGGTTGACCCGGCACTGGCGGAGGCGCAGCTTGCGCGCTGGAGAAGGGCCGCCACTCTGTCCCATCCTCACCTTCTTCGCCTGCTCGATTCGGGTCGTTGCCAGCTCGGAGGCCGGTCATTTCTGTTCCTCGTGATGGAACACGCCGCGGAAACTCTGTCGCAGATCCTTCCCCATCGGGCCCTGACCTGCGATGAGGTGCGGGACATGCTGCGGCCCACCCTGGATGCCCTGGCTTTCCTTCACCGCCAGAACCTGGTGCAAGGCCAGCTCAAGCCGCCCAACATTCTGGTGGTCAACGATCAGGTGAAACTGGCGAGCGATACGATCCGTCCCGCGGGCGGATCCGCGCCGAGCACCTCCAGGTCTTCGCTGTACGATCCCCCGGAAGCAACAGGCGGCAGGATTTCCGCCGCCGGCGATATCTGGGGTCTCGGCGTCACCCTGGTCGAGGCACTCACGCAATGTCCGCCTGCCTGGCCTGATCAACGAGCGGAGACGCCCACATTGCCTACGACTCTTCCCCTGACATTCGTGGACACGGTACGGCGGTGCTTGAGTCGCAATCCCGCCAACCGTCCCGCGATCACAGACTTCGAAGCGCAGCTCAAGCCGCCCGGACCGCAGACCGTACCTGCGGCTCCTCAAACAGTGGTCCGCGAGGCACCGGCAGCCCGACCCATCCCGCCACCGGAGCCGCCGCCGCAACGCTCGCTCGTTCCGGCGATCGTGGTGGTCCTCATCCTATTGGGCGTGGTTTGGGGGGGCTTGCGGCTGGTTCGGCCTCATTCCAACACTGCGCCAACCGCTGCAACTTCCTCTCCAAGCTCGACGCAACAAGATGCGGCGGCTGCGTCCGCTTCACAGGCTCCCGACGCGTCCGTACCCACATCTTCGGGGGTCTCGGGGCCTTCACCCGATGAAACGGTGCCAGTTCCCGGACCGCCGCCTTCGCGCAACGTTTCGCGTCCCTCGAATCAACCCTCACAACCGCGAACTGACGCTTCCCTTACGGTGGTTCACGAGGAAATTCCGGACGTTGCGCGCAGCGCGCGTGACACGATCCGTGGTCATATCAAGATCTCGGTTCAAGTGACCGTTGACCGCTCGGGCAATGTGGTTCGCGCGGTGCTGGGAAATCCCGGGCCCAGCCGGTATTTCGCCCGCCTGGCTACCGCAGCCGCGAAGAAATGGAAATTCGCTCCAGCGGACAACCAGGACTCTCGGGAGGGGGTCCTGTGGTTTGACTTCGCTCGGGGCGGCATTACCGGACACGCGGCCGCTCCGCGTTCCTAGCCGATCGATGACGCGCATTGCGCGGCTGCTCGTCTGCGTGTCGAGCTTGCTGGCGGCGCAATCTGCTGCAGCACAGGCCGGGCTGTTGGTCCATCCCGCCACGCATTTGCGCGTCGTTGCCTATGTGGCGAGCTGGTCCATGCCGGCAGTCATCCACGCCGATGAGCTGACGGACATCAATTTCGCCTTTGCACGCATCGAAGCCGGCGGCACAGTTTCCTTTGAGCACGCTGACGACGCGGTGCATCTGATCGCCCTGCTCGCTCTGAAGAAAGAGAATCCGGCGCTGAAGATTCTGGTTTCCGTCGGTGGATGGCAGGCGGAAGGGTTTTCCGATGCGGCGTTGACCACTCGGTCGCGGGCGATATTCGCTCGCAGCGCCGTCGAGCTGCTGCGCCGGTACGGCCTCGATGGAATCGATCTGGACTGGGAATAGCCGGGCCGGGGAGTCGCCGGAATCAAATTCCGGGCCGCCGACAAGCAGAACTTCACGCTGCTGCTGAAGACGCTGCGGCAGCAGTTGAATGCGGCAGGCGATGCGCCTGACCGCGCGGGAAAGGATCGCTACCTCCTGACGATCGCTTCAGCGGACCACGGCTATTTCGATCACACCGAGATGGGCAAGCTCCACGCTTATCTCGATTGGATCAACGTGATGAGCTATGTACGATGATCCGCAATCCATCCAGATCAAGGCTCAGTACGTCAAGGAGCATCACCTTGGCGGGATGATGTTCTGGGAGCTGAGTCAGGATGCAGGCGGCGAGTTGGTGGACGTCATCGCGCGCAACCTGCGCTGACGCGTTGGCGCGTTGGCGCGTTGGCGCGCACTGGAGGCACTTGATTCATTCGCCGAATGCGCCCGCCCAGGGCTGCTCGCGGGTAGTGAAGCTCTCGCCGTGTCTCTACATCCGCAGGTACGAGGCGCCGTTCACATCCAGGATTGCCCCGGTCAGGCTTGCTGGAGCGTCCAACGCGCAATAGTTGACGACCTGGGCCACCTCTTCCGGTGTTGCCACACGTCCCAATGGCTGGTCAGCCAGTACCGCGCTATCCTGAACGGACTTCGCCACTCTCTGCGTCGAAACCCACCCCGGCGCCACTGCGAATACGTACACGCCGTGGGGCGCGAGCGCCTTAGCCAGGGATTGGCTGAGCGCGTTCAAACCTGCCTTGCTGGCGGCATAGGCGGGTGCCGAAGGCTCTCCTCGAAACGCGCCGCGCGAGGAGACGTTCACGATCCTTCCGCCACCCTGTTGCGACATCGTCCGCGAGGCAAAGTAGGAGAGGTGCGCCGGACCTGTCAGGTTGATCGCCAGAGTGCGCTGCCACGCATCCGCCCAGTGTGCGAAATCCGTGTTCAACGGCGGGTGATTCGGGAATATGCCCGCATTGTTCACGAGAGCATCAATCGGATGAAGCGCAGTGGCCTCCTCCCAGAGGCGCTCGATTGCGTGGGGGTCAGCCAGGTCCGCTCGAACGAGGATGTGACCGCCGCCCACCATGGCTGCCCTGGTCTGCTCCACCGCCGCTCGATCGGACTGGTAGTGCAACGCCACCTTGACACCCCGCGCCGCCAATCCCACGGCAATGGCGCGACCAATCCCGCCCGACGCTCCGGTCACCAATGCATTAGCCACTTTTCAGGTCCTCCTGCGCCTCAGCACGACAAATGGTCCCCATGCGGACTGCGCATGATATCCGCCACTGCGAAGGTGAAGCACGTATCCCGCTATCATCCGGTGTCCCTGAGGATGCATTGGGTGGCAAGTCCCTGGGTCCGGACTGATACCGCACGCCTGCACTCAGGACTTGTTACCCTGCGGGGAGGCGCTGATCGTTACGAGTACACATCATGAATCCAGCACGCGGGTTGAATGGCACGCAAATCGATGAGATTGCGGACGGCCTGTTTCGCGTTCATACCCCCGTCGCATCGATGCCGGGCGGCTTTTCGTTCAATCAATACCTGCTGCGTGATGAGCGATCATTGCTGTTTCACACCGGCCCGCGTGCGCTGTTCCCGCAAATACGCGATGCAATCGCCACGGTAGTGCCGCTGGAGAAGCTGCACTACATCGGGTTCTCGCACGTCGAGAGCGACGAATGCGGCTCCCTCAACCAGTTTCTGGCCGCCGCACCCGTGGCCAGTCCGTTGTGCGGCCGCCTTGCCTCACTGGTGTCGATGAGCGATCTGGCGGATCGCGCGCCGGTGGCACTGGCGGATCAGCAGAGCATCAGCCTCGGCCGATACTCCGTGACCTGGATCGATGCTCCCCACGTCCCCCATGGGTGGGAGAACGGATATCTCATGATCGACGGCATCCGGGCATTGTTGTGCGGCGATCTCCTGACGCAGCCGGGAGCGGATCATCCGCCGGTGGTGGAGAGCGACATTCTCGCTCCCAGCGAAGCCATGCGCGCACAAATGGACTACTACGCGCACGGGCCGAATACGGTTCCCGTGATTCAAAGGCTGGCGAAACTGCGGCCCGGGATTCTGGCCTGCATGCACGGATCCGCGTGGCGCGGTGACGGAGAGCGGCTGCTGACGGATCTGGCTCGGAAGCTTGCCTGATCCGGCCAGCAGCAGTGACGCCCCGGACGACGAGCCGGCGTTACTCCACGACGCCGATTCGCTTCAGCGCCTGCAAATATTCGCCGACCAGCTCCTGCGGCACGGGACCGTACTCCGCTGACAGCTCATCACGGATCTGGCGCGTGGTGTGCCTGCCGTCGGTGAAGTTCAATGCCTCATAGGCGTACTCTTCCCCGGAGCCCCACGTTCCCTCGTAGCTCAACAACTTCGGTGTCGTCACGCCAGCCGACTTCGCATGATCGGCAAAGTAGTCGTACCCGAACACCGCAAGTGGCCCACGCGGCTCCTTGCGGCGGCGATAAACGGTTGTGCGATCGCCGTTCGCAACCGATCTGGCGTGCTGCGGCTTTGGGGCGGTCCCGGAGGCGAATGCATCGAGCGACGCGAGGACTCCGCGCTCGTATTCCTCCGCCGCTCCTGCTTCCGTATGTCGTTCCATCGAAGTCAGTGTTCTCAGCAGCTTTCCTGCCGCAATCGCTCCGCCCGTTGCCGCGAGATCGCGCGACGAGAAATTGGCGAGGAAGTACCCGCTGGCCGCGCCCACAAAGGCCGCGCGCTCGAGTTTGGTCGGATCGATATTCGCCGCCGTATCGAAATTGGTATGAATGTAGCGATCCGGCCAGTCGTTCAGGTAGATCGCCGGGATCGCGAACGAGGAATCCTGGTAGACATCGTGATCGCTTCCCATCGTATAGGGCGAGCTCATGGCGCGCAGCGGCTCCCTGCCGCCCTCGGGTGCGATCAGCGGATATTCCGCCTTGCCGGTCGCCGCGAACTCGTACGACTCTCCGTTCACCCACGCGGCAAATGCCCACGCCACATCGTGCACGAACGAGGGCAGGGACAGCGGTCCGCGAGTGACATGGAACACGGCCTTGGTCTCGGGACCACCGCCCACCATGTCCATGTGCACCACCGCCTTGATCTGCCTGGCGAGCTCCGGCCTCGCATTGAGCAGCGTGACCGTGCCTTCGACCTCCGGCGGCCAGATGAAGCGGATCGTGCGCGCCGGCCGGGACAGTTTGCCGTCGCCAACCAGTTTCTGAAGCGTGCGCGCCACCTCGAGAATCGTCGCGCATCCGCTCGCGTTGTCGTTGGCTCCCGGGCGCTGGTGATCCAGGTGGCAGGAGTAGGCGATTTCCTGCTCGCGCAGTTTCGGGTCCGAGCCATCGATGGTGGCCGTGACAACCTCATAGGCTCCGGGATGCTGGCCCGCCTTCACTTGTGCGTGCAGCCGAATGGCCTCTCCCTGACTCAACCGCTCCTGCAGGGCCCGCGCCGTCCTGAGCGAGACCATGAAGGCGAAGGTCCTGTTGGGCGAAAACGTCTCGAGGTGGCCCCAGCGGATCAGATTGTCATTCTCACCCGACCAGGCTGTCTGCTGATTCTGCGCATAACTCAGGATGCCCGCCGCAGCGAATTGACCTACCGCCAGGTCCTGCACATCGCCGGGTTGCGCCGCCACGAGGACGATCTTTCCCTTGACCTTCTTGCCGGTGTAATCGCCTTCTGTGGTCCCCTCGCCCACGTCGACCAGGTCTGCCGTCACGTCCGCTGACTCGCTGTCCTCCGCCAACACGACAGGCTCGGCCGAGTAGCTGGCGAGCTTGACCTCGCTTGCGCCCTTGACCTGCGACAATTGCGCTTCAGCAGCGTCCCACGGCTGCCGCGCCCGCTGAGTTCCGTAGAAAATCCTGCCGTCGGCCGGGAATTCCAGAATCTGCACATTGTCCAGGCCGTAGGCCCGCGCTCGTTCCGCGATCAGCTCCGCCGCCGAATGAAATCCCTGCGAGCCGCGCTGCCGGTGAAAGCGCGCGAGACCCTCCAGGTTGCGTTTTGCCGTTTCGCCACTCAACTCGTTCGCGAGTGCGGCCACGGCTTGCTGCGGCAGCAACGGAGGTGTGTGCGCCGGCGCGGCGGCGCAAGCCAGAAGCGCGATGCAGGTCGGAAATCTGTGCCGCACGGTCATTCCTCTGGCGCCAGTGCCGTTGGCCGGCCATTCGTGGCGACTGCCTGCGAACCTCGACTGCGGCCCGGAAGTCTTCAGGGGTATTTGTTTTCGACGATGTCGCGGACAGGGTGCGTATCGTACACAAGGACGATGGACTCGATGCGGCCGGTATTCAGATCGAAGTTGAAGACATCGGCGCAATCGAACGAAACATTCGAACCGTCCTTGAGGGACCAGTCATACAGATAGTAAGCGACCGCGCGCAGATGCCCTTCGGCGCTCACCAGCACGTCGTAAACCGTGAGCTTCGAGCCGCTCGAGGCCCTCGTCACCTTCGTGACAAAGTCACGGATGGGCAGCCGCCCCAGGAAGGGCGACTGCACCCAGCCGTCCGGAACGAATAACGCCGCCGCCTTCTCGGCGTCGCCCGCTTCCAGGGCAGACAGGTATTTCCGCACTGCTTGCTGCATGGAATTCTCCTGCAAGAGCCGAATCCGCGCTGGATCATAGTAGTGAATGCCCCCGAGCGGCGCAAACCAACCGGCAGGCGCCTGGCCCGCGTGATGGTCGCGTTATTGCCGGGCTATTTCTGCTCCGCCGCCTCTCCCAGGGCGAGCTCAGTCAACTCCTTTTCGGAGACGTGAGCCTCCTGCAGCAGCCGTTGCGCCCGGCGGGCCATGTCCGGCGGCACGGACACCGAGAAATTCGATCCCAGGCCCGGGACGTGCTCGTCCGATTTGATGTAAGCGGGCAGGCCCTCGCCCGTCAGAAGGCCGAGAATCGCCTCGGCGGAAATCCTGTCGGAGTAGGTCGCAACGCTGATCCAGGTGCTTTTTGACACGGCTCATCCTGCTGTAATGGTGCCGAAGCTCCTCCTTGGGCACCGGAGAATGGAGTGTAGTGAAGGCCGAGCCTGATCTTAAGCGATCCGGCGATCCGCTATGATGCGCCATGCCGGCTGACCGTCCGGCGGCACGTACCGTTGCATCCGTTCTACGTCTAAAGGACCGTTCATGCTTGCAAAAATCGCCGTACTGGGCCTGTGCCTTGCGTCGGCGCCCGTCTTGTGCCGGACCCAGCCGAGCTCCGGCAGCGCTTCGGTAACGGCAATACGCGCGGGCCGGCTCATCGACGTCGAAGCGGGTCGTACGCTCGTGGACCAGGTCATTCTCGTTCGCGATGGAAAGATCCAGGCCGTCGGCGAGCACCTCCCCATTCCCTCCGATGCCCGAGTCCTCGACCTCTCGGCGATGACCGTGCTCCCCGGCCTGATCGACTGTCACACTCATCTGGCCGACCTCGCGGACGCCGAACCGTTGGCCGTTCTGCACAGGTCGGCGGTCGAGACCGCCTACGCGGCAATCCCGAACGCGCGGGTCACGCTCATGGCGGGATTCACAACAGTGCGCGACGTGGGCGTTTACCGTGCCTTCAATGACGTCGCCATGCGCGATGCGATCGCCAAGGGAATCATCATCGGCCCGCGCATGTATGTTGCCGGGGCGTACATCACGATCAGCGAAGGGGCAGGCGCCATGACCGGGCTACCGCCCGACATTCAACTTCCGTTGGACTTGCGCTTTGGTGTGGCGGACAGTCCGTGGGAGGTCCGCCAGAAGGTTCGCGAGCTCGCGCATCGCGGCGCCGATCACATCAAAATCCTGACGACCGGCGCGGTTCTCACGCACGGCAGCAATCCCAAATCCATCGAGTTCACTCCGGAAGAGATCCAGGCGGCCGTGGACGAAGCGCGCAACTTCGGATTGCGCGTGGAAGCGCACGCGCATGCTGCCGAGGGCATCAAGAATGCCATTCGCGCCGGCGTCGCATCGGTCGAGCATGCGACTCTAATCGACGATGAAGGCATCGCCCTGGCAAAACAGCACGGGACCTATCTCGACATGGACATCTACGACGAGGAATGCATCCAGTCATCGCCCGACACGCCAGCCGATTTCCTGCAACACGACCGCGATCTGGCGGCAGCACAGCGCCGCAACTTCACGAAGGCCGTGCGGGCGGGCGTGAAAATGACCTTCGGTACCGATGCCGGCGTCTGCCCCCATGGAATCAACGCCCGGCAGTTCGCCTTCATGGTCAAGTACGGCATGACGCCCATGCAGGCGATTCAATCGGCCACCGTCAATGCCGCCGACCTGATAGGCCATTCCGAGCTGTTCGGCTCGATCAAGGCCGGCAAATCGGCGGACGTCATCGCCGTAAACGGCGATCCGCTCACCGATATCAGCGTGCTGGAGAACGTGGCCTTCGTGATGAAGGAAGGCACGGTGTACAAGCAACCCTAGCGCCACCCTAGCGCCACCCTAGCGCTCATCAGCCCACAGTGGGCTGATCCTGCGATACCGGCGCGGGTCCCTGCGAGGGAATGGGCACGATTCTGACGGGCTCGGCCTCGTCGCTGCACTCGAACTCACTGCCGTCCGCGTTGGGCTTGCAGACACGCAGCGTGGCGGGACCGGACTGCAGGGTCGATTCGTACAGCAGGGTGGAAATTCGCCAGATCAGCGCGAAGTTGCGCTCGACCCGCGCGCCATCGGCTCCTTTCCACAGCGAGTCCTCGAAGGCCCGCTGGATGAGCCACAAGTATTTGTCGAGCGGCCGATGAGCCAGCAGCGTCCGGGCGATCTGGTCCGCCGTGGTTTGTGCTCCGGAGAGAGCGCCGACTGCACGGGCCCGCTGGGTCACCTGCGCGGTGGCCGGCGATGCGGACAGGACCGCGACGGTATCCCAGAACAGGGCCCGGCCGAGCAGTTCCGCCCATGCCGTGTCCTTCACGACCCCCGCCAGAGCAGGTGGCGGCAAACGTGATTGCGCGCGTGCCGCATCCGTGCAGAGCAGGAGCAACCCCAGCACGAGACTCTGCAACGCGCCGGCCGCATCCGGATGCAACGGTCGAAACACTGGCCTTCTCCGGCGACTTGCGTCTTCCAGTGCCCGATGGCATGCGACGGCCTGAAAAGTACGGCCGCGGGCCCACGAGCGAGGAAGCTTCAATGAGTTGTTCGGCGGTGCAGCAATGCCGGTCCCCGACCGGAGAGTTCTTGTTCTTCACCGCTGCATCGATGCTAGCAATTCGACCGCCGCGGCCGCGGGGTCTGATGACATAAGGGCGGGGCTTATTCTGCGCGGCTGCGCGGACGACGGCAGGCGGATGGCGGGATCGGCTGCGCTTTGCGGTTCCTGAGTACTGTGGTGAGCCAGTATACCGTGCGCGTGCGCCGGCAACGGGCCTTGCCTCGAAAGCAACTCGTCTCGCTAATACAACACATACAAGGAATCGGCATCATGAAACCGCTACTGACTCTGCTTTTGGCGACCCCCGTTCTGAGCCTTGCGAACAGCCCGATGGACGGAACCTGGGTCGCGGACATGGGTTCCGCGAAACTGCCCGACAAACCCGACGTATATGTGCTCTCACAGGGCTGATACGAATGCAAGTCCTGCATCCCCTCTTATCGCGTCAAGGCGGACGGCACCGACCAGTCCGTCACCGGACATCCCTACTACGACACGCTAGCGATAGAGGTATCCGATGCGCATACCGTCAAAATGACGGCCAAAAAGGCGGGGAAACTTTCCTTCCAGGACACCGACGCCGTCTCCGCGGACGGCAACTCGCTGGCGGACAGCTTCGATGACCGTACGGAAGCGACTCCGGTCAAAGGCACGGCGCTGGCAACACGGGTTGCCGCCGGCCCGGCCGGCTCGCACGCCCTGTCAGGATCGTGGCGAACCACCAAAATCCAGAACATGTCTCAAAATGGCATCACGACGACAGTCAAGACGACAGCGACCGGCGTCAGCCTGCGGGATGGCAGTGGCGGCGGCTACGATGCGCAGTTCGATGGCAAGGACTATCCGATGATCGGGGACCTCGAGCACACCCTGGTTTCGGTGAAGCGCATCAATGCGAACACGCTGGAAGAAACCGACAAGCGCGACGGAAAGGTGGTGGCCGTGGTGCGCGTGACGGTGGCGTCGGACGGCAAAACGGCGAATTTCGTCGCCAAGAACATGCGACAAGGGACCACGACGCGTGTCGTGCTGCACAAGCAGGAGTAAGGGCTCGACATGCCTGCGCCGCCCGGTGCGGATTTCGCCCGACCGGCGCAGGGTCTGCCGCGCCGATCCCCGCGGGAGCGATCCTTGCTAAGTCCGAGTTGGCAAGCTTTGCAGCTCACCATGGGAGACTATCATGTCAGTCATTGCCTGGATCGTTCTCGGCCTGATCGCGGGATTCATCGCCAGCAAGATCGTCAACAAGAGGGGCGACGGCGTATTCCTCGACATCATCCTCGGGGTTATCGGAGCCGTCGTCGGTGGATGGCTGTTCCGTACGTTTGGCATGTCCGGGGTAAACGGTTTCAACATCTATAGTTTGCTGGTGGCGGTTATCGGCGCCGTGGTCGTACTCGTGGGTTATCACGCGATCACAGGCCGAACTTCGCGGCTATAGCAGGCAGCGGAAGTTGGGAATATGCCTTCAGATGGACGACTGTGCCTGGCCACCGGCACCGCTGTCCATCTGACAGGCGCTCGAGCTGACGGCTATCGGGACGCGACACCCGCGTTGCCGACCCGCAGTCCCGCTTGCATGAGCCGGAAGCTGCGCCGAGCGGCCGTGGCCGCCAGCCGTGAACCGGAAGTTGCCGCGAGCGGCCGTGAGTCGGCGCCGGATGTGATTCCCTGACATCGATAGTGCAGGTGTACCGCGCACGGGTACAATTTCTGCTTGCTCGATGGTGGGCGCCCCGATGTCCCAAGGCAAGGACACATTGGCTATGACTGATGTCTAGAAGAAGGTTTCTGCGCGCAGGCGTAGCAGCGATCTCGATGGCCGTACCCTGCTCCTGGGCCTTCAATAGCGAAGCGGCTCCCGCCAAGGGCCCCAAGCAGAGGGGCACTCCCGAGCCTTTCGATTATGCACACTTGAAGGGCATGGCCCGCACGATGGGCGCGTCGCCGTATCGGCCGCCCCCGGACAAGCTGCCGCCGGCCGTCGAGCGGCTCGACTGGGATCATTGGCAATCCATCCGTTTTCGCGAGCAGCACAGCCTGTGGGCCGCCGATGGGCTGCGCTTCCGGGTGCAGTTCGCTCATCTGGGGTTCCGGATCAACAAGCCCGTGCGCATGTTTCTGGTGCAGGATGGCACCGCCCAGGAGATCGCCTTCGATCCGGCCATGTACGATTACAGCCGCGCCGGAATCGCCACGAGCCAACTGCCGCCGACGCTGGGTTTCGCCGGCTTCCGCCTTTACTTTCATACCGACTGGACGCGGGACTGCGCGGCGTTCCAGGGTGCATCGTATTTTCGCGCGGTCGACGGTCAACTCCAGTACGGGATGTCCGAGCGCGGGCTGGCCATCGATTGCGGCCTGCCGACCCCGGAGGAATTCCCGGACTTCGTGGCGTACTACCTCGAGCGGCCGCAGAAGGACTCGAGCCGCATGACGGTGTACGGACTGCTGGATTCTCCCAGCGTAGCCGGCGCCTACCGCTTCGTCATCGACGTGGACGATACGCTGGTGATGGACATAGATGCCTCGTTGTATCCGCGGAAGCCGATCGAGCGCATCGGCATCGCTCCGGGCACCAGCATGTTCTTCAGCGGCAAGAACGACAGGCATACCTCCCAGGACTGGCGACCCGAGATCCACGACTCCGACGGGCTGCAGATCTGGAATGGCGCCGGAGAATGGATCTGGCGTCCGCTGACGGACCCAACAGGCGTGCGCGTCAATACGTACGCGGACAACGGCCCGCGCGGCTTCGGGTTGATGCAGCGCGAGCGCAATTTCGAGCATTACCAGGATGATGGCGTATTTTACGAGAAACGCCCGAGCGTCTGGACCGAACCGAAAGGCAACTGGGGCAAGGGCGCCGTGAGCCTGGTCGAGATCCCCACCCGCGACGAGGTGATGGACAACATCGTGGCGTTCTGGACTCCGGCCGACCAGCCGCAGAAAGGCCAGGAATATCTCTACGGCTACCGCCTGTACTGGTGTCGCGAGAATCCGCTCGGGCCGAGGCTTGCCACGGTCCGGGCTACGCGCACCGGCATCGGGGGTGTGGTCGGCCAGAAGCGCACCCACTTCTCGTGGCGCTTCGTCTTGGACTTCGCCGGCGGCGACCTGGCGCTGCTGGGAGAAGCGGCACGCGTGACCCCGGTGATTTCCGCATCGCGCGGGCGCATCGAGATCGCCTCGGCGCGGCCGCTGCTGCCGCTCCAGGAGTGGCGGGCCATGTTCGACCTCGCATTGACCGACGACAGTCTGGAGCCGATCAATCTGCGCCTGTTCCTGTCCGTGGACTCACAGGCGCTGTCAGAGATCTGGTTCTACCAGTACCTACCGCCGCCGGTTGAGCAAAGAATTCTATAGTCGCGCGCTATCGGCCACGATGCGGCTGCAATAGACGAAGGCGATCGGGCAGGAGCTGAATGGGCTTCACCCCCGGCCTGTGCAGGGCGTGCCCTCACGATCCGCGGTGAAATTGACGGAAAACCCGGGCAGATTCCTTCCCACGAGTCCCTGCGGCCGAAGTGCGGTGCGGGCCCCAACGGCCAGTACCAGGCCCGGCCTCCCGGGCTTTCCGCTATAGCTTGCGGCTTACTTCTTCTTCGCGCGTCCTCGTCCCCGCGGGGCGGCGCGGAACGAAATGCCGGTACGCATCGCCTTCTGCTGAACCGCCGCCGGTGTGCGCCCCAGCTGCTTGGCAGCGGCCTGGGCTGTTCCCGCCTTGGCAAGCTGCTTCAGAGTGCGCAATTCGCTTGCGCTCCACGATGCTCCGTTGTTGGCTGGACGTTTGGCCATCAGTCTCTCCTCGACATTACAGTTGAACGAAGCGCCAATCATACACGGCCTGACGCCACAACTGTCAGTAATGTTTCATGGCGGCGGCGGCTTGCGGCGTTTCAACCTGACTTCCGCCACAAAAGTCAAGAGCTGCTACAACATTTGTTGTTGAGTTGAGCGCTCCGTCCGGATCGATGCGCCGGGGAGGCGCCAGGGAGGGATCGATGCCGCTGCGGTACAACTTGCGCAGGGCCGCGAAATGGCTGTTGTGGGTCTGCCGGTCGAACAGCGGACCTCCCAGTCAGGTCGCGCAGCCTGCGGATCCAGGGTGTTCACTGTCAAGGTCACGACCGCAACATCATGCTGCGCCAAGGCGGTATCCGGCACGGTCGCGAATTCGGACGAGGCAAGCGGTCAGGTGCGAGAGTTGGCCTGGCCGGTTTCCGGGCTGTCATTCCCGTCGCCGCGGCCGGCCCGCTGGCCGCAATGAACTGCCGGCGATTCATGACAATCTCCCCGCTCGCGGGCGCGCTGCATCATTTCTCCGCCACCGCCTTCAGATTCGCAAGGCCCGTCTCGAAGTCCCGGCCGATGAGTTTGTCCATGTCGAGAAACAGTCCCATCACCTTCGCAATGTAAGGGCTGGGACCGTCCATGGCCCAGATCACCTCGGTGGCCGCGCCCTGCGGCCGCAAACTGAACTCGGCGACATCGTGCCCGGCTATCGGCTTGATGAACTCCAGCTTGATGACGACCTTTGCGGGCGGTGTCGATTCCACGATCTGCATGCGCCCCTGTCCGGCCTTACGGTTGCCCTCCCATTCGTATATGGCGCCCACGCCCTCGGGAGCGCCGATGAACGTGCGTTTCATGGCCGGATCGAGCTTCTCATAGGGAGACCACAGGCCCCACCGATGGATGTCGTTGATGAGTGGAAAGATCTTCTGCGGCGGCGCCTCGATGCGCGTGGAGCGCTGAACCCGGAACGTGTCCGGTCGCAGTGCGGCCGCCACCAGCACACCGGCGATCAGCACGACCAGCACCATGGCGATGAGCTTGAGCATTGGATTCCCCTTCACTTATCCGGCCCCGGCCCGCAGAATAATCGTCCCGGTTGCCTTGCGCCCAGCCAAAAAATCGATGACTTCAGCACGCGAAGCGTTCGAACGCCTGCGGGACGGAAATCGCCGCTTTGCAGACGATGCACGCGCTTCCGAAGCCCTGGTCAGCCCCAGGCGGCGTGCGGAGCTTGCGGAGAGCCAGGAGCCCTTCGCCGCGATCCTGGGATGCTCCGACTCCCGTGTACCCGTGGAGATCATCTTCGACCAGGGCCTGGGCGATCTGTTCGTCATCCGCGTGGCGGGAAACATCGTCGCACCGTCGCAGATCGGCAGCGTCGAGTTTGCCGCGGAACGATTCAAGACCCGCCTCGTGGTCGTGCTCGGTCATTCCACCTGCGGGGTCATTCAGGCGACGCTGGATCACCTTCAGGGGCCCAAAGAGAAGAAATCGCGGAACATCCAATCCATCGTCAGCCGCGTCATGCCGTCCGTGGAAGGGCTGTTGGAAACGAGTCTCCGGTACGATCAGGAAGCTCTGGTCCACCATGCCGTGCGAGCCAATGTCCGCGCCTCCGCGGCTCACCTGCGGCACGGGTCCCAGATCATCGAACAGCTCATCCAGACGGAAGGCCTGGTCGTCGTGGGCGCCGAGTACTCGCTCGAGACCGGACTTGTCGACTTTTTCGATGGCGCGCCCGAAGAGCAGCCGCCATAGCAAGAATCGGAATGCGCTACCGGCGCGCGGCGGGCAATCTGGGCCCTCACTGAATCAGGAGAGTGCCCATGGGCTTTCGAATCTCGGGATTGCCGCTCGCACCCTTTGCGCCGCTTTTTGGACTGTCCGATGCCGAGCTCGCCGCACACGCTGCCGTGAGACATGTCGCAGACACCTCGCCTGGCTTCCCCTGCCGCGTCAGCCTGCGTGATGCCGAAGCCGGCGAGACGCTCTTGCTGCTCAACTATGAGCATCTGTCGGTAGCGACTCCATATCGTTCCCGATACGCGATCTACGTCCGCGAGCAGGCAGATGAAGCGCACCTCGCGATCGACGAGGTGCCTCAGGTTTTGCGCCGCCGCCTTCTGTCGCTGCGGGCATTCAATTCAGCGGGCATGCTGCAGGACGCGGATGTTATCGATGGCAGTGCAATCGAGCCCGTCATCGGGCGCATGCTGGATCGGCGTGATGTCGAGTACCTGCATGTGCACAATGCGAAGCCAGGGTGCTTCGCGGCGCGGGTCGATCGCGCGTAGCCGCGTAGCCGCGTAGCCGCGTAGTCAGGTCACGGAGCCCGGTACGCCTCTTCGCCGTTCCATCGGATCTCGCCTTGGCACGGATCGATCAGGCGCTCGATATCCGGGACGAAGCCCATCGTCCGAAGCAGAGCGAACGCCTGGATCCGTGCCTGTGGAAAGGCTTGCTGCAGCCGCATGGCTGCGGCAACCAGCGTTCGTCCCTTCGTGACCACGTCGTCGATCAGGACGACGTGGGCTGGAGACGATGCGGATGGGCCGACGGCGAATGATCGATAATGCTCCTGCACTGTCGGCCGCTCCCAGAACCAGGCCGCCGATGATCTGTCGACCGGGCTCGAGCGGCTGAGGCCCGTCCAGACCGAATACCCAAGACCGGTTGCATGGATGGCGAGCGCGAGATGTCGAGCCGCCCAGACGGCGGTGCACGATCCCGCTCTGCTCCGCGGGACCGGGATCAGGAGGGTGTCGTCGCCGAAGTAGCCGCGGAACCGCCGCTGCTGGATCACCTGCTCGTGCACGCGCAATGCGTAGTACTGCAGCCATTGGATGTTGCATCCCTTCAACCGGGCACGAAGCAGACGGGATCGCGCGGACACTTCATTGTGGCCCTTCGGCGAATAGGCATAGCACGCCCCAAACGAGATGCGATAGTCTGCAGGCAGCCCCGCCGCGGGCAGACCGTGGCGGGTTTTGCGCCATCGACGGTCAGGGCGCGTAATCATCGGCGCAGGATGCGGACTCGCTTCCAGGCCCGCGACGAGGCGGTTTTCAGGTACCCCGCCAGATCGGGCAGCTGCTCGAGCTCGGAAGGCAGCACGGCAGCCTCGGTAACATGGTGCTCGCTAACACTCGTGGACCGACGCAGTCCTGCGGCGGCCAGCCAGCCTTCGCGATCGCGTCCGCGCGAGGTCTGGCGGCGCACGATCTCGCGCTCCCCGATCAATCGCGACGCGAAGTGAGAGGTGCCGCCACTGTCGCTGCCCGAGCAACGCAGGATCAGGGTATTGCCGCAATTCTCGATGATGGTCTGGGCATCTGCGGGGCCGTAAGTGCTGGAGACCTGTGCGATCGACTGGAACCCGAGGACACACCGCCCTCCAAATTTGCGCAAGCGGGCCAGCGCATCTTTCAGGCCATCAATCGCGCCAAGCGCATCGAGCTCGTCCATCACGAACCACAGACGTTGATCCTCCTCGGCACGGGTCATGGCTTCGAAGAGAGCGAGGCGCATCCAGGTCGCGATGATCGAGCGCAATGCCGCGATCTGACTCGCGCGATAGGGAATGAAGAGAGCCCCCGCTCCTCCACGGACCCAGCCGCGTACCGAGAACGCCGGCGCGCGCTGCGCCTGAACGTAGGCCAAAGCAGCCGCGCAGGAGCTTGTGATCGAGCGAATCGAGCCAAACATGCGGGCATTGTCCTGCTCGAGGAACGGCTGGGCGGGTGTGCCGGAAACGATCGGACGCAGCTCACCGCTGGAAGCAATGGCGAGCAATCGCCAGAGCTCCGCCGCGTCACGCCGGCCGGTATGGTGGCAACGACGTGCCACTGCGGCGAGGAATGTGCGCGCATAACTGCGCCACTCGCGACTCGACGCGTCCTCGCTCGAGGGAATCAGTCCGCTCGCGAGCTGCTCGACATCGTATGGACCGTGTATCTCCGCGAACGGATCCCATTTGACGGAACGCGGCTCGAACGGATTGAGGATGACATCCCCGCGGCGGCTATCGTGAAAGCGGGCAAGATAGCCGCCGTCCGGATCCGCGACGACGGCGCGATCGCCGCGTGCCAAGGCACCGGCCAGCAGCTCCGCGATCGCGGTGGACTTGCCCGTCCCCGTCGTGCCAATGAGCTTGAAATGCTTGGTTTCGTCGGCGCGGGTGACCGCCACGCCGGCGAGCAGCAAGGCTGCGTCGCGGCTGACAAAGCGGGGCAGCAGGCCGCGCATGCGCCACCCGCTGAGGACCAACGCGCCACGTTTGTACCTTTCCATGGT
Source organism: Steroidobacteraceae bacterium (assembly GCA_050738795.1). Taxonomy (GTDB): domain Bacteria; phylum Pseudomonadota; class Gammaproteobacteria; order Steroidobacterales; family Steroidobacteraceae; genus 13-2-20CM-66-19. Next base: position 28,319 of record JBOIAD010000117.1, read on the forward strand.
GTCAATATCCTCTCACGACCAGGTAGTCGGATTTCTCTCCATACATCGGCGCCTTGCGGTCGACCCGGACGCAAAGCCGAGCCCCCTCTCCACAGCGCCGCAGGTCGATGCGTCCACCGCGATTCTCGAGGCTCGCGATCTTGGCCGCCAGCTCGTCATGTTTTGCGCTCAATGCGTGAATATCGGCCTGAGAAGGGATGATCCAATACGCAAGGCACAGGGGAATCGCCGAACACAGTGTCGTCATGGCCACACTCCACAAAGCCACGCGCACGTTTGCAGCGTGGCGTACGGCACGCAGCGCGTCCACGGCGCGTCTGCTGTCGGTCGCCAGGGAATGCAGCTCCTCGACCAGAGCGCGATGAACCTCCTCCCGGACTGCACTTGCCAGTTCGTTCGCCTGCGACTGCAGCTCCTTCAGGCTGGCCTCGGCCAGCTTCTGATTGGCGTGCGCCGCCTCCATGAGGAGTCCCAGTTTCATCGTTTCGGCATCCATCGCGGCGCCCCTGGTCAGCTACGCGAGGCGCGGCTGCGGCGCCGGCGTTCGGGGTCGTACCAGATCTCGCGGATGAAGCGCTCGTGCCGCTCGATTCCACACTGGATCACGACATCGACCAGCAGATACAGCAGATCCTTGATGTCGCTGCGGGCCAGCTCACGCCCGGCGGGACTCTGCTTGACCAGCAGCACGAGCTGTTCGAAGGCCAGCTCGGCGCTGGCCGCGTGCACGCTCGTAATCGATCCTGGATGTCCGGAGTTCACGTTGCGCAGGTAGTCGAATGCCTCCTCCGAGCGCAGCTCGGCGAGCAGGATGCGATCGGGCTTCATGCGCAGGCACGACTCCAGGAGTTGCTTCGGCGTCACTCGGGCGAGGCCCTGGGCGTCCTTGCTGTAGAACAGCCGCACGTGATTGGCATGCCGGTCGAGTACCAGCTCCTGCGCATCCTCGATCGTGACCAGGCGCTCGTCGCCGGGAATCTCCCGGATCAGCGCCTTGGTCCACGTGGTCTTGCCCGATCCGGTCGCGCCCGACACGAGGATGTTCTTGCGGCTGATGACGGCCAGCCGCATGAATGCCTCATGGTCGTTCGCGGCCAGCAGCCGCAGCAGTTGCGACTCGGTTCCATCCGCACAATCGCTCGCGCGACGCGTGGCGCGCAAGGCTCCGCGCCTGGCCAGCTCAGCAATCGACCAGACCTCATCGGACGGGCAGCGGATGGTGATGGCTATGCAACCCGGCAGGGTCGCGGGCGGCAGCGCCACCTGGATACGCTCTCCGCCCGGCAGGGACGCCGACAACAGCGGCGAGGATTCGTCGACGCGCTGGTGCGTCGAGTTGGCGACCAGCTTGGCGAGGCGCCGGCACCAGTCGAAGTCCGCAAACGGCAACGGCTCCCGGCGCCAGCCCGCCCGCGTCTCGATGAAAGCCTCCTGAGGCCGATTGATACACACTTCCGTCACATCAGGATCCCCCAGGATCGGCTCGAGCGAGCGCAACGTGAGATCGAGCGCGGAGGCATCGCCTGACTCAGCGCCAGCGCGCCGTTGCGGCCGTACGCAGCTCATAGACTTGCCTGAAGTCAAGATCGCGGGCAACGAAAACCTGGATACGCTCCCCATTGCGTTTGGTCACGGTGGGCGCGATGTTGACCGTGCTCTTCAACACATCGGTGACGATGCTCTCGGAAGTTGTGGGGCTATAGATCACCGTGCCGGCGCCATGGCTGGCGGACTGCACCGCCGCCTGCACCGCGCCATCGAGCGTCGAGATGAGTATGGCGGCGCCAAACCGATCCCAGAAATGCCGATCGACCTCGCCCGCAAGGCCGGAGCGCCCGAGCTGATCCGCCGCCGGGGAGTCGAGCGGGACGACGATGCCGGAGGGAGTCCGGGCCTCGGTCCAGAGTACAAATACGCGCGCGGCACCTTGCTGCACCTGGCCTCGAGTCTCACCGATCAGCTTGGTGCCTCGCTCCAGCAGCACGACCTTGCCGTCCAATCCGAAAGTATCGGTGGCGGTAATGCACGTGGTCATGCCCGGCAACGTGGAGTCGATCGCTGTCTCCAGCGTACAGTCGATGAATGCTCCCTTGGCGAGCAGAAACCTCTGTGTTGGCAGGAGCTCGGCTCGCACCGGGGCAGCGGCGCTGGAGGTCAACAGGGGTGCCACCTCCCCTTCGGGCCGTGCGCTTGTGCTGCGCAGAGGAGCAGACTGGAGTCCAGTCGCGGGCTGCGAGCCAAGAGAGCCCATATCGGGAACCGAGGCCGCGCCAGAGGGGAGCCCGCTGCCCGGCGACACACCGGAATCGGACACCCGCGCAAATGCAACCCCCGACAATCGACGCTCGAGGGCGATTTGCCCGGGAGTTTTAGGCGATGGGGTCGCGTACTGCGCCGGCAGGGAGCCGTATGAGGGCGGCATGCCACCCGCGGCAGCCCAACTCGAATAGGACTGCGCGAGCGGCACAGATGGCGGCGAAGCAGGCACGCCACTCCCGGAATCGGGTGCAGGCGCGGCGGCAGGCTGACGAACGTCCAGGGATGCGGCCGGGCCTGAGGACTCTACCGGACCCAGCGGCGGCAGAGGCATATCCCCCTGTACCCGGTTGGTCAGAGTGGCTTGTGCTTGTTGCCGCGCGCGAGTCTGACGCGACAGCGCATTCGCGTAATACCAGGCGAGCATGCCTGCTCCCAGGATGATCATCAATCCACACGCCATGATGCTGCTCGCCCTGGATTGAAGTGAATGCGTGCGATCGACAGACAGTGGTCCGCGCTCACCGCGCACCAGGGCATCGGCGACAACATCCGCATCGCCGCCGTCAGGGCCCTCATTCGTAGAGCGGGGTGTCATGGCGTTCTGCTCCCGGTGGACCGCTCCACGCTCGGCGACACCGTACCCGACTGCAGCCGCTCGCCGAAACCCGTGAAACCCTTGTTCACGATGCGGCCGACGAGCCTGCCCCGGCGGACAATGAGCTGACGCACGACCCGATGCACGACGACATCGCCCTCGGCCATGCTGAAGTTCAGCAGCGACTCGGTCCCATCGTCATTGAGAACGAAGATGGCCGGCTGTTCCGACCGGGCGCCAAAACGTACCCGGGTGTGAACTCCGTCATCGGAGGCGGCGACCGGCTTGAGCGATGGACTGCCGCAGTACCAGTAGTCCACGTTGAGCGGGCGATGCGAGGCGGACTGCTCCAGCAATCGGCTCAATTCATCAGCGGAAGCCGCCGCTGCGTTGGCCGACGCGGCCGGCGAATACGTGAATCGCAATGAATAGATGACCTCGTCCTCCTCGGAGCCGGGATGACGCGCAGAGGCGGTGTAATCGAACTGATAGGGTCTTCGCGTGGTCAGCACCGTCAGATTCGTGCCCACCTGTGCCGCTTTCGGCTTGATGAACAGGTGATTGTCGGACGCCACGAACGACAGGCCATCGAGATCCCCGGCACCGAGCCCCACAAACGTCTCACCCCGCTCGAATTGCAGATCGATCTGATAGCCTACGTAACCGTGCAGGCGATACACCTCATCGCTGTTGTAAGCCGCTATCCGAACGCGGCTATCGACCAGACCCTTTACCGGCACCGTCTCCGCATGCGCGCTCATCGCGGCGAGCACCGCTGAGATCGTGCAAACGGAAGCCAGCGTTCGATGCGCCCGGCTACGGCGGCTCCTGGAATTCATGGCACGGAACCTGCGAGGGCTGCGTTGAGCGCGGCAGCCGGCACGGCGGGTACTTCAGGCTCCGAGCCTATCTCTACGATCTTGAAGCCGAGCGGATTCCAACGGCGTGTTCTCGGGTCCTTCGACGGCGATCCGTAGGCGTATTGAACAGTTGCGATCCAGTGAGTCATGAGCTGCGCGCTCCCTGTGCCGTGGCGCTCCGATTTGAGATAGCGGACCTGCGCGAGATCGGCCACGCCGTTCGTGCGCTTTATGAAGCTGACCGATTCAACCTGCGCGCGAACGGTGCCGCCGTCCTTGTGGACGTTCAGCGGCGATGCAGGATTGCTCGTATTCCACAGCGCATACCACGCTTGATTGCGCTGGGCCGTGTGAAAGGCGCCGCACTCTTCGTAGTCGCTCTCCGCGGTAACGAGATTGAAACGCTCGCACACGGTGATGTAGTGCGTGAGGAAGTACCGGGTGATGGCTTCGTCCACCGGTGTGTGGCCTGCATATACCGGCACGACATCCACTATTCCGGTACTGTTATCGACCCGTACGACGAACGGCTCGACGCTTTTCAGCGGCATGAGAATCGCGAGCGCTGCGGCGCTGGCCATCGCGCAGAGCCAGCCTGCCGCGGCAACCAGCCACGCGGCCCTGGCATTGCGCTTCGTTTGCGCGACGCGGTCCGAGTCCCAGGATGCCGCCTCCCGAAGATAACGTTCGAGCGCCGGATCGGCCTTCATGGACGGCCTCCGGCCGGTGAGGCTGGATGCTTCGGGGCGGCAACCGGGGCGTTCACTGGCTGCAGCCCACCCCTGCACCGCACTTCGTACGAGGAGCAGGCGGCGATGAGCAGCATCAATCCGATGACAGACAGTAATTTCATGAGCCTTCCTTGGCCTGAGCGAGTCTGACGGGCCCCGATACGCGAATCAGTCTTCGCCTCTCGCGAGCAACGCAGCGGTTGTCCGGGCTCCGAACTGCAGCGCGGCCACCCCTGCGCGCCTGCCCCAGCCGACCGCGCGACTGACGCTGCCAAAGGAATTCAGGGCAGCCCCGCTCGCGAGACTCGCGGCGATCGGCATGACCTGCCGCATGAACAGCAGCACGAGTACGGAGATGAGGATCATGTTCAGAGCGTCGACAGTCAGGATCTGCGCACCACGTGCCGCGGTCTGGGTCGCGTACGATTCGACGATCTGCAGCAGCAGCGCCGCGGCCATCACCGTCAGGATCGTGATCAGCGCGTAGTTCGCCAGCTGCGCGATCCAGGCATCGAACAGCCGTTTCGAGCTGTCGAACATCAGCATTGCGATGAACAACGGGCCGAGCGCGAGCAGGATGGCGAGGGCGACATGCGACAGAGCGATGAGGAACATCGTGTACACACACAGCAGGCCCATGAGAAACCATACCGTGGCCCCGGCAATGTAGTATCCGAAATCGCCGCCGAACACGCCGCCGTTATTCCACAGGTATCCCGCCACGGCGCCGCCGCGTTCCCAGATGACATCGATCGTCTGCACCGGGTCCGACGATCCCACGACAGCCGCAGCAAGCTGGGCCGGTGCCGTGTAGAACGTGTCGACGATGACGGTGTTGTACAGCCACAGGCGCAGCGCGACGCCCAGAACCACTGCGAGCGTGACGATTCGTTTCAGTCCCGGCATGAACGGCTCGTCTATCCTGCCGGTAAGCTGTAGATAGCCCCAAACCATCACGTAAAGCGTGGCCAGCGTCACGATGGCCGGCTCCAGGGCAGTAGACACGCGCGCCGTGTTGTCGCCGATGTAGGTTCCAAGCTGCGAGTTCAGCCATCCCCAGAAGCTTGCGAAGAATCCCACGCGCGATACCTCTGCCTTGTTGTCAGGGCGCAGGCTGGAAACGGCGTGCGAACACGCCGTGGCCGGCCAACGCACGTTCACGCAGTTGCTGCTGGTTTGCCTCCTCCTCAGCCCGGACCACCTCATACAGCGTCTGCAACTTTGTCTGCTCGTTCTGCAGCATGGCGTTCTCGGCAGCGACTCGCGTCTGCAGGTCCAGGACGCCTTTCTGATCGCTTGCCGCCGGCAGTGCGTCGCTCAGTTGCTGAAGTGCCGCGAATCGGCTGCTCGTCGTCGCCAGAGCCTCGCGCGCGAGGTTCTGCGAGAGCGCTGCCAGGCGGCGCGCGGTCACGATCTGTTGACGCGCGTCGGCCGGCAATCCCGCGAGCTGCTGCGTTGACAATATTGCGTTCGCCTGCACCGTCTGAGTTACGCCGCTCGCGAGCGCGCCGTAGCCGCCGCCCTGGCCCCGGAGTATGTCCTGAAGGCCTGCCCAATCGGGGGGCAGGTAGTTTCGCTGAATTCCGCTGAGGAGCCGTTCCATGCCGCGATTGCCAGTCATGGAGGCAAACTCCGCCTGGGCCTGTGCCAGGTGATCGCGCGCGGTCGACAGTTGATCCGCGAGAGTGTGCGCCTGAACGACCAGCTGTGTGATCGCGCCGACGTCGATAACCGCAAACTGCGCGTGTGCCACGGGAACGAACAGCATGCCGGCCAGAAGCGGCCAGCGCACTCGAATCGGGGAGATCCACATGCCGAAGCTCCTTCTCAGTCCTGATCGTTGGAAGCCATGAAGAGGGGCAGCCAGACGGCGGGATCGAGTCCCTGCGCCGCAATGATCCGCTCCATGCGCCGTACCTGGCGCGTACGGCCCGAGATGACGGCCAGCTCCGCATCGAAGCCCGCAAGGTCGAGCTGACAGACGACGCTGTGAGGGCCCTGCTTCAGCAGAAAGCGGCGCGAGCCGGGCTCCAGCCGCTCCTTGATGAGCTGGAATTCACGCTGCGTCAGACCCAACCCCGCACATTCCACGAGGCTGGCATTGGAGTTCGGAAAGAATATCTTGGTCGGCGTCTGCTCGATGATCGTGCGGCTGATGGGGCTGTCGAGGACGTCGCTGGCGCTTTGTGTCGCCAGACACAGCACGCCGTTCAGCTTCCGCCACGTCTTGGGCGCCTCCCGGGCGAAACTCTCGAAGGCCCGGTCCGCCAGCAGCCGCCAGAACTCGTCCATCCAGCAGACCAGCCGGCGCCCATCGAGGAGCCCGCGCACGAGGTGGAAGAGATAAAGCGTCACCGGCGCGCGGGCGAGCTCATGATCGAGGAAGTCCGTGACGTCGAATCCGACCACGGCCCGGGCAGTCATGCGCGCCACGACGGAGTCCTCGCAATTGTCGAATACCCAGGCGTAGTCGCCCCGGCTCACCTCGCACCAGCGCACCAGCCTGGCGTGGATTCCCTCCGGATCGGTCGGATCCAGAAATTCGATCAGCCTCGAGAGGCGCCGCGCGCGCGGCTCGAGCGCCAAGGTGCCGCGCAGGGCCTGATCCAGGTCCGCCTGTTCGCGCACGCTGGGCGCACGATCGTTTGCAGGTCGCACCAGGGCTCGCAGCCAGGTCTTGAGGAATTCGACGTGCGGCGGCGTCGCCGGCAATTGCAGCGGGTTGAAGCCGGTCGGTACTCCGTTGCACAACGGGAGGTACTCTCCTCCGAGTGCGCGCACCAGGATCTCGAGCCCCCGATCCTTGTCGAAAATCACCTGGGTAGCCCCGTGCCGCTCGAGCATGGCGACCAGGAATCCAATCAACACGGTCTTGCCGGAGCCGGTCGGGCCGCAGATGAAGGTATGGCCGGTGTCCTTGGGTCCAGCGCCCTCATCCGCGGGATCGCTTGCATGCAGCGAGAAGTGATAGGGCGAACGGGCGCTCGTCATGAGGAGTGCAAGCGCGGCGCCCCAGTGATTGCCGTGGGCGCGGCCCGCGGGATAGTTGTGGAATGCAGACATTGCAGCGAAATTGCGCGAAGTGATGGGCGCCTTGCGCGGGCGCATCGGGAAGTTCCCCGGCAGTTGTGCCCAGAACGCTGCCTCGAGCGCGAGATCTTCACGGGCGACGGTCATGCCGGTGTCGGCGAGAAGGCTGCGCGCGAGCGAAACGTGATCGTTCAGCATCTTGAGCCGGCGAGCAGCGCATTCCTCCTCGTCATCCGGAACGTCGCACAGCACCTGCAGTGAGAAGTGATGGTCGCCCATGACAAACTCGTTGCTCGTCAATGCATCGAGCGCCCCCTTGAGCTGCTCCACCTGCGACACCGCGAAGTCCCCCGCATTACGCATTCTGTGGACTTGCCGCTGCAGAAGGCCCTGGCTCGTCTGCTTCGCCAGAAAGGCGAACGACTGCGTGAGCACCATCGGGAACGGTGCCGAGAGCAGCCGGTTGAACATTCCTGCGGGAGTGGGCGTCGGGTATTCCTTGATGCCGAGCATTGCTCCGACGCGCGTCTGGCCCGGCGTACGGTACTCGATCGCCTCGGAACCGAAAAACAGGCGGGTGGTCGCCAGCACCTCGCCGATTGCACGGCGCGGCAATGGTACGGGTCGCCATTCCCCATTGACCAACAGGCCAAGATATTCGAGCAGCGAGGAGCACCACACACTGCCCATGCGATAACTGCCAAGTACCTGCGGCTCATATCGCGCCAGCGACGCTCGCAACACCTGGACGAGCTTCTCGCAGGCATCCAGTGCGTCCATGAGCTCCAGCTTTGATCCATCGCGTTGGGCATTGGAAAGTGCGCGGGACATCACGCCCGTGGCCACTCCCGCAGCCGGCCTGTATACGGCGGCCAGAAAGAGCTCGTTGACCATGAGTGTTTCGCCAGCGAGTCGCCGGGCGTACTTCGCCGCAAGCGATGCAGCGAATCCCGCTGGCGCGCCGCCCGGTACATCGGCACGCTCACGCCGCCTGATCACGTGAGTCCACAGGGCAACGCTCGGGCTGGCGATGTTTTTCCACAAGACATTCAGCCGTTCGTGCCAGGCATTGACCTGCTCGTCGTCCGCGCTTTCGAAGCTCGCGCCCGCGAGCCGCAGCACCTGAACATAGTCCCCGAACGCGGTCCTGATGACGTTGGGTGCCACGTGCACGCTGCAGGGGATTCGCGCCGCCGCAATCGACTCTCGACGCACAGCCCGCATGCGATTTCGCATCAGCATGAGAGCACCGGCCTGCCCGATGAGGCGACACAGACTTCCACATCGCGTCCGCGGCGGGTGCCCTGACCAACCGGGAAGTCCAGCGTCAATGGGCTATAGCTGCTGGCATTCCAGAAACGCAGATTGCCCACGGCGGCCGGCAATCGGGTCCGACTCCATAGCATCACCAGGTCGAAGAATCGTGCATCCCGGGCACACAGCAGGACGCACACTCCGTGGATGGGCACACTGGTCAGGAGCAACAGGAGATTCTTCGTCAACAGGAATAACTCCATCGTGAAGACGAGATTGAACAGCAGGGCCGAGTACGTCACCCCCCATCGCATTGGCGGACGCGTGGCACCGACGAACAGCAGATCGGCGATCAATCCGGGATTGTGCTCATGCATGCTCCGTTCTCCTCAAACTCCAAACATTCCCCGCACCCACGTCACGATCTGCGGGGCGCCGAAAGCGATGGCGATGCCGAAGATCGCACCGATGCACCATCCCCACGAAATGCGATTCGCCATCGCCATCGCGCCCAGGGCCATCACCAGGATGACGGCAATGGGCGTCAGCCATGCGAGGATGTTGGTCTGCAACGACGTGACGCCCGTCATGAAGGGCGAGGCCTGCGCGGCCGCGAGCCCCGGCGCCGCCAGAAGCAGCAGAAGTGGCGTGACGCGGCTCGATCGCGTCGTGTTCCTGGCTAGCTTGCCGATCTCCGGTCTCATTTGCGGCCTCCCGCGCTGCCTTGCAGGCATTTAGGCTTCGGCCTCGAGTGCTCCTTGCGCCGGCTCGCCGTCCCTGCGGGCGTCGAACTCCTCGCGCTTCGCCCTTCCCGGGGCACCGAATCTGAAGCCCTGCACGATGAACGAGTGGTCGTATTGCTTCTCGCCCTGCTTGTCGGTCCAGTTATTGGCGCGAATGCGCGCGGCCACCATCAACTGGTCACCCTTGCGGGCGTTCCTGGCGATGGCTTCTCCCAGCGCGCCGAACGCGACGAACCAGAGGCTGGTGATCACTTCGCGCGCGACGCCTTCCTCATCCTTGCCGGCATAGTCATTGCCGACCAGACAGAAGCGCGTATACATCGTGTCGCTCTTCGCGACGAGCTCGGGGTTCCTGGCGAGATTGCCGACGGCAGTCAGCGTGAAGCTGTTCATGTAGCGATCCTCCTTGATCGGCTGGCGGATGAGCTGGCGGTGAAATGACGGTCAGCGCAGGCGACAGTCTAGTGTCGCAACCGGCGATGGGAATCGCATTTACCTGTGGCTTTACCCAGAAAGACTCGAGCGCAGACCGGCAGGTGGCGCAGATTGCGGCGGCGTGGCCCGCCGGATGTACTGGAATCGCGCGCCCGATCGCCTATGGGAAGCGGGGCGGCACCGAACTGACCCACTGTGGCGGAGGATCGATGGGTACCCCCGCTCTGTGCAGATACACCAGAGCTGCGTCCTGCTCGCGCGCATGAGTCTGCAGCACGTTCAGGTAGTCCGCGGGCAGGTCGGCCGCCTTCGACAAGGCTACAGGCAGCCGGTTGGATTCTTCCAGCCGATATCGCAACACCCGGCGCTGCTCGGCTATCGAGTGGGCTTGCGGCGAGACCGCGGGCCACAGGCGCTGCTGGATGCTCAGCCCTAATCCTTCCGCGATGTACGTGTCGCCCCGCTCGTACACCTGGGCGGCGCGCTGGCAGTGTTGCAGGCGGCCCGCAATCTCGAGCTCACGGCCCCTGCAGGATTCCGCGAGCGGCTGCATTGTCGGCAGCACTGTGGCGGCGACGATCGAGATCATCGCCACCGTGGCATTCGCGAGCACATTGCGATCCGCCTTGGGTTCTCCCGTGTGCTGCGCGGCCGCCAGTGCGCGCGATGTGGCGACGACCAGCGGGTTGAAGTAGACATCGAACCGCTCGGTGCTGCCGAGGGCCGCCAGCGCACCGTCCACCGCATTTTCGTTATTGGCTGTTCGAGCACGCTGCAGCGTGCCCACCCATCCGGCAGCGTTCGCAGGCTCAATGGTCCGCAGATGCTGTTCGTAGGGAAGCGAATTGCAATCGGACGCAGCCATGCACAGGCGAATGGCGAGCCACGCAATATCGCGGCGCTCCGGTGCAAGCTCCACGGCCCGCGCCGCGAGAGCGAAGGCCCCCGAGTCCGTCTCGGCTCCATATCGTTTGAGCACGGCGGCTGTCGCCAATGAATCGGCAGTGCCCGTTGCGAGCAGCCGGACTTCCGCGGCAGCGTAGTCTATTGGCGTGTGCTCCTCATGATGGGCCATCTCACGATGGGCGCAAGCGACCAGCAATGCCACGGTGGCCAGGACGAACGGACGGCCAGACAAGGTGCGCATGGGATCAATTCGCGACGGCCGCGCGGCCGCTGGCGGCGACGCGGGCTTTCGCAGCGCTCATGGCAAAAATACTGATGATGGCGTAGGCCGTCATGGGCAGCAGAAACGCGCAATGCAACCCCGCCTGATCGGCAACCCATCCCGCAAGGGGCGGGAGGACGGCGCCCCCCACTATCGCCATGCATAGCAGCCCGGATGTGGCAGCCGCCGATGCCGAGCTGCGCTCCAGCGTCAGCGTGAAAATCGTCGGGAACATGATCGAATTGAACAGGCCGACGGCGATGGCGCAGACCGCCGAAACGACGCCGGTACCCTGGCTCACCGTGAGGCACAGCAGTGCCGCAACGGCCGCAGCCGCGGCCAGCAGCCGCGTCGCCCGCAGCCGGGTCAGCAGGGCGCTCCCCGCAAAACGCCCCAGCATCGCACCGAGCCAATACAGGCTGAGCAGCTTGCCGGCTCTCTCCAGGGTGACGCCGAGTGCATCCGATTGATGCAGGAAGTTGATCATCATGCTCCCGATCGAGACTTCCGCGCCGACATACAGAAAGATCGCCGCGGCTCCGAACAGCGCCCAGCGCGATTGCAGGGCGTGCAGGACCGAGTCCTTCTGCGGTGCGGGCGGCGGGGCAGCCCGGCTCAGGCGGTCCGCGAAGCGCCAGATGAACAGGACCAGCAGGGCGATCATGACGGCGATGGACAGAAAAGAGGTGTCGATGCTTCGCAGGGATACCTCACGAACACCCGCCGCATCCGCAGCGGCCCCGTCCGCGGCGAACACTCCCCCGCGCAGCATCAGCATCGAGCCCAGATACGGGGCAATCACCGTGCCGAACGAGTTGAATGCCTGCGAAAATGTCAGCCGGAAGTGCGCGCGCTGCGGGGCGCCGAGCGCCGCGGCCAACGGGTTGGCGGCCACCTGCAGTACCGTGATTCCGGAAGCGATGATGAACAGAGCAACCAGAACCAGCTCATAGTGCTGGGCGTAAGTCGCGACGGGAATGAACAGGCATCCGGCGATCATCGCCAGCAGCGCGTAGACGATCGCGCGTCCGTAACCGAAACGCGCAACGAGGGCCGCACCCGGCAGCGATACGATGCCGTATGCCATGAAAAAAGCAAACTGCGTCAACATCGACTGCGTATAGGTCAGATGAAAGATCGCGCGTACGGAAGGGATCAGTGGGTCGATCATCGCCGTGATGAATCCCCACGCGAAGAACAATGTCGTGACCGCGACGAACGCGGCCCTCATGTGCGCTGGCGCTGGGTTCGAATGGGCCTCGTCCACCGTGCTTTCCTCTCTCGCCGTGCCGGGATTCTGTCGGGTTTCAGTCCGTTTTCATCGGCGCCGGGCGGCTCGGCGGCAGCCGGTGGCTGAACGGCAGTATGGCAGCACCCCGTGCACTGTGGATATCATCGGAAAACGCGACCCCGATGCCCATGGCTGCCTGGCTTCGATAGCGACTATGAGATCCCGAAGAGATGATCCGGCGTGCACTGATCCCCGCGGGCTCGCGGCCGGCCTGTTGGCGTGCCTGGCGCTCGCCTCCTGCGCAAACGTTCCGGTGGTCGATGAGACCCTGAGCGGTACGTCCTCTGCCTCCGAGATTCAGATCGTCGGCGCGCGCGGGCCGCTTTCGAAGCGCCAGTCCAGAGCCGTACTGAGCCGGCTTGCCGCACAAGCACCGGATGCGGGAGCGCTCGAGCGTCACCTGGCTGTTGAGCAGGCCGTCGCCGAGAGCCCCCTGTTCAGCGGCAATCGAGTCAGGATCCTGCGCGACGGCGCACAGACCTTCCCTGCCATGTTTGCCGCGATCCGCGCAGCACAACATTATCTGTATCTCGAGTACTACATCTTCCAGAACGTGAGCTGCGACGGCGAGCAGCTGGGCGACCTGCTCGAGGCCAAAGCCAGGTCTGGAGTCCGCGTCGAGCTGATCTACGACGGCATCGGCTCCATCGGTACGCCATCCGGGTTCTTCGACCGCCTGCAGGCGGCCGGCGTGCAGGTGGTGCAGTTCAACCCGCCCAATCCCCTGAAGGCGGGCTGGCGCTTCTCGCTCAATGACCGCGACCATCGCAAGATGCTGATCGCCGACGGCACCGTGGTGATCGTGGGCGGCGTCAACCTGAGCTCCACCTACCAGAGTGGACCGGGCGCTTCCCAATCAGCCCCGCAGGACGGACACAAGAGCGACCCGGCGAAGGACGTATGGCACGACACCGATCTCGAGATCTCGGGGCCCGTCGTGGTGGAGCTGGAAAAACTCTTCAAGGAACATTGGCGCGAACAGCAAGGACCTCCGATGCTCGCCAATGCGGACGTCGCGCCGGACCCCAAACCGGTAGGTAACGAGGTTGTCCGGATCATCGGCAGCGCGCCCAAGCGCTTGACGTCACGCTATTACGTGACCGTCCTGACTGCTATCCGCACCGCCGAAAGCAGCATCTGGATTACTTCCGCGTACTTCGTGCCAACACACCAGGAAAAACGGGACTTGATGCGCGCAGCGCGCAAGGGAGTGGACGTACGGCTATTGCTGCCCTCGCACAGCGACTCGTCGCCCGCACTTCAGGTCCAGCATTCACACTACTCGGAGCTGCTGCGCGCGGGCGTGAAGATCTATGAGCGCGACGACGGCATCCTGCATTCCAAGACGATGGTGGTCGACGGTGTCTGGTCGATCACGGGGTCATCCAATTTCGACCACCGCAGTGTGCTTTTCAATGACGAAGTGGACGCTGTCGTGCTCGGCAAAGACACCGGCGACCAGCTCGCCACCCTCTTCCAGAATGACCTGCGGCTGGCGCGTCCGATAGATCTCGAGACCTGGCGAAAGCGGTCCACGCTCACGAAGGTCCGCGAGCAGTTCTGGCGCCTTTGGGAAAAACTGCTCTAGTGCAACTTAGCGGTTGCTTCTCGGATCGCGATCTGGACGTTGCGGCGCCGGTCTCGCGCGATGATCTTCCATACGCGCAGGTGGGGCTGCGGCTCGCGGCGGTGGGGCCGCAGGTCGGGGCGGCGGGGGTGGCGGTGGCGCCGCAGGCCGGGGCGGCGCGATTGCATGCGCCTCGGGCCCGCCCGGGCGTGACTGCTCCATCGTGCGGCGTGACTGCTCCATCGGGCGTGACTGCTCCATCGGGCGTGACTGCTCCATCGGGCGTGGCTGCTCCATCGGGCGCGCCTGCTCGATCGAGCGCGGAACGGGCCGAGGTTGCTCTGCCGGATGGACTTCAGGAGCCGGGTGGGGGGGCTCGACCGCACGAGGCCCGGGTGTTGCATCGTTCTGGCGCATCGGCATCCGCCCTTGCGGCGGTCGGTCGTTGCGCAATGTGCGCTCCTGTGTCGATGCCGCAGGCGCGTGCTGCTCCGGCTGGGGGATCGGCGTCGCATGCAGCGCGCGCTCGCGATCCTGCAGGCTCGTCGTTGCTCCGGGTTGTGTCGTGCTACGACGCTGCATGGCAGGCCCGGGCTGCGCCGCTCCAGGCTGCATCGCGCCGCCACGCTGCATCGCCGCTCCAGGCTGAGCCGGGCCGCCACGCTGCATCGCCGCTCCGGGCCGAGCCGGGCCGCCACGCTGCATCGCGGACGGCGTGCGAACTGGGCCCTGCGTCACCACGCGGACATGGGGATTGGGTGCGTGTGCCTGGAGCTGTGTCAGTTGCGCCCGTGCCAGCGGCCGGCCGCCGTTAGCGCGAATCGCATCCTGTTGTTTCGTGAATGACACCGGGGCAGGCGGCGGAGCCACTCTCGCAACCACCGGTCGGTTCGAAAATGCAGCAGGCGGTCGACGCACGTTCATGTTGGGCGCGCCGCCCAGCACACTCTGGCGCATGGGGGCGATCGCCGGTGCTGCGCCGTGAGCAGTGAACCGGCTGAGGTCGGCCGGCGGAATGCGCATGGCATGCCCGGAAACCGGCTGCGCCGAGGTGAATACCGTCCTCGATACGGTCGTCACCGCGCCTGGCGCGTGCCTGTTGGCGTACGTGATGTTCGTGACCTTGTTCTCATATACATTGGTGATGTAGGTGTTATTGACTACTGTCGTGTTGGATATGTTGACGTTGCGCACGTAATTGCGGCTGACGTGGTACCCGGGCACGAAGACGTCGCGTGGTCCCAGCGGAAACCACCCCACCGCGGGGCCGCCGCGAGCATTCACTGCGGCGCCAGCGCCAGCTCCGCCCACCCATGCCACCATGGCCGGCGCGTAGACCGGACGCATCCGGCGGGGTCCCGGCACCCAGCACCAGTTATTGCGAAGGTAAGCCCAACGCCCATAGTGAAAAGGGGCGAAACCCCACGGCGCGGAGTCGACCCATGTCCAGCCCCACGGCGACACCCAGAGCCAGCGGCCAAACTGATAAGGCGCCCAGCCCGGGGCGACCGAGGTCGGAGTCCAGACATAGCCGACGTCCGGCTCCGAGTTCCACGTTCCATAGTTATCCAGATCCTCGGCACCCGCGACGTCGGGCGAAACGTACTGGTTCGATTGTGCCTGTTCCGCGCGGTGGTCGCGATCCAGGGACCATTCATCCAGCGAGTCGGGAGCGCCCATCGATCCCGCCTGCGCAGTGACCTGATCCGTACCGGTAAAGGTGACTGCCTGTTGGGTGTTGACGGGCACCGTCTCCCCCGTAGAGCTGACCTGTGCCTCGCCGTTGCTTACCTTGACGACCGTCGTATCACCCGCGTCGTTCACTTCGACGCGATAATCCCCCGCGCTCTGCAGGGCTACCGCAAGATTCGGCGTATCGATCTCGAACGTTTGATGCTCGCCGAGATCACGGACATGCACGATTGCTGTTCCGGCCGTGACATTCATCTGCGCCGTCTGGTCATCGAGGTTCAGGAACGAGAACCCCGTAGTGCTTCCGAGCCGGATGACTGCGGAGCCCATATCGAGCTCGGCTCGCGAATCCTGGTCGGTCCATAGCTTGTCGCCGGTCGTCAGCGGCCGGTTGAGCGTCGCGGTTGCCCAGTCCTGCACCCCAGCGGGCTCCAGCGACACGGACCCCTGGGTATAGCTCAGGCGAGCGACACGCCCCGGCGGATCCGCATCGTCCGCTTTCGCTACCGAAATGCCGGCTATCGAAAGCAGTACGAGCGCCGTCCAGGCGCTGCGGCTACGCTTCGAGATTGAACGGTTGCCCATGCGTTTGCGCTCCCACCCTCATGCAAGACATCTGTACTTTACCGGATCGCCCGGCGTGCCCTGGAAACAGGTCAGAGCCGCCTTTTCGGATACGTTAATACAACGCTGGAGGCGATGAACCGGGTATGAACGCCGGGACGGGAACGCAGCCAAGGCGCAAAGACGGGGATTTGACTGGGATTTGACTGGGATTTATGCGGAGGTTGCGCGGGCGGAGCCCCGTGCCCGATAGCGTCTCCAGTGAGTCAGGGCGAACAGGATCGCCGCTGCGCCAAGGACCTCGTGGACGACGGCGGCCGCATCGTGAAAACGGTCCGTCGTGTAGTAGAGCGCGTATCCGCTAAGTGCGAGAAGCGCCGCAATGGTGGCCATGGAGAGTCCCGAAGCACGCTTCACCATTTGCGGCCAGCGATCGCTGACGTGTCTGGCCGTAACCCAGCCCAGCAGGAATACGCCGCCCACGGCGAGCCAGCCGTGCAGACGCATGATGCCGGGCTCCCAGGGATGCTCCAGCGGCCCGAAGTCGGTCGGCCGCTCAAAGAACCAGTGCAGAATGAGCCAGCAGCAGCCGCTCGCCCACAGTGTCCCGAATGTGGCGAATATTGCCCACCTGAGGCCCGCGGGCATCCGCACGGGAAAGGTCGTGGCCATGGGATTCAGGCGGCCGGGTGGCCGTCGGTGCGCAGCACGACCTGCCACAACGACGTCACCCACCGGACTCCCTGCGTGACGTGCTCGCAGGACAGCGTCGCACCGGCGATGTTCTTGATATCCGCTCCGAAGCGCAGCTGCTGCAGACCCTGGCGGCCCTCGAACTGGTTGCGCCACGCCGTGCTGCGGATCTCGCCGCCGTGGCTCTCGCGATAGGAGAGCACCTCGAGCGCGCCCATGCGCCCCGAGCGATCGATGCCGATCGCATAGGTGATCATGTCCTGCCTGCCCAACACTTCATCGACGAACACGTGGCCGAGCAGCTCTTCACCGCGCATCGCCTTCCATGCCCGCAACGATCGATGCGGGGGCTGCGGGCCGGCGAGTCCCGCCACCGTCTGTTTCTGCGCCGGGCTCAAGGCAAGCACGATCTCATCGAAGCGATCCGCCTGGGCAAAGATCTCGCGTTGCGCGTCGTCCACGGAAAGATAGTCGGCCGCCACGACGGCGCGGACCGGCGCAATCGCCAGCGCTGCGAGCCCGGAGCCGGCCAGCACCGTGAGTCCGCGGTCAAACATAACCCGGAGCGCCGTCCAGACCGGCGCTGTCGAGCTCGACATTGCAAGCGTCGAACGCAGCGTTCATCTTGACAATAATGCAAATGCGAATCATTCTTACTCTCTATAGCATAACGATCCGGAGCCCAGCGCGCCAGTGCCGGCTACGAAGCCTGTACCGGTCGCGAAGCCTGTGCCTGCCACGAAGCTTGCGCCCACCGGGAGGACTGCGCCGCCCACGGTCCGGCGGCTGCGCGTCTCACTCGGCACCCTTGTTGCGATCGAAGCCACGAGCGGCTCGGTGGCGGCGGCCCAGGCTGCCATCGACGCCGCCTTTGCCGCCGTGACGGCAATCGATCGGCGAATGCATCCGCGCGCGGCACACAGCGACCTGGGAAGAATCAACAGCGCGCCACTGCGGCAGGCCGTCGCCGTACACGCCGCAACCTGGAAATTACTGCGGCTGGCGAAGCGGCTGCACGCACTGACGGATGGCGTGTTCGACCCCTGCCTGCCGGAGAGGCCCGGCCGGGTGGGAGATGTTGAGCTGGCGGCCGGGACGGGCGATGTTGAGTTGGAGGCCGGGACGGGCGCTGCGGCGATTGACGATGGCTTTGGCGGGTATGTCGTGTGCCACGCCCCGGTTGCACTGGACTTCGGCGGCTTCGCGAAAGGCTATGCCGTCGATCGCGCAATCGCCGTCCTGACTGCACAGGGCTGCAGCACCGGGCTCGTGAACGCCGGCGGGGATCTGCGCGTGTTCGGTCCGCGCACGGAGCCCATCCTGCTGCGGCTGTCAGATGGCAGCTACAACACTTTCGAGCTCGCCGACGCCGCGCTCGCAGTCAGCGATGCGGACTCGCGGGCGCGGCCTGTGGAACACCAAGGCTATTACGTCCGCGGCGATCAGCAATCGCACACGCAGCAGGCGCCGCCGCCTGGAAGCCGGTTACATCCGAATGCGCGAACGGTTGCCGATCCACTGATCAAGCGCTACGCCACCGTTGTTGCAAAGGAAGCTGTCATCGCCGACGCGTTGGTTAAATGCATGCTGTTATGCCCCAGGGCTGTCGCCGAGCGCGTGCTGCGCGAATTTGACGCCTCATCCGTCCACTTATTGGACTAGCGAAGCAAAAGCCACGACGCATGCGTCGTACCCTTTTGCGAGCGGCAATGGACTACAGCGTTCGTTCGTTCGGCGAACGGGCGTGTCCGATGACCTCCTCGGGAGCTTCCGGGGCCTCTTCCGTATCCAGCAGATCCTCGCCATCGTTCGCCGCGAAAGCCGGCGCCGCGGCGGCGGCTCCGTCGTCGAGGATGAAGCCGCCCGCCTGCCGGCTCCACAGCCGCTGATACGCTCCGCCACGCGCCAGAAGCTCCGCGTGCGTGCCGTCTTCGACGATGCGGCCTTGGTCGAACACCAGGATGCGGTCGAGATGCGCAATGGTGGACAGGCGGTGAGCCACGACGATGACCGTCTTGCCCCGCATCGCATCATCGAGCGTCTCCTGAATCGCCTGCTCCGTGATCGAATCGAGACTCGATGTCGCCTCATCCAGGATCAGGATCGGTGCGTTCTTGACGACGACCCGCGCGATGGCGATCCGCTGCCGCTGTCCGCCGGAAAGCTTGACGCCGCGCTCGCCGACCAGCGAGGCGTACTGTTCCTTGATCCGGGTGATGAACTCGTGCGCATGCGCCTTGCGTGCGGCCTCGACGACCTCCTCGTCAGTCGCCTCCAGGCGGCCATAGCGGATGTTCTCCAGCAGGCTGCGATGGAAAAGGTTCGGATCCTGGGGAATCAGGCTGAGCTGGGCATGCAGCGACTCCTGCGTCATCGCACGGATATCCTGGCCGTCGATGAGGATCCGTCCCTCGAGCGGATCGTACAGGCGCAATATCAGGCTCACGAACGACGACTTCCCCGAGCCCGAGAATCCCACCAGTCCCACTCGCTGGCCCGCCTCTATCGTGACGCTGAGGTTGCGGAAAATCGGCTGCTCGGCCGCGTAGGCGAATGAGACTGCGCGGAACTCGATCCGGCCGCGCGTGATGCGGGCGGGGATCGCATGCGGCTGGTCCACGATCTCATGCGGGCGGATGATCGTGTGCACACCGTTGGTGACGTTGCCCACGTACTCGAAGAACTCGAGAAAGCGCCTGCTCAAATTGCGCGCTTCATTGATGATCAGCAGCGTGGTCGTGCTGGCCACGACGAACTCGGCGACGGAGATTTCACCGCGGCCCCAAAGGCGCAGCGCGTAGTACAGCACGCCGATCTTCAGGACCGCCGCCGCGGTGTACTGAAACCAGCGCACCCGCTCCGAAGACCAACTCGACTTGCGCACCGCGCGCAGCTCCTTGCGAAGTTGCGTATCGAGATAGTCGCGCTCGAAGCCCAGCCGCGCGAACAGGCGGGCGCTGGTCAGGTTGGTGACCGCATCGACCACCTTGCCCGTGGTTTCGCTGCGCGCAGCGGCAGCACCCACCGCGAACGGTCTCGTCCGCGTGGCGAGCCAGAATGAGACGCCTATGAAGCAAGCCGCCCATGTGGCCACGAATTCGGCGATGCCGTCGTTCGCGTGGGAGAGCATGGCGATCGCCACGCCGAAGACGATGGCCATGGGCCAGAAGTCGAAGATCACGGTCCACAGCGTCTGCGAGACGCCCATCGAGGTTTCGCTGATCCGGTGGGCCAGGGACCCGGCGAAGTCATTGCTCAGATAGCGATGCGAATGATGTTGCAGGTATGCGTAGAGGGCGCGCGTCACCGTCTGCCGCTGCCGCGGCCCGATGATGATCTGACAGGTTCCGCCGGCCCGGCTGAAGATCACCTCGCCGACGGCCAGGGCAAAGAAGAGCCACAGCGGACCGTTGAGCTGGGCCACGAGCGACATCGACTGCTCGTGCGCCCGCGTGACGGCCTTGATGATCTGGCCCATCGCGTACGGGATCAGAATGCCGCAGGTCGAGTTGACCGCCTCGAGCAGCACCATCGCCAGATACCACCAGCGATACCTCGAGATGAAGTAGCAGATGAAGCGAAACGGTGTGGCCGGCAGCGGCGGCGCGCTGGGCGCCCGTTGCATTGAATCATCCATGGCGAGTGTCCGCCTGGCTTGGCGGTATGCGCGAGTGGCGCTGGGTGTCCGGTATTACAAGATACACGCCTTGTTGGCGGTGGTCGCTAGCCGTCGCGCCTGTGCGATTTCCTTTCTTGCTCTTAGCCACTTGCCGACATCGCCGCGGTGAAGCGCTTCTGCATTTCCTCCGGCGAGACATCCTCGATGTGAGTCGAGACGAACCATTGATGGCCAAATGGATCGGCGAGCATCCCGCTGCGCTCGCCGTACATCTGATCCTGCGCCGGACGCAGCTCGGTCGCACCGGCAGCGACGGCGCGGCGCATGAAACCGTCCACGTTGTCAACGCGCAAGTGCATCTTCACCGGCGAGCCACCGAGCGATGCTGGCGCCAGCGAGCCGAAATCCGGATATTCATCCGCCAGCATCAGTGTGGAGCCGCCGAGTTGCAGCTCCGAATGGCCTATCCGCCCGGCCGGCTCGGTGAGGCGGAACAACTCCTTCGCGCCGAATGCCCTGGCATAGAAGTCCAGGGCTCGAGCTGCGTCGCGCACGATCAGGTAGGGGGTGATGGATTGGGATCCGGCCGGGACGGCTTGGACTGTGGGCATGGCGGGCTCCTGTTGCGCAGGCTGCGGCTGTAGCCGCATTGACGCACGGCTTAAATTACGTTACGGTACGGATCGTAATATCATGAAATCGCCGCCCGCTGTCAAGAACGACCGCTCGTCGCCTCCCACCCCGGCGGCTGGGGCCGCCTTGGCGTCTGAGCCCACTTCGACGTCTGAGCCCGACTCGACGTCTGAGCCCGACTCCGGCGTCCGCCCGCGCGGCCGGCCGCGCAGCATGCAAGCTCGCCGAGCGATTCTCAGAGCGACCCACGAGTTGCTCGCGGAAGGAGGATTGTCCTCGGTGACCATCGAGGGAATTGCGGCGCGCGCCGGCGTCGGCAAGCCCACGATCTACCGCTCGTGGCCAAACGCGCATGCCGTTGCGATGGCCGCGCTCATGGAAGGCAACGAGGGTATCCCTCCGGCACCCCCTGCCGGCTCGGCACGGCCTGCCGGCTCGCCACTGCCCGCCACCGTGCTACCGCCCGATTCGGCTCTCAACGCGCTGCGAACGCAGCTGCATGAGGTCGCCCGGGTATTCAGTGCGCCCCTCGGAAGAAACGTCGCCCTGATGATCGCGGCGTCCGACAAGGAGACCGAGCTGTCGAAGGCGTTTCGCAATCACTTCATTCTCGCGCGGCGCAACGAAGGCCGCACGTTCCTGGAAAATGCGATCGCGAGCGCGCAGATCCGCACCGACCTGGACATCGAGGTCGCGCTCGATCTGATTTATGCGCCTGTGTTCTATCGCCTGCTCATGGGTCATGCGCCGCTGAGCCCACAGTTCACCGACAGCGTGCTCGCGTTGGCGTTGCAGGGAATCGCCGGACCCGGCCGTCGGCAGCAGCCTGCGTAGGCGCTTGCATCGCAGCGCTGCGCGCGCTCGAGGGTCAGGTTCGGTGCAGCGGCTCGAAACCGTACTTGCGGAATATCTCTGCGGCAGCCGGGCTCCTCACGAAGTCCACGAACTCCCCTGCCGCAGGGCCCGCGCGCCGCGTCTCGGCGATCGGATAGATGATTGGTGGGTGGCTGTCGCGCGGAAACTCGGCCACGATGCGCACGCGCTTTTCCTCGAGCGCATCCGTGCGATACACGATGCCGAGCGGCGCCTCGCCGCGCGCGACGAAAGCGAGCGCCGCACGCACATTCTCGGCGCCCACGATCCGCGGCGCCACCGCGTCCCATGCGCCGAGCTTGCGAAGCGCCGCCTCCGCATATCTGCCGACCGGGATGGAGTCGGGATCGCCCGTGGCCAGTTTCCCGTCCGCCCCGAGCGCCGGTCCGAAATCCATCCCGCGCGCGATCCTCAGGCTCACCTTGCTGTCCGCGGGCGCGATGAGCACCAACCGGTTCCCCAGGACATCGTGCCGCGAGCCCGGCCGCAGCAGGTTGCGGTGGTCCAGGTAGTCCATCCATTCGAGGTCGGCGCAAAAGAACACATCGGCCGGTGCACCCGCTTCGATCTGCTTGGCGAGCACCGAGCTTGCGGCCAGCGACGATTTGACCGGCACCCTGGTTTTGGCGGTGAACGCCTGTCCGAGCTCATCGAGCACGTTGGTGAGTGAGGCCGCGCCGAAAACCAGTACCGTCCGGGCATCCTGAGCCGCACCCACCGCACTTGTGCCCGCGAGGAACGCTGCCGCAAGGAGCCATGCCGTCAGTGCGCGTCGCATGATCGTTACCCAAGCCTGCGGAATATACGAATGGATATACCGATAGCAGCAATGCCGGCACGGGGCAAGGCACGCGAGGGAATCGTCAGTGACGCTTGGGGCCGCCGGGATTTGGCGGCTTCAGGCCGCCGGGATACCCCGTCTGAGGAGCCTTCGGGGCATTGGGCGCGGAGCCGGGTGGCTGCGGCCTTGCAGATCCCGCTTGCCCAGCCGGCGGCGGGCTGGATCCGGATCGGGTGATGCCGGGCTGGCTGCCGGCGATGCTGCCACTTGGGGGACTGCCTGCGGTGCTGCCGCTTGGGGGACTGCCTGTAGGGGAACTGCTGCCGGCCGGACCGGGAGCTCCGGGCGGCGTCGGCGTCTTGACGGTGGACGCGGGACTCGAGAGAGGCGGCGGCTGCGGCGCCCTGACAGTGGCGCTGGGCTGGGGCGCGGGCGCCTTGAAGGTGCCCGTGGCTGCAGTGGACTTGGAAGCGGACGTCGCCTGCGGCGGCAGAACTTCGACGGAAAGGGTGAACGTGCGCTTCTCCGCGGCCTGCAGCGCACCGACATTCACCACCTGGCGAGTCACTTCCTCACCGCGATCGTTACGTACGGCGATGATCACAAAGTATTCCAGCGGCTGCTCGAGCGGCGGATGGCGGATCATTCCCTCCACCCGTAGAGCCGGGGCGGCCGCCACCTGCCGCTTCGCTGCCTCGGAGTCGAAGCGCAGATGGTGCATGCAGCCTGGGCAGATACTGAGGCTCTCGAGAATCGTCGCCTTGCAATGCGGACAGGTGCGCGTCTTGCCCGTCGTCACCGGGCGAGAGGCGACACTCATGAACCGGTGCCGTATCCCTTGGTTTCGGAAGAGGACTTACTGCGGCCCTCGCCTTCCCAGCCGAATTCGACCTGGCCGCGCATGCGCGAGCCGGCGGCAACCGTCAGCGAGCCCGCCTTCACGTCGCCGCTGATGACGCCGCCCTCGAGCAGCTCGACCCGCTTGGCATTCTCGATATTGCCCAGGAGCTCACCGCCCACGACGACCACGCTCGCCTTCACGAGGCCTTCCAGATGCGCGCCGGTATCGAGGGTCACATTGCCATCAACGTGCACGTCGCCCTTGAAACGGCCTGCGATCCGCACGTGACCAGAGCCGATGATCTTGCCCTCGATCGTCAGGTCGGAGGCGATGATGGATTCTTTCATGTCGAGCCGCTGACTCTCCTTCACCGCCGGGCGGCGAGCGGCATCGGGGCTCAGCGGCGCAACGTTCGTCTTCTCCGGCTCACGGGGGTGCGGCACCGCGCCCGTGATCGGGAGATTCGGCGCCGGCGCCGGGCCGGGTCCTGAGTTCGTATCTTTCCAGAGCGCCATGAGTAGCCCCCGTCGGTGTGAAACGTGAAAATTACCTGCCGGTCACGCCTGCGACCAGTGTCTCCTGCCGCAGACAGGTGTAGTCCAGTCGAAGCTCGCGCCGCATCCGCTCGATAACGATCCCAGACGATTGTATAAGCTTGGCGCCGATCGTTCGCCCGGAGAAGCCTTTGAGCCCGAAAGAGATCCATCTGATCGCAGCCGCGCGTCCGAATTTCATGAAGGTCGCGCCGTTGTACCACGCCTTGAAGAAAGAAAACTCGTGTGTACCGCACATCGTGCACACCGGCCAGCACTATGACGCGAATATGTCCGAGGCATTCTTCCGGGACCTGAAGCTCCCCGCGCCCGCGCATCACCTGGAGGTCGGGAGCGGCACGCACGCGCAGCAGACAGGCCGCACGATGATCGCCTATGAGGCGGTCTGTCAACACGAGCGACCGGACGCCATCGTGGTAGTAGGGGATGTCAATGCGACCGCTGCATGCGCCATGGTAGGTGCGAAGCTGTGGATCCCCGTGGTGCACCTCGAGGCGGGCCTGCGCAGCCGCGATCGGAAGATGCCCGAGGAGATCAATCGGGTGGTGACGGACGCGATCGCGGATTTGCTGTGGACGCCATCGCCCGACGCGGACGCGAACCTGCGCCGCGAGGGTATTCCGGCCGAGAAAATCGATTGCATCGGGAACATCATGATCGACTCGTTCGAGATGTTCCGGCATCGCATCGAGGCGGCGGATACGCGGGCGCGACTTGGGCTGGACAATAAGCCATACGCGGTCGTCACGCTTCACAGGCCGTCCAACGTCGACTCGCGCGAGAAGCTTGCCGAGCTGGTGAGCGCATTGCTGCGGCTGCCCGAGCCATTACAGGTGGTGTTTGCCGTTCATCCGCGGACCCGCAAGCAGCTCGAGCATTTCCGCCTGCTGCAGCCGCTCTGCAGCAGCGACCGGATCAAGATGACGGAGCCCTTGAGCTACATCGAATTCATGAGCCTCGTGATCCACTGCACCCTGGCCATTACCGACTCCGGCGGCGTTCAGGAAGAGACCACTTACCTCGGCATCCCCTGCGCCACACTTCGCGAGAATACGGAGCGTCCGATCACGATCACACAAGGCACGAACCGGCTGCTCAAACCGGAGGACCTCGCAGACGCCTCACTGCAGGCACTCAGCGGCAGATGGCCGAAGGAAGGCCCGCCGGACCTCTGGGACGGGCTTGCGAGCCGGCGCGCAGTGGCCAGCCTGAAGCGCCATTTAGGTACATAGCCGACGTTTCCCGGGGTCGTCCTGACCGAAGTGCTTGCCGGTGTGAAGGCGGAGCCCGATGCAGAGCGGGTTGCGGATCCGATGACTGCATTCGATTTAGCGCCGGCCCGCGTTGACGCGCTGCCGCCAAACGGTCATTACCGCACTGCGTGCCCGCGACGGACTCTCCTCAGCCCGCCGCAGCTCCTGGGCGAAGCGCTTCGAGCAGCACCCGTATATCGCACCCCTTGGTCACATAGGCGGCCGCCCCGCGGCGCTTGGCCTCGCGGGAGATCTCATCGCTGTCGGCCAGGCCACTGAAGACGATGACGCGCAGATCCGGCATGGTGGTGGTGAGCTCTTCGATCAATGGCAGCCCGCTCCCGCCGTGCAGCGTGAGATCCAGGATCAGAACATCCGCGCAGGAATTCCGGGCCATGGGCAGCACTTCCGCGGCTTCGGATACCTGCCCCACGCAGTGCATGTCCGGCTCCGTGTCGATGAGCTGGCTTATGACGTCACTCAGATCGCGGTGGTTTTCCGCAATCAGGACCCGAAGGGGCTTTTGCTCTTGCAAGACCTCTCCGTAGGAGTTCGTAACCGGCTGCCGGATTACGCAAATACCGTTCCCGCCGGTTTTTTGCAAGAGGGGTGGCCCAGCGCGAGTTTCCAGCGTGCCTGTTACGAATCCAGCAGGCCCAGCAGCTCGGCGGTCTTTTCGCTCATGAGCGGGACGCTGGCGCGCGACTCGACGTTCAACCGCACCAGCGGCTCGGTATTGGAGGCGCGCAGATTGAAGCGCCACTCGGGAAACTCGATGGACAGGCCATCCGTAAGATCGATCGACACGGCATCCTTCTCGTACTGCTTGCGAATCCGCCCCAGGATGGCCTGTGGATCCGCCGCCGGCCGCCGGTTGATCTCGCCGCTGACGGGAAACAGGCGCATGCGCTCACCCACCAGCTCGGACAGCGTCGCGCCCCGCTCACCGATCACTTGTAACACCAGCAGCCATGGAATCATCCCGCTATCGCAGTAAGAGAAGCGGCGAAAGTAGTGATGCGCGCTCATCTCGCCGCCATAGGCGCCATCCACTTCCCGCATCTTGTGCTTGATGAACGCATGGCCCGACTTGCAAAGCACGGGCACGCCCCCGTTGCGCCGCACGATATCGAGCGTGTTCCAGGTTAGCCGCGGGTCGTGCACGATGCGCGCGCCAGGCTCGCCCTTGAGAAACACCTCCGCCAGCAGTCCGACCAGGTAGTAGCCCTCGATGAACTGGCCGTGCTCGTCGAAGAAGAAGCAGCGATCGTAGTCACCGTCCCAGGCGAGCCCGATATCGGCTCCCGCGCGGCGCACCACATCGGCCGTCGCGGCCTGGTTCTGTTCCAACATGGGGTTCGGAACGCCGTTCGGAAACGTTCCATCCGGCTCGTGATTGACCTTTACGAACTCGAACGGCAGATACGGCTCGAGCTGATCGATGATCAACCCGGCCCCGCCATTGCCCGCGTTGACGACGACCTTCAGGCGGCGCAGTTTGGACCGGTCCACGTAGCCCAGCAGGTGCTCGAGGTATTTGCCGCGGATGTCGAGCGGCCGCTCCAGGCCTGGCTGGCCCGATTTGCCTGGCAGACGGCCGGACTCGATGAGTGCGCGCATCTGCTGAAGGCCGGTGTCGCCGCTGATCGGCCGGGCCTGCTCCCGCACGAATTTCATGCCGTTGTAGTCAGGCGGATTGTGGCTCGCCGTGACCATGATTCCGCCATCGAGCCGCTCGGCGAACGTTGCGAAGTACGAGCCCTCCGTGCCCCACAAGCCGATATCGTGCACATTGCAGCCGCTGTCCATCAGGCCGCGCTTGAGCGCGCCGGCGAGTTGCGGGCTCGACAACCGGATGTCGTATCCGACAGCGACGTTCTTCGGCTGCACGAACGCGCAATACGCGCGCCCGATATCGTAGGCGAGCCCTTCGTTGATCTCATCGGGGATGCGCCCGCGGACGTCGTACGCCTTGAACGAATTCAGGTTCGGCATGGTCAGTTAGTGGTGCCTTGACGACCGTACCGGTCGTCGAAGCGCACGATGTCATCCTCGCCCAGATACGACCCCGACTGCACTTCGATGATGTGCAGCGGAATCATTCCCGGGTTCTCGATCCGATGCTTCACGCCGATGGGGATGTATGTCGACTGATTCTCCTCCAGGAGGAAGACCTCGTCGCCGCGCGTGACGCGTGCCGTGCCCGACACGACGATCCAATGTTCCGCACGGTGGTGATGCATCTGCAAAGACAGCGTAGCACCGGGCTTGACCTTCAGGCGCTTCACCTGGAAGCGTTCGCCGTTCTCGATGCTGTCGTAACTGCCCCACGGGCGGAAGACCTCGCGGTGCAGGGAGTGCTCGTAGCGCCCCGCCTCCTTGAGTCTTGCCACGAGCTTTTTCACATCCTGAACCCGATTCTTCGGCGCAACGAGCACGGCATCCTTCGTCTCGACGACCACGTGCTCATCCAGGCCGACCGCCGCCACGAGCCGGCTCTCGGAATACAGATAGCAGCCTTGCGTGTCTTCCGAGATCACATCGCCATGCGAGACATTGCCATGACTATCCGCATCGCTCGCGGCATGCAGCGCCGACCAGGATCCGACATCGCTCCAGCCGGCATCCAACGGCACGACGACCGCGTCGGAGGTCTTTTCCATCACCGCATAGTCGATCGAATCGCTCGGGCACTGCTCGAAAACCTGTGCATCGATGCGGATGAAATCCAGGTCCGACCGGGCGCCCTGGAAGGCACTGCGGCACACCTTCGCGATCTGGGGCGCGAAGCGCTCGAGCTCCCGCAGATACAGGCTGGCCCGGAACATGAACATGCCGCTGTTCCAGTAATGGTCGCCCGCCTTCAGGAACTCCTGTGCGCGCTCCAGCTTGGGCTTCTCGACGAAGCGGGCGATGCGATGGGCTCCGGCATTGCCGCTGGCGGGTCCGCGTTGAATGTAGCCGTAGCCGGTTTCCGGAGCGCTCGGCACGATGCCGAATGTCACCAGTTGCCCCTGCTCCGCGGCGGCGAGGGCGACACGCACCGCTTCCTGAAACGCGGGCACGTTACGGATGACGTGATCCGCCGGCAACACCAGGAGGGCCGGATCCTCACCCGGATCGCTTGCTGAGACCTTGAGCGCCGCAAGAGCGGCAAGCGCGATGGCGGGAGCGGTGTTGCGCCCGAACGGCTCGAGCACCATTGCGCGCGGCTCGATGCTCAACTGCCGCAGTTGCTCGGCGACGAGGAACCGGTGTGCCTCGTTGCAGACCACGATCGGTGCAACCGTTGCCAGCCCCGCCAGGCGCAGCGCCGTCTGCTGCAACATTGTGCGCTCGCCTGTCAGAGCCAGGAGCTGCTTCGGGTACAGCTCGCGCGAGAGCGGCCAAAGTCGGGTACCGGCCCCTCCGGAAAGGATGACTGGAGTGAGCATCTTCGCAAAACCTGAATTGGGAAGTGTCAGGCCGCCGTGCTGGAGCGGCCGCGGCCGATGGCATAGTAAGTAAATCCGAAGCGTCCCAACATGCCCGGATCATAGAGGTTGCGCCCGTCGAAAATGAGCGGTGCCTTCAGGATCTCCTTGAGCCTGTCGAAATCCGGACTGCGAAATTCCTGCCATTCGGTGACGATGCACAGCGCATCCGCGCCCTCCGCGGCTTCGTAGGCATTTTTCGCGATAAAGAAGCCCTTGCGGTCACCATAGACACGCTTCGCTTCAGCCGCGGCGACCGGGTCGTACGCCCGAACGCCGGCGCCGGCCTCCAGCAGCAGGTCGATGATCGCCCGCGAAGGCGCCTCGCGCATGTCATCAGT
Organism: Steroidobacteraceae bacterium; assembly: GCA_050738795.1. Taxonomy (GTDB): domain Bacteria; phylum Pseudomonadota; class Gammaproteobacteria; order Steroidobacterales; family Steroidobacteraceae; genus 13-2-20CM-66-19. Next base: position 57,569 of record JBOIAD010000117.1, read on the forward strand.
GTTTGGCTTGAATGCGAGGCCCCACAGCGCAACCGTCCGTCCCCGCAGCTCATCGGAGAAATGGCGCTTCATCTTGTGGACCAGCACCTGCTTCTGGCGCCGGTTGACCGATTCGACAGCATCCAGGATGCCGGGCTGATGTCCCACCTCGTGCGCCGAGCGGATGAGTGCCTGCACGTCCTTAGGGAAACAGGAGCCGCCGTAGCCGGTGCCCGGATAGATGAAGCTGTAGCCGATGCGCGGGTCGGAGCCGATGCCGACGCGGACCTTCTCGATATCCGCTCCGAGGCGCTCGGCGATGTTCGCCAGCTCGTTCATGAAGCTGATCTTGGTCGCCAGCATGGCGTTCGCGGCGTACTTCGTGAGCTCCGAGGAGCGGATGTCCATGACGATGAGGCGGTCATGGTTGCGCGTGAAGGGCTCGTACAGCGCGCGCATGAGCTCGGTGGTGCGTGGGTTGTCCGTGCCGATCACGACCCGGTCGGGCTTCATGAAGTCCTGAATGGCGGCGCCTTCCTTGAGGAATTCCGGGTTGGAGACCACGTCGAATTCGACGCTCGCGCCGCGGCTGGCGAGCGTGGTTGCGAGCTCCTTGCGCACTTTGTCCGCCGTGCCGACGGGAACGGTGGACTTGGTGACCACGATGCAGTAGCGGTTCAGGTGGGTCGCAATCGCGCGGGCGGCGCCCAACACATAACGAAGATCCGCCGAGCCGTCCTCATCCGGCGGGGTGCCGACCGCGATGAGCTGGAAAAGGCCGTGCTCGACGCCCTTCAGCGCATCCGTCGTGAACTCGATGCGGCCCGCTTCGGCATTGCGCTTGATGAGCGCATCCAGCCCGGGCTCGTGAATGGGAATGTCGCCGCGATTCAGGCGCTCGATCTTGCCGGCATCCACGTCCACACAAACGACATGGTTGCCCGCATCCGCCAGACAGGCGCCGGTGACCAGTCCGACATAGCCGGAGCCGAAAATAGTGACACGCATTCAGGTAAGTTCTTGAGTGAAAAGGAAGAAAGGCCTCAGAGCCTAAAGCAAGGGCGGGCATCTCTCAAGCGCCGCGGGCCGCACTGTGAGGCAAGTCGGCTCAGATGGGATTCTGCCCGTGACCGGGTTTGCTGCCGGCTTCCGAGCTGCGCCGCTTGGCCGCGAAGTCGGCGATCTTGGCATCGGCGGCGTGCGGCAGCACCGCCTTGCGCGTCCACACGTAATCGCGGATCTCCAGGCCCTGGCTGTACTCCGCCACGGATTCGGACAGCAGCACGAGCGCGCGGTGGCAGTCGAAGCTCGCGAGTGCCACCAGCAGCTCGTTCAGGACCTGCTGCATGCGCTGCCAGGGCAGGCGGTGCTCGATCGCGCGCAGGATCATCGGGTGGTCGGTGCCGGTCACATTCGTACCGATGAGCAGCTCCTCGAAGAGCTTCTCGGCGGTGCGCAGCCCCGTGTATTCGATCTCGATGTCACCTTCAGGATAGTCGGCGTCGCGGACGGTCAACCCCATGAGGTTGACCATCCGGCGCGCGAGATCGTCGATGCGCACCGGCCGGCCCATATCCAGCACGAAGACATCGCCGCCCTTCGCCATGGAGCCCGCCTGAATCACGAGCTGGGCGGCCTCGGGAATGGTCATGAAGTAGCGGATGACATCCGGATGGGTCACCGTCAGGGGTCCGCCGCGGCGGATCTGCTCTTGGAACAACGGCACGACCGAGCCCGATGAGGCCAGTACGTTGCCGAAGCGCACCATGCAGAATCGCGTGCCGCTGGAACGTTCCTGCAGAGCCTGCAGGACCAGCTCGGCCAGCCGCTTGGTCGCGCCCATCACGTTGGCCGGATTGACGGCCTTGTCGGTCGAGATCAGCACGAAGGTCTCGACCCCGGCCTCGATTGCGGCCTCGGCCGTGTACCAGGTGCTGATCACATTGTTGTGCACGCCTTCGACGACGTTGTGTTCCACGATCGGAACGTGTTTGTAGGCGGCCGCGTGATAGACGGTCTGCACACCGTACGCAGCAAGGACTTCACGCACCCGCTGCCGGTGGTGAGCATTGCCGAGGAGCGGAACGACCTCGACCGTCAGGCGGTCGCGTACCGCGATCTCGTGGAGCTCGCGCTCGATGGTGTAGAGCGCGATCTCCGACATCTCGAAGAGCACGAGGCGGCTGGGGGAAAGCTGCATGATCTGCCGGGCCAGCTCCGAGCCGATCGAGCCGCCCGCGCCGGTCACGAGCACGCACTTGCCGCGCACACACGAGCCGAACAACCGTGGATTGGGCGGCACCGGATCGCGGCCGAGCAGATCGCCCACATCCACGTCGCGCAGCTCATCGATGCGGGCCTTTCCGGCGATCAGGTCGGTCAGGTGCGGAAGCGACTGCACGTGCAGGCCAAGGGGCTCGAGCGATGTCAGGATCTCGCGCCGCCGCCGGCGCGAGGCGGACGGCATGGCGAGCAGAATCCGGTCGATCTGGCGATCGCGCACGAGCTGCGCGAGATCCTCCAGGCCGAAAACGGTCAGGCCGTTGATACTGCTGCCTTGCAGAGACTTCTTGTCGTCCACGAACGCGACGGGCTCGAAGTCGGGGCCCCCCAGCAGCACGGACGACAGCCGGGCGCCGGCATCCCCGGCGCCATAGATGGCGACTCTCGCGGCCGACTTGCCATTTAGCGTATGCGCAAAAAGGTAGCGGACGAAGAACCGGCTGCCGAGCGCGTACAGCAGCGCGAGCGCCCAGTAGATCGCGAACGCGGAGAGCGGAATCTCGGAGCTCGCCACGAAGCGATCGAAGAGCGTGACGACCACGACGGATGCCGTGACGCCCATGACGACGGTCAACATCGCCCGGGGACCCATGAAGCGGATGACCGCCCGGTACAGGCCCAGCAGGGAAAAGATGCACAATGCCGAGCTGACGGCAACCAGGAAATAGGCCAGATTGCGCTCGAACAGCGGATCGAGCCGGTCGAATTTGAGTACCAGGGCGGCCCAGAAGGCGAGCGGGATCGCAATCGCATCGGCGACCAGCATGATGAGGCGTTTTTTCTGGCGAGGTAACGCCAGGATGGCCTCCGCTGCCGAGACGCCCACCGAAGTGTGTGCCCCGGCCCCGTACCTGTCCTTCATGCAGTCTCCCCCAGGCGCCCGAGATCGCTTACTCATCCCGTGAAAACGTTACCTTATACTCGGGCGTATCAAAGCGGCGGGATTGTAAAGGAATCTCGCCCGCCAATCGACAACAGTTTCAGCTACTTGTGTGAGTCCCCGTAGCCACCCTCGCGGTTCATTAACGACCGACACATGGAACAGTTGACTTGCAGCAAGACTCAGGCCTGTGCATCCGTCGTGGATTCGCGACGGCCGGAGCCGGCGAGCACGGCCAAAACGACGAGGGGTGTGAACGCGATAACCAGCACCCACACGGCGACAGCCGGATGCAGTGTCGCCACGAGAGCGCATGGAAGGAGCCACAGCAGATTCAACCCTACAACCGTCAGCGTAACCCGGCCATGACTGCGCCAGCGGCGCGCAAGCCATTGGTAGGCATGATTGCGGTGGGCTTCGTGCACGCGCTCACCCCGGATCGTCCGGCGCACTAGAGTGACCGTCGCATCGACGAAGAACACCGCGCCCAGTATGAGCCAGACCCACACGACAACCGGATTCTCGCGCACGGCCTGCAGTGACAATACCGCGATGAAGTAACCGAGATACCCACTACCGACGTCGCCCATGAAGATTTTCGCGGGCGGCCAGTTCCATAGCAGGAAGCCGGCGCAGCCGCAGGCAAACACCAGCGCCGCGGCGGACACCCCGCCCGCGTCCGTGCCGAGCCCCGCGTCCGCACCGATCGATATCAGTGCCGCCCCCGCGGCCGCAACGAACACCGCTTCCGAGGCCGCGATGCCGTCGATGCCGTCCATGAAGTTGAAAAGATTCAGCGTCCAGACGATCCCGGCGGTTGCGAGCACCTCCCCTCCCCAGCCGAGGTGTGCGATGTGATTTCCGACTCGCAAACCAGGCAGTCCTCCCAGCCATGCGACGGCCCACACCGCTGCCGCCAGATGTACCGCGAGGCGTACTGCGGCCGGTAGCTTGAAGCGGTCGTCCATGAAGCCAACAGCAGCGACCGCAAGTCCACCGCCGGTCAGAGCCACCAGCAGATTGATCCGCAGGGTCCCGAAGAATGTGAGTACCACCGTGGCCGCAACGGCCGTCGCGACTATTGCGATGCCGCCGCCGCGCGGCGTCGCCGTGCTATGCGAGCTGCGATCGTTGGGCACATCGAGAACGCCATGCGACAATGCGAAGCTGCGCACGGCGCCCGTCAGGAGGGCCGATACGGCCACACAGGCCAGGCCGAGCAGAGCCGTTGCCAGCGACATCAGCGGAACTCCGAGTGGTACCAGCGGGCCGTGCGGTCCAGGCCCTCATCCGTGCCGACAGGCGCGGACCATCCCAGCTCTGCGCGGGTCTCGGCGCAATCGACTGTCAGAGACCCACACAACCGAGCGACCTCCGCGCCTCGGCCCGTCAGACTCCCGCACAGACGCAACAGACGGGGCGGTACAGACAG
>JBOIAD010000118.1:0-53630 GCA_050738795.1 Steroidobacteraceae bacterium
ATAGTCCCCTGGCACCGAAGGCCATGATCCACGTTTATGCGCGCCTGTAGCTCAGTTGGATAGAGTACTTGGCTACGAACCAAGGGGTCGGGAGTTCGAATCTCTCCAGGCGCGCCATCTCCATGAGAAATAACATATTTTAGGCACTTTAGCGCGACGATTTCTGGCAGGAAATTGCCCTTCTCCTATGATCCATTGGGTTGTATTGGACGCGATCTGGGCCCCAGAGCCGGGCGATGAGATACGTGCGCGGCGGCGATCCTAACTCCGACGCTGCTCGCCGCCGATCGTTGACTCGAGTGATCCAGTTTCCGAGCAGAACCGCAACACCGCCGAATAGGGCACGCGCCAAGGTGGCTAAAACCACTGCTTCATCTGGCTTCTCGTGGTTGAGCGTCTTAACGAGCCACAGGCCGATCGCCACCAGGACCGCGGATATTGCCAAGTCACTGTTGCTGACGACCGCCCCTCTGATTACAGGCCACATGGTCTTTACCTCGATACGCCGGACAGTCCTGATGCCACCGGAACATCCAGCGTGAATAGCTGCCTGAGCGCTGATGTCCGAGTGACCTATCCCCAAACCATCAGTTGTGTGGCGGCCCGCCACACAGTGCCGCTTCAAGAATCGGCTTGGTCCACTCGGGTGCGCGCTGCAATGCCTTGAGATCATCGGGGTCGGGTGAGATCACTCGGCCGTTTTCCATCTCCAGCACAAGAAGCGGGTCGGGCACGGTGCCGTCTGCGGCGGCTTCGGTGCTGTTGTCGTAGACCTTGATGTAAGCAACGTGCGGCATGAGTTTGATCAGGTTCAGCTGTGCCAGCGGGTAGCGCTCTCGGATTTTCCCTTCTGGAATGGGATGGCCGCCTGCCGTAACGCGCGCCTTGACGCGCGTGATGTGCAGCTCTGGAGAAGACAGTCCGCAGAACCAAATCAAGACGTCGTGCGTTTTCGTCGCCTCCAGAATCTTTGCGGTCACCGTCTTGCCCCCCAGCGTGGTTTCGAAGGCGTGGTTCAAGCCCTTCGCGATGGCTTCGTCAAGGCGACGAATACCCTCCTGCCACGCATGCGCGTTGGCCGTTTCCTGGTCGCATCCTGTTGCTGCCTTGAGCTCACGTGCGAACGTGTCGGGGTTGAACCAAGTTAGTCCATCGCGCTCGAGGAGATGACCGCCGATGGAGCTCTTGCCGGCTCCGTTCACGCCAGCAAGGACGTAGAGCACGGGGCGCGTCATCAATAGCCGGAGCCGGCTTTCACTTTCCCACCCAACTTGGCACGACCGCGAATGGTGGACTGCAGACGACTCACTGCGGACCGACCCTGAAGTACCGACAGACGTTCATCAAAGCCTTTCCGCAGTCCTGCCAGCGCCGATTCAGTCTGAGCCTCCGACTGCTCCACGATCTGCATGAGAGCGTCATATTCGGCCACGGGGATGATGACGGCCTCGGGCTCATCGTGATTCGTGACCAGCAGCTTCCCCTTGCTCCGCAACGCATTCATCATTCCTCGCCACCCGAGCTTTTTGAGATCGGAGGCAGGAGTCCGAGGTAGTTTCGCGAGAGGTAGGAAGGTGGCTGTCTTGGCCGACGTTGTCATGGACTTCTCCGGATCTCACAGTCCTGAGCGGGAATTATACCCGAATTATCCACTCTATCCAATATACCCTAATGTGGCCATATTTCCGCTGAGGCTGAGCTAGGTGCTCTCAAGCAGCTGCCGATGCGACTTGCGTCGGAATCTCCTTTTTTCCTCGAATTCTCAGCAACTCCGGTGTATGGCGACTTACGGATAGGAGCGCGCTAGACGTTTCGCTTCGCAGCGTGAGTTTGCTGCACGAGAGGGTGCCGCAGCAGAGCCCACCCGATGACTGGCGCGCCGATCAGAGCCGGCAGAATCCAATAGGTCCAGACCGGCAGGTCTCGCCATAAGGGCAGCTGCTTACCGTTATCGACGTAGAACGCGGTCAACAGCACAACGTACGAACATCCCATGCTGGCGATATGCAAACGGGTCCAGCCGCGCCAGCGCCCTCGACGCGCCATGCGGCCCAAGTGCACGGTGGCAAACGCGAGCGCGCTGAGGAGGAACAGGTGATAGTCCTCGGCCCATCGCATCGCGCTGAGGAGCGTCGCCGAAGCGAAAGTCGCTGCTGTCGCCCAGTAGTAAATCGTTCCTGCGGTCGTATGACGGCCAGCGACTTTCGTGCTCAACACCGCGACCGCACCGCTCACCACGCAGCAAAGGCCCAATGGAATGTGGATGGCCACCACAGACAGAAATACGGGGTCTGCCGAAGGGATCTGAATGCCCGCCACCGTGGTAGTGCCCTCAATCATCCCGATGACATGCCATCCGACCTGATGACGAACGATTGCCTCGTAAGGCCCCGATGTCAAGGCAACATCTGGAATGGCGAGCTATACCCGAAGCGTCGGGCATTGCCGAGCATTGCGCGCCTTCTCGAGCGAGGCATGGGATGCATCGACAGACTCGCGCAATTCTGTCGGTGAGAAGAGCTAGGGGGTCTGCCCCTCACGTCGGGCAAGGAAAGCTTCGCCAATCGACGGGTGTTCCCGGTCTTCCGTGCGGACTTGTGCAGACTGGGTGATCCCATCGGAGGCGAAATCGGTCCGGAGCTCCCCGGACTTCGCCCCGAAGTAGTGCCGTTGGCGGCCCTGAGTTTCAACTGAAACGGCTGAGCGTTCACGCACTGAAACGAACGAGTTGCGCGCGTCCTATTCCTTTGGCGGGCTCTTGTAACCCGCGTACAGGCTGATCTGATGCGCTTCATGTGTAACCTCATCGGCGCGCTCGGCGCTGGCATATCCGTGCTGCTACTAACCGTTGGCCGCCAGGATTGCGCGGCGGCGCAATCCGCTCCGCTGATCCTGACATCGAAGATCCCACTGGGTGCGGTCCATGGCCGGATCGATCATCTGGCCGTGGATCTGAAACGTGAGCGGCTGTATGTGGCCGAACTGGGCAACGACAGCGTCGCGGTCGTGGACCTGCGGGGGGCAAGACGCTTCAAACGCTCGGCGGGCTCAAGGAGCCGCAAGGCATCGGCTATGACGGGGGCACGGATACGTTGTATGTCGCGAACGCGCGGGACGGTTCGGTCCGCCTGTTCAACGGAGCGGATCTGAACGCTTTGGGGACGATTGCGCTAGCAGATGACGCAGATAACGTCCGCATTGAAGAGGGCACACATCGCGTATGGGTGGGCTATGGGGGCGGGGCGCTGGCCATCATCGATGCCAACAGCCGGCGCAAGACCGCGGACATTCCTTTGAGTGGACATCCGGAAAGCTTCCGGCTTGTAGCGAGTGGTTCGGAGATCTACGTAAACGTGCCCGGCGCCGGAGAAATCGTGGTCGTGGATCGCGCCACGAACAAGCCGGTCAAGAGTTGGAAGACCGGTGACCTGCGCTCCAACTATCCTTTGGCGCTGGATGAGACGGGGCAGGTGCTGTCCGTGTTTCGGCACCCCGCGAGGCTGGTCGTGTTCCGAGCGCAAGACGGAAAGCGGCTGCAGGCGCTGGAGACCTGCGGGGACTCCGATGATTTGTTCGTGGACTCCAAACGCCATCGCGTGTACGTCACGTGCGGGGAGGGGGCGATCGATGTGTTCTCGCGCGAGGGCAATCTATATCAACACGTGGGTCAATTCGCGACCTCCTCGGGCGCCAGAACCTCGCTGTTCGTTCCCGAGCGGGATCGACTGTACCTGGCGGTGAGGACTACCTCTTCGGCGCCGGCCTCGATATGGGTCATCCAACCGAACTGAGGGGACAGACCTCGCTGCGCCCCGAGCGGATCGCGCTGGCGATCCTTCTGGCACCTTGGGTCGCCCCGGGACTGCTCTGCATCGAGAAGATGCTGTATCCGCGAGGCTGGCCCTTCAATTTCGACTTCTGGCATATCGTGGTGATGGGAGGAAGCGGCGGCCCAGGACAACAAGTTGGCTTTCGAGAATGCCGGACCGTGTGCCGTCGTGCTCGGTATCGTCATCGTGATGTCGATCATTATGCGGCCAATCGAGATCTCTGAATCCCGGCATGTCCGGCCGGATTTTCCGCTGCAGCGGCCAGGCATTGTGCCTGTCTCGCGCAGCACCGAATCATGTCAATGCCGGGCCCGCCAGCGTGTTAAGTCTTCCTTAAGAGCAGGTCATTTTTTGCGTTTGTTGCTCGCGCCGTAGACGCGCATCGTAGCGGTACTGAATACCGATATGGGAGCACGCACACATGAACAGCACCAGAGTTTTCACTCGATTCGCGCAGGCGACTGCGGCAGTCATCATTGTCGTAGCCGAGGTCCTGATCTTTAGCTATGGTAATCTCCATCTAGTGTTCTGAGTCAGAAGTTCGCATGCAGTGGCGTTTGATACTTCCAGGACACCAGGTCAGCACCGGATGAATGTGGCCGGTCGGCGCAGCCGGGAGTTGGCGGAAAGGCGGAGCGCCTCTCCCGGCGGCGTCAGGTGTTGGTTACAAGTGAGACTGGATGAGCATCATGAGGCCGAAACTCCTGATCACCGGCGCGGCGGGCCGCGTCGGCCGTACTCTTACGGAGGCCCTGGCCGATGAGTACGAGCTTTTGCTCTTCGACAGGATCCCGATTGCGACGCGGCGGGCCAATGTCGCGAACATCGCGGCCGACCTTTCGGACGGTCCGGCGCTCGAGCGCGCCATGCGGGATGTTGGCTGTGTCATTCACCTCGCGGCGATCCCGGAAGAAAGCCCCTTCGAGGATCTTGTGAGGCCCAATATCCTGGGAACATATGCGGTCTTCGAGGCCGCGCGTCGCGCAGGCGTGGAGCGCGTCATCTTTGCCAGCTCCATTCAAGCCGTCGGCTTTCATCGAATGGAATGCGGCGTGGCACAGGACAGTCGCATCAGGCCAAGCGGCTTCTACGGCGTGACAAAGGCATTTGGCGAGGCACTGGCGAGTCTTTACGCCGACAAATTCGGCATTTCTGTTGCGTGCCTGCGAATCGCCTCGTTTGAGCCCGAGCCGCAGGACCAGCGCCACCTTTCGACTTGGCTGAGTCCGGCCGACTGCGTCCGTCTTTTCAGGGCCTGCATCGAGGCGCCCCGGTTTTCGTTCATCATGGCCTATGGGGTTTCAGCCAATGAAGCCTCGATCGTCAGCGACGCCGTGCCATCGGCCATCGACTATCGCCCTCGTGACAATGCCGAGAGCTTCCGCAGTACCCTGGCAGCTGTCTCGAACACGGCGGCCGTGCTTTTTGCCGGCGGCGAGTTCTGTGGCCGGGATTTCATCGGAGATTTCGGTCGTGTGAAGTGATCCAATCGGCTGTCGCAGGCCCGCGAGGTCGGGTCCCGCGCCTCGCAGTCCGAGCACTTCCGAAGCGAGGCGCGTTTAGAATAACGAGTGATTGATTGCACAGACGACGTCGCGGTGAGTAATGCACTTCTGACCAAGGCGCAGCTCAGGCGGCATATCCGCAGGCACGTCGGTGCCGAGCTGTATGACGAAACCGATGGCGAACGCCAGGGGACGGCAATCTATACGCTTGCGGATCCGCGGGACATCCGGTTCGTCCGCTATGTCGGACAAACAAGCGCCCCGCGGAAACGCTTTGTGCAGCATCTGAACACCGCTCGGCTGTGGCTGCCGGAAGAGATCCCGTGGTGCGTGAAATCGCCGCAGCTCCGACCACTGTACGAGTGGATCAGGGAGCTCTATCGGGACGAATGCCGATTGCCCACCATGGTGGTTTACGAGTGGGTAGAACCGCAACCGCAGGCCAGAATCGTGGAACGCACGCGGATCTACGAATGCCTCCAGAAGGGCCTGCCGCTCCTCAACGTTGAGGCGGAGATTCTCGAGCGCCAGATACCGCTGATCTGAGCACCTGCGCCGGTTGCCGCACCCGGCGCAAAAGCGCATAAGATCCGGTCTCGTTTCGAGGACGCCACGATGAAACCACGCAGACATCCGCAAGACCGCTTTCCCTTTTCACTATCATACCGGCATCGAGCAGGGAATCTTCATCCTCGCCGGCAGTGGCGAGATGCGCGTCGGCAAGGACAAGGCAGCCGTGCGAGCCGGGGATTACGTCGCTTTCCCGGCAGGTCCGGACTCAGCGCACCAACTCACCAACACCGGCCGGGAGCCGCTGCAGTATCTGTCGCTCTCGAATCAAAACACGACGGACATCGTGGGCTATCCGGACTCAAACAAATTTGCGTTCGCCGCCATGCCGGACCCCACCACGTGGCCCAACGGCATGTGGGTGCGAAAATTGATCAAGGATCAGGAGTCCGTCGAGTACTGCGAAGGTGAAAGTACCGGCGGCTGATTGCTGCGGCGGGCGGCAGGAAGTGCGCCGGCCCCGGTCGCACGAGCGCGCGGTGCGGGAGCGGCCGTTCAGGTGGAATCGGATCGTGCAGGTGGCTACGCGGGCTTCCAAAACGTGATGATGGCGCCTCCCGCGATCACCAGCGCGCCGCCGACCAGGATCGGCAGGGTCGGCAATGATCGGAACGCGACGAAGTTGATGATCTGCCAGACGCAAAACAAGGTTGCAAGGTAGAGACCGACCACCCTGCCGAATTCGAGCGGTGCCAGGTTGAGAAACGAGCCATAGCCGAACAGCAGAGCGGCGCCGGCGAGAAACAGCGCGATACGAATCACGCCGGCATGATTGTAAATCGCCATGCGGACGACGGCGTCGCCGCTGACTTCGAGCGTGGTCGCGATCAGCAGGAAGACCAGTGGGTGGATGCCTTGCAGAGCCTTTAGCATTCGCTTGTCCGTTATCGTGGTGTCAGTGACCGCAGGCGGACGAAAGGCTCAACCGCAAGGTGCAATGGGCTGGCTCGTCGATTGCCGTCAAATAAAGCACATGGTATCAAATAGATGCGGCTGATGCGGGAGCTCTGCGGCGGAGGCGTCAACGCGGGCGGCCAGTCATCGTTACTGCAGGCGTGGACCCGTTCCCGCAGCAGTGGCTGCCGGGCCTGTACAGGGCTTCTGGACAGGCTTTGGCTTGAGGAAACCCCGAGTGAGGGCGAAAGCGTTCACAGGGCAACAACGGGTCGCCCCGTCAATGGAGGTTGCTTTGAAAGGCCATACCCGCCCCGGCCGTCCCGCCGCCGGCAAACGAGCTTCGTTCAAACGAGTTCTGCTGTCCCCGTACGTCCTGCCGGTGTTGGCAGCGACGCTGTTTCTGGGCTCAGCGGCACCGGCGCTTTCCGCAGTCGGGATCGACATTCGCATCGCTCCCCCCGCTCCGCGCGTAGTGGTAGCGCCAGCGCCGCGCCCCGGTTTCATCTGGGCGCCGGGTTACTACCGGTGGGAAGGTCACCATCACGTCTGGGTCGACGGCCGTTGGCTCAGGGAGCGCCGTGGCCATCATTGGGTTCCCGACCACTGGAATGAGCGTCACGGACGTTATCACTACGAGCCCGGCCACTGGGAGCGCGGCTGATCCTTCACGGACGCCGCCTTTGTGCGTGGACTGCCAGCATCCGGGCTTGCAAGATTCTGCCACGGAACCTGCAAAACCCGACGGTTAAGCTGTAGGCAAACGACTACAGCGTCTCAGGCGAATCGCTGATTTACAGCGCGTGAGGTGCAGGCGACGCTGCGCACGATGCTGCAGAAGCCCACATTTGCCGCGATGACCGGATTCGCGGCAGCACTCGGCTGGTTTCTGTCCCCGCTGTGCATGGCCGCCGATCCTGACCCCTACACGCAGGCTGAACAACAAGCTGAACAACAAGCGCCCACGGCGTTCGCGGCGCCCGAACCCACCCCAGTACTGCAGTGGGGCAGCGGCGATGCCCGCAGTTTCCTGGTGCCGGCATACGAGATTCCGGCATTCCAGCTCCTGCTGAATCGATACGATCATTACGCGATAGATGCCTCCACGTACCCGTCGCCGATCTCCAACTTCAAGGACAACCTGCATCGCAGCTGGGTCGTGGACAATGACAAGTTCTCGACCAACCAGTTCCTGCATCCCTACCAGGGATCGGTCTACCAGGGATTGGCGCGCTCCGCGGGGCTCGGTTTCTGGGAAGCATCGGCCTACACGTTTGCGGGCAGCCTCCTCTGGGAGGAAGCAGGGGAAAATACGGCTCCCTCGATCAACGATCAGGTCGCGACCGGAATCGGCGGCAATTTTCTGGGCGAGCCGCTGTTCCGCATGGCGAGCCTGCTGCTGGAGAGCGGCTCGAACGGGCATCCGGGCTGGTGGCGCGAGCTGGGTGCGGCGGCCATCTCGCCCGCTACCGGATTCAATCGCCTGGTATATGGGAATCGCTTCGCGCCGGTGTTCCGCAGCTTTGATCCCGCAGTGTTCACGCGCGTGGACGTCGGCGCGAATCTCACCACGCATTTCACTTCCAACATCAACGTCAATGCAGACCCCAGTGCTCCGCCAGCCGGCCAGACTTTGAATCGAGGCACCGGCATCGCGAGCATCACCATCGGTTACGGGCTCCCCGGCAAGCCCGATTACCAATACGCGCGCCCATTCGACTACTTCAATTTCGACCTCGCCCTGGATACCGCGAATGCGGTCGAATCGGTGTTCAGCCGCGGCCTATTGTACGGGACCGACTACGGTCTGGGCGTGAACTATCGAGGCGTGTGGGGCGTGTACGGCATCTACGATTACGTGGCGCCAAACATCTTTCGGGTGTCGAACACCGCGGCAGCCCTTGGCACGACCGCGCAATGGTGGCTGTCGCAGAGTGTGGCGCTCCAGGGCACCGCGCTGACCGGAGTGGGTTATGCCGGGGGCGGCGTCATCCATGGTTCGGGTGTTACGTCGCCCGGCCCGAATGGAGAGGGGCAGCGCAACTATCACTACGGTGTTGCACCGGAGTCCGTGTTAGCCCTGCGCCTGATCCTCGGCGACCGCGCCGCGCTCGATGCCACGGCGCGGGGCTACTACATCAGCCGGCTGGGTGCTACCGAAAGCACGGGCAGTGAGACGATCGACCTGCTGGACATCGCCTTGACGGTACGCGTGTTCGACCTGCACGGCCTCACGCTCCGGTATTCGAGATCGAATCGGGACGGCCGCTATGCAAACCAGCCCAACTCTCAGCAGCGTGTATCCACCGTGAGCATCGGTTACACGCTGCTGGGGCACGCACGGTTTGGGGCGGTCGACTGGCGGCCGCGCGATCCGGACGAGGCTGATTCCAGTCAGGACTGACGCAGGCGTTCCCCCTTTGGTCATTGACAGACCTACCTGGGAATGGCCATCACACTTCCAGCCGATCTCCGGAACGGGCTACCAGGGCATAAAGCGCCGGCATCAGAAAGATGCTGATCACCAGTCGCGTGATCAGGCCGCAGACGATGACCAGGGCAAATGGCCGTTGGGAATCCGTGCCAACCCCTGTGGCCAGCGCCGCCGGCAACAACCCCAACGCCGCTACCAGCGCGGTCATCATGATCGGACGCAGCCGCAGGATCGCGCCCTGGCGAATGGCCTCGGTGAGGGGGGTGCCGCCGAGGCGAAGTTCGTTGACATAGGAGATATAGACAACGGCCGTCAGCACCGAGACGCCGAACAAGGCCAGGAATCCGACGCCGGAAGAAACCGAAAACGGCGTGTCGGTGATCCAGAGTGCCACGATGCCTCCCACAGGTGCCGACAGCAGCACGCCGAGCACGGTGATGAACGGGAATTTGAAATTGCTATAGAGTGCAAAAAGCAACAGGAAAATCAGGAACAGGGTCAGCGGCAGAATGACATTCATCTGCTGCCGCGAAGCGGTATATTCAGTGTATTCTCCGCCCCAATCCAGACGGTAGCCCTGCGGCAGAGTCACTTTCCGGTTGACTTGCTGGATTGCGTCCTCGACAGCGCCCGCCAGATCACGGCCTGCCACCGAGAACTGCACGCCGATATAGCGCGAATTGTCCTGCCGGTAAATGAACGAGGCGCCGTTCGCCACCTGGATATCTGCAAATTCCTTGAGCGGAATCTGCTGGCCGGCGGGCGTGGCCACCAGGATATTGCCGATTTCCGCGGGATTCTCCCGGTATTGGCGCTCGAGGCGGACGACCAGATCGAACTCCTTTTCTTCCTGCACTACCCGGGTGGCCACGTCTCCGCCGATGGCTGTCTGGATCAGGCCATTGATGTCGGCTACATTCAGACCGTAGCGGGCAATCCCGGCGCGGTTGATTTTGATGGTCAGGCTTGGCTGCCCGAGCTCCTGTACCAGCGTCACATCACGGACTCCACGCACCTGCTCCAGGATCTGTTTGATGGCCTTGCCCTTCTTCTGCAGCGTATCCAGATTGGGGCCGAAGACCTTGACAGCCAGGGCGCTTTTCAAGCCCGTTTCCGCCTCGTCCACCGCATCTTCGGCCGGCTGGGTGTAATTGAAATTGATTCCGGGAAATGCCCCGAGCTTGCGGTTGATCGCCTCGATGAGCCCCGCTTTGGTGCGATAGGAGCCGGTCCATTGCGAGTAAGGCTTAAGGCCGACGTAAAACTCCACGTTGAAAAAACCGGTTGGATCAGTGCCGTCGTCGGGCCGGCCCAGTTCCGAGGTGACCGTGGTGACTTCGGGATAAGAGCGCAGTATCTCCCGCACCTTGGGAGCGATCTTTGCCGATTCGTCGAACGAGATGGTGTAGGGCATGGTTGCGCGCACCCACAGCGCGCCTTCATCCAGTTGCGGCATGAACTCCGCGCCGATGCGCGGGATGAGCAGCAGCGAAGCGGCCAGAAGAATGGCCGAAGCGAGCGTCGTCCCCCAGGGATGGGCGAGACAAATATCGAGACCCTTCAGATACACGGCTTGGATGGCTTCGAAGGCGGCGTTGCGTCGTTCCCGCACGCCGTTTCGCATGAACCACGAACACAGCACCGGCAGCAGAGTCAGTGTGACAATCAAGGAGCCGACCAACGCGAAAATCATGGTGTCCGCCATCGGCTTGAACAGTGTCCCGGAAGGTCCGGACAAGACATAGATCGGCAGGAAGCTGGCCACGATCACCGCGACGGCGTAGAACAGCGGACGATCCACCTCCGCCGCTGCCTCTTTGATGATTGCCAGAACGTTGGGCGCAGTTCCGCGGCGCGCGGCGATCTGGCGGAAAATATTCTCCACCATGAATATCGCCCCATCCACCAGGATCCCGAAATCCACGGCGCCGATGGACAGCAGGTTGGCCGAGGCATTCTGCAGATCGAGACAGAAAAACGCGAACAGCAGCGCCAGCGGGATGGTTGTGGCGACGATCAATCCCGCGCGAAAATCGTAGAGAAAAAAGATGAGAACCACGACGACCAGAAGCATGCCGCGCAACAGGTTTCGTTCCACGGTCTGCGTCGTCAGCGCGATGAGATCGCTCAGGTCGTAAAACGGACGAATCTTGACGTCCTTCGGCAGGATTTCAGCGTTGAGCTGCCGGGTCTTCGCTTCAACCTGCTGCAGGACGTCCTGAGTCTTTTCCCCCTTGAGCATCAAGATGACACCTTCCACGGCGTCGTCCTGTTTCTCGAAGCCGAATTCCCCCAGGCGCGGGGCTGTGCCGATGACCACGCGGCCGACATCCTTCAGCAACACCGGGGTGCCATCATGGACCGCCAGCACCACGTTGCCGATGTCTTCCAGAGTGGTGAGGCGTCCCATGCCGCGCACGTAATAGAACTGACCGCCTTGCGAGTAGAAGCCGCCGCCGGCGTTGTCGTTGTTGGCTGCCAGAGCGGCCTGCACCTGCTGCGCCGACAAGCCGACGGCCGCAATCCTGGCCGGGTCGAGCAGCACCTGGTACTGCATGGTCCCCCCGCCGAATCCCGAATCATCCGCCACACCGGGGACGGATCTGTATTGGGGTTCGATGGTCCAGTCCTGGAAGGTCTTGAGTTCCATCGGCGACCGGTCGGAACTCTGCAATACGTACCGGTAGATCAGGCCCGAAGGCGCGGCGAGCGGCGAGACCGAAGGGGTCACGCCACCGGGCAGACCGAGATCGCCCAGCCGGTTGAAAACCTGCTGGCGGGCGAAGTAGTTGTCCGTGCCATGGTGAAAAGTGAGGATGACGTCGGACAGTCCATAGAGTGAGATCGAACGTTTCGCGGCCGTCTGCGGGATGCCGTTCATGCCGAGCTCAACGGGCACCGTGATCAGCCGCTCCACTTCCTCGGCGGCGTGCCCGGGCCATTGAGTGATGATCTGGACCATGGGCGGCGAAAGATCCGGATAGGCATCCATCGGCAGGCGCTCCAGCGCCCAGGATCCGGCGCCGACCAACACGAGCGTCATGAGAACGACAAGAAAGCGTTGCCGCAACGAAGAGGCCACGATCCGATTCGTGAACGAAGCCGATCGCGGCGGCGATCCGGTCGGAGTCGGATCGGCGCTCATTGATTTTGCATGAATTGAACGAAGATGCCGCCTTCGACCACAATCCGGTCCCCGGCGCGCAGATTGGTGCCAATGTCAAGTTGGTCCCCGGCTCGGTAACCCAGGGTCACGTGCCGCCGTGCGTAGCTGCCGTCGGGCTGGACGACGTAGACAAAGGGCAGGTTCTCATCGTCGCGCAAAATCGCCGAAACCGGGACCAGCACGCCGGTGCTTTCCTGGCGCGACTGAATCAGCGCGTGGACATACATCTGCTTCTTGAGGAGGTCTCCCGGATTCTCCACGACGATACGCGCTACCACCGAGCGGGTGTTCGGGTCCACCAGGGCCGAGATGTTGTCCACCGTTCCGGAGAATCTGTTTGAGCCCATACTGGTGGTCACTTCGGCGCGATCGCCGGGGCTGACCGCAGCAAGGTCTGAACCGAAAATTTGCGCCATGACCCAGACGCGCGCGAGGTTGGCAACCGTAAAGCAGGGTGTCGTCCCCGCCTGCAGAAGCTGGCCGGGACTGATCAGCTTTTCCGCCACGGTGCCTGCGATCGGTGAGCGAATCGTGGCCTGGAGGCGCACAGTGGGCCGGCCTTGCTGAATGTCCTGGATGATCTGAGGACGAACCTTGAGCGATTGGAGTGACTGCAGGGCGGCTTCGCGGTCAGCCTCGGCGTTGGTCGCATCGGTTTCTGCCTGCTCCTGTTCGCGCTGCGCAACGCCGTGATGCTGGACAAGATCCTTCTCCAGATCGGCAAGCCGGCGGGCGGTCCGGGCGGTCGCGAGGGCCTTGCGGTAAGCGCTGATGGCCGCCGCAAAGTCGGGTGAATCCACCACCGCTAACGGGTCTCCTTCCTTGACGCGGTCACCGGGGGAAACGAGCACCCGCGACACCGGACCGGAGAAGGGCGCCAGCACGCTCGTGGCCTGATCGTTGTCGAAATCAACCACACCGGTGGTCTCGATCGTCCTGCGAATTCTGGAAGGCTGGACGGTGTAAAGGTGGATGTTCCGCCGCTGCGCCGCCGTCAGCGTCACATTGCTGGCGGTAACGATCGAGGTTGATGGGGTCTCGTCATTCCTGGACGAACAGGCGGTAAATGACATGACTGCAGCGACCCCCATGACGGTAACAGCAGGCGCGCGCAGGAATCCGCTCCGGCGTTCCATGGGCGATGGCCCGTGCAATACTTTATTTTTCAAAGTTGTCCTTGGCTAAGTCCGCGCGCTGCCACCACCCGCCGCCCAGCGCCTGAAACAACGCCGCGGTATCGGCGTAGCGATTGGCCTGGGCCTGCACCAGGTTGATCCGACCTTGTTGATAAGCCTGCTCGGCGCTCAACAGCGCAAGGTACCCGGCGTAGCCTGCGTGCCATTGTCGTTGGGCCAGATCCAGTGTTACTTTGGCGGCATCTGCCGCCGTTGCAGCTGCCTTCATGGCCTCGGCGTCCTGTTCAAGCGCGGTCAATGTATCGGCGACATTCTGAAAGGCGGTCAGAACCGTGCTGCGATACTGTTCTGCCGCCTGAACGTAGCCGGCCTTTGCGGCGCGTTCCTGGTGCAGCAGTGTCCCACCTTGGAACAAGGGTGCAGTCACTTCCGCGCCCAAACTCCAAAAACCCGTGCCTGACTCGAACAATTGATCCATGGCCGCCGCCGTACTGCCGGCATCTGCTGTCAGGGTTATATTGGGCAGGCGGTTCGCAATCGCGATGCCAATCTTCGCGCTGGCGTCATGCAGGTTTGCCTCGGCCTGGCGCACATCCGGACGCTGCGCGACGAGTGCCGAAGGCAGGCTCACCGGCAGATCCTGAGGCAACTGCAGACTCGAAAGCGCGAATTGCTCAGCGGGCGCCTGATTCGGAAATCGGCCGGCGAGAACTGCCAGGAGATCGCGTTGCTGAGCGGATTGCTTGAGGAGCGGCGGCAGCGTGGCCGTGACCTGCGCGAGCTGCGATTCCTGAGCGGCAACCTCGAGCCCACTGCCATAACCTTTGGCAAGCTGATAGCGCAGGATCTGCAGCACCCTGGAGTTGAGGTCCATGAGTTGGCGGGTCGCATCGATCTGCGTCTGCAACGAGGCCGCCTGAATCGCCGTGACCACCACGTTGGCTGTCAACGTGGTGTACGTTGCAATCATCTGGAACCGCACCGCCTGTTCCTGCGCCTGCAACGACTCCGCCGTCCGGCGGTTCAGGCCGAATACATCGGGCACATAGGAAACGCTGACCTGCGGGGTGAAAAGATTGAATAAAAAGACGTTTGAATTGAGCGTTGGCGCGATTTGCCCGGATTGTCTCTGGCGGCTGGCCGAAAAGCTTCCCGCGACACTGGGATAGTAAACGCCCCGTTGCGCCAGGACATTCTCATTTGCCACGGACAGTGCCGCCTGCGCCGCCTTGAGGTCGTGGTTGCTGGTGAGCGACTGTTCAATCAGCTCATCGAGCGGCTTGGAATGAAACAAGGTCCACCAGTCCGCGGAAATGTCTGCTCCTTTGGCGAAGCGCTGCGCTTCCCCCCCGGGGACGTCCGCGCTGGTAACGGTGCTCGAGAGCGGACGGGCTGTATAATCGCTGACATCCGGAGCAGGAGGTCTGTTGAAGTTGGGACCCACGGCGCAACCGGTAATAAGCAACAAGCCCAGGGCCGCGATGCAAGGCACCACGCGAAATTTGCAGGTCAGGAACGTACCGACAACTATGAAGGGTCCTGCAACAGGCGTGAGTCTCGCCATAAATCGCCTCTCCTCCTCCCATCAATCACACGGCTGGCGGCGATGGGACGCGCGTAGCCGGGCATGATCACCGGTCAGGCGAGGAATGGCGGAGCGCGGGAAAGGAATGCGTGTTGAGGAGATTGCCCGACGAGAGGGGCAACCAGGGTGCGGTACGTCGTCTCGATCTGCGCCCGCGCCACGGTGAGCGAGTGGCTCGTGCCGCCCGCTGCCGCGAGCAAGGGGGCAAACGACAGGCAATCCGGGCAGGACTGGCTCGACGTGGCTGGGGTTCCCGACGATTTGCCGGACACTTTCAGATGGGAGTACCCATGCATGACTGCGCCGGTCTGAGCGAAGACCAGTGCGAGCGCGAGAAGCATGCCCAGCCTCGCGACATGCCGACGGGCGGGCAGGAATCGGGCCTGTGCCATAGCGGCAGTATAGCTTGGATGACCGGGTTCCGGGGCGCCATGGAAGCCGCCGCGGGTCCGTATGGCGGGGGGCTCGCCCTCCTCGATCACGATGCAGCCTGTTCCCCATCCGGCCGATGACTTCCGGTCGAGTCCGCGCCGATGTAAGGTTCCGGCGAGGCTCGCCAGGATGATTCACATGCCAATCATGACGAAGGGTCGCGCGCTGTCGGCGATCGTGTGCCCCGCAGATCGCACGGCGTTGATGGCGCTCATGGGCGCCCTGGTGCTCCTGTGCCCAGGGGTGTCGGCCGCGGCTACGCAGTCTTCCCAGACCCCAGCAGCTCCTGACTCCGCGCGGGCAGGTGACTGGCGCACGACGGTGCGTGATTTCGCGGCCGAGCACTTCAAGCATCCGGCTTGGGGCTACAGCCATTGCGTGCGCGACTATTCGCTCGCGCGCGAGCTGGCGGCCGCGGATCGCGTGAAGCTGGATGACGACGTGCTGTTCGCCGCCGCCTATCTGCACGACATGGCTGGATTCGCACCGTGGGAGAAGCAGAAGGTGGACCACGCCGACGAAGGTGCGCTCGTGGTGGATACCGTGCTCAAGGGAACGGGATTCCCGATGACCAAGATCGATGCCGTGCGCGGCGCCATCCGCACCCACAATTACGATCGCACTCCCGTGGGTCCGGAAGCGCTCTACCTGCACGACGCCGATGCCCTCGACTGGCTCGGTGATATCGGCGTGGCGCGGATCATTGCGCTGGTGGACCCGAATGGCGGCCAGCCGGATGGAGCGAAAGCCGTGTCCATTCTCGAGGAGAATCGGGCACGGGTGCCTGAGCATGTGTTGTCGGCGGCGGGGCGCGCGCTGGTACCGGAGCGCAAGGCGGAGTTGGAACGGTTCCTCACGAATTTGCGCCGGGAGTCGGACGATCTGCGCACGCTCTAGTCCATTGGAAAAAGTCGCCTGCGGCGCTTTTTCGGACCGTGGCTGCGTTTCCGGCCGCAAAAGGGTACGACGCATGCGTCGCACCTTTTGCGGCCTGCTCGGCGACAACGCACAAGTCCGACAAGCTGCTGGCGCAAGTGCCGACGATCGGGAATAACTCCTGGCGCGTGACGGCGCAGCAGCGAGGGGCCTCCAGAATGTACCTGCATACTCGGCTACTGTTCGGAATCGGAACAGTGACGTTGGTGGCGCTGGCGACCAGCGTTCTGCTGCCGCTCGAATCCGTGCGTGGCGATGTGTCTCGCGAGACCGATGCCTCCATGCAATTGGCGCAGTTGCTGCTCGATGTTCAGCATGCAGTGGTAACCGCGAGCGGAGCGGCGCAGGCACGCTTCGCAGCGAGGGACGAAATACGTCGCGCCACTCATCTGCGGCACGTCCGGGTCTCCCTGGTGGATGACACAGGAGCATTGCTTGCCACGAGTCCCGCGGAGGCTCCTCACCCGGGCCGGATCACGCGCGCACTGCTTTCTTCCAGTCCGGCCTCAATGCTCACATATCCGGTTGCCTATCACGCCGTCCCCCTCGGGGAGTTGCGCGTCTCCTCCAATCCGCTGTCCGAAATCGTGGAGATCGAGCAGCGCTTCGATCGGGATCTCGCCCTGCTGGGCCTGGCGATCCTGGGCATGGGCGCCGCCATCTTTTCCATGGTGCGCCTGGGGCTGCGCCCGATCGCGCAGGTTCAGGCCGCTCTGGCGAATCTGCAGGCCGGCCATTTCGAGACCCGGCTGCCCCGCTTCCGTCTCAAGGACGTCGACGATATTTCCGAGCGGTTCAACCAGTGTGCGGCGGCCATGCAGCAGGCGGCGGCACAGCGCCGTGACCTGAATCGCCGCATCATCGAGGCGGAGGAGCAAGAGCGTACGCGCCTGGCGCGTGAGCTGCACGATGAGCTCGGCCAGAGCCTCACCGCGATAAAAGTCGATGCGGCGTATATTGCGCGCGAGGCAGCGGGCAGCTCGCCACAGATCCTCAGCAGTGCGCAGGGCATCGAGCGTCTCAGCAGCGAAATCATGGAGTTGATCCGCAGCATGCTGGCGCGCTTGCGGCCGCACGGGCTCGAGACGGTCGGTTTGCGAGAGACGTTGCAGGATCTCGTCAATGGCTGGCAGGCGCGCGTTGCCGATAGATTCCGTTGCTCGTTGACGGTCGACGGAGACCTCGACATGCTGGCCGCGGATCTCAACATCACCGTGTATCGACTGATACAGGAATGCCTCACGAATGCCGTGCGCCACTCGCGAGCGCGCGCAATCTCCATCAGGCTCGCCGTCGAAGAGTCATCGGTTCAGGAGGCGGCCCCGCCGGATAGGACAGGCGCGCGGCGCGTCTCGGTTGATATGCGGGAGTCGGAAGTGATTGCGAACGGTACCGCTGTTGGAACCAGCGGCGCCGGACTGCTGGGCATGCGGGAACGGGTCGAGGCGCATGGGGGCGAGCTTCGAGTGGACATCAACGATACCGGAGGGCTGTCGCTGTATGCCTGGATGCCACTGGCTGGGCGTGGCGCCGAGGCCCTCGATGCCTAGTGGGAAACCAACCCATGCGTAGCCCGGGGCCGATTCGCATCCTGCTCGTGGACGATCACGTGGTCGTGCGTGCCGGCTATCGGCGCTTCCTCGAGCAAGAGTCCGACTGCCAGGTGATCGCGGAGGCCTCTTCCGGCGAGGAGGCTTATTCGTTGCTGCAGAGCCTCGCGCCGGACCTGGTGGTTCTCGATCTGAGCATGCCGGGGCAGGGCGGACTCTCGGTGCTGCGGCGGCTCAAGCTGCGATGGCCACTGCTGCCCGTGCTGGTCTTCAGCATGCATGACAACCTGCCGTTCGTGGTGCAGGCAATGCGCTCCGGGGCGACCGGCTACATCACGAAGAGCAGCGAGCCCGGCTTCATGGTGAAGGCGGTGCGCAGCGTGGTCGACGGAATCCAGACACTCAGTCCGGACGTGGCGCACAAAATGGCGCTCGCGGCCGCCTCGGACATGGCCCTGCCGACCCTGGGGCTGTCGGTCCGGGAGTTCGAGATCTTCCGCATGGTGGCGAGCGGCAAGACTCACGAGGAGATTGCCGCACTTCTGAATCTGAGCTCCAAGACCGTAGCCAACAATCACTCGCTGATCCGCCAGAAGCTGGGCATCAGCACGGATATCGAGCTGTTCCGGCTGGCCTGCGATCGCGGGGCGGTCGAACCGGCGTCCGCCCGGCCATGAAGCCCACCGGCGATGAAGGCTGGATCCATGCCCGGCGCCAGGGCCGCCGCCGAAAGGCGGGCGATCAGCAGTCCCCGGGGCGAAAGGTACGCCGGTCGAGAACGGGCCAGGAGAGCCGCAGTCACGCGGAACGATAACTTGGGCTTCCCGTCGGGGTCACGTTCGGGATAATGGGCAGCTTCCAGTCAAGGCCGCCGTCCCGCCGCAGGATGACTCACCGCTCATTCAGATTCCCGGGTACCCGGATGGCTCGGCCTCGACAGCCGCTCACCCTGGTGCTGCTTGCGCTTGCCGCCCTCCAATCCGGGCCTTCGCACGGCGCGTCACGCCCACACCCGGCCGTGGCGCTCATCGAGCGGGGCGTCGTCGAAATGCGCACCGACCCGGATGCGAGCAGACGGGACGGCGAGGCGGCTCTGCAGGTGCTCGAGCGCCAACCGGACGCGGACCTGGAGATCCAGGCGCGCCTGATCTTGTGCGACTACCAGGCCGAGCGGAACACCCGCGCGGCGCAGGAGCAGATCGAGGCGGCCACGGCGTTGCTGCCCCATGCGCAGCGAAAAGGGATCCGGGCCGGATTGCTGGACTGCCGGGGGGAGATATTCGAAACGGCAGGCGACAACGCCAAGGCCCGGGAGCTGTACGAGGAAGCGGTTGCGGTCGCCACCGGGACGCACGACGACGAGATGCTGGCGCAGAGCCTGTTTTCCCGCGGATACCTGCTGGGCCTGCAGGGGAAGTACGCCGCCGGGCTCGCCGACCTGAAGCATGCCCAGGCTTTGTTCGACAGGCTCAACAAACCCCTGCATTCCCTCACCACGCTCAACAGCATCGCCATCCTCTACAACCGGATGGGCGATTACGGACAGGCTCGTCACATCTACTCGCGGGCGCTGAAGGCGCAGCGCGAGGCCGGCATGAAGCGGGAGGAGGCAGTGACGCTGCACAATCTTGGACGCGCGTACGAGAATCTGCACGAGTGGCATGACGCCCGCGAATCCTTCACCGAATCGCTCGCCTTGAGCCGCCAGCTGAACTATTCGCGCGGCGAAGCTTACGCACTGCGAGGCCTTGCCGCGGTATCGAATGCCGTCGGGGACCCGCATGGCGCATTGGAGACCCTAAGCCGCGCGCAGACGCTGCAACGGACGACCCCCGATGCCCGTTTACGTGCGCAGATCCAACTTGCCCGCGGTATCGCGCTTCACAAATTACAGCGTCTGCCGGAGAGTACTGCCGCGCTGGAGGACGCACTGCAGGTCTTTCGCCAGGCCGATGCCTTGGGCGAGCTGAATGCCAGCTATTCGGAGCTGGCGCAGGTGTATGCGGACAGCGGCAACTGGCGTACCGCCTACGAGCGGCAGACGCAGGCGAAGGAGACCTCCGACCGGCTGCTGACCAATCAGCTCGACCAGCGCTTCGCGACGCTCAAGGTGGAATTCGATACCGCCGCGAAGGAGAAAGAGAACGCGGCGTTGATCCGGGAAAACGGGATCAATCAGAATGCTCTCTCCCAGGGCCGTGCCGTACGCAGCCTGCAGGCAACGGTGATAGCGTTGTCCGCCACTCTTGTGCTCGTACTGGCGACGCTTGCGGTGTACCAGCGCCGCAGCACCTTGCGCATGCGCTATCTTGCGATGACGGATGAGCTCACGGGAGTGCCCAACCGCCGTTGCGTGCTGACGCGCCTCGAGCCGCTGCTCGGCAGCGACGCGGCCAGGCCGTGCTCCATCCTCATCATGGACATCGATTATTTCAAGAAGATCAACGACCAGCACGGACATCCGGCGGGAGACGAGGTGTTGAAGGTTGTCGCCGACAGGGTACGTGCGGGCGTGACCGAGCCTGCCTTCTTCGGGCGGCTGGGCGGCGAGGAATTCCTGATCGTGCTGCCGGACACCGACCTGGAGGAGGCGCGTATCGTCGCGGAAGGCATTCGCGAGCTCATCATGTCCACGGACACCGCACGGTGGTTTGCGGACAAGCGGCGCATCACGGCAAGCATCGGCTGCGCGGTTTCCACTCCTGGTGCCGATACGCCGAGCAGCATGCTAAAGCGCGCGGATACAGCGCTGTATGCGGCGAAGCACCGTGGGCGCAATTGCGTCCAGACGGAGCCGCCGGCGGCCCAGGACCTGAGCGCGCTGGCAATCGAAACGCAGTGACAGCAGCCCCCGCCGACCGTTGGGGCGAGCGCCTGCCGCGGCAGATCGGACTGCTCAACGCGATCGCCGTGCTGGTCGGCGTCACGATTGGCAGCGGCATCTTCCGCGTGCCGGCGACGGTTGCCGCACAGCTCCACGATCCTGGACCGGTCATCCTGTGTTGGATCCTCGGCGGCGCGGTGGCGTTGTTCGGCGCGCTGACCATCGCCGAGCTCGCCGCGGCACTGCCGCGCTCCGGCGGAATCTTCGCGTATCTGCTCGAGAGCTTCGGGCCCTTGCCCGCGTTCATGTTCGGCTGGACCGAGCTGGTGGTGATCCGTGCGTCGGCGCTCGGGGCCACGTCCACGATATTTGCCGAATACCTCGGCTTCTTCGTGCCGCTGAGTCCGGCTCAGGTGCGCTACGTGGCGGCGGCCGCAATCATCGTCATAGGCGCAATGAACTACGTCGGGGTGCGCCGCGCCGCTGCCGTCATGACCGCGGCCACTGCGGCGAAGTATGCGGCCGTGATGGCTCTGGGCCTGCTCGCATTTACCGCGAGCCCGAGTGGCGCCGCACGCTTCACGCCGGCGTGGGGCTCGGGATTGCATCTATCGCTGCTGGCCACGGCTCTGATCCCCGTGATGTGGACTTACGACGGCTGGGCCGATCTGTCGTTCATGGGCGGCGAGGTGAAGGATCCCCAGCGAACGCTGCCGCTGGCACTGATTCTCGGCACGCTCTGTGTGATGCTGGTGTATCTCGTGATCAACGTGGGCTTCATGTACCTGCTGCCGTTGCCGCAGATGGCGCAGTCGAAGTTGATCGCGGCCAGCGCCGCGGGGCATATTCCGCTGTTCGGCGGGTCCGGCGCGGCGATCATTGCCGCAGTCGTCCTGGTCTCGACTTTCAGCGGCTTGAACGGCTCGATGATGACGGGGCCGCGGATATTCTTTGCGATGGCGGACCGGGGCCTGTTTTTCCGCTCCGTTGCGCGCGTGTCGCCGCGATTCCAGACTCCCTCCATCGCGATCTGGCTGGCGACCGCGCTCGGCGTCATCTACGTCCTGCAGAACGACTTCGCGCAGCTTGCGGACAAATTCATCCTGGGCATCTGGCCGTTCTACGCGCTGGCCGTTGCGGGGGTGTTCGTCCTGCGGCGCAGGCGCCCCGAGCTCGAGCGCCCGTACCGCGTCCTCGGATATCCCGCCGTGCCCGCCTTATTCCTCCTGGCATCACTGGGAATGGTCGTGAACGCCCTGGTGACGGATCCGCTGAATACCGGCGTGACGCTGGCAATCATCGCGGCCGGCGTGCCGGCGTATTTCCTGTGGACGTTGCGGCGGCGGCCCGGCGGGTAAATGCGGCGTGCGTGCGGTTCGTTTACCATTACCGGCTTCGCGCACGGCGCCAAGGCAAATCTTCGAAGGACTCACGCATGGATTACCGCATCCGACGGCTCATTCCGCTCGCCGCGTCCACTCTGATCTGCTCGGCCGCGCTGGCCGCGGGCACGCCCGCGGCACGTGCGGGTGCCTCGTCCGCAGCCGCACTGTTCGGCTTCACTGCCGAGGAATCTCCGGCGCAGCGGTCGGTGGAGCAGCGCTTCGACGGCGATATCGATCCCGCCGATCTGAGCGCATGGATGAAGAGAATGTCCGCGGAGGCCAACAATGTCGGCACTCCGTATGACAAGGCGAACGCCGAGTTCGTGCGCGATCAGCTCAAGCAGTGGGGATGGGATGCGCAGATCGAGATGTTCTACCCGCTCTATCCCACGCTGAAGCAGCACACGCTGGAGCTGGTGGCGCCGACGAAGTTCGTGGCCGCTCTGAAGGAGCCGCCGGTTGCGGGCGATTCAACTTCGGCACGAACGGATGGCATGGGACCGTACAACGTGTACGGGGCCGACGGCGACGTCACCGCAGAGCTGGTGTATCTCAACTACGGCATGCCGGATGACTACAAGGATCTTGCGCGCCGCGGCGTCGATGTCAAAGGCAAGATCGTGATCACGCGCTACGGCGGCGGCTGGCGCGGCCTCAAACCCAAGCTGGCGCAGGAGCATGGGGCAATCGGCTGCATCATCTACTCCGACCCGCAGGCAGATGGCTACGCACAAGGAGACGTGTACCCGAAGGGCGGCTGGCGGCCGCCGGAGGGCGTACAGCGCGGTTCCGTCGCGGATATGCCGATCTACGCGGGCGATCCGCTGACGCCCGGTGTCGGGGCGACCAGGAATGCCAAGCGCCTGCCGATTGCCCAGGCGAAGGCGATCCTGAAGATTCCGGTGATTCCGATTTCATACGCGGATGCGCAACCCTTGCTCGCGGCTCTGGGCGGCCCCGTGGCGCCGGAGGACTGGCGCGGCGCTCTGCCGCTGACCTATCACATCGGGCCGGGGCCGGCAAAGGTGCACCTGGCGGTCAGCTCCGACTGGGGCCAGAAGCCGCTGTACGACGTGATCGCAAGAATCCCGGGGTCGCAGAATCCGGACGAATGGGTGGTGCGCGGCAATCATCGCGACGGGTGGGTGTTCGGCGCGTGGGACCCGCTGTCCGGCCACGGTGCCATGATGGCGGAGGCCAAGGCGATCGGGGCGCTGCTGAAAACGGGCTGGCGGCCGAAGCGGACGCTGGTGTACGCAAGCTGGGACGGAGAAGAGCCGGGGCTGCTCGGCTCCACGGAATGGGCCGAGACCCACGCCGAAGAGCTGCAGCACAAGGCGGTGCTCTATCTGAACTCCGATACCAACACGCGTGGATTCCTGCAGGCAGGCGGCAGCCATTCCCTGCAAAGGCTGATCAACGACGTGGCTTCCGGCGTGACGGACCCGGAGACGAGTGTCAGCACTCAGGCCCGGTTGCGCGCGAGCCGGCTGGTCAGTGGCTATGAGAAGGGCGCTTCGGAGCGCGACAAGAAGCAAGCCGGGCTCGCCGCGGGCGGTGGCGACCTTCCGATCGGAGCGCTCGGCTCGGGATCCGATTTCACGCCGTTCCTGCAGCACCTGGGTATCACTACCCTCGACGTGTCATACGACGGCGAAGCCGATCAGGGCGGTGTCTACCACTCTGACTACGACTCGTACGATCACTACGTGCGCTTCGGCGATCCGGGTTTCGTCTACGGGGTCGTCGAGGCGAAGACCGTCGGTCACATCGTGCTGCGCATGGCCGATGCCAACATTCTGCCGATGCAGTTCGCGGGCTTTGCGGACGCCGTGGAGCGCTACATGGGCGAGTTGCACGGGCTGGCGGATCAGAAGCGCAAGGCTGCGCAGGAGCTCGGCAAGTTGTTGGACCAGAATGCGTTCAGGCTTGCCGCCGATCCGACGCGCCCGGTGCTGGCGCCGGAGCGCTCACCCGAGGTGCCGTACCTCGATTTCGCGCCGCTCGATAACGTGCTGGCTCGATTGAAGAAGAGCGCCAAGGCCTATGACGAGGCGTACGCGAGGCTCGAGGCGGACGATGCGAAGTTGAGTGCGGCGCAGAGCAGGCAGCTAAACGATCTGCTGCGGGGGATGGAGGGGACGCTGCTGGATTCGCGCGGCCTGCCGGGCCGGGACTGGTACAAACACCTCATCTATGCGCCGGGGCTGTACACAGGCTACGGAGTGAAGACCATTCCCGGCGTGCGCGAGGCCATCGAGCAGAACCACTGGGACGAGGCGAATCGATACAGTGTGATGACGGCTGCAGCCCTGAGCGCGTATTGCGAAAGACTCGACGAGGCGACCGCCTTGCTGGGGCATGGATCGTGAGAGCAGGGGTGGTCGCCGCGGTTGTCGCGTCCGTGCTGCTGCCGTTTGCCGCAGCGGTTGCGGCGATACACGATCCGGGTGGTGCGACAGCGCCCGGCCGCGATTCGAAGCCAGGCGAATCACAGGCGCATGCGCACGCCGGCGCCTCTGCGACCGGCGCGCATCCGCTCCGGCACGTGTTCCTGATCGTGCTCGAGAATCAGTCTTTCGGCGTGACATTCGGCAGGACCTCGCCCTCGCCATACCTGGCGAAGACGCTGCGAGCGCAAGGAGTCCTGCTGAGCAATTACTATGGCATCGGCCACTCGAGCCTGGACAACTATCTGGCGCTGATCAGCGGCCAGGCACCGAATCCGGACACGCAGGGCGATTGCCCCGTCGTCACCGAATTCCATCTCACCCGTCCGGGGCTGGATTCCCATGGCCAGGCTCTCGGCAGGGGTTGCATGTATCCCGGCATCGTCAGGACGCTGCCGGACCAGCTGGAAGCGGCCAAGCTGACATGGATGGGTTACATGGAGGATATGGGGAACGATCCCGCGCGCGAGAGCGCGACCTGCGCGCATACGCCAGCCGGAAGCCAGGAGAAGTCATATGTCGCGGTTGCGGGCGACAAGTATGCGGCCCGTCACAACCCGTTCATCTACTTCCACCGGATCGTCGATGACCCGAGCCGATGCGCCAGCCATGTCGTGAATCTCGACGCGCTGCCGAAGGACCTGCAACGCGTGGACACGACGCCGAACTACTCTTTCATCTCTCCGAATCTGTGCAACGACGGTCACGACGCGAAATGTGTCGATGGCCAGCCGGGCGGCTTCCAGGGAATTGAATCGTTTCTGAGAAAATGGGTGCCGCTGATCATGGAATCACCGGCGTACCGCCAGGACGGGCTGCTCATCATCACGTTCGACGAGTCCGACAGCACCGGTCCCGATGCGTCCACCGCCTGCTGCGGGGAGAAGCCCTTGCCGGGTGAGCAACAGCAGCCTGGTTTCAACGGTCCGGGCGGCGGGAAGACCGGCGCCGTGCTGCTGTCGCCGTTCATCAAGCCAGGCACGACGTCCACTGTGTCGTACAACCACTATTCGACGCTCCGCTCGATCGAGGATCTGTTCGGACTCGAGCATCTGGGTTATGCGGGCCAGGCCGGGCTGCAGACGTTCGGATCCGATATCTTCCAGCCGGCGGCGCGCTGAGTGCCTACGGATTGCTCGCCGGATGCGGCGGGATGGCCTCGGCGCGGCCGGGCGCATCGAGTTGATCCCCCATGAGACGGCGCAGCGCGACGAAACACACCGGGATGAGCAGAACGCCGAGCACCGCTGCGCTCAGCATACCGCCCACGACACCGGTACCGATGGCGTGCCGGGCATTCGCTCCGGCGCCACTCGATATGACCATCGGAAATACGCCGAGAATGAAGGCAAACGAGGTCATCAGGATCGGCCGGAAGCGCAGGCGGGCCGCCTCCAGGACGGAGTTGTGCAGACTTTTGCCCATCCGCCGCTCCGTGACTGCGAACTCGACGATGAGGATGGCATTTTTCGCCGACAGCCCGATGATGGTGAGCAGCCCGACCTTGAAGAACACGTCGTTCGGCAATCCGCGCAGCAGCGCGGCCACGGTGCTCCCCAGCAACCCGACGGGAACCGCCATCAACACGGCGATCGGAATGCTCCAGCTCTCGTAGAGCGCTGCAAGACACAGGTACACGACGAGGATCGACAGCGCGAACAGCATCGGTGCCTGGGCGCCCGAGAGCAGTTCCTGCAGCGATTGCCCGGCCCAGTCGTATCCGAAGCCGTGCGGCAGGTTCTGCGTCACGAGCTTCTGCATTTCCGTCATGGCTTCCCCGGAGCTTTTGTCCGGTGCGTTGGAGCCGGTAATTTCCACCGCCGGGTAGCCGTTGTAACGCGTGAGCGCAGGATCGGCGATCACCCAGTCCGACCGCACGAAGTTCGAAAGGGGGATCATCGCGTTGTTTGCGTTAGGCATATAGAAGTGCGAGAGGGCGTCCGGCCCCATACGGTAGGGCGCATCCGCCTGCAGCAGGACGCGCAGCACGCGCCCCTGATAGAGAAAATCATCTGCGTACACCGGCGCGAGCATCAGCTGGATATTGGTGAAGATGTCGGTGGCGGAAAGCCCCAGGGCCTGGGCCTGCACCCGGTCCACGGTCAGCTGCAGGCGCGGAGCCGGCTGCAACGTGTTGGCGCGCACGGAAGTCAGAATGGGATTGCTCGAGGCTCCCTTGAGGACCGTGTTCTGGGCGTCCGATAGCGCCTTGCGCCCCAACCCGCTGCGATCCTCGAGGTAGAAGTCGAAGCCGCCGAACTGGCCGAGGCCGCGGATGGTCGGCAGGTTGATCACGAACACCCGTGCATCGTGAATCTCGCGTTTCAGCATCCCGTTCGCCCACTCGATGAATGCGGCGGCCGTCTGCTTGCGCTTGCTCCAGGGCTTCAGCTGGATGAAAGCCCGGGCCACGTTCTCGCCATTGCCTGTGAAACTGGAGCCCGCGATCAACAGGATGCTGTGCACGGAGGGGCTTTTGCGAAGCAGCCGATCCATCTGCTGCAGTACCGCGGTGGTGCGCTCACTCGTGGCGCCCGGTGGCAGCTGCACGTCAGCGAACGCATACCCCTGGTCTTCCGCCGGAACGAAGCTGCCGGGGAGCTTGACAAACAGGAAGCCCCCCACGACGACGATGACTGCGAACGCGATCATCCAGCGCGGGGTATGGCCCACCGATTGATACACACGATGCACGTACCCCTTCCGCGTGCGCTCGTATGCGCGATTGAACCAGTTGAACAGGACGTTTCCCTTGAGATGCTCCGGACGCAGCAGGGTTGCGCACAGGGCGGGTGTGAAGCTCAGGGCGAGGAAGGCCGAGAATCCCATGGACAGGGCAATGGTGAGCGCGAATTGCCGATAGATCACGCCCGTGCTGCCGGGCTGCATGGCGCTCGGAATGAATACCGCCGCGAGCACCAGCGTGATCGCAACGATCGCCCCGGTGATCTGGTGCATCGCTTTGCGGGTCGCATCCTTGGGGGGCAGATGCTCCTCGCGCATGATGCGCTCGACCGCCTCCACCACGACAATGGCGTCATCGACCACAATGCCTATCGCAAGGACCATGGCGAACAGGGTGAGCTGATTGATGGAGAAGCCAACCATGTAGATGCCGATCAGCGCGCCCATCAGGGCGACGGGCACGACCAGGGTCGGAATGAGCGTCGCGCGAAAGCTCTGCAGGAACACGAGCATCACCACGAACACCAGGGCCACGGCCTCGATGAGAGTGATGATGACCTCGCGGATCGCCACCTGGATGAAGGTGGTCGAGTCGAAGGGCGAGAACCATGTGACCCCAGCCGGAAAGCTCGGCTGCAGCTCGCCCATCTTGGCCTTGACGGCCTTCATCACTTGCAGGGCGTTCGCATTCGGCAGCAGCTGGATGGCAAATGCCGCGATCGGCTGGTCGCCGACCCGCGTCTCGAAGCCATACTGCGACTGGCCGAGCTCTACACGGGCCACGTCCTTCAGCCGCACCGACGTGCCGTTCGGATCCGTGCGCAACAGGATATTCTCGAACTGCTCCGGGGAAGTGAACCGCCCTTCGGTCGTCACCGTGGCGCTGACCTGCTGCCCTGGAACAGCCGGCTGGGTGCCGATCGAGCCCGCCGCAAACTGCACATTCTGCAGCCGCACCGTATTGAGAACGGAGGCCGCGGACATGTTGTAGCCCCGCAGTTTGTCCGGATCCAGCCAGATCCGCATGCCGTACTCCGCGCCGAACTGGACTGCGGCGCCCACGCCCTGGATGCGCTGCATCTGATCCAGGATGCGCGAGGCGATGATGTTGTTGAGCTCGCCGCTATCGGGACCCCCGGGGCTGGAGCGCAGGGCAATCGCGCCGAGAAAGCCCGCGCTGGATTTCGCAATCCGGATCCCCTGCTGATTGACTTCGGTCGGCAGGCGCGGCTCGGCCAGCGTGACCCGGTTCTGGGTCTGTACCGCGCCGATGTCCGGATCCGTGCCGTTCTCGAACGTCAGGACGATCTGCGAGCTGCCGTCGGAAGCGGAGGTGGAGGTGAAGTACAGCAGCCGGTCGATGCCGGTGAGCTGCTGCTCGATCACCTGGGTGACCGTGGATTCGACGGTCGCCGCATCCGCCCCCGGGTATGTAGCGCTCACGACCACCTGGGGCGGCGCAATCGCCGGATAGGCTTCCGATGGCAGCTGGGTGATCGCGATCACCCCGCCGAGCGTGATGAGAATCGCGAGCACGCAGGCGAAAATCGGCCGGTCGATGAAGAACTGGGGCATGGGCGGCGGCCCTAAGGCTGCGGCGGTGCATACGGCACCGCATTCACAATGGAGTCCCGGCGTGCATTCTGGGTGCCGGTGACGATGATCCGGTCGCCGTCCGCGAGCCCGTCGGTGACGATCCAATTCTGGCCGCTGGTCGTATCGGTCGTGATCCGCTTCTGCACTACTTCGCTGTCCGCACCGACCGTCAGCACGTACGGGCCCTTGGTATCCCGCACCACCGCCGCCTGTGGTACGACGAACGCGTGATTGAGCGTGCCGATGGTCAAGCGCACGTTTACGTACATCCCGGGCAGCAGTTGATCGTCCGGGTTGGGAATGATGCCCCGCAGGGCAACTGCACCCGTGGTGGGATCCACGGCAACGTCTGAAAAGTCGAGCAGGCCGGATCGGCCGTACGCGGTACCGCCGGGCAGCGTCAGCTCCACCACCGCCTTGTTAGGTTGTACCAGGGTGATGTCGCCGGAAGTCTGATCGCGGCGCAGCCGCTCGACTTCGACCGCCGGCTGGTCGAAATTGACATAGACGGGGTCGAGCTGCTCGACAGTGGTCAGCAGAGTCGCCGTTCCCTGGCCGACGAGGGCGCCCTCGGTTACCGCCTGCTGGCCCGCACGGCCCGATATCGGTGCCGTGACGCGCGCGTAACCCAGGTTGATCCGGCTGGTCTCGACATTGGCCTTCGCCTGCTGCACGGCCGCGGCGGTGGATCGCTCGGTGGCTTCCGCATTGTCCAGGTCGGAGCGTGAGACGAGACCACCCGGCACCAGCTCCCGCGCACGCTGGGCGGCGATGTGACCATTAGTTGCGGTGGCTTGTGCCTGCGCGAGTGCCGCGAGTGCGGCGTCGAGCGCGGCCTGCAGGGGCGCGGGATCGATCTGGAAAAGCGGCTGCCCTTCCTTCACTTCCGTGCCTTCCTTGTACAAGCGCTTGAGCAGGATGCCGGCGACGCGTGCGCGGACATCCGCCACCCGAGTGGCGGACAAGCGTCCGACGAGATTACGTGTCAGCGGTACCGGGGTGGCGTGCGCCGTGACGACACCAACCTGTGGGGGCGTGGGCGCCTGCTGGTCCTGCTGCGCCTTGCCGCAGGCCGTCAATACAATCGCTGCTGCCCCGGCCGCCACGAATCGTGTGACCCGCAAGTGTCTTCTTCTTGACAAACGCGTCCCTTCAGGTCAGAAATAACTGCCGAGGCAGTAATCTTACCGACAGCAATCTAATTAGCAAGAAACGATGATGAGCCGCAGGGCAGCCATCGGGGCGGCACATGGTAACAGCGTCCTGCCAGCCCCCGAAGACGCTTTCAGCGTGGGGCCGCTCGTCGGACGCGTGCGGAGCGTGCTGCTTTCGAGCCTCGACGGCGAGCTGCAACCATTCGGAATCACCGCGACGCAATTCGGGATCCTGAAGCATGTCGCCGAGGGAACGGCGCGCACTGCCGCGGACCTTTGCCGTGTGTTGCACTACGACACGGGCTCAATGAGTCGCATGGTGGATCGCCTCGAGGAAAAGGAGCTCATCCGCCGCGAGCGTAGCAAGGATGACCGCCGCCAGGTCACCTTGCGCGTGACCCCTGCGGGGCGTGCCGCTCTGCCTCGTCTGCGGGATATCGCCGCGCGGGTGATTGCGAGCATGCTGGCCGGTTTCAGCGCCGGCGAGGTCCATGATCTGAAGCGGTACCTCGACCGCATGATCGAGAACGGGCAGGCCGCTCATCACGCAGGAGCGAGGGTTTGAACAGACTGCATGCCGCCCTCGCTCTGGGTGCGCTCTCGAGCACGTTCATGGGTGGATGCGTAACCGACCGCGACTGGCGCAGCGCGCGCCCAGTGGCTCCCGGGAGCCTTGCCGCGGATCGCGCGTTGCGCGCGGCACAAGTTGACTCGGCGGCGTGGCCGGCCGAGGACTGGTGGAGCAGCTATGGCGACAGCCAGCTCGATGTGCTGATCGCGGAAGCCTTGCGGGGCAGCCCCTCGCTGCAGAGCGCTCAAGCGCGGTTGCGTGCGGCGCAGGCGCAGGCGACGCAGACATCGGCTGCGCGGCTGCCGAGTACGGCGCTATCGGCGGAGGCGACCCGGCAGCGGTATTCGCAGAACGGACTGTATCCGCCGCCCTTCGCGGGCAGCTACCTTACGGATGGGCGATTGGCGCTCGATCTCGATTACGACATCGATTTCTGGGGTCGCAATCGCGAGGCGATCGAGTCGGCGCGCGCGGATGTCCGCGCCGCGCAGGCGGATCGCGCCGCTGCCCGGTTGGCGCTCACCGTGGCGGTCGCGCGAGCGTATTTCCAACTCGATCTGCAATTCGCGCTGCTCGATGTCGCGCAAGGAAGTCTCGAACAGCAGAGCGCGATTCTGCAGCTCACCCGGCAACGCGCGGCCACCGGCCTCGAGAATACGGCCCGCGTCAAACAGTCCGAGGCGTCGGTCGCTCTGACACGCGCGGCGGTCGATTCCACCGGGGCCAGTATCAAGCTCATCCGGGCCCAGTTGGGCGATCTGCTCGGCGCGGGTCCGGATCGCGGTGCCGATCTGGAGCGCCCGCGGCTGCAGGGCCCCGAGCACGCGGCGCTGCCCTCGAGGTTGCCGGCCGAGCTGCTCGGCCGCAGGCCGGATATCGTTGCGCAGCGCTGGCGCGTGGAATCGGCTGCGCACGGCGTAGCCGCGGCCGAGGCGGCGTTCTATCCCAATGTCAACCTGGTCGCGTTCGCGGGCTTTCAGAGCATCGGGCTGTCCAAACTGCTGGACTCGGGCAGCGCGATCGTGGGCGTGGGGCCGGCTCTGAGCCTGCCGGTATTCAACCGGCGGGAGCTGCGCGGCGCCCTCGAGGCGCAGCAGGCGCAGTACGATCTGGCCGTCGCACAGTACAACCAGACTCTGATCGATGCGGTCAACGACGTCGCCGGTGTCGTGACCAATTGGGATGCGCTCGTCCAGGAGTCCGCCGAGGCCAGGATCGCCGAAGAAGCCGCTGGCAATGCGTATGCGATCACGCAGCAGCGCTATCGTGCCGGGCTCGACAACTATCTCACGGTACTGTCCAGCCAGAACGAAGTGTTCATCACCAAGGCCATACGCGCGCAGTTGCTCGCGCGGCAGCTCGATCTCACCGCGGATCTCGTGCGAGCTCTGGGCGGAGGCTATCCGGCGACGCCACCACCCGGGAACTGATCATGGACGCCAACGCTGATACTGGTTCGACACCGGCACTGCGCTTCATGCAAAGGCGCCGGGGCCGCTGGCTCGTCATCGTGACGATCGTATTTCTCGTCATCGGGTTACTGGCGCTGGGATACTGGTTGCTCTATGGCCGCAATTACCAAGACACGGATGACGCGTACGTCGCTGGTGACCTGATCAACGTCATGTCGCAGGTGAGCGGCACCGTGATCAGCATCGGGGCCGACGAGACGGATCGGGTGCGCGCGGGCCAGGAGCTAGTGAAACTCGACGACACCGATGCGCAGATTGCGTTGCGCGACTCCGAGGCGCGGCTCGCGAGAGCGGTCCGCCAGGTGCGCACGGTGTTTGCCAATCGCGACCAGCTCGAAGCCGTCGTCGCGCAGCGGCGTGCGGACCTGAACAAGGCACAATCGGATCTGGATCGGCGCAAGGACCTGACTCAGAGCGGGGCGGTCTCGACCGAAGAGGTGGCGCACGCCCGTGACACGCTCAGCGCCGCGCGCGACGGATTGATAGCGGCGCAGAAGAATCTGGCAGCGAGCGCTGCCTTGGCTGGGCGGACCGGCGTGTCCGACAATCCAGACGTTCAGGCGGCTGCGACCGATGTCGAACGTACGTACCTCGCGGCTCGCCGGACGAGCGTTCGGGCGCCCGTGTCGGGATACGTCGCCAGGCGATCCGTGCAGCTCGGGGAGCGGATTGCCCCGGGCGCGCCGCTGCTTGCCATCGTTCCTCTCGAGCGATTGCGCGTGGAAGCCAATTTCAAGGAAGTGCAGTTGAGCCGAATGCGCATCGGCCAACCGGTGCGCGTCATCGCCGATCTGTATGGAGGCCACGTCGAATACCGCGGCAGGGTGGCCGGCCTGGGTATGGGTACCGGGGCGGCGTTCGCGCTGCTGCCGGCACAGAACGCCACGGGCAACTGGATCAAGGTGGTCCAGCGGGTTCCGGTCCGGATAACACTCGATCCGAAGCAGCTCGCCGCACATCCCTTGCGCGTGGGGCTGTCCACGAAAGCCCAGGTGGACGTGCGCGATGTCTCGGGCGAGCAGCTCGCGCAATCGGCGCGCCAGGCGCCGGTGCTGGCGACGAGTGCGTATGACATCGACCTCCATGAGATCCGGGCGCGAATCGAGCGCATCATTGAAGAGAACACGGCGGACGCGCCCCAGGGACTCGCCTCCAGCGATGAGCTCGGGTCGCGTGGGAACGACACGGGTGGCACGCGCTGATCGTGCGAGACCCGGTATGCGGATTTCGCGCGAGGGGACGTCGGAGGCGTGTCCCCGGACGCAGGGGTTCCCAGACGGATTCCCAGGCTGGTGTAGCTGCGCGCACAGTTGCATGCTGCACGGACGGCGGTGCAGCCGGAAGGAGCGTGAGTGAGGCAATGGTTCGGATCGATCGGGCTGGCACTGGCTATCGGGACCGTGCAGGCGGCCGAGCCGGCATCCGCGCCGTCAGCGCCGTCGCAGTACCAATGGCCTGGTTATGAGGTGACACCGTTCCTGGGGTTCGACATCGGCGGCAGTTTCAGGTTGGACGAAGCGGACGGGACGGGTATCAGGGGCAGCGCAGCCGATGCCCGGCGCAATGTCAATCTGGACGACCGCGCCTCGTTCGCACTCGCGCTGGACTTGCGGGCCGATGATGCGGCCCAGTACGAGCTGTTCTACGCCAGGGAGGGATCCACGCTGCACGGGAATCCGGCGTTCTCGGGCGCGGACATCGTAGTGGAATACTTGCACCTGGGCGGGCTGGTCTTGCTCGATGACGAGGCCTGGCTCAAGCCATACGTGGATGGAGGCGTGGGGATTACACGCTTCAGCCCGCAAGCGCCTGGGAACGCCGACACGCGATTTTCCGCCTCGGCGGGGCTCGGGCTTCGGGTTCCGGTCAGCCGTCACTTCTCATTGCGTCTGGAGGCGCGCGGGTTCGTGACTCTGGTGAATGCGGATTCCGCGATCTTCTGCCAGTCGGATCAGTCCGGGCTGTTGTGCCGCATCCGTGGACGCGGGCAGACGTTCTTCCAGGGGCAGGTGCTTGCGGGGGCGGCGTTCATGTTCTGAGCGGCGTGCGCGCTTCGGCGGCCAGCTTTGCCGCAGGCGCTCAGGTCAATTTGACGTAGCTCAACGGCAGAGCGGTCGTGTACTTGATGGTTTCCAGCGCGAAGCTGGCACTCACATCCTGGAATTCCACCGCGGCGATCAACCTCTTGTACACGACATCGTAGGCGTCGATGTCGGGGACGACGATGCGCATGAGGTAGTCCACATCGCCGCTCATGCGATGAATCTCCGTGACCTCGGGAATATCCCGCACGGCGCGCACGAACTTGTCGAACCAGGCCTCGCTGTGGTTGCCCGTCTTCAGGGTGACGAACACGGTCGTCCCGACGTTGAGGGAGCGGGCATCGAGCAGCGCGACCGTCTGTTTGATGACCCCCTCTTCCTCGAGACGCTTGATACGGCGCCAACAGGGCGCCTTCGACAGGCCAATGCGGTCCGCGAGCTCGGCCGCAGTCAGGCCGCCGTTCTTCTGCAGCAGCTCCAGAATCTTCCTATCCAGCTTATCCACAGGACATTGTGGCTGAGAATTACACATTTGCGCAACAATGTTGCGTTCCCCGGCGTTCAGGGCCTCACCTTCGCAACCCTGTAGCGCGCTCCAGGGGCTAGGCTGTAGCCATGGAACTGAGCCACCTGTTCACCGCACATCCCGCCTCCGTCGGCGAGAGCTACTGGACGCATCTGTTGCGGGCGGCATCGTTTGGCAGCCGCATGATGCTCGCGGGCGGGGCGTGCATGGTTCACGCTATTTTCCCGTTTCTCTTCGTCACGACAGGCAGCTCGGCCATCACGGAGCTCCACGCCGCAATGGTCACCGGCCGCCGCGTCGCGCCGGCACCGATCCGCGGCGAGCGCATCGCTAGTTGATCGTGCGCGCGCTGCTGACGGCGCTCGGACCTGGCTGGACGTCGTTGCGCCGGGTCGTCCCCGGCGTGGTCGTGGCCATCATTCTCGCGGTCCTCGCCAAGAGCATGTCCGACAGCGTCGCGCAGGGCGCCATCGGCCTGCCGAAGGTCCCGCTGAGCCCGGTTCTGTATGCCGTCCTCCTGGGCATGCTGTTACGCAACACTGTCGGGGTACCCGCCTGGAGCAGCGAGGGGCTGAATTGGGCCATGCACCGGTTGCTGCGGACCGGCATCGCGCTTGTCGGGCTGCGCCTGACCCTGGCCGGCGCCTCCGCCATTGCCGTGACGGCCTTGCCTGTTGCAGTTGGATGCCTTTGCACCGCGCTGGTAGCTGGCATAGCGATCGCGCGGCTGCTGCGCGTGCCCAGGCGGCTGGGCCTGTTGCTGGCCATCGGTACCGCGGTGTGCGGCTGTACCGCCGTTGTTGCAATGTCGCCGGTGATTCGTGCGAAGCACGCGGAGACGGCCTTTGCCGTCACCTGCGTGGTGCTATTCGGCTGCCTGGCGATGCTGTTCTATCCGTGGGTGGCGGGGTATTTCTTCGGCGACTCTCCCGTGCATGCGGGCGTATTTCTCGGGACGGCGATTCATGACACCTCGCAAGTCATCGGCTCGGCGCTCATTTACTCTCAGCAGGCAGGGGCGCCCGATGCGTTATCCGCGGCCAGCGTGGCGAAGCTGCTGCGGAACCTGTCGATCGCGGTGCTCATTCCGGCGGCTGCCTGGTTGACGCGCAGGGCGGAGGGTCCGCAAGCGGACGGCGAGTCGAGGCAGAGGTCGCGCGAGAGCGTCGTCCCCTTCTTCGTCTTCGCCTTCATCCTGTGTGTGATCCTGCGGACAGCCGGGGATTCGGTGTTCCAGGCCGAGGCGGCGACGTGGCATGCGGCCGTGAACGCCGGACAGACCGCCTCCGAGCTGTTCCTCATCTGTGGCATGACCGCCGTCGGCCTGAGCGTTTCGTTCACCGACATGTGGCGCATTGGCTGGCGCCCGCTCGCCGCCGGCTTTCTGGTCGCGACCCTGGTAGGTGCGTGCAGCCTGTCGCTCACGCTGTGCATGCACCGGTTTTTCGGCTGACGCCGCGCAGCGCCCGCGCCCCGCATGGCCGCGGTATGTCGTGAAAGGTCTCGCCGGTGGACACCGATGAGGATGCTCACCGGCAAGACAACGTTGCAATCGCTTTGCAACGGAGGGAGCCAGACGGACTTCCCTGCATACACCGAAGGAGTCAACGATCCGGCCGGCGGATATTGCGACGGACCGCAGTGCACAGACAAGCGGGAAATTTCTGGCGGCGCAACAAGTTTGCCGCGGCGGGCCACCTGTCGGGTGGTCCTAGGTGGTGCTGTGCACCAGATAGCCGCCTGACTTGTCGTCCCGCTCGAGCGTGATCAGCCGGCGCTGCGCCGCCTCCTCCAGCAGCTTGTTGAAGGAGCGGAAGCCGTAATAGCCTTCGCTGAATCCCGGCCGCTGGCGCTTCAGCGCCTGTTTCACCATCGAGCCCCAGATCTTGTCTTCCGCGCCCCGTTCCGAGACGAGAGCGTCGAGTGTCGTCAACACGAGATCGAATGCCTCCTGCTTCTTGTCATCCTCCTTGGGCTCCCCCTCGCGCGGCTCCGGACTCGCCCGCCCCGTGTCCGCCACTTGCGAGACGTCGTTCGCAGGCGCCTTCTTGCGCGCCGCGCGCCGCGGCCTGGTCTGCTCACGCACGAGGTCGTCGTAGTAGATGAATTCGTCGCAGTTGGCAA
Organism: Steroidobacteraceae bacterium; assembly: GCA_050738795.1. Lineage (GTDB taxonomy): Bacteria > Pseudomonadota > Gammaproteobacteria > Steroidobacterales > Steroidobacteraceae > 13-2-20CM-66-19. The sequence continues at coordinate 36,868 of JBOIAD010000118.1, forward strand.
TGAGCAGATCCGAGGTCGAGTTCTTCACGCCGATGCCAATCACATCCTTGTTGTTTTCGCGCAGCTTGCTGACCAGGGGCGAGAAATCCGAATCGCCGCTGATGATCACGAAGGTGTCCACGTGGGTCTTCGTGTAGCACAGATCGAGCGCATCCACGACCATGCGGATGTCGGCGGAGTTCTTGCCGGACTGCTTGACGTGCGGGATCTCGATGAGCTCGAAGCCCGCGTAGTGCATGCTCGGCTTGAACTCCTTGTAGCGTTCCCAGTCGCAGTAAGCCTTCTTGACGACGATCGAGCCCTTCAGCAGCAGACGCTCGAGGACGCGCGTGATGTCGAACTTTTCGTAGCGCGCGTCACGCACTCCCAGCGCAATATTCTCGAAGTCGCAGAACAGGGCAAGATTGGTCGTTTCGGCGCCTGAGGGCATCGGGTACTTTCCGCAAAAGGGATCGGCTCGCGCCGATTCTGACAGGAGTGCCCGGGCGCCGTGTGGGTTTTGACCGGCCGGCCTGCGCCACGCCTGGCGGGCGCTTGCGGCGCATCGGCGGGTGCGGCAAGCTGTAGGATATAGCCCGTGGACCTAATGCCACAAGAGGCCGAATCATGTTTGTCGTATGCCACCGGAAAACATTGCGGCGATCTTCGGCAAGGTGCTGCGCGAGCAGCGCAACGCCCGGGGTATTTCGCAAGAGACGCTCGCCCTGAGCGCCAATGTGGACCGCACGTTCGTGAGCCAGATGGAGCGCGGCATCCGCCAGCCCACGCTCACGACGCTATGCAAGCTTTCCGAGGCGCTGGAGATCCAGCCCTCGACTCTGGTGGCGCGCGTCGAGCGGCTGCTGCGGTAGTCGATACCTGCCGAGACCCGGTTGCCGCATTGCGTCATCAGCCGGTACGTCCTTCAATTCCCGCACGAGGGCGCTGATGACGGAAAAGAACCGGAGTAAGGTCTCCCGCAAGGCTGCGGAGGAGGCCGTACGCACGCTGTTGCGCTGGGCCGGAGACGATCCGCGGCGGGAGGGTCTGCGCGAGACACCCAAGCGGGTGGTCAACGCCTACGGCGACTGGTTTTCCGGTTACGATTCCGATCCGGCCGATTATCTACGGCGCACGTTCGAGGAAGTCGGCGGCTACGATGAGATGATCGTCCTTCGGGATATCTCGTTCGAATCCCATTGCGAGCATCACATGGCACCGATCATCGGGCGCGTGCACGTCGGCTATCTGCCTACCAACAAGGTGGTCGGCATAAGCAAGATCGCCCGCGTCGTGGAGGGTTACGCGCGGCGGCTCCAGGTACAGGAAAAGCTCACCGCGCAGATCGCCAACTGCATCAACAGTGTGCTCAAGCCCCGGGGCGTCGGCGTGGTGATCGATGCAACCCACGAATGCATGACCACCCGCGGCATTCATAAGCGCGGCGTCTCGATGATCACCAGCCGCATGACCGGAACATTTCGCGAGGACGCGCGCACCCGAATGGAGTTCCTGCAATTCGTGTCGATTCGCGGCGCCAAGGAAGGAGGCTAGCCCACCGGACCCCGCGAAATTGAGCGTCCTGGTCGATGGCGTTCGCCCGGTTGAGGCGTGGAAGCTCAATTTCGTGGGTGGTCTTGGTCACGCCTGCCGCAGCGGCCTACTGCATCCTGGTTTCCTGCTTCTTGAAGTCCGCGGGTACGAGAAACGCATCAGCGCTTGCCGCGTTCGTCGATACGGACACGAGCTGCGAGGAGACGGTCATCAATGCAACATCGCCCGGCGGTACCGGAGCGGGAGTCGCCGCTGGTGCCGGTTGCGCGGCGGCGCCCGAGTCGTCCTTCTTTTTGTGGAACAGAGAGCCGAGCTTGCCGGCCATCTGTCCTGCGAGGCCGCCGGCGCTCGAGGAGCTGTCGCTGTCGCCCGATTGGCCTTGTTTCGCATTGCTGTTCTGGCATTGCTCCCCGCCCAGGGCGAGCGTGAAGCTCGTCTTGACCGGGTAGCCCTTCACGCCCTGCATCTTCGTCGCGATCTCGCTCCAGATGCCCTTGTAGCGGCCGAACATGGCTTGCGCACGTCGCGAAACATCCTGCAGCGAGGCGCCCTCCAGACCCATCTTCGCCGCGTAGGCCTTGTGGAACTTCTGCGCTTCCGCGCTTTCCGTGAAGCCGGCCGCGAGCCATTCGTCCAGTCCGAGAGCGACCTCGCAGATCGAGCCGGTCTTCTTGTCCTTGCAGGGCTGCGAGGCGGTAATGGTAATGCGCTCGGCGTCGTAGCCGGCGATCTGGGCCTTCTCGCCTGTCCGGCTCACCTGCGCCTTGGGCGGCAGCCAATCGCACTGGGATTCGTCGATCGCGGACGGTGTCTGCTGCTTCTGCTCCGACTGGTTCGCCTGATCGGACATCTTCCTCAGCTGCTCGCGCAGCTGCTCGAAGGTGGTCTCCGTGTACTCCTTCTTATTCAGGTTGAGTTGATAGATCTTGTCCTGGTCCAGGCGCACGATCTGGGCGCTCGGACCCACAGCGTTGTGCGCGAGCATGCGGACGATGCGCGATTTCATCTGGAGGTCGCTGTCGGTGCGGGACTTGTCGCCCGAGATCGTCGTGCGCGTCGTGCCGGACATATTGCCGACCGCCATTATGCCGACGCCCTCGACGGCGATGGTGTTTTCGAGCGTGACATCGGCTTGCGCAATGCCCGCCACGCAGATGAGAAGACCGGACAGCGCAGCGAGCGCCGCCGGCCGTAAAGGGCTACTGGTCATGGAATCCCCTGAGTGATTGTGTTCTCGAGCCACGACGATGCTACCAAGCCACGCCAGTTCTGACTAACCGATCGAATCGCCACGGGGCTGGTCGGCTCAAGCTCGTGATCAAGCTTCGGCCGGAGCGTCTTCAGGCGATCAGAGCCGTGGCGCTGCGGCCGGGAATCGGGGCCGTGGCGCTCCGATCAGGCGATCAGGGCCGCGTCGCTCCGTGAGGCGCGCTTGCGCGCCTGCTCTTTGAGGAACCGCTTGCGGATGCGGATCGAGATGGGCGTCACCTCGACCAGCTCGTCATCGGCAATGAATTCCACCGCGTATTCCAGGGTCAGCTGGATCGGCGGGGTCAGCAGGATCGCATCGTCCTTGCCGGCGGCGCGGATGTTGGTCAGTTTCTTGGTCTTGATCGGGTTCACCACGAGATCGTTCTCGCGGCTGTGGATACCGATGATCATGCCCTCGTAGAGCTTCTCGCCGGGGCTGACGAACATGCGGCCGCGCTCCTGCAGGTTGAAGAGCGCATAGCCGACCGCCTCGCCCACCTCGTTGCTGATGAGCACGCCGTTGCGGCGGTCCGGGATCTCGCCCTTGACCGGGGCGAAGCCATCGAAGATGTGGCTCATGAGGCCGGTGCCGCGCGTAATCGTCATGAACTCGCCCTGGAAGCCGATCAGTCCGCGGGCCGGGACGCGGTATTCGAGACGCGCGCGCCCGTTATTGCCATCGATCGCCATATCGGTGAGGTCCGCCCGCCGGCCGCCGAGAGCTTCCATGACGGCGCCCTGGTGCGACTCTTCGACGTCGACCGTGAGTGACTCGTACGGCTCGTGAACCTCGCCGTTCACGACCTTCGTCAGCACCTGCGGACGCGATACCGCCAGCTCGTAGCCTTCCCGGCGCATATTCTCGATGAGAATCGTGAGATGCAGCTCGCCCCGCCCGGAAACGCGCATTACATCCGGCTCTTCGGTGTCTTCCACCCGCAGAGCGACATTGCTTTGCAGCTCGCGGTAAAGACGTTCGCGGATCTGACGGCTGGTGACGTACTTGCCTTCGCGACCCGCAAGCGGGGACGTGTTGACCTGAAAATTCATTGCGAGCGTCGGCTCGTCGACGCGAATCGGCGGCAAGCCTTCGGCGGCCTCCGGAGCGCAGACCGTCAAGCCGATATTCACAGTCTCGATACCGGTGATCGCGACGATGTCGCCCGCAGTAGCTTCTTCCACGGGCGTGCGTTGCAACCCAGTAAACGTCAGTACCTGCCCGACCTTGGCAGCGCCTTTGTCTTCCTCGCCAAACCGCAAGGCCACCGTCTGGCCCGGACGCACCGAGCCCCGCCGGATGCGGCCGATGCCGATGCGGCCGACGTACGAGTTGTAGTCGAGTGTCGAGATCTGCAGTTGCAGCGGCTTGTCGGCCTCGGCAGCCGGCGCCGGCACGCGGGCCAGCACGGCTTCGAACAGGGCGGACATGTCCGGGCGGCGCTCCGTGTAGTCAGTGCTTGACCAGCCCTGCAGGGCGGATGCGTAGATGACCGGGAAATCGAGCTGCTCGTCGCTCGCGCCCAGCTTGTCGAACAGCTCGAAGGTCTGGTCGACCACCCAGGCCGCCCGCGCACCCGGACGGTCGATCTTGTTCACGACGACGATGGCCTTAAGCCCGAGCGCCAGCGCTTTGCGTGTGACGAATCGCGTCTGGGGCATCGGACCTTCCACGGCGTCCACCAGCAACAGCACGCCGTCCACCATGGAGAGCACGCGCTCGACCTCGCCACCGAAATCCGCGTGGCCCGGGGTGTCCACGATGTTGATACGCGTGCCGCCGTATTCGATGGCGCAGTTCTTCGCAAGAATCGTGATGCCGCGCTCACGCTCGATGTCGTTCGAATCCATGATCCGCTCGCCCATCTTCTCGTGGGCGGCGAAGGTGCCCGACTGCTTGAGCAGGCAGTCCACGAGGGTGGTCTTGCCGTGATCGACGTGGGCGATGATGGCGATGTTCCGAATCGGACGGTTCATAGGGGCAGCTTGTTACGGGACGTAAGTACGATCGCTGACGATGCAGCCGGAGGCGTATGCCCAGAGCCCTGGGCGGATACGCAAAAAAGGACGCGCAGGGTAGCAGATTCCGCGGCTCTAGTGCCGGACTTTGACTACCCTATAAGCCTTTGATTCCATTGACCAGGGGTTCAGCTCAAGGATGCGGTCGCGGACGCGTTGATTTCGGGCTCCGAGCAGGAAGTTCAAGGCCTGGGTGCAGATCAGGAGGGCGCCCAGGCGGGCATGGAGGCTGAGGCCGGTATCGGAGTCAGCAACACGAGTATGCCGCGGCGGCTTGTGTTCGGATCGCGGCTGGGGAAGATCCTCGCCACGCATGGGGTGTGCGTCCTCGGCCCACCCAATAGGCCGGCCGCAGGGCTCGATCAAGGGCCCAACCCGCAGGAGACGCCCATGCAAGCCGGCGAGCAACAGCGGCGATCCGTTTGCGGACGCTCGCGCTGCAACATCATTACAGGATTGGTCCTGATCCCCGTCTGCACACGCGATGACGAGCGGGGGACGCAATGATGGCAGCTCATAGTCCGTGTCGCGATGAATCCCGAGCCGCGCGAGCTCCATGCGCGTCGCCGTCGCCAGGTGTCCAGCGCCGCAGACGTGTACGTGGCGAAGAACCTTGGCATCCGTGCCGAGCCACGTCCGTGCGGCCGGCAACCCTTTCTCATTCCCCGAGCGACGCATCCACGCATCGTACTTGTGCTGCGCTCTGATAAAAGCACACAAAACTGCTGTGATTCGCGCCTTTTGCCGGATTTGGGGACGCGCCCCGTTGAGGCGCAGCCTGCGGGAGGTCTTGCAGGCGGACCCGGTCCGCGCCGCCTCAGGTGCAAGACCCCGGGGGACAGCCCTGACCCAACATCCGGCGGCGCGCAATCTACAGGGAGGGCCCGATGCGCAGATGCGCGGTCGCTATTCGCACCTCGATGAGAAACGCTATGTAGGCGCCGGTGATGAAGACCATCGCACCAACGAACAGCAGGGCGATAGTGCCGGCGAATCCGGAGCCGAAGAATGCGTTGGCGAAGAGCGTAATGACGACCAGGGCGATCAGAACCGCTGAACATCCGCACATAGCGATGGCGGCGTTGATGTAACGCGTCCGTCGGGCCAGCACGCGCAGATCCGCGTGTATCTGTCGCGTGTCGGCGGGATGGCGCGCAAGCTTCTCTTCCAACGAGCGCGCCCTGTCAACCGCGCGCGCAAGGCGCCCGGTCATGACGCCAAGCGTCACACCAACGCCCGAGAGCAGAAACACCGGCGCAAGCGCCGACTGGATCAGATGTGCGATGTCCATGGGTTCACAGCGACAGGGGCGACGCCGCTATCATGCCAGCCCTATGAGCCCCGTTACGAGACACATGAGCCCTGAAGCGCGAAGGCGCCGGGTGGCGAAGCGTCCGGACGTTCAGTTGCTTCTCGAAGCCTGTCACGCAAGGTCCGTGGAGTTATTGAAACGTAACCTCACCCCCGGGGGCATTCTGGCCGCCTCGCCGGGCGCTCGAGCCAGCGAGCGCGGTTATCTGGCCATCTTCGGACGGGACGCAGCCGTGTGTGCAATCGGGATGGCGGTATCCGGGGACAAACACCTGCAGCGCGAGGCCGCCGCGGGTCTGCACACCCTCGCCGAACGTCAGGCGCCAAACGGCCAGATCGCGAAGTTCGTGGACCTCAACAGCCGCGAGGCGGATTTCTGGTACCTGGGATGCATCGATTCGACTCTGTGGTGGCTCATCGCCCTGGCGTTCCTGGACAGGTGGGGCGGCGCCCGCGGGTTGCGGCGGCGGTATCGCAGGCGCATCCGGCTTGCGATCCAGTGGCTGCTGGCACAGGAGCATCAGCGTTTCTTCCTCCTGCAGCAGAACGAGGCCAGCGACTGGGCCGACATCATGCCGCGCTCGGGGTTCGTTCTGTATACCAATGCGCTGTGGTATTGCGTGAAGCGGCTCTATCGCCTGAAGCATGCGGGGGCGACGCACGAGAACTTCAACGTACGTCGCCTGGGCATCCTGCCGCAAGAATATTAGACTCCGTGCGATGCACAAACCGGAACGGCTGCTGGATTTCCCGTCCCTGTTGAACGCCCGTGATCTGGGGGGCTATCCCACGCTGGACGGCGCCCAGACGCGGTGGCGGTCGGTCCTCAGGTCGGACGATCTGGCCCAGCTCACGCAGGAAGGTGTACGGGCACTTGCCGAATATGGAGTCGAGACCGTCGTGGATCTTCGCTGGTCCGAGGAGATCGCCCTGAACCCGAGCCCCATTGCGGATGCGGGCACGCCTATCCGCTACGTCCATGTCTCACTTCTCGCGAGCACGCCTGCGAGATGGCGGGAGCTCAGCAAAGAGTGCGAGAAGGAGCTGTGGAAATGCGTCGTGTTGGAGCAGGCCCGCTCCGGGCTCAGGAATGTTCTGCAGATCATCGCGGCGGCGGCGCCCGGACCGCTGTTGTTTCACTGCGTGGCCGGCAAGGATCGCACAGGGATCATCGCGGCGCTGTTGCTGACGCTCGCCGATGTAAAACCCGAGTCGATCGCGTATGACTACGCCACGAGCACCGATATGTTGAGCAGTGCCTACCTGCAGCGGTACTCGAATGCGGATCCACATGACGTTCTGGAGAACGTCCGCTGTCCGGAAGAAGGCGTGCACAACATGCTCGACTATCTGGAGCGGCAGGGCGGCATCAGAGCCTACCTGCGGCAGATCGGACTCGGCGAGGAGGAGATTGCCCGGTTGCGCGCGAGGTTGCGCGACTGATTGGAGACAGCTTGCGCTGCATGGAGCCTTCTGGCACTGGGTGCCGCAGTCACCTACACGGGCCACACCTGCGTTTCGCTCCGCAATGCCCGGGTGACGTAAGCCGCAGCCTGTATCCATTTGGGCGACGGAACAGCCTGGGCGCTTTGAACGCTGTCTCCCGGCGGAAGATAGTCCCCATGTCCGTACCCCTCCGCATCGGGAATCTGCCACGGCGATGCGATCGGAGGCCCCGCGGGCATTGCAGGACCGGAGGAGCCCAGCGCCGCCTCGAACGCCCGATGATCGTCGTGCAACAGATCGGATATCGGATCGCCGATACGGAAGGCGACCTTGAGAACCAGGTCGCTGCGCGAGGCAAGCAGCGTTATGGCGGAGGCGTTTGCGGCTGCAGCCTGGTATTCCGCGACGAGGCAGTCCCGGTTGATGGCGCCCGCCAGGAGGCATACCAGCCTCACCGGGCGAGGCACAGACTTCACGGCCTCGAGAACCAGGCGCGCTCCGAGGCTGTGAGATATGAATGAGACGCTCTGGGCCGAGGCGAACCGCTGCGTGACGCAGGCGGCGAGACGCCTGCCGCAATCCATCGAGACGGCACCCTCGAATGGGTAATTGATGACGGGGATCCAGTAATCGCCGGGCCACAGGACGCCCAGGAATACGTCCGCCGCAGTGAGCTCGAGCCGGGGCTCGAGCTGGCCCAGCGACCGCGCGCCGTGCTCGAGCGGCACATTGAAGCCGTGAGCGCCGAAAAGCACATTCCTGCCGCCGACTCGCGCCTGCACCTCCGGCCACTCCAACACGCGAAACGTGGGCGCGGAATTCGTGACATCCGCCTCGACGACGCGCGGATCGACGACGCTGCCGCCCACGGGATGTGACCGGAAGTTCAGATATAACGTCATCCGGCATTCACCGCTTCGTGGCGCCGATGGCCCTGACCGCCGCCGTCAGCGAACTCGACAGATCCTTGGCAATCGGCGCCAGCGGCGTGGAGATCACGCCGATCAGAACGGCAAACCACAGGTCGCTCGAGCCCAGGTAGGTCGCGATCGTTCCGTGTGCCGAGGCGACGTGGGCCAGCCCGCCGGCGACGATCGACAGAGCGATGGCAACGAGCGCCGCAGCGAGCTTCGAGGCATCGCGGTATTGCTGGTCGCCACGCTCGTAACCTTCATCCAGCACGGCGCTTACGATGGCGTCGACACGTCCCAGGACCCCGATCTGCTGGGCCGTGAGAGGCTTGCCGCTGCAGATGCACTGTGCGACCTCAGTCAACCCGCCGGAATCGACGCCCGTCCGGGCGGCGAGCCGCGGCGCATTGTCCGGCGTGATGTTAAGGCGAATCAGCGACTTGGCAATGGCTTTCTGATCCTGCTTGGGCACACCATTGATCCAGTTTGCGCGCAGTGTGCGGATGATGTCCGCGGCTCCGAACACGGGGGACGGTGGATGCGCGCGCCGATGGTCGGCTCGATCCGCGATCAGCGGTTGCACCGCCTCCCGCACCGACCTGAAGCCGGCGTTCGAGATTCCGCCCCCGATGGCTTTCGAGGCGTCGACCAGCCCGAATGCAGCGGTGCCCAAACCTCCGAGTGCGGCCAGGATGTCAGGAATGTCATGCAACTGGCCGTTCAACAGATCCGCCGGCATGTATCCCCCGGGGCGTTCGTCGGTGGCTATGGAGGCGGAAATACTACCCACTCCCTTTGTCGGCCGCACGGTTTTGCGCGCCGGCGCGGAGCCGGCAGCCGATCAACGCATGCACGAGACTCCGGAGAACCACCGCGCTGGAGTATTCTTGACGGTCGTGGCCAGCCTGCTTGTGGGACGTAGCGAATGAACAAGCCGAAACGGCACGGGCGTGCGGATAACGCAGGTTCGGTGTGCTTTGCACAGGTGTTGCGGGCCGAGTTGCGCACCGTGCTTCCTGACCTTGCATTACCTCAGGCTGCCCAGCCGGCAGACGAGGCGGCGGAACATGCGTTGGAAGAGGCGACGTTCAAAGCGATCGACGGGAGCGATAGCGATCTTGCCGCACTCTGTCTCTCCGGCGGCGGAATTCGCAGTGCGACGTTTGCGCTCGGGATCATGCAGGGGCTGGCGCGCTATGGGCTGTTGGGCCAGTTTCACTATCTGTCGACCGTTTCTGGCGGCGGCTACATCGGAAGCTGGCTGGCCGCGTGGCGTTCGACCGCGACGGATGCAGACGTATTCGACGGGCTCAACATTGCGCAACGGACCGGCAACGAAGCGCCGCAAATCAAGGCGATCCGCGCCGACAGCAACTACCTGACGCCGGGCCTCGGCCTCCTGTCCGCCGACACCTGGACGGTGATTGCGCTGTATGTGAGGAATCTGCTGCTGAACTGGCTGCTGTTCGTTCCGTTCTTCATGGGCGTGCTGCTGTTCCCGCGCCTGTGCCGGTCAGTCCTGATGTTGACCCATTCCAGCTCGACTGCCGCGCCCTACACGCTCATCGGCGCAGCCTTCGTCACGATTGGTTTGAGCTTCGCGGTGTACGCCCGTTTCCGCCAGTCCGGACAATGGCTCACCCAAGGCAGATTCATCGCGATCGTGCTGACGCCCATGGTGTTATCTGCGATGTATTTCACTCAGGCGGCTGTCATCGCGAACGTGCCCGGGGATCTGAGCAGCTCAGAGGCCCTGCGGGACGCGACGTTGCTGGGCGGCGCCGTGATCGGCGCCCTGATCTATGCCTTTTCCTGGGCGGCCGGGCGGCTTGCCGCGGGCAGGCTCGCAGCCAGGGTCCAGAAGCGCGATCTGCTGTACTGGTCGATGGCCGGCGCCCTGGTCGGCCTGTTGATTGCGGCGGGAATGCAATGGATCGTCGGAAACCGCGCGCAGATCAAGGAGGTGACCGTACTGGGCTTGAGCGGGTGCGTGCTCGCCTACCAGGCCGGCGAGCTTCTGTACCTCGGGTTGGCGAGCTTCGCTCCGGCAGGCGACATGGATCGGGAGTGGCTCGCACGGTCGTCCGGATGGATGGCCGCCACCGCGGTCACGTGGGCCGTGATCAGCTCGATATCGCTGTATGCCCCGAACATCGCCGCGCAGCTCTGCGCCTACGGATGGGGTGGATTTGCAGGCCTCGGAGTCGGCGGACTCTCCGGATTCGTCACGCTGATCATGGGTTCGGGCGCCATGACCGCCGCAACGAGAGCGGCAGAGGTATTCAAGCAGGTGTCGTTGCTGCGGATCGCGGCCACGGCCGCGGTGATCTTTGCGCTGTTCCTGGCTGCCGCCCTCGCGCTTGCCGATCAGCAACTCATCGAAGCGCTGGGCAACGCCATCAAGCCCTCGGTGTCCATCCGCGCCGGGCTGCTCCGAGTGGGAGTCGAGGCGGGGTTGCTGGCGGCGCTCCTCGCCGGGGCCTTCCTGATCTCACTGTTCGTCAACGTCAATCACTTCTCCATGCACGCGCTGTACCGCAACCGCCTGATCCGCGCATTTCTCGGCTCGGCCCGCGCGCCGCAGCGCAGGCCTGACCCGTTCACCGGCTTCGATCCCGGCGACAACCGCAAGCTCAAGGACGTCGTGCCGCACAGCGGCACCGACAAGCTGTTTCACGTGATCAACGCAGCTCTCAATGTCGTTGCCTCGAACAATCCGGCCTGGCAGGAACGCAAGGCCGAATCCTTCGTGTTTACACGGCTGTTCTGCGGCAACCCGTTCGTCCGCTACCAGCCCACCGCGGCATATGGAAACAGAACCGACGGCGTCTCGCTCGGTACCGCGATGGCGATCTCCGGGGCCGCCGTGAGCCCGAATCAGGGTTACAACTCAGCGCCGCTGATCGCCTTTCTGCTCATGCTGTTCAACGTGCGCCTCGGCTGGTGGCTCGGGAATCCGCGGCGGAAATTCTTTCGGCGGGAGGGGCCCGTCTGGGGAATCACTCCCGCCCTCAAGGAGCTGGCCGGCGCCACGACCGATGACGGCAACTGGATCTATCTGTCGGATGGCGGGCACTTCGAGAACCTGGGCCTGTACGAGATGATCCGCCGGCGCTGCCGTTTCATCGTGCTGAGCGATGCGGGCTGCGACCCGCAGTGCAGTTTCGAGGATCTCGGCAATGCCGTGCGCAAGATCTACATCGATTTCGGAGTGAGCATCGATTTCGACAAGCTCGAGATCCGGGCGCGCCAGACTCCACCGGTTCCCGGACTGCGCTTCGCGTTGGGGTCCATCACCTATCCGGGAGCCGCAAAACAGGGATGGCTGCTGTATCTGAAGCCTACCTACCAGGGGACGATGGAACGCGCGGATGTGCGCAGCTACGCCTCCAGTCATCTGGCCTTTCCACACGAGAGCACGACCGATCAATGGTTCAGCGAGTCGCAGTTGGAGTCCTATCGGGCACTCGGTGCGAGTATCGCCGAATACGTCTGTCGGGGCGGCTCCGGCGAGCGGCCCGCACCGGAGCCGCAGCCCATGACGCTGCAATCATTGCGTGCCGCAGCTGAAGGCTGTCTGCAACGGATCGCGTCCGGATCCGGCGATGGCACGGCTGCCGGGCCGTCCGCTGCACCGGAGCCGCCCCGATGAGCGCGCGTTGCTGCCCGCGGCAGCGCTAACCTCCGAGCTTCTCTATCCAGGCCTCGCACAGCGCCACGGCTTCCTTGGGCTCGAAATTATCGGGGTCCAGACACCACTCCAGCCATAGCCCGTCGATCATCGCGGTCAGGCCGATCGCGGCCAACCGCAGGTTGAACCTCAGCTCGCCCGATTCCCTTTCCAGATCGGCGAGCATTCCCCGCAGCAGGTCAACATAGCCGTGATACGTCTCGCTCTGCACCCGCTGAATATCCTTCGAGTGCCGATACAGCCCCCAAAACACCACCCACACGGCCAGTACATCGCTGTCGAGGTTCGGGGGAGAAAAAGAGGCATTGAAGAACGCTCGCAACCGCTCGCGCGGTGCGCCGGCTGCCGCAGCGACAGCCTGCCGCAAGCCCCCCACCAGCTCGCTGTTGAAGTACCGGTAAGCTTCGGCAACGAGCGCATCCTTCGTCGGGAAATGGTGGTTGATCAGCCCGATGGAGACTTTCGCCTGGGCACTGATGCGGCGAATCGACAGTCCCTCATGCCCATACCGCTTCAACGACTCGATGGTCGCCTCGATCAGCGCCTTGCGCCGCTCGTCCGGCAGCTTTCGCTCGAAGCGGGGTTCCCCGCTCTTTTTCCTGGCGCGCTTCAATCAGGCCGCTCGCTTGAGTCGCCCCCGTTTGAAGTCGGCGAGGATCTCCCGCGCTGCATTGTGGCCGGGGGCGCCGGTGACGCCGCCGCCCGGATGCGTTCCTGCGGAGCACATGTACAGGCCCGGCAGGGGACCCCGGTAGTTGCCATGGCCGAGCATCGGACGCGCCGAGAACATCTGATCGAGCTGCAGAACGCCGTGCATGATGTCGCCGCCGATCAGCCCGAACGTACGCTCCAGGTCCAGCGGACTCATGATCTGCCGGCCGAGGACGGCGGCCTTGAAGTTGGGGGCGTAGGCATTGACGGTGTCGATCATGAGGTCGGCGACCGCCTCGCGATGCGTGTCCCAGGACTCGCCGTTGGGCAATTGCGGCGCCACGTGCTGGCAGAACAGGCTGGCAACATGTTGCCCGGGAGGCGTGAGGCTGTCGTCGAGCGTCGAGGGGATCAGCATCTCGATGATGGGCTGCTGCGACCAGCCGAAGCGGCGCGCGTCGAAATATGCTTGCTCCATATACTTCAGGGTCGGAGCGAGAATGATTCCCGCGGTGTGGTGATCGCCTCTGAGCTTGCCCGGCAGACACGTGAAGTCGGGCAGCTCGCAGAGCGCGACGTTCATGCGGAACGTGCCGGAGCCGCAGCGATAGTGGCTCATGCGCTCGCGGAACTCCGTCGGCAGCACAGCCGGGTCGACCAGCTTCAGATACAACAGCTTGGGATTGAGGTTGGAGATGACCGCCGCGGCCCGGATCGATTCTCCTGACTCGGTGACCGCGCCAACGGCGCGCCCGTTTTCCACGATAACCTCGCGGACCGGGCTGGCCACCCGAATGTCGACTCCACGCGCCGCAGCAGACTTCGCCATGGCTTGGGTGATCGCGCCCATGCCGCCGATGGCGTGTCCCCAGGCGCCTTTCTTGCCGTTGACCTCGCCGAAGACGTGATGCAGCAACACGTATGCTGAGCCGGGTGTGTACGGACTCGCGTAGTTTCCGACGATGCCATCGAACCCATACAGGGCCTTGATTGGAGCGCTCTGGAACCAGCCGTCCAGATAGTCGCCGGCGGAAGTCGCAAAAAGGCTGAGCAGCTCCCGGCGCATTGTCATGTCGAGCTTGCGCAACCGGCCGCCCATGCGTGTCGCGCGCAGGATCTCCGGCAGCGCCGTCAGCCAGTTTCCCTGCACGACGTTCGGCGGCGTCTCGAGAACGAGATCGCGCAACACGTCGGCTATGATGTCGAGGCGCTCGCTGTAGGCGTCCAGGCGTTCAGAGTCTTTCTGCGAGAACCTGGCAACGTGCGCATGCGTCAGTCCGCCGCCCGTTTGCAGGTAGCGCCCGTCCTCGGTCGGCAGGAAGTTGGAAACCACGCGCTCGACCACGCGCAATCCGTGACGGGGCAGATCCAGATCCCGGATGACTTTGGGGTTCAGCAGCGAGACCGTGTATGCCGCGACTGAATTGCGAAAACCGGGGTGAAACTCTTCCGTCACCGCGGCGCCACCCACGACATGGCGCCGCTCGAGCACGGTCACTTTGAGCCCGCCGGCCGCGAGGTACGCGGCGCAAACCAGTCCGTTGTGGCCGCCGCCAATGATCAGCGCATCGCACTGCGTGGATGAAGCGGGCATCGTCGTCTCTCCCAAAGCGCAGGACTCTCGCGCCATGCTCTAGTTGTCGAAAGGTGCCCGCCGGCGTTCCTCCGGGCGGCAGGCAGAAGGCGTGACTTCGGCCCGCTGTGCGTGGGCTCTATGCAACTTCCTGCGGTGCGAGCCGAGGCGAAACGTGCTCCGCGGGCGCCGGTTCCGCGGTTCTGCGCCGCTCGCTCCATCCCTTGGGAGGTGCCCGGTGCAGGCGCGTCTCCGGAATCAAGCCGCGCATGCGTCTGCCAAAGCTGCGCAAACACACTTCGCCGTCGCTCAGGGGGCCAACGGTGTATCCGCTGGTTCCCATTCCGGACTGCACGCGCTCGATCAGCGCCTTGTCCTCGAGACTGACACGGCGGTTGATGCGCCAATTCAAATACCGTGTCGCGCGCATCTCCCGGCTGCTGTCCGGATGAACGTACGCGATCTCGCGAACCAGCGTCTCCGTGGGCGACACGGGCAGGAACTGCATGAAGTCGATCTGATCGGGATAGATGTCGAAGGCGACATTGGGCCAGAGCTTGAAGTAGGTCCACAGGCGCTGGCGGTTATCCGGAAGGTGTCCGACCTTCGGCAGCAGGTTCTGGTACAGCCTTTCCGACCAGTTGCTGGAGGCCACATCGCGAAGGGCGCCCCACATCTTGTCGATCCAGGGCTGCGCCTCGATTCCGTAGCCCCGGCCGAACAGGCGGGTCAATCCGGGATGCGCCACGTTGATGTGCAGGCCGTCGGAGTAGTTGTCGGCGACGTTCTTCCAGTTCACCTTCCTCGGACGGAAGGTGACGCGGCCCTGTGGGACGAGCTCCTCCATGCGATAGGCTTCGAGCTCCTGCGTGTACGGCGCTGCCATTTCGCGCACACCCGGCAGTCCGGGAGCAAAGCGGATGAAGATGAAGCCGAGGAAGATCTCCTGATCGAGGGCGACCAGCCCATGACGGCTCAGGTCGAGACCCTTGAAGGCCTCGCGCTGGGGGATGGCAATCAGACGGCCATCCAGCCCATAGGTCCACGCGTGGTACGGGCAGGTGATCCGCCGCCCGCAATGTCCCTTCGACTCATCGAGCAGCTTCGAGGCACGATGGCGGCAGGCGTTGTGGAAGCTCCGCACCCGGCCATCCTCGCCCCGAAGGACGATGACCGACTCGCCGAGGAACTCGAAAGAGTGATAATCGCCCGGCTTGGGCACGTCGCTCTGATGGCAGACGAGCTGCCACGCCTGGCGGAAGATCGTCTGCTTCTCCAGCTCGAAGAATTCCGGGTCGCTGTAGATCCAGGCCGGCAGGCTGAATGCGTCTTCTTCCATAGCGGACAGGTCCGTACGAGGTGCTGTTGAACGATCGTACAATAAGGGCGCCCAATGGGCAAACCCGCCCCGGATCGCAGGCGCAGCTGCCGACTAGCGTCGCTGGCGCTGCGCGCGGCTCAGCCGGACAATTCCGGCTCCAGAAGCCGTTGGACTCTGCTCATCAGCATGGATGCCGAACCATTTCTCGAGTCCTGCAACGAAACTGTCGGGATCCGTTGCCTGGAATGCACCGCCGATACGCCGCGAGGCAATGGCCGGATCGGCAATCACCAGCTGCCTACGGTTGTAGCGATTGAATTCATCCGCCACTTGCACCAGCGTCTCACCCTGAAAGACCAGGAGGCCCTCGATCCAACTGAGCTTTCGATTGATTTCGGCCACACCGATTTGCGCCACATGCAGGCCCTCCGGCCGAATATGAACGGCATCTCCTGCGGACGCCTTGAGCTCAGCGACGGGGGTCTGCCTCAGCATTGCGCCAATAGTCCTGTAGGCCGCGGCGACCAAGACGTCGCCTTTCGTGACCGAGACGTCGATGCTGTCGTGCGCTCGAACACGTACATCGAATACCGCTCCGGCAGCACGCCAGGATTCCGTATGCACGTTCGCGTAGGCGGTCATTACGGTAAGTGGCCGTGTGTCATGAGCTACTTTGAAGAACACTTCACCGCGTATAACGTGGACCTCACGCGTTGCTGGCGTGATCCGAGTCTGGACTTCGGTGGCAGTATTGAGCTGCAAGACGCTGCCCTCGGGAAGAGTCACCTCCAGATGACCGCCGACGGCCGTGCTGAACGAATTTGAGTCGGATGGCCGAACGGCACGCCACAGGACGAAGCCGAGCGCGCAGATCAGCAGCGCGAGCATCGCTCTTGTTGCGATCCGGCGGATCCAGACCGATCGGCATCCGGCCCCGTGGGCAACCGTGCCCCCCGGGTTGCACGACTCGAAGTCTCGTGCTCTTGTCATGATGTTGCTTCGGCGCGCATCGATCTCGACAGGAGAAGGAGCGTGCTCATCCACATCCTAGGGAAGGCG
>JBOIAD010000119.1:0-62521 GCA_050738795.1 Steroidobacteraceae bacterium
GTAGGCTTGCAATGTGCAGCGGGCGACTTTCAGCCAGTTCAAGTCTGCGCAGCCGGCAACAGCCACGTCTTTTGCCTGCGGCCCACGGAGTAATGTCCGCTGAAAGCGCCGCAGGCAATTTCAGCCAGGTAAACAAGTATGGCTAATCAGAACATCCGTATCCGCCTGAAGGCATTCGACCATCGCCTGATCGACAGCTCGGCTCGCGAGATCGTCGAGACCGCGAAGCGTACCGGCGCGACCGTGCGGGGTCCCGTACCGCTCCCGACCAAAATGGAGCGATTCACGGTGCTGGTTTCCCCACATGCCGACAAGGATGCGCGGGATCAGTTCGAGCTGCGTACGCACAAGCGGCTCATGGACATCCTGAATCCCACCGACAAGACGGTGGATGCCCTCATGAAGCTCGAGCTTCCGGCGGGCGTAGACGTGCAGATCAAGCTTAACTAGTCAATTGGAAAAAGTCGGCTGCGGCCCTTTTCGCTGGCGGACCGACCCGCGTTGTTTAGGCACGCCGGCAAAAAGCGTGGTTTTTGCCGGCGAAAAGCGTACCGGTTATTGTGTAGGTAGTAATCGCCGCGTATACTGCGCGGCTCTGTGCCCCCGGGGCTACGCCCGTGGGCGGTCGCTTTAAGCGGCATCGGGCGAGGTTGGACCGGGCGGTTTCGAATACCGACGGCTCCAAGACCACTCGAGATCAGCGTCGCGCAGCAGCGCGCGCGTCTTGCGGTCGTCTTGCAAGAAACCCTCGAATCCGAAGCCTGTGGCTGCTGAAGGCGGCCAGAAAGCGCCGAAGGCGACTTTCTGCAGTGTAACAAAGGGCCTGCGCGCCAATCGAAGCGTGCGGGTGTGTGCTGAGGAAATAACACATGGCAATCGGGCTGGTCGGCCGCAAGGCCGGCATGACGCGCGTATTCACGGACGCCGGCGAGACAGTGCCGGTCACCGTGATTGAGGTTCTTCCGAACCGCGTCACGCAGGTCAAGTCTCAGGACAAGGATGGCTATCGGGCGGTGCAAGTCACGTTCGGTACGCGCCGCCCGCAGTTGTATTCGAAGGCAGTCGCCGGCCACTACGCCAAGGCCAGCGTGGCCCCCGGCAAGGCGCTCGTCGAGTTCCGCCTGGGTGCCAACGAGACATCGGAGCTCAAAGCCGGCTCCGAGATCAAGGCCGACCTGTTCAAGGCCGGCGAGCCCGTCGATGTCACGGGCACGACCATCGGCAAAGGCTTTGCCGGCACGATGAAACGTCACAACTTCGGCGGCCTGCCCGCGACCCATGGCGTTTCCGTTTCGCATCGCGCGCCCGGGTCCATCGGCCAGCGCCAGACTCCCGGTCGCGTGTTCAAGGGCCGCCGCATGTCGGGACACATGGGGGTGGTTCGTCGGACGACCGAGAATCTGCGTGTCGTCGAAGTCGATCTCGAGCGCAACCTCCTCCTGATCCGCGGCGCGGTGCCTGGGGCGGAAGGCGGCCAGGTCATCGTCCGTCCTTCCTTGAAGGCGGCCCGTCGTGCAAAGCGCAAGACGGTCGCCCCCTCGAAGGGCGGCTCCGGGACCTCCAAAGATCCGGCCAAGGCGGGAAAGAAGTAACCCATGCCTACGCTCAAACTGGTCAACGGCGGGGGCGAGCTGCAGGTCTCTGAAGCTGCGTTCGGCCATGAATTCAACGAATCACTCGTGCATCAGGTCGTCACCGCTTACCGCAATGCGGGCCGTGCCGGCACGAAGGCGCAGAAGACTCGCGCGGAAGTGCGCGGCGGCGGCCGCAAGCCATGGGCGCAGAAAGGTACGGGACAGGCGCGCTCGGGCTCGAGCCGCAGCCCGATCTGGGTCGGCGGCGGCAGGGCGTTCGCCGCGAAGCCGCGCAGCTTCGAGCAGAAGGTGAACCGCAAGATGTATCGCGGCGCCATTCGCTCGATGCTTTCCGAGCTGGCGCGTACGGATCGGCTGTTGGTCACGGACGACATTGCGCTCGAGGCGCCGAAGACCCGGCTGCTGGTCAACCAGTTGAAGCAGTGGTCGCTCGAGAGCGTGTTGATCGTGGTGGAAGCCACTGACGAGAAGCTGTATCTCGCCGCGCGCAACCTGCCCCATGTCGAGGTCATCGAGGCCTCCGGACTCAATCCCGTCGCGCTGGTAGGTTACGACAAGGTGCTGATGACCCGGGGCGCCGTGAAACTGCTCGAGGAGCGCCTCCAGTGATTGCCATGCGCCGCTTTATGCACAGGGCTCGCGCCGCGAGCAGATCCCGGCCGGAGGCCGTGAAATGAACCGCGAGCAGCTCATGAACGTACTGATCGCGCCGCACGTCACCGAGAAGACCTCGCTCGCGATGCAGAACCACAATCAGTACACGTTCCGCGTCCGCCGCGACGCCAACAAGACCGACATCAAGCAGGCGGTCGAGCTGATGTTCGATGTGAAGGTCAGTGCCGTGCGGGTCGTCAACGAGCCCGGCAAGACGCGCCGTTTCGGCAAGACGCTTGGCCGTACGCAGGATTGGAAAAAGGCCTACGTCAGCCTCGCGCAGGGCCAGTCGATCGACTATGAGGCGAGGGCAAAGGGATGAGAATGCGTACGCTTGCGGCGCGCTGCCCGAGGTCCCCGGGAAATTGCGCATCTTATTGGCCGGCCGCGAATGCGATTTCCGTGAAAAGCGCAATTTCACGGGGTGGGTTTGCGCCGCTGCGCCTCGCAGCTTCGCTGTGCGAAGCCGCAGAACAGTCCGGCCGGAGGCCGTAACATGGCACTCATCAAGTACAAGCCGACTTCGCCGGGCACCCGCTCGGTCGTGAAGGTCGATCGCTCGCACCTGTACAAGGGTGGCCCCTATCTGCCGTTGACGCAGCACCAGAACAAGACCGGCGCGCGCAATCATTCGGGCCGCATCACCACGCGCCACGTCGGCGGCGGCTCGCGGCAGAAGTACCGAATCATCGACTTCAGGCGCGACAAGGACGGCATCGCCGCGGTCGTGGAGCGCCTGGAATACGATCCGAACCGCACCAGTCATATCGCTTTGTTGAAGTTCGCGGACGGCGAGCGCCGCTACATTCTGGCGCCCAAGGGCGTCAAGCCGGGCGATGAGATCCGCTGCGGAGCGGATTCCCCGATCAGGCCGGGTAATGCCATGGCACTGCGCCACATTCCGGTCGGCTCGATCGTTCACAACGTCGAGATGAAGGCGGGCAAGGGTGGCCAGCTCGCGCGCAGCGCCGGCAGCTCCGTGTCGTTCACCGCGCGCGAGGGCATTTACGCCTACCTGCGCCTGAAATCGGGCGAGACACGCAAGGTGCACATCGACTGCCGCGCGACGATCGGCGAAGTGGGCAATGACGAGCACAACCTGCGCAGCTACGGCAAGGCCGGCGCGAAGCGTTGGCGCGGCATCCGCCCGACAGTGCGCGGACTTGCAATGAACCCGGTCGACCACCCGCATGGCGGCGGCGAGGGCAAGTCCGGTCAGGGCAATCCGCACCCGGTGTCGCCGTGGGGTCAGAACGCCAAGGGACTCAAGACCCGCCACAACAAGCGCACGGACAACATGATCGTTCAGCGCCGCAGGAACAGGATCAGGTGATATGCCACGCTCACTGAAGAAAGGCCCGTTCGTCGATCTGCACCTGGCGAAGAAGGTGCAGGTGGCCTCCGCCAGGAACGACCGCAAGCCGATCAAGACCTGGTCGCGGCGCTCGGTGGTCATTCCCGACATGGTCGGCCTGACCATCGCCGTGCACAACGGCCGCCAGCACATCCCGGTGCTCGTCACCGAGAACATGGTGGGCCACAAGCTCGGCGAGTTTGCCCCGACGCGCACGTTCAAGACGCACTCCGGCGACAGAAAGGTCGAAGCGGCGAGCTGAGGGACCGACATGCAAGTAACCTCGATTCTGCGGTACGCCCGCATCTCCCCGCAAAAGTGCCGG
This sequence comes from Steroidobacteraceae bacterium, assembly GCA_050738795.1. Classification (GTDB taxonomy): domain Bacteria; phylum Pseudomonadota; class Gammaproteobacteria; order Steroidobacterales; family Steroidobacteraceae; genus 13-2-20CM-66-19. The sequence goes on from JBOIAD010000119.1 coordinate 3,929, forward strand.
CTCGTCGCCGACACCGTGCGCGGCCAACCGGTGGGCAATGCCATCGCGACGCTGAAATACATGCCGAAGAAGGGGGCCGAGCTCGTGCGCAAGTTGCTCGAGTCCGCCGTCGCCAATGCCGAGCACAATCACGGTGCGGATGTGGATGATCTCAGGGTGGCGTTGATTCATGTGGATGCCGCACCGGTGTTAAAGCGGTTTGCCGCTCGCGCCAAGGGCCGCGGGACACGCATCGTCAAGCGCAACAGTCACATCACCGTCGCGGTCAGCGACGGGAAGAAGGATTAGCCCCATGGGTCAAAAGGTCAATCCGCTGGGCATACGGCTGGGCATCACTCGCGACTGGACGTCGAAGTGGTATGCCGGCAAGAAACAGTTCCCGCTTCACGTGCACACGGACTTCCGCGTGCGCAGGTTCCTGCGCTCCAGGCTGGCCGAGGCCTCCGTGAGCCGCATTCACATCGAGCGCGCGGCGAAGAAAGTCAACATTACGATCCAGACGGCACGCCCGGGTATCGTGATCGGGAAGAAGGGCGAGGACATCGAGAAGCTGCGGCTGGAGACGGCAAAGCTGCTCGGCATGGCGGTCGGCGACGTGCGGCTGAATATCGCCGAGATCCGCAAGCCGGAGCTCGACGCGCAGCTCGTTGCCGACAGCATCGCGCAGCAAATCGAAAAGCGCGTGATGTTCCGCCGCGCGATGAAGCGCGCTGTCATGAGCACGATGCGCAGTGGCGCACTGGGCGTGAAGGTCCGCGTCTCAGGCCGGTTGAACGGGTCGGAAATCGCGCGCACGGAGTGGTACCGCGAGGGCCGCATTCCATTGCACACCTTCCGCGCTGACATCGACTACGGCCTGTCTGAGGCGATGACCACCTACGGCGTGATTGGCGTCAAGGTGTGGATCTTCAAGGGCGAAGTGTTTGACAAGGTGGAGCTGGAGCAGGCCCCGGCCGAGGCCGAGGCCGCTCCGGCGCCGGCGCCGGCCGCGCCGGTGCAGGCACCGCCGCACGCGGTCGAAGCCGCGCCGCAGGCCTGACCCACGGTACGCATCCATGTTGCAGCCAAAACGGACCAAATATCGGAAGCAGTTCAAGGGCCGTAATGCCGGCCTCGCGCTGCGCGGCAGCTCGGTGTCCTTCGGCGAGTTCGGTCTGAAGGCGACGAGCCGCGCGCGGATGACGGCGCGCGAGATCGAAGCGGCGCGCCGCGCGATGGCGCGCTACGTGAAACGCGGCGGCCAGATCTGGATTCGCGTGTTTCCGGACGTGCCGATCAGCAAGAAACCGCTCGAAGTGCGCATGGGCAGCGGCAAGGGCAACATCGAGTATTGGGTCGCGCGCGTGCGTCCCGGCAAGGTGCTGTTCGAGATGGAAGGGGTGGATGAGACGACGGCGCGCGAAGCGTTCCGTCTGGCCGGCTCCAAGCTGTCGGTGTCCACGACGTTCGTAAAACGGCAGGTTCGATAAATGGACGCCAAAGAGCTGCGCGCCAAGTCGGCCGACGAGTTGTCGGATGAGCTTCTGAAGCTGCGCAAAGAGCAATTCGCGCTGCGCATGCAGCGTGCCACGGGCCAGTCGCCCAAGCCCGACCAGTTCACGAAGGTGCGGCGCAACATCGCGCGCCTGAAGACCGTGCAACGCGAAAAGCAGGCCGGTACCGGGAGTAAGAAATGAGCGCGGAACAGACCAGGAGCACGGTGGAGGGGAAAGGCGCGGTGGAAGCGAAAGGCACGCGCACCCTCACCGGCCGCGTGGTGAGCAGCAAGATGCAGAAGACGATCGCCGTCGAGATCGAGCGGCTGATCCGGCACGCGCCGTACGGCAAGTTCATCCGTCGCACGACGAAGCTGCTGGCACACGATGCGAAGGGCGAGTCGCACGAAGGCGATCTGGTGTTGATCGCGCCGTGCCGGCCCCTGTCGCGCCGCAAATCGTGGCAGCTGGTCGAGATTCTCGAGAAGGCCTCGGGGCGTTGAGCGGCCCAGGCGTGAGCGTCAAGGCATGAGCAACCCAGGCAGAGCACCGACATGATTCAGTTGCAAACGATGCTGCACGCTGCAGATAACAGCGGCGCACGCACCCTGATGTGCATCAAGGTGCTGGGCGGCACGCGCCGGCGCTACGCAACGGTGGGCGATGTCATCAAAGTGAGCGTGAAGGATGCGATTCCGCGCGGCAAGGTGAAAAAGGGCGAGGTGTATGACGCGGTCGTGGTTCGTACCCGGCACGGTGTTCGCCGGCCGGACGGCTCTCTGATCCGCTTCGACGGCAACGCGGCCGTGCTGCTCACCAACAAACTCGAGCCGATCGGCACGCGCATCTTCGGACCCGTCACGCGCGAGCTGCGCAACGTGCAGTTCATGAAGATCATCTCGCTCGCACCGGAAGTGTTGTGAGGATCCCGCCCGCATGAAGAAAATTCGCAAAGGCGATCAGGTCGTCGTGATCACGGGCCGGGACAAGGGCCGGCGAGGCGCGGTCGTCCAGGTGCTCGCCGACGGCCGCGTGGTCGTGGAGAGCGTGAACATGGTGAAGCGGCATCAGAAGCCCAACCCGCAGGCGGGCAAGCAGGGCGGCATCCTCGAGAAGGAGATGCCGCTGCCGGTGTCGAAGGTGGCGATCTGGAACCCGGGCGTGAAAAAGGCGGACCGCATCGGTTTCAAGACGCTCAACGACGGCAAGAAGGTGCGCTTCTTCAAGTCGAACGGAGAAATGATCGACGCGTGAGCGTCGCTCTTCGGGTACCCAACTTATGGTCAGGCTGCAACAGTTTTACCGCGAGACCGTCGTCCCCCGCTTGCGGGCCGACCTCAAGATCGAGAACGCCATGCAGGTGCCGCGCATCAGCAAGATCACGGTGAACATGGGAGTCGGCGAAGCCGTCGCGGACCGCAAGGTGATGGATGCGGCGGTCACGGATCTCACCAAGATCACGGGACAGAAGCCGCTCATCACGAAATCGCGCAAGGCCATCGCCTCCTTCAAGCTGCGCGCGGGACTCGCGGTGGGCGCCAAGGTGACGCTGCGCGGCGCGCGGATGTACGAATTCCTGGATCGCCTGATCAACATTGCGATGCCCCGCATCCGTGACTTTCGCGGCGTCTCGCCGCGCTCGTTCGACGGCCAGGGCAACTACAGCCTGGGCGTGAAGGAACAGATCATTTTTCCCGAGATCCAGTACGACCAGGTGGATCAGATCCGCGGGATGGACATCACGATTACGACGACGGCGCTGGATAACCGTCACGGCCGAGCACTGCTCGAGGCTTTCAACTTCCCATTCCGGAAGTAAGAGGAATTCTAGGGCTATGGCGAAGACGAGCATGGTCGAGCGCGAGAGACGTCGCGCCAGGATCGTAAAAAGATACGCTGCACAGCGCGCGCAGCTCAAAGAGCTGATCCGCAGCCCCCGGACGTCGCAGGACGAACGCGCGGCCGCCCAGGTCAAGCTCCAATCGCTGCCGCGGGACTCGAGTCCGGCGCGGCAGAGGAATCGCTGCGCGATCACGGGCCGCTCGCGCGGCGTGTACCGCAAGTTCGGGCTGTCCCGAGTGAAGATCCGCGAAGTCGCCAACCGTGGCGAGATCCCGGGTCTCACGAAGGCGAGCTGGTGAGGGACGCCGCATGAGCATGACCGACCCCATCGCCGATCTGCTGACCCGCATCCGCAACGGTCAGACCGCGGGCAAGCCCGAAGTGCAGCTCGCCTCCTCCAGGCTGAAGACGGCCATCGTCAAGGTGCTGAAGGACGAAGGCTACATCGCGGATTTCCGCACCGAGAGCGACAGCGGCAAGCCGACGCTGACGATCGGCTTGAAGTACTACGAAGGCCGTCCCGTGATCGACCGGATCGAGCGGGTCAGCCGTCCCGGGCTGCGAATCTACCGCGGCAAGGACGAGCTGCCGAAGATCCTGGGCGGCATGGGTACCGTGATCGTCTCCACACCCAAGGGTGTGATGACCGACAAGCAGGCCCGTTCGATCGGACAGGGCGGCGAAGTCCTGTGCATCGTGGCCTGATCCTTAGGAACACTCCATGTCCAGAATTGCCAAAGCACCGGTCGATCTGCCGCAGGGCGTGACGGCGACCGTGTCGCCCGAATCGGTGACCATCAAGGGTGCCAAGGGCTCGCTCAGCGTGCCGCTCGGCCGCGGCGTGTCCGTGGTGCAGTCGGACAAGAAGCTCGAGATCAAGTACTCGGATCCCGGGCTGTCGCGCACGCAGGCGGGTGCTACGCGGGCTCATCTGGCGAACATGGTTCGCGGCGTGACCAAGGGCTACGAGCGAAAGCTCGAGCTCGTGGGAGTCGGATTTCGCGCGCAGGTGCAGGGCAAGAATCTGAATCTCACCTTGGGATTCTCGCATCCGGTGAGCTTTGCGATTCCGGACGGCATCACGATCGAGGCGCCGAGCCTCACGGAGATTCTCATCAAGGGTATCGACCGGCAGAAAGTCGGTCAGGTGGCCGCCGAGATCCGCGATGTCCGCCCCCCCGAGCCCTACAAAGGCAAGGGCGTGCGCTATGCGGGCGAGAAGATCACCCTCAAAGAGGGGAAGAAAAAGTGATCATCACCAAGAAAGAGCGGCGCCTGCGCCGCGCGGTGAAAACGCGAGAGCACATTCGACAGCTGGGCGTGGCCCGTCTGACCGTTCATCGCACTCCGCAGCATATTTACGCCCAGGTCACCGCCGCCGACGGCGCGAAAGTCATCGCGGCGGCATCGACCCTGCAGGAAGTGGTCCGGCAGGGCCTGAAGGGCACCGGAAACGTCGCAGCGGCCAAGGCCGTGGGCCGCGCGATCGCGGAGCGGTCTAAGGCTGCCGGCGTCAGCAAGGTGGCTTTCGACCGTGCAGGATTCCAGTTCCACGGGCGCGTGAAGGCGCTCGCGGATGCCGCCCGCGAAGCGGGCCTCGAGTTTTAGGTGAGGACAGTCAGCATCGTGTGCTCACCGTTGCCGAATCGGCTGCAGGCCGGCCTCGGATTCTGAAGAAGGGCAGGTATAGCGTATGGCAAGACCGGAAAAGGGCCAGTCGGGTGACGAGTTCGTAGAGAAGCTCGTTGCGGTGAATCGCACGGCGAAGGTCGTGAAAGGCGGCCGACAGTTCGGCTTCACCGCCCTGACAGTGGTCGGCGATGGCTCCGGCCGCGTCGGCTACGGCTTTGGCAAGGCCCGGGAAGTGCCCGTTGCCATCTCGAAGGCGATGGCCCAGGCGCGCAAGAACCTGATCAATGTAGCGCTGCGAAACGATTCGCTGCATTACGCGATCAAAGGGGTGCACGGCGCTACCCGCGTTTACATGCAGCCGGCTTCTGACGGTACGGGTGTTATCGCGGGCGGCGGGATGCGCGCCGTGCTCGAGTGTGCCGGGGTGCGTAACGTGCTCGCCAAGAGCTATGGCTCGCGTAATCCGATCAACGTCGTGCGCGCCACGATCAAGGCGTTAGGAAACATCCGCTCACCGGACGACATCGCCGCAAAGCGCGGCAAGACTCTGGAAGAGATCACGAGTTGACCATCATGGCGGACAAGACCCAAGTCAAAGTAACGCTGCTCAAGAGTCTGCATGGACAGCTTGCGAGCATAGCGGCCTCGGCACGCGGGCTCGGCCTGCGCAGGATTCGCCAGAGTGTCACGGTGCCCGACACTCGCGAGAACCGCGGGATGATCAACGCTGCCGTGCATTTGCTGAAAGTGGAGCGGGGCGCTTAGCCCAACCCCTCGAGCTTAGGACAAACGACATGCGACTGAACTCACTGAAGCCCGCCCCTGGATCCAGGCGCTTGCGTCTGCGCGTGGGCCGCGGTGCATCCGCCGGACAGGGAAAAACCTGCGGTCGCGGCGTCAAGGGCCAGAGGGCACGCAAGGGCGGTTACCACAAGGTCGGATTCGAAGGCGGCCAGACGCCAATCGACCGCCGTTTGCCCAAGTTCGGCTTCCGCTCGCGCATGGCGTCCACTCGCGCCGAAGTGCGCCTGAGCGAGCTGGCGAAGATCGAAGGCGGGGTCGTTGATCTGGAAGCTCTGAAGAAGGCAGGTGTCATTCCGATGGCGGCAGAGCGCGCCAAGGTCGTACTGTCCGGCGAGATCAGCAGGGCGGTGACCCTCGCCAAGGGTATCGGGGCGACCAAGGGTGCGCGGGCGGCCATCGTGGCGGCCGGCGGCAAGGTCGAGGAGCCCGAAGTCAAGGAGCAGGCCAAGCCGGAGCGGGACCCCGAGGCCAGGGCCAGAGCCGAGGCTCTGATTGCCGCCAAAGCCGAGGCAGAGGCCAAGGCAAAAGCCGACGCCAAGGCCGCGAAGGCCGAAGCGAAGGCAGCGAAAGCGGGAGCCAAAGCCGCCAAGGCGGATGCGGATGCTGCGCGCAGCGACATCAAGGGTAAGGCCTGAGCCTTCCAATCCGAATCCCAGGCCCCACATAGAGCAGGACACGCGTGGCGAACTCCACCTTCAGCAATCCGGCCGCCGCCCTGGGCGATGCCGCCCGTTTCGGGGAGATCCGCGGTCGCCTGCTGTTCCTGGTGGCCGCCCTGGTGGTGTATCGGATCGGCACGTTCATCCCGGTTCCCGGCATCAATCCGAGCGAGGTGGCGCGGTTCTTCACCGACCAGTCGAACACCATCCTCGGGATCGTGAACATGTTCTCCGGCGGTGCGCTGTCGCGGCTGTCGATCTTTGCAATGGGCGTCATGCCCTACATTTCCGCCTCGATCATCATTCAGATGATGTCGATGGTCATTCCGCAGCTCATGGAGCTGCGCAAGGAGGGCGAGTCGGGGCGGCGAAAGATCACCGAGTACACACGCTACGGCACGGTCATCCTTGCGGCTTTCCAGTCGTTTGCCGCCGCTGGCGCCCTCGTCAAGGGCGGCCTGACACTGGTCACCGGCTGGCAATTCATGTTCACGGCGACGGTGACCATGACCACCGGAACGATGTTCCTGATGTGGCTCGGCGAGCAGATCACCGAGCGTGGCATCGGCAACGGCATCTCGATGATCATTCTCGCGGGCATCGTGGCGGGCCTGCCGGGTGCAATCGGCAACACCGCCGAGGCCGTGAATACCGGCGAGATGTCCGGACCGTTCGCGCTTCTGCTGATCATCCTGGTGTTGGGGACGACGGCATTCGTCGTGTTCGTCGAGCGGGCGCAGCGCCGGATCGCAGTGAACTACGCCAAACGCCAGGTCGGGCGGCGCATGTACGCGGGCCAGAGCAGCCATCTGCCCTTCAAGCTGAACATGTCGGGCGTGATTCCGCCGATCTTTGCCTCGAGCCTGCTGCTGTTCCCGGCGACGCTTGCCAGCTTCTTCGGGTCGAGCGCGCAAGGGCCGCTGGCGACGGTGATGCAGGACGTCGCTCAGGCTCTGGGCTATGGCCAGCCGCTGCATCTTGTAATCTACGCGTTGCTCATCATCTTCTTCTGCTTCTTCTATACCGCGCTCGTCTTCAATGCGCGCGACACTGCGGACAATCTGAAGAAGTCCGGTGCGTTCATTCCGGGCATCCGCCCGGGGCAGCAGACGGCCGACTACATCGACAAGGTGCTCACGCGACTGACCTTGTGGGGCGCGCTGTACGTGACCGCGGTCTGCCTGCTGCCCGAGCTGCTGGTTTCGTCGCAGGGCGTCCCGTTCCACTTCGGCGGCACGTCCCTGCTGATCGTGGTGGTGGTAGTGATGGACTTCATGGCACAGCTGCAAGCCCACCTGATGTCGCATCACTATCCGGGCCTGCTGAAGAAGGCGAACCTGCTGGGCTACGGCCGCACGGGTTCTGGCGGTTGAAGCGATGAATCGATTTTTCCTGACGGCGCGCAGCGCCGCCATTCATACGGGATCTGCGGTTTGCGCAAATCCCGAGAGCAGTTGGCCGCAGGCCATGAGAATCTGCGCGGAGCGCATATGAAAGTACGTCCGTCGGTCAAGAAGATCTGCAAGCACTGCAAGATCGTACGCCGCCGCCGCGTGGTCTATGTCATCTGCACGGACCCGCGCCACAAGCAGCGGCAGGGGTGATTGGTAATGAATTGGGGTACACGTACAATGCCGCGCTTTTTGGGCTCTCTGCGGCAAAGGTAAAGGCATCATGGCACGCATTGCCGGCATAAATATCCCGATGAACAAGCACGTGTGGATCGGGCTCACGCACATCTACGGCGTCGGCCGCGCGCGCGCGCGCAACGCCTGTGCTGCGGCGGGCGTCAGTCCACAGACCAAGGTCAAGGATCTCACCGAGTCCGAGGTCAACGCCATCCGCTCGCAGGTCGCCAAGTTCGCCGTCGAAGGTGACCTGCGCCGCGAAGTGTCCATGAACATCAAGCGGCTGATGGATCTGGGCTCGTACCGGGGCATCCGCCACCGGCGCGGGCTGCCGGTCCGCGGCCAGCGTACGCGTACCAACGCCCGGACCCGGAAGGGTCCGCGCAAACAGGCGGTGAAGTTGAATGCGCCGCCGGGCAAGGCATAAAGAGGCTGACACCTAAATGGCCGATCAAAAACCTACGGGTAGTGGCGCCGCGGCTGCCAACGCAGCCGCCGCCTCCAAGAAGCCGAAGAAGGCTCGCAAGAACGTGCTCGATGCGATCGCGCACGTGCATGCGTCCTTCAACAACACGATCATCACGATCACGGATCGCCAGGGCAACACATTGTCCTGGGCCACTTCGGGCGGCTGCGGGTTCCGTGGCTCGCGCAAGAGCACGCCGTTCGCGGCGCAGGTGGCCGCCGAGAAGGCCGGCAATGCCGCGCAGGAGCATGGGGTGAAGAATGTGGAAGTCCGGGTCGGCGGCCCAGGCCCCGGCCGCGAGTCCGCAGTGCGGGCCCTGAACAACTGCGGGTTGAAGATCACCAGCATCGCCGACGTCACGCCGATTCCGCATAACGGCTGCCGTCCGCCGAAGAAGCGGCGCGTCTGAACCCGCCGGAGGATGATTAAGTATGGCGCGTTATACCGGACCCACCTGCAAGCTCGCTCGTCGCGAGGGCACGGATCTTTTCCTCAAGAGCGGCGTCAAGCCTCTGGAGAGCAAGTGCAAGTTCAGTGTGCCGCCAGGCGGCATCAAGGGCGAACGCCGTCAGCGACTGTCCGACTACGGCACGCAGCTGCGCGAGAAGCAGAAGCTGCGTCGCATGTATGGCGTGCTCGAGCGGCAGTTCTCCAACTACTACGAGGAGGCTGCGCGGCGCATTGGCGCCACGGGTGAGAACCTGTTGAAGCTGCTCGAGTGCCGGCTGGACAACGTCGTGTACCGGATGGGCTTCGCGGCTACGCGCGCCGAGGCCCGCCAGCTCGTCAGCCACAAGGCGATATCGGTCAACGAGCAGCCCGTCACGATCGCGTCGTACCAATGCAAGGCCGGCGACGTCGTTCAGGTCCGCGAGAAGTCACGCAAACAGCTGCGCATCCAGAGCGCGCTGAACGTGGCGCAACAGGTCGGCCTGCCCGATTGGGTCGAGGTCAACGACAAGGAATTCCGTGGCGTCTTCAAGACGGCGCCGGCGCGGGACGATGTTCTGCCCGACATCAACGAGAACCTCGTCGTCGAGCTCTATTCGAAGTGATCCTGAGCCCGCGTGGCCCGGGTCCTTCCCCGACGTATTGTTTTTGTATTGTTTTGGTTTGTGGCCGGCGTAGCTTGTCGGCAAAGTGAGACGCTATGCAGGGATCAGTCACCGAGTTCTTGAAGCCTCGTGTCGTCAAGGTGCAACCCGTTGCTCCTCGTCAGGCGCGCGTCGTCATTGAGCCGTTCGAGCGTGGCTTTGGCCATACCCTTGGCAACGCGCTGCGGCGCGTACTGCTCTCGTCGATGCCTGGCAGCGCAATCACGGAAGTCGAGATTGACGGCGTCCTGCACGAGTACACCAGCATCGAGGGTGTGCAGGAAGACGTCGTGGACATCCTCCTCAACCTGAAGCAAGTGGCGATCCGCATGCACACGCGCGACAGCGCGGAGTTGCGCCTTCACAAGAAGGGTCCCGGCCCCGTTACCGCGGGTGACATCCAGACGGATCATGACGTCGACGTAGTGAATCCTGAGCTCGTCATCGCCAACCTGACGAAGGCCGGCGAGTTGAGCATGAACCTGCGGATCGAGCGCGGCCGGGGCTATCGTCCTGCCGCCGCGCGCGTGGCGTTCGAGGAACAGACTCGTCCGATCGGCAGATTGCAGCTCGACGCTTCGTTCTCTCCGGTACGCCGTGTCACCTACTCGGTCGATGCGGCGCGCGTGGAGCAGCGCACTGACCTCGACAAGCTCGTGATCGACATCGAGACGAATGGCACGATCGACGCGGAGGAGGCTATTCGCCGCGCTGGCAGCATCCTCAAGGACCAGCTCTCCGTGTTCGTGGATCTGCAGGGCGAGGAAGAGGCCGCCACCAAGGTCTCGGAGATGCAGTTCGACCCGATCCTGCTGCGTCCCGTGGACGAGCTGGAGCTCACAGTGCGCAGCGCGAACTGCCTCAAGGCGGAAAACAGCCACTACATCGGCGATCTGGTGCAGCGCACGGAAGTCGAGTTGCTGCGGACGCCGAACCTGGGGAAGAAGTCGCTCACCGAGATCAAGGAAGTGCTGCAGAGCCACGGACTGATGCTCGGCATGCGTCTGGACGGCTGGCCACCCGCGGGCCTCAAGCACGACGAGGAACGCGATGTGATCTAGGCCCTGCAGGCCAACTTTCCCTGGGGATCGTGCTGCGCACGACCTCCGACATGAAGCGGCGCGAAGCGCGCCGGGAAGAATAGGATTTTTTATGCGCCACCATTTGTCTGGCCGGCAGCTCTCGCGCAACAGCCCGCACCGGCATGCGATGCTCCGCAACATGAGCGTTTCGCTGCTGCGCCACGAGACGATCCGGACCACCCTGCCCAAGGCAAAGGAGCTGCGGCGGGTCGTCGAGCCGCTGATTACGCTCGCCAAGACCGACGGAGACGCGAACCGGCGCCTGGCCTTTGCACGCCTGCGCGATGCGGAGGTCGTCGAGAAGCTGTTTGCAGACCTCGGCCCGCGCTTCAAGGCTCGTCCGGGCGGCTACACGCGGATCCTGCGCATGTTGCCTCGTGCGGGCGACTCAGCTCCGATGGCCCTGATGCAGCTCGTGGACGGGCCGGTAGCCGCTGCGGCGGAGGAACCGTCCACAGCGAAGAAGAAGCGCGCGGGCCGCGCCAGGAAGCAGGCGGCCGAAGCCGCTGCTCCAGAAGCGCAGGCCAAGCCGAAGCGCACCCGCAAAAAGAAAGCCGCCACGGCCTGAGGCTGTGCGGCGACGTTGACCGGCCGCGAGCCCGGGCGGGCGGGCGTTCTCATTGTTCCACCCGCTGCAGCGCAGATCCGCGGCCGATAGCGCCTCGTTGACACCGGCTCCGTTGTTGCGGAGCAAGCTTGATTTCCCGGGGGGGTCTTGTAGGCTCCCGGCACGGGCGCTTTCAGCTCAAGAACAATCGCCGCCAATCAGGGGAAAAACATGAGCCTCGGAACCGAATTTAAAGAATTCGCGATGAAGGGAAGTGTCATCGACCTCGCGGTCGGTGTCATCATAGGCGTTGCTTTCGGCAAGATCGTCAGCTCCCTCGTCGGCGACGTCATCATGCCGCCGCTCGGACTGGTGATCGGCAGCATCAATTTCAGCGATCTTGCGGTACACATCGGCACCGACCCGACGGGCAAGGCGGTGCTGCTCAAGTACGGCGCCTTCATCCAGACAGTGGTCGAATTCCTCCTGATCGCGCTCGTGCTGTTCATGGTCATCAACGGAATCAACCGGCTGAAGCGCCAGCCGGCGCCCGCGGTGCCGGCTGCGCCGCCGGCGCCGACGAAGTCGGAGATGCTGCTGCAGGAGATCCGCGACCTGCTCGCGAAGCGCTGACGGCCGCTGCTTCGCTGACGGCGCAGCAGGCGGGCGCGGCAGGCCGTGGCGCTCAATGAGCCTGGATCGCCTGGAAGGCGTCCCGGGTCAGGTTCTCGCATCCCGTCGCGGTGACCGCGAGGTCATCCTCGATGCGGATGCCCCCGAACCGACGCAGCTCGTGCACCCGCGGCCAGTTGATGCTGCGCGCCCGGCCATCGGCCTGCGCCGCCGCCAGAAGCTGGTCGATGAAGTAGATTCCCGGCTCCATCGTGACGACGAAGCTCTCCTGCAGAACGCGAGTCAACCGCAGAAAAGGGTGTCCGGCGGGCCGGGGGATATCGCCGCCGTCCGGCGCGCTCATGAATCCGCCGACGTCATGGACTTCGAGCCCGAGGAGATGGCCGATCCCATGCGGCAGAAAAACGCCCGACACGCCGGTCGCAACGGCTTCCTCGGCTCCGCATGTCGTGATGTCAGCTTCGCGCAGCAGCGCTGCCGTCAATTGGTGAGCGCGCACATGAATGTCGCGCCAGTCGACGCCTGCGCGAACCTCGGCACACAGTGTCTGCTGCATCTCATCCATGCGGCGGATGAGCGCTCCGAAGCCGGCGTCGCTCAGTGCATGAGTGCGCGTGATGTCGCTCGCATACCCTGCGAATTCTGCTCCGGCATCGATCAGCAGCGAATGCCGCTGCGGCGGCGGCCGCTTCTCCAACACCTGGTAGTGCAATACCGCGCCCGCATCGTTCAAGGCGATGATGGGGTTGTACGGCAGTTCCTGTTCACGCAGGCCACAGGCGCGCAGGAATGCCAGCTCGATCTCAAACTCGGATGCGCCCGCCTCGAAAGCCTGCACGGCCGCCAGGTGTCCGCGTGCGCCGAGGCGGCTCGCCTCGCGCAGGCACTCGAGCTCATAGGGACTCTTCATCGCCCGTGCGAAGTCCAGATGCCGCATCAGGCGGACAGGGTTGACGGCCTGCATTCCCCAGTTCGTCAATTCCGGGAATGTGTCCCCGATGTAGGCGGTACGGCTCAAATCCCCGGGCAGGAGCTTTCGCGCGGCCTGCCGTTGCGCCACGGGCTGGATATCGAAATGCCGGCACCAGGCGGCCTGTGGCAGCGCGATCGGCTTGTACCAGTAGTCGGCGGGGCTGTGGAACAGCAGCCGCGGCCGCCTGCCGGGCTGGAAATGAATGAAACAGTCCGGGACATCGGCAAGGGGTGTCCAGACCTTGAAGGGGGCATTGACCTCGAAAGGATAGGTCCGGTCGTCCTCGAAGACCGTCAGCAGGGATCCCGAATGTACCACCAGGCCGTCATGGCCGGTGGCTTCGAGCGCGCGCGCGGTGCGGTCGCAAACCGCCTGAAGATGGCGCCCGAAGGATAAGTCGAGGTCGGTGCTTCGATCGGTGCGCGATACAACGTCGGACATCGCTTACTCCATGCCAGGGGCCGTGGAGCCTAGACTACCTGTCGGCCTCACCGGCTGCTCGACGTCCGGGGCCGTGGCATCCGGGTGGCATCCGGGTCACGTCCGAGGCGCATCCTGGGCGCATGCCGGGGTGCCACCCGCCGGTCGAGGCGCTCCCGTTGCTGCTTGAACACAAACAGCCGCCGTTCGATGTCGTCATCTACCGACACCCACTCGTATCGCTGTTTCAAATCGCGCAGGGACTCTATAGAATTTGTCGCCGCGATCCGTACAGGACTCGCGGAACGAAAAAACTCGTTCGTATCGTTTTCACACCACTCTTGCTTCTCTTCGGGGTACCGATCGATGAACACCAAACTCGCTCTTAGCGCACTCGTTGCGGCGCTGATGCTGACGGCCTGCGCGAAGCAGGAAGCCGCCAGCCCTGACACCGCAGCTGCTCCTCCCGCCGCCACGGAAAGCGCTCCGGCTCCCGCGGCTCCGGCTGCCGATGCTCCCGCCGCTCCGGCCGCGGACGCTCCGGCCGCGCCTGCCGATAACGCTGCCGCGCCTCCTCCGGCCGACACCGCTACGCCTGCCGCGCCGCCGAAGCAGTAAGTAATTCGAGAGAATTACCTACCGAGCGATCAGCTCAAGCCGGCCCGGACGGATCGCGCTCGCGAGCCGTCCGGGCCGTGTCTTTTTGAGCCTGCGGAACCTGGGCCGTGACCGTCAGTGTGCGTGATGCCCGCTCATCCCAGAGCGACCGGCTCTGGATAGGGGACATTTACCGCGAATATCTCGATGACCTGTCGGCGCAGAACACCGGGCTGTTCCCCGTGCTGGGTGAAGTGGGCCACCGCGAGCCCGATCAGATCGCCCGCTGGTTCGGCGACCGCAATGCCGTTCCCCTCGTCATCCTCAAGAGCGCCGAGCGGGTCGGGTTCGCCATGGTGGCGCGCGGCGGTGGATCCCCCGGGCCGCCGGCCATCGAATACCGCATGGCGGAGTTCTTCATCGCGCGCGCGAGCCGACGCCTGGGCATCGGCCGGACGGCCGTCGAGCTCATCCTGAATCGCTTTGCGGGCAAATGGGAAATCACCGAATCCCTGCGCAATTCGAGCGCCGTCAGCTTCTGGCGCCGCGTCGTGGCGGGTTATACGCGCGGCGGTTACCAGGAGCGGGTCGTCAACGGCGAGGTGCGGCAGACTTTCGATTCACGGGTGGAAAGGGCGCGGTAGCTGTGCCGGATGCACGCGAGCAGCTACCGCAGCCTGCGGAGAGTCGCGCTACTGTCCTTTGACGGATACGTGCCAACCATCCCGCGCCTGCGGTTTGCAGCGCTGCCGGAAGGGCGTCGAGCAGCTTCAGGCGCCAGCGCGCCGATATCAGCCGCCACGCGCTGAATGCCGCGCAGCCGATGACGATAACGGCAACTGCCAGGGATTGCAGCGCTGCCATCTCACCCGGCTCCCAGCGCAACGGCCACCCGGTAGGTCAGGAAAGCGCCGCCGTAGGCCAGCAGGAACAGATACCCCGCCATCAGCGCAGGGTAGCGCCACGAGTTCGTTTCCCGCCGGACGACGGCGAGCGTGGACAGGCACTGGGGCGCGAAGACATACCAGGCAAGAAGCGAGAGGCCTGTGGCAATACTCCAGCTCCCCGCGATGACCGGCGCGAGGGCACTCTCCATATCACTGGATGCCGACATCGAATACACGGTACCGAGCGCACTCACTGCCACTTCCCGTGCGGCAAGCCCCGGCACGAGGGCAATCGAGATCTGCCAGTTGAAGCCGAGCGGCGCAAAGATGAATTCGAGCGCGCGTCCCAACATGCCTGCAATGCTGTATTGGATGGCAGGGCCGGCTGCGCCGGCGGGAGGTGCGGGGAAGCTTGCGAGGAACCACAGTACGACCATCAGCGACAGGATGATCGTGCCGACACGTCCGATGAAGATTCGCGCGCGCTCCCACAGGCCGAGCGCCAGATTCCGCAGGTTCGGCAGCCGGTATTCGGGCAATTCCAGCAGCAGCGGCTGATAGCTCCCGCGCATGAGCGTGTGCTTGAGCACGAAGGCCACCGCCATCGCGCTCACGACGCCTGCCGCATACAGCGCGAAAAGCACTACGCCGCGCAGATTGAAGATCCCCAGGCTCTGCCGGGGGATGAACGCACCGATGAGCAGCGCATACACGGGCAACCGCGCCGAACAGGTCATGAGCGGCGCGATCATGATCGTCGCGAGCCGGTCGCGGCTGGAAGGGATCGTCCGGGCGGCCATGATCCCGGGGATGGCGCAGGCGAAGCTCGACAGCAGCGGAATGAATGCCCGGCCGGACAAGCCGACCTTGCCCATGAGCCGGTCGAGCATGAATGCGGCGCGGGGGAGATAGCCGGAGTCCTCGAGAGCGAGAATGAAGAGGAACAGGATGAGGATCTGCGGCAGGAATACGAGCACACTGCCTGCACCCGCGATGATGCCGCTCATCAGCAGCCCACGCAGCGGGCCCGCGTGCATCGCGCCGCCCACCCAGTCGCTCAGCGCTGCCATGCCGGACTGGATGAGGCTCATCGGCACCTGCGCCCAGCTGAAGACCGCCTGGAACATCACGAACAGCACGACAGCGAGCAGCACGGGTCCGAAGACCGGATTCAACACCAGCGCATCGAGCCGCGACAGCACTTCGAGGCGTACGGGGACGCGATAGCCGATCTCCTCCAGGATGCGCCGCACCTCGAACTGAGTGGCTTCGATCTGGGCGGAGCTCCTGGGCGCCGGCGCTTCGATCCGGCCGAGCGGCTCGCCGAACCGGTACCGATCGATCGTCTCGAGCAGCGCGCGCTCGCCCCCCGACCGTACGGCAACTGTTTCGACGACAGGCACACCCAGCGCGCGCTCGAGGCCCTGACGGTCGACGCGGTAGCCGCGCTGCTTGGCCACGTCGCTCATGTTCAGCGCAACCAGCAGGGGCCGCCCGATCCGCTTCAGATCCAGCACGAGCCGCAGATTCAGCCGCAGGTTGGTGGCGTCGACGACGCAAACCAGCAGGTCCGGCGGGGGTTCCGAAGCGTGCCGGCCGAGCACCACGTCGCGAGCGATCGCCTCGTCGAGGCTGGTCGGCTCGAGGCTATAGGCCCCAGGGAGGTCGAGCAGGCGATAGGCTCTACCGGTATGTGGACCCGTGAAGCGGCCTTCCTTGCGCTCTACCGTCACGCCTGGGTAGTTGGCGACCTTCTGGCGGCTTCCGGTGAGGCGGTTGAACAGTGCGGTCTTGCCGCAGTTCGGGACCCCGATGAGCGACAGGCTCGGGGCTGGTGCCCCGACCAGTTCCAGCGCCGCAGCCACAGAGGCGTTCACAATGGCTTCCCGGCTCGGGAAATCTCCACCCAGATGTTTTCGGCCTCGCGCCGTCGCAGGGCCAGGGTCGTGCAGCCGATGCGCACGACGAAGGGATCGCGGCCGGGCCGGGCCTCGGCCAGGATCTCGACTCGTTCTCCGCTGCAGAAGCCCAGCTCCAGCAGGCGCCGGTCAAGCGCGGACATGGACTCGGCGTGACCGCCCACGCCGACGACGACTCCGGTGGTTCCGGGTGCAAGGGCACTCAGGCTGGTGTAACCGGGATCCAGCGCGATTCCGCCGGGTGCGGCAACTGCGTCCATGGCCCCAGTATATGAGAACAGTTCGCATTTGCAATCCGGACGGTCATGCTCCACACAGTCTGCCTCCGAGGCTCGCACAAAGCGTTGAACCTGCAGGAGTGGCGGCCCAAACGCGGCGGCGCAACCGGGCCGGCGCAACGTTAATTTGACTTAACGCCGTCTCAGCCGCTCGCGGCGCCCGTGCGCCGGGTACTGGGCTGGGCGATCAGGGGACGCAGGAATGTGCCGGTATGCGAGCGCGGGTTCGCGGCGATCTGCTCCGGCGTGCCGCTGCCGACGATCTCGCCGCCCGCATCGCCGCCCTCGGGCCCGAGATCGATCACCCAGTCCGACGTCTTGATGACATCGAGGTTGTGCTCGATGACGACGATGGTGTTGCCCTCGTCGCGCAGGCGATGGAGCACGTCCAGCAGTTGTGCGACATCGTGGAAGTGCAGGCCGGTCGTCGGCTCGTCGAGAATATACAGGGTGCGGCCCGTGGCGCGTTTCGCAAGCTCGCGGGCGAGCTTCACGCGTTGCGCTTCTCCGCCTGACAGGGTCGTCGCGTTCTGTCCAAGGCGCACATACGACAGCCCCACATCCGTGAGTGTCTGCAACTTTCCCGCAACGCCCGGGACGTTCTGGAAGAAGCGCAACGCGTCTTCCACGGTCATGTCGAGTGTCTCGTGGATGTTCTTGCCACGGTAGCGGATTTCGAGCGTCTCGCGGTTGTAGCGCTGGCCCTTGCACACATCGCATGGAACATAGACGTCCGGGAGAAAATGCATCTCCACCTTGATGACGCCGTCGCCCTGGCATGCCTCGCAACGGCCACCTTTGACGTTGAAGCTGAATCGGCCCGCGTCGTAACCGCGCGCACGCGCTTCGGGCACTGCTGCGAAGAGCTCGCGCAATGGGGCGAACAGGCCGGTGTAGGTGGCAGGGTTGGACCTTGGCGTGCGCCCTATGGGACTCTGGTCGATGTCGATCACCCTGTCGATCTGCTCGAGTCCCTCGATGCGCTCGCACGGTGATGCATCCAGCACAGTGCCATTTAGGCGCGCCGCCGCGTGGCCGAACAACGTGTCGATGATGAGAGTGGACTTGCCGGAGCCGGACACGCCGGTGATACAAGTGAACAGGCCAAGCGGAATCTCCGCGTCGACCTTGCGAAGATTGTTGCCGCTTGCGCCGATGATGCGGAGCAGCTTGTCCGGTGAGCGGGGCGTTCTCAGCCGCGGCAGGGCGATCTGGCGTTTGCCGCTCAGGTATTGCCCGGTGATCGAGGCCGGATTGGTCTGAATTTCCCGTGGCGCGCCTTGGGCCACGATGTGCCCGCCGTGCACGCCGGCGCCCGGTCCGAGATCGACCACGTGGTCGGCTTCCAGAATCGCTTCTTCGTCGTGCTCGACGACGATGACGGTGTTGCCGATGTCGCGCAGCCGCTTCAGCGTCCCCAGCAAGCGCCGGTTGTCACGTTGATGCAGGCCGATCGAAGGCTCGTCCAGGATGTACATGACTCCCGTGAGTCCCGAGCCCACCTGGCTTGCCAGGCGGATGCGCTGCGCTTCGCCTCCCGAGAGCGTTTCGGCGCTTCGATCGAGTGTCAGGTAGTCGAGCCCGACGTCGACGAGAAAGCGCAGCCGCTGCGCGACGTCCCTGACGATCTTCGAGGCGACCTCGCCACGCCAGCCGGCAAGATTCAGCGAGCTGAAGAACTGCAGCGCCTGGCCGACAGTCAGATGCGCGGTCTGCGGCAGGCTGCGCTCGGCCACGAAGACGAAGCGGGCCGCCCGGTTGAGCCGCGTGCCGGCGCAGTCGGGGCAGGGCCGCATGCCCAGATATTTCGCGAGCTCTTCGCGCACCGTCAGCGATTCGGTCTCACGGTAACGGCGCTCCAGGTTGGGCAGTATTCCCTCGAACTTGTGGCGCTTGCGGACCGTTCGCCCCTTGCCCTCGACGTAGCGGAACTCGATGACGTTCTCGCCGCTGCCATACAGCAGGACGTGCTGCACCTCGGCGCAGAGCTCCGTCCATGCTGTCTCGATGTCGAAGCCATAGTGGCGGGCGAGCGATTGGATCAGTTGGAAGTAGTACGCATTGCGCCGATCCCAGCCGCGCACGGCGCCGCTCGCAAGCGACAGGTCGGGGTGTACGACGACGCGGTGCGGATCGAAGAATTCCTTCGATCCAAGCCCGTCGCAGGTGGGACAGGCGCCGGCCGGATTGTTGAAGGAGAAGAGCTTCGGCTCGAGCGCCGGCACGCTGTAGCCGCACACCGGACAGGCGTGCTTGCTCGAGAACACCAGCTCCTCGCGCTGCGGCTCGTCGAGGAAGCTGAGCCGCGCGAGTCCATTGGACAGCCGCAGCGCCGTCTCGAAGGATTCGGCGAGCCGTTGCGCTGCGTCGGGCCGCACGCGCGTGCGGTCGACGACCGCCTCGATAGTGTGCCTGCGTTTCGGATCGAGGCCCGGAAGCGAGTCCATTTCGTGAATGCGGCCGTCGATGCGCACCCGCACGAAGCCTTGCGCCGCCAGCTCCTCGAGCACTTGCGCGTGCTCACCCTTGCGGTCGCTGATCAAGGGCGCGAGCAGCGCCGCCGGCGTGCCTTCCGGCAGTTTCAGCACCTGATCCACCATCTGGCTCACGGTCTGGGCCGTCAGGTCGATGAGATGGTCGGGACAGCGTGGTATGCCGGCGCGGGCATACAGGAGGCGCAAGTAGTCGTAGATCTCCGTGACGGTGCCCACGGTCGAGCGCGGATTGTGCGAGGTGGCCTTCTGCTCGATGGCGATGGCCGGCGACAGGCCGTCGATGCCATCGACGTCCGGCTTGTCCATCATCGAAAGAAACTGCCGCGCATAGGCCGAAAGGGATTCGACGTAGCGGCGCTGCCCTTCGGCATACAGCGTGTCGAACGCGAGCGAGGATTTGCCGGACCCGGACAAGCCCGTGAACACGATCAGCCGGTCGCGCGGCAGGTCCAGATCGATGCTCTTGAGGTTGTGGGTGCGCGCCCCGCGGACGCGAATCTGCTGCATGAGTGCTTTTTCCGGCAAACCATCGAGTGTACGCGCTGCAAGAGCGAATTTCGGCGATCGCACAGCCTTTCAGCGCTACGCGCCGGACCCGCCGTCCACTAGAATGCCGGCATTGCAATCGAGGTGCTCACCCATGGCGCGCGGAATCAATAAAGTCATCCTGATCGGAAACCTCGGCGCCGATCCGGAAACCCGTGCCATGCCCTCCGGGACCACCGTGGCCAACCTGCGGATCGCCACCAGCGAGAGCTGGCGCGACAAGCAGAGCGGTGAGCAGCAGGAACGGACCGAATGGCACCGGGTGGCGCTGTTCGGCCGCCTGGGCGAGATCGCCGCCGAGTACCTGAAGAAAGGCTCGCAGGTCTACATTGAGGGCAGCTTGCGCACACGCAAGTGGCAGGACAAGCAGGGCAACGAGCGCTATTCCACGGAGATCGTGGGCAACGAGATGCAGATGCTGGGTGGCCGCGGCACGGGCGGTGGCGGCGGGGGAGGCTTCGGCGCAGGGGGTAGTAGCTCCGCCGGCTCGGGCTCGGCGGGGGGCGCCCAAGGGCGTGCAGAGGCGCCCCCCGAGTATTCGGGCTCCGCGGCTCCGGTGGCGGCGGAGCGGGAGGAATTCGATGACGATATCCCGTTCTGAAGGGTTCCCGTGCTTCTAATCTGCTGATTTCATTAAGCTATCTTTCCATCACCGCGCAACGGTGGCCTTTGCCGTGCGCCCTTGCATTGAAAGGGGGGTAGAATTTAGCCCTCGCATCGCCTATGCCCCGCCGCTACTTCATCAAGACTTTTGGCTGCCAGATGAATGAGTACGACTCCGCCCGGATCGCGGACGTGCTGCAGGCTGGCGATCTTGTCGCCACCGACGATCCGGCGCAGGCCGATGTGCTCCTGATGAACACCTGCTCGGTGCGGGAGAAGGCGCAGGAGAAGGTGTTTTCCCTGCTGGGCGAATGGCGCAAGCTGAAAGTGGAACGGCCGCACATGATGATTGGAGTCGGCGGCTGCGTGGCGAGCCAGGAAGGCGAGGCGATCACGAAGCGGGCGCCTTTCGTGGACCTGGTGTTCGGACCGCAGACGCTGCACCGTCTGCCGCAGATGATCGCGGAGCTTCGAACGACGGGCCGGCCCGTGGTCGATGTGAGCTTTCCGGAGATCGAGAAGTTCGATCATCTGCCCGCCCCGCGCGCCGCAGGCGCCACGGCTTTCGTCTCGATCATGGAGGGCTGCAGCAAGTACTGCAGCTTCTGTATCGTTCCCTATACGCGCGGTGAAGAGGTCAGCCGGCCATTCGATCCGGTCCTCGACGAGGTGCGCCACCTGGCAGAACAGGGCGTTCGGGAAGTGACTCTGCTCGGGCAGAACGTCAACGCGTACGCAGGACCGATGGCGGACGGCGCCCTGGTTGATCTGGCCACGCTGATCCATCATGTCGCCGCCATAGCGGCAATCGAGCGGATCCGGTTCACTACCTCGCATCCACTCGAGTTCACCGACAGTCTGATCGAGGCGTATGCGAGTGTGCCGAAGCTGGCAGACCATCTGCATCTGCCCGTGCAGAGCGGCTCCGACCGGATCCTGGCCCTCATGAAGCGGGGCTACACGGCCATTGAATTCAAGGAAAAAGTCCGCAAGCTACGTCGGGTGCGGCCGGACATCAGCATCTCATCCGACTTCATCGTAGGTTTCCCGGGCGAGAGCGAGCGTGACTTCGATGCCACGCTCGCGCTCGTGCGCGACGTGGGGTTCGACCAATCGTTCAGTTTCCTCTACAGCAGGCGCCCCGGAACCCCGGCGGCGGCGCTGCCGGACGAGGTGGACCCCACGGTCAAGCAGGAACGGCTTGGCCGGCTGCAGGCTCAACTCGAGACGCAGGCCCGTGCGATCAGTGAAAGGATGGTCGGCACGGTGCAACGCGTTCTCGTCGAGCGGGCAGCCCGGAAAAATGCGCACGAGCTCGCCGGGCGGACCGGGAACAACCGCTGGGTGAATTTCGCCGGACCGCCGGCGCTGATCGACCGCTTCGCGGATGTCATCGTGACGGAGGTCCGGGCGCATACCGTGCGAGGCCGGCTCAGCCCGGTCCGCGAGGCCAACGCGCCTGCCTGCCGTTTGCCGTTAGCGGCTGCGAGCACTGCCTCCTGAAAACACCCGCGGCCTCAGCAACATCCGAGCGGCAGCGGGAATTCGATCTCGAGCCATCGGACAACGCGCGGCTGGCGAATCTATGCGGCCCGCTCGATGAGAACCTGCGTCTGCTCGAGTCCCGCCTCGAGGTCGAGATCCGCCGGCGCGGCGACAATTTCCGTGTGATCGGGGCGCAGGCTGAGAGCGCGGAGGACACGCTGCGCGAGCTGTTCGACCTGGCGAAGAAGGAGGAGGTGACTCCGGAGCGCGTCCATCTGGCCTTGCGCGAGCGGGAGTCCGGGCAGGTGGTCGGAGACCCGGATCAGCACGAGAACGCCGTCCGCGTGCCGCGGGGTGGCATTCGTGCGCGCGGCGCACATCAGCGCGACTATCTTGCGCACATCCGCACGCGCGATCTGACATTTGGCATTGGCCCGGCCGGCACCGGCAAGACCTATCTGGCCGTCGCCTGCGCCGTCGAATCGCTTCAGGCCGACCGGGTGCGCAGAATCGTGCTGGTGCGGCCCGCCGTCGAAGCCGGCGAGCGGCTGGGATTTCTCCCCGGCGATCTCACCCAGAAGGTCGACCCCTACCTGCGTCCGATGTACGACGCGCTGTACGAGATGATGGGCTTCGATCGCGTCGCGCGCTTCATCGAGCGCAATGTCATCGAAGTGGCGCCGCTGGCCTTCATGCGCGGCCGCTCGTTGAACGAATCCTTCATCATTCTCGATGAGGCGCAGAACACCACCGTCGAGCAGATGAAGATGTTTCTCACCCGTATTGGCTTCGGCTCCAGGACGGTCGTGACGGGCGACGTCACGCAGACCGATCTGCCCGCCGGCAGGCAGTCCGGCCTCAGCCACGTGGTCGAAGTGCTTCGGGGAGTCGAAGGGGTCGCGTTCACCTTCTTTGACGCCCAGGATGTCGTACGCCATCCGCTCGTGCAGCGAATCGTTCAGGCCTACGAAGCGCGGGGCAAATCGACATGAGCCTGTCCGTCGAGATGCAGCGCCGGATCCGCACCTGGGCGCCTCCGAAGGCTGACATCGCCGCGTGGGCGAGTACCGCGGGCGGACGCCGGGCCGCTGGCCGAGAGTTGGGCGTACGCGTGGTTGGGCGGGCGGAGAGTCGCCGCCTGAATGCCCGCTACCGGGGCCGCGACCAGCCAACCAACGTGTTGTCGTTTCCCGCTCCCCGGTTTCCCGTCGCCCGCTTTCCCGCAGGGCCGCAGCAACCGCTCGGCGATCTCGTGATCTGTCCGGACGTGTTGCGTGCCGAGGCGCGCGAGCAGCGCAAGAGCCTGCGAGCGCATTGGGCCCACCTGGTGGTGCACGGCACACTGCACCTGATCGGTTATGGGCACGAGCGCCCGGCGGACGCGAGCCGCATGGAGCGCCATGAGATCGCCATACTGCGCCGTCTCGGTTTCCCCAATCCGTACCGGAGCTCCTGATGGCCAAAGACCTCAATGCGACCGGGCGCTGGCTGAAGCGGATCACACAGAGTTTCTCCGCAGAGCCGCAGGATCGCGCGGAGCTGCTCGCCATGCTGCGGGAGGCCGGGGAGCGCGGTCTCGTCGATACCGAGGCATTGACGATGCTCGAGGGGGTGCTGGAAGTCTCCGATCTTCAGGTCCGTGACATCATGGTGCCGCGCGCGCAGATGGTCTGCGTCCGCCGTGACGATCCCGCGGCGACCATCATGCCGGTCGTGGTGGAATCCGGTCACTCGCGGTTTCCCGTCATGGACGCGGATCGCGATGACATCGTCGGAATTCTGCTCGCGAAGGATCTGCTGCGCCTGTGCATCTCGGATGTGCGCGAGCGTTTCGACATTCGCGAGTACATGCGGCCCGCCGTGTTCGTGCCCGAATCGAAGCGCCTCAACGTGCTGCTCAAGGACTTCCGGCGTAACCGCAACCACATGGCGATCGTCGTCGACGAATACGGCGGCGTGTCTGGCCTGGTCACCATCGAGGATGTCATCGAGCAGATCGTCGGCGAGATTGACGACGAATTCGACGTCGAGGACGACCAGAACATCCGCAAGGAAGCGGAACGCCAGTACACCGTGCGCGGCGTCACGCGCATCGACGAATTCAACGAGTACTTCGGCTCCAAGCTGTCCGAGGAAGAGGGATTCGACACGATCGCCGGACTGTTGATGAAGCAGCTCGGCCGGCTTCCGCGGCGCGGTGAAGCGGCCAGCATCGATGGCTTCGAATTCCGGGTTGCACGCGCAGACAGGCGGCGCATCGATGCGTTGCGCGTAGTGGCGCCACGAGACATCGTCCCGCCGGAAGAGCGGCACGTCGGCGGCGAGTCCTGACCCGATGAATGCATGGCGCCTGGCCGCCGTCACGACCTCCGCACGGGATCCCAGTGCGAGCGTGACGCCGGACGAGTCTGACCCTGTAACGACACGGACACTGCTGTCCGCCCGCGTGCGCGGGGCCGTCGCCCTCGGGGCGGGCGCGCTACTCGCGTGCGCGTTCGCGCCGTTGGAATGGTGGCCGCTGGCCATCGTTTGCCCAGCCACCCTGATGCTGCTGTGGCAGGGGGCAACTCCGCGCCAGGCCGCGTGGTTCGGCTTCTGGTTCAACTCGGGAACTTTCGCGGCGGGGACCTGGTGGCTGTACATCAGCATCCATATCTTCGGTGCCGCGCCCGTATACATTGCGGCATTTCTGATGGCCGCACTCGTGGGGATCATGGGTCTGTACCACGCCGCACTCGGCTACGCCGTGGCCCGCTGGCTCCCCGCGCGGGGCGCAGTGCGGTGGTTCATCGCAGTGCCTGCCGCCTGGCTCCTGATCGAATGGTGGCGCGGGTGGTTCCTGTCAGGATTCTCCTGGTTATCCCTTGGCTATTCGCAGACCGATACGTGGCTGGCGCACCTCGCGCCGATAGCCGGCGTGTATGGGATCAGCGCAGCGCTGCTCGTTTGCGCGGGAGCCGTCACGGCGTTGGTTCTGGGATGTCGTCGGGTCCGAATCGCGTCGGCAGTGATTTTTGCCACTCCGTGGGTGGCTGGCGCCGCGTTGAGCTCCATCGAGTGGACGCATCCTTCGGGACCTCCGGTGACGGTGGCCGTCGTTCAGGGTGCGATTCCCCAGGATCAGAAATGGCTCGACAGCAATCGCGACACGACACTGCAGCTCTATCATGATCTCACCACGCAGGTACTGGGCAGGCGCTTGATCGTGTGGCCGGAGGCGGCGCTGCCGGACCCGGCGAACGAGCACATTTCCTACATCACCAACCTGTACCGCGAAGCCCGCACTCACGGCTCCGCTCTCGTCTTCGGTGTGCTGCGCGTCTCGGACGATGGCGAGCGTTATTTCAACTCCGTGCTCGCGCTCGACG
This sequence comes from Steroidobacteraceae bacterium, assembly GCA_050738795.1. Lineage (GTDB taxonomy): Bacteria > Pseudomonadota > Gammaproteobacteria > Steroidobacterales > Steroidobacteraceae > 13-2-20CM-66-19. Next base: position 29,362 of record JBOIAD010000119.1, read on the forward strand.
AACGGTTGAGCTGGTATGACAAGAACCACCTCGTGCCCTTCGCCGAATTCTTCCCGGTGCCCGCGTTCGTGCGCTCCTGGCTGCGGCTGCGGAACCTGCCGTATTCCGACTTCACCCGTGGGGGCGACGATCAGCCGCCGCTGCCCGCGGGAGGCCTGAAGCTGGCCACCACGATCTGTTACGAGGACGCCTACGGGAGCTCCATGCTGAAAGTGCTGCGCAGCGCGGATGCACTGGTCAATGTGACCAACGATGCCTGGTTCGGCCATTCGAGCGCCCGCTACCAACACTTTCAGATCGCCCGCATGCGCGCGATCGAATCGGGCCGGTTTCTGATCCGCGCCGCCAACGATGGCATTTCGGGAGTTATCGGGCCGCGCGGCGAAGTCATCGCACGCGCTCCGCAATTCAAGCCTTACGACCTGCTGTCGAGCGTGACGCCGCGCGTGGGCCTGCCGCCGTACGCGCATGTTGGCAACTGGCTCGTAGTCGTTCTGGCATCCGTGGCGCTGGCATCCGGGCTATGGCTGGGGAATCATGGATCCCGGCGCCCCGGGAATGCCTCCGTGGGCACGCCAAGTGCTGCAGCTTGAGTGGAACCACGCCGGATGAATCCGAGTCTATCGCCACGGCGAACCTTTCGCCCCCAGATACTGGAGTCGAGCATGAGTGTCTCGCGTCCCGAAGCAACCCGTCGGGCATTGTCCATGATTCGGCCCATCGCGGGGCCCGTACGGTGGCCGGTGTTGTGCATCTGCTTCGCGCTGGCGGCCTGTTCGCGTGATCTGAGCGCTCAATCGTCGCGTCCGGCCGCTCCCAGCCAGTCGGCTGCCGCGGTGGAGGGGGTGCGCGCGCTGCCCGATTTCTCGCCCCTCGTGGAACGCTACGGCCCGGCCGTGGTGAACGTTGAAGTGGTGGAGAAGCCCGCAGCGGGCGGCCCGCAAGGGCTGTCGCCGAACGATCCGTTCTACGACTTCTTCCGCCGCTTCGGCATACCGGCGCCCGAGCAGGGGCCGCGCGGGAACGCGCCCCCTCTGCGCGGGGCGGGCTCCGGATTCATTGTCAGCGCGGACGGCTACATCCTCACCAACACGCACGTCGTGGCGAACGCGGACGAGGTGACGGTCCGACTGACCGACCGGCGCGAATTCCAGGCGAAAGTCATCGGCGCCGACGAGCGCACCGACGTGGCGGTGATCAAGATCAATGCCGCCAATCTGCCGACCGTGCGCCTCGGCGATCCCTCGAAAGTCAGGCCCGGACAGTGGGTGCTCGCCATCGGCTCGCCGTTCGGCTTCGAGAACAGCGCCACCGCAGGCATCATCAGCGCGACGGCGCGCTCGCTGCCGAGCGACAACTATGTGCCCTTCATCCAGACGGACGTCGCTGTGAACCCCGGCAATTCCGGCGGCCCGCTGTTCAATCTGGCCGGGGAAGTGATCGGCATCAACTCGCAGATCTTCAGCCGCACCGGCGGCTACATGGGCGTCTCGTTCGCCATTCCGATCGACGTGGCGCGCAACGTGGAGGACCAACTCGTCAAGACCGGCAAGGTGGTGCGTGGACGCATCGGCGTGACGATCCAGGATGTGAACGCGCAACTCGCCGAGTCGTTCGGTCTCGACAGGCCGCGCGGCGCGCTCGTCAGCTCGGTCGAGAAGGACGGTCCGGCGGCCAAGGCCGGCCTGCAACCCGGCGATGTCATCCTGGCCGTCAACGGCAAGCCCATCGAGCGCTACGGCGAGCTTTCCGGCGCGATTGCGGCGATGAAGCCGGGAGCCGACGCAAACCTGGACGTCTGGCGCAGCGGCAAGAAACAAGGTATCGCCGTCAGGGTCAGTGAGCTGAAGGAACAGCAGCAGCAGGCGAAGACGGGCGGCAGACAGAATGGCCGGGCCACGGATCAGGCAAGCCAGTTCGGATTGACCGTGCGCCCGCTCGATGCCCAGGAGAAGGAGCAGGCCGAGACCCAGGGCAACCTGGTCGTCGAGGAAGTGAAAGGGCCCGCGGCCGCGGCGGGCGTGCAGCCGGGCGACATCATCCTGGGCGTGAATGGAAAGCGGGTGAAGACGGTGAAGGAGCTTCAGGATGAGGCGAAGTCATCCGGCAAGAACGTGGCGCTGCTCATACAGCGAGAGGACGCTCAAATATTCGTGCCGCTGAAGCTACCGTAAGTGCTGCGCAGGCCGCTGAAGATAGCGTAAGCCGCCAGCTCGAGCGGCCGCGGCGGCACCTCCCGGTAAGGAGTTGCCGCCGCCGGCTCGGTCAGCGAGCTCTAAGCGAGCTCTATCGGTAGCGGCGGCAGTCGTCCCTGTCGTGCCCATCGTCGCAGTGATGCTCGTGGTAATACCGGTCGTGGCCGTACCGGTCATGATCGCGGCCATGCTCGGGGGCGATCACACACCCCGACAGGCTGAACAGGGCTGTTGCGACCAACCCCAGCGTGATTCGGCTGACAGTCTTGATCGACGGGGCTTGCATTGACGCGCTCCTTATCCGGGTGATCCGAGCAGGGAACGGCCCGGGGGTTTGGGGTAGGTCACCGTATCGAAGCAAGCCCCGTGCCGCCGCGGCGAAGCAGGCCCAGCCGCCGCGCGCCGCTATCGGCGCCCGGCGTACCGAGCGCAAGCGGCGCCAGTCGTGTATCCTCGCGACTCCCCCGCAAGCATCTGAGATTCAAGCCTTTTTCCCATGGACGAGATCTACGATCCGGCTGCCGTGGAAGCCGCGGCACAACAGCACTGGCGTGCGCTGGACGCCTACCGCGCCAAAGAACACGATCCGCGTTTCCCGAAGGGAAAGTTCTATGTGTGCTCCATGCTGCCGTATCCCAGCGGCAAGCTGCACATGGGACACATGCGTAACTACACGTTGAATGACGTCGTCTATCGGTTCATGCGCTCATGCGGCTATAACGTCATGACGCCCATGGGCTGGGACGCATTCGGTTTGCCCGCCGAAAACGCCGCCATCGACAAACTCATCGCACCCGCGCAGTGGACGCGCGCCAACATCGCGGACATGAAGGCCCAGTTCGCGCCCATGGGATTCGCGTTCGACTGGTCCCGGGAAGTGGCTACCTGCGATCCGGGCTACTACCGGTGGAACCAGTGGCTGTTCCTCAAGATGCTGGAAAGCGGCATCGCCTATCGCAAGACGCAGATCGTCAACTGGGACCCGGTCGACCAGACCGTGCTCGCCAATGAGCAGGTGGTCGATGGCCGCGGCTGGCGCTCCGGCGCGCTGGTGGAACAGCGGGAAATCCCAGGCTACTACCTCGCTATCACGCGGTATGCCCAGGAACTGCTCGACTATGTCAGGAACAAGCTGGATGGCTGGCCGGCGCAAGTGCGCACCATGCAGGAGAACTGGATCGGGCGCAGCGAAGGGGTGCGTTTTGCGTTTCCGTACGAGTCGGACGGCGAGCAGCGGCGGCTATGGGTGTTCACGACACGGGTGGACACCATCATGGGTGTCACGTTCGTGGCCATCGCGCCCGAGCATCCCCTGGCGGTGGAGCTGGCGCGCGGCGACCCGCGGGTGGCGCAATTCATCGAGGAATGCAAGCACGGCGCAGTGGCGGATGCCGCGCTCGCCACGATGGAGAAGAAGGGCGTCGCAACCGGGTTCTGCGTCACGCATCCATTGACCGGACAGCCCGTACCGGTCTGGGTGGGCAGCTACGTGCTGATGAGCTACGGCGAGGGCGCGGTCATGGGGGTACCCGCCCACGACGAGCGCGACTTCGCTTTCGCCCGCCGCTACGGCTTGCCGATCAGGCAGGTGATCGAAGTCGCCGATGAAGTGAAGGAAAGACTCGATCCCCGCGCGCAGGAGTTTTCAACGACCCAGTGGCAGGCGTGGTACGCCGTAACGCAAGAGAGCCGCTGTACCGACTCCCAATCGCCGGATGGCCGCTACAACTACAACGGCAAGAGCTATCGGGATGCGGTCGAGGCGATCGCCGGCGATCTGGCTGCGCTGGGTCTGGGCGGGAAGCAGGTCCAATGGCGGCTGCGCGACTGGGGGATCTCGCGCCAGCGCTATTGGGGTACGCCGATTCCCATCATCCACTGCGAGCGGTGCGGGGTCGTGCCCGTTCCGCAAGAGGATCTGCCGGTCGTGCTGCCGGAGGATCTCGTGCCGGATGGCAGTGGCAACCCCTTGAACAAGGACGAGCGTTTCCTCGCCTGTACCTGCCCCAAGTGCGGCAACGCGGCTCGCCGGGAAACCGACACGATGGATACGTTCGTCGATTCCTCCTGGTATTACATGCGTTATTGCTGCCCCGGCGCACCGACGATGGTCGATGAGCGCACCGGCTATTGGATGCCGATGGATCAGTACATCGGCGGCATCGAGCACGCGGTCCTGCACCTGCTGTACGCGCGGTTCTGGACCAAGGTGATGCGCGATCTGGGCTTGATCGACTTCGATGAGCCGTTCAAACACCTGTTCACGCAGGGAATGCTCCTGGCGCATTGTTATTATCGGGAAGACGCAAACGGCAGGAAGCGCTGGTTCTATCCGGCGGAAGTCGAGCAGCAGTTCGACGAGCGCGGCACGCCCAGCAGCGCGATCGCCACCGAAGACGGCAAGCCGGTCAGTTACGGCGGCATCGAGAAGATGTCCAAGAGCAAGAACAACGTCGTGGAACCGGGCACGTTCATCGAGCGTTTCGGCGCCGATACCGCGCGCGCGTTCGTGATGTTTGCCGGCCCTCCGGACCAAAGCGCGCCGTGGTCCGACACCAGCGCGGAAGGCGTGCATCGCTTCCTCCGGCGCTTGTGGGCCTTCTGTTACGCACAGCGCGAGCGGGTCGCAAGCGCGCCAGCACCTGAGGCTGCGGCCCTGGACGGCGGATTGAGGAAGGTGCGCCGCGAGCTGCACGCCAACCTGCACCAGGCACTGTTCGATTATCAGCGCATGCAATATAACACCGTCGTCTCGGCGACCATGAAGATGCTCAACGCCCTGGACGGCCTGGAGCCGCGGGCCGCGGCCGCGGCCGTGCTGCGCGAGGGCGTGGGCATTGTGCTGCGCGTCCTGTATCCGATAGCGCCGCACATCGCACATACCCTGTGGGTGGAGCTCGGTTACGCGCAAGAGCTCGGCGATCTGTTGGATGCGCCAATGCCGCACCCGGCGCAAGACGCGCTGCGCCAGGACGAGCTGGAGCTGGTGGTGCAGGTCAACGGCAAGTTGCGCGGCCGGGTCACGGTCGCCGCCGAAGCGAACGAGGAGGCGATCAAGGCCGCCGCACTGGCGAATCAGCACGTGCAGCGTTTCGTCGAAGGCAAGCCGGTGCGCAAGGTGATCGTGGTTCGCGGCAAGCTGATCAACATCGTCGTCTGACAGCATGACAGATGCCATGTCCATTGGGAGTGCCGGCCTGCGGGGGAGCCAGGTCCTGGCAATGGTGCTCGCTGCAATCCTGTCCGGCTGCGGGTTTCACCTTCAAGGGCGCGCCCCGCTGCCCCAATCGATGCAGAGCGCCTACGTGCAGGCTGCCGACCAGCAGAGCGATTTCGTGCAAAGCCTGCACAAGGCGCTGCTGAGGTCCGGCGCGCGCCCGCCTGCGCGCAAGCAGGACGCCTCCGCGGTGGTGAATATCCTCAGGGACGACGTGGCCCGGCGGGTGCTTTCGGTCTCGGCTTCCAACCAGCCGAATGAATACGAGGTGACCTATACGGTGCGCTTCTCCGTGAGCGCCGCCGACAAGGAATTGCTGCCTCCGCAGGACGTCTCGGCCACCCGCAGCTACAGCTTCGACGAACGGCTGCTGCTGGCGAAAGAGCACGAAGAGGCAATCCTGCGTCAGGCCATGGCGCATGACCTGGCCGACATCGTGATGCGTCAGTTGTCGAGCCTGCCGCAGTCGTGAATTCCCGGTTGTCGCCGTGAACCTGCGCGCTTGCTGCGCCTGAACTGCGTCGATCGAATCGCCGTGGCGGTGCTCCTGAACCGCTACGGCCTCCAGTTGACCCTGCTTGCTCCGGAAGAAGTCATTCAGGGCTCTTATTGGGGTGAAACTGAAGCGGGCCTGCAGGGCGAGCGCCTGTATGCGCGCCTGGACACGCCGGTGCATTCCGTTCTGCACGAGGCGAGCCATTATGTCTGCATGAGTGCCGAGCGGCGCGCGGGACTCGACCGTGACGCCGGAGGCGATGACCCGGAGGAATCAGCCGTGTGCTATCTGCAGGTGCTGCTGGCTGATGAGCTGCCTGGAGTGGGCCGCGAGCGATTGTTTTCGGACATGGACGACTGGGGTTACAGCTTCCGGCTGGGCAACACGCGCGCCTGGTTCGAGTCCGATGCGCAGGACGCACGCCGCTGGCTGCTGGAGCACCGCGTAATTGGCGGCAATAGCCGCCCGACATGGCAACTCAGATGCTGAAGGTTCCCGGGATTGGAGCGTCACCGCGCAAAGCGGTCTGTCGCGCTGATCAGCTCGTGCAGATTTCCGCGCTCGAACGCGGAGTGGCCCGCATCCGGGACTATTCGTAGATCTGCCTGCGGCCACGCGCGATGCAGGTCCCACGCGCTTCTCATGGGACAGAGGACGTCATAGCGTCCCTGGACGATGACGGCGGGAATCCTGCGGATGGCGCCGATATTCTCGATGAGCTGATTGTCGGTACGCAGAAATCCGCCATTGATGAAATAGTGGCATTCGATCCGCGCGATGGCCGCCGCGTAGTCCTCCTCGTCGAACTTGGCGACATACTCGGGGTTCAAACGCAGGAAACTGGTGGCACCCTCCCAGAGGGCCCATCCTTTGGCGGCGCCTTTCAGCACCCGCGGGTCCTTGCTGGTCAGCCGCTTGTAGTACGCCCGGAGCAGGTCGCCGCGCTCGGCTTTCGGGATGGGCCCGACATACTGCTCCCACAGGTCAGGATAGAGCGCCGCGGCCCCGCCGCTGTCCTGGTAGAACCAGTCGATCTCCCACCGTCGCAGCAGGAAGATCCCGCGCAACACCAGCTCCGTCACACGCCGGGGATGGGTCTCGGCGTAGGCCAGCGCCAACGTCGAGCCCCACGAGCCGCCAAATACCAGCCAGCGCTGGATGTGCAGATGCTCGCGCAGCTTTTCGATGTCCGCAACGAGATGCCAGGTCGTGTTGTCTTCGAGGCTCGCGTGCGGCCGGCTTTTCCCACAACCGCGCTGGTCGAACAGCACGATTCGATAGACCTTCGGGTTGAAGAAGCCGCGCACCTTCGCGTCGCTGCCGCCGCCCGGACCGCCGTGCAGGAATACAGCCGGCTTGCCGCGCGGGTTGCCGCACTCCTCGAAATGGATTTCATGCACATCGGAGACGCGTAGAAATCCTGAGCGGTAGGGTTTGCTGCCGGCGTACAGACCGCGCAGCGCACCTGTCCGGGACGCAGGCCGCTTTCGGGTGTGAGGACGCTGCATGTGGGGAACCTCAGTATCGGTAGACTTCGATCTTGTCGGCGCTCAATTCATACGCGGCCGAGCCCAGCCGAGTGGTCTTGGTCTGCAGATGGAGCTTGCCGGTGATCCAATAGGCATCGTATATCGAGGCGATCGCTGCACGTTTGATCGTGTGGACATAGACCAGCTGATTGGGCGGTGGCGGCGGCACGTGAATGCACGAGCCGAAGTACGGGACGAGAAGAAAATCACTCAAGCCGCCACTCTTGAGCGCCTCCAGCGGCACGATGAATCCGGGCAGGCGCACGGTCGCCCCGTCCAACGCTTTGTTGACGTTGAAATCCAGCGTCTGCACCGCCGGTGGTCCCCCCTCCCCGCGGTAATCGTGCACTGGAGGTGGGGCCACGGCTGTGAAGCGCGCACGTTCGCCTGACGGTAACAGCTCCTTCCAGTCGAGCTCGATCACTCGACCGCTCCTGGCGGCGGATTTGCCCACGGCCTTGGGCGGAGCAGCCGATGCCGCAGGATTCGCATCAACGGCTGCAGTGGCTGCAGCCGCAAGGAGCGCGGCGAACAGTGCTGGACGCAATCCCATTGTGTGCCGGATCCTATCGCGACCGCCGCCTGGACGAAAATCTTCCGCGAATCGTAAGATAATCCGTCGCTTGCTGGATACAACGCACCGCGCCACCCGGAAACCGCCTTGAAGCTGAACTCGGACGCTCTCTTCGCGCACCTCGAGCAGAACCTGCTGCGTGCGTATCTCGTTTCCGGCGACGAGCCGCTCCTCAGCGGCGAGGCCGCGGATGCCATACGGGCTCGTGCGCGGACGATGGGCGTTGCCGAGCGTGAGGTGCACTTTCTGGAGCGTGGCTCCAACTGGGATGACGTGCGCGCGTCAGCGGGTAACATGTCCCTGTTCGGAGCGCGGCGACTGGTGGAAATCCGGCTGCCCAGCGGCAAGCCTGGCATTGACGGCAGCGCTGCGCTCGTCGCAATGCTGGAAATCGACGATCCCGACACGGTCTTCCTGATTCTGACTCCACGACTCGATCGGGATGCGCAGAACGCGCCCTGGGTGAAGGCCGTGGAGGCGCGTGGAGCCTGGCTGCAAATCTGGCCCATCGACGCCGACCGGATCGTGGTGTGGTTGCGTACGCGTTCGCGACGGTTGAATCTCGACATCACGAGCGAGGGTCTCGATCTGTTGGCGGAGCGCACCGAGGGCAACCTGCTGGCCGCACACCAGGAGCTCGAAAAACTGCGATTGATTGCGCAGGGCGGCCGGATTACCGCTGACACGATTCTCATGACCGTTGCCGACAGCGCGCGTTTCGACGTGTTCAAGCTCGGAGAGGTCGTGTTGGCGGGTGAGACGGAGCGCGCCTTGCGGATGTTGGCCGGGTTGCGCGCCGAAGGTGTCGAGCCGACGCTCGCACTTTGGGCGTTGTCGAAAGCAGTGCGCGATCTTTGGAGTGCCGCACGAGGTCCCGGCGATTCCAGGCCGAGAGCGTGGCCGCGGCAGGCGGCTGCTTTGGAGAAGGGCGTGCGGCGCGCCTCACGCCTGTCTTTCCCAGCCCTCACGATTCGCGCCGGCCGTGCGGACCGGATGATCAAGGGCCGCCTGCTCGGCGATGCGTGGGATGAGATGGCGCTGCTCGCGTCGGATATCTGTGCCCGCCCGGCAATGCGCGCGCCCCAAACCGTGCTCAAATAGCCCCAGCCCACTACAGGCTCTCGATGATGCAACCCCTAGGCGTTTTTGGCGGCACATTCGATCCGATTCATTACGGGCATCTGCGCACTGCCTTTGAGCTTTGGCAGGAACTTCGGCTCACGGAAGTGCGCTTCGTGCCCACCGGCAATCCCCCGCATCGCGAGCAGCTCAACGCGGCGCCCGAGCTCCGCCTGGCAATGGTCAGGGCCGCGGTGGCGGACCAGCCGGCGTTCGTCGTGGACGACAGGGAGGTCCGGCGCGCCGGCGTGTCGTATTCGGTCGATACGCTCACCGAGTTGCGCAACGAATATCCAGAACGTTCCCTGTGCCTGTTGCTGGGAATGGATGCCTTTCTGGGGCTGCCGCACTGGCACCGCTGGCGTGAGCTCCTGGGCCTCGCCCACATCGTGGTAGCGCATCGGCCGGGCTGGAAAGCCCCTACCAGCGGTCCTCTGGGCGAGGTCATGGTGGATCACGGCACCGGCTCCATACGTGAGCTTCACGAAAAGACGTGCGGACGGGTCTATGTACACGCCGGGACGCAGCTCGAGATCTCCTCGACCGAGCTGCGCCAGCTGCTCGTCGCAGGTCGCGATCCCCTGTACCTGGTGCCGGATCGAGTCCGGCAGATCATCCGCGAGACGAGATGCTATGCTCCTCATTGATCGGCTGAAAGTGTCTGCGGCTGTCCGGATTTGACCTCAGGAGGTTTCACATAAACGCATGATCACTCGTACACGTCCGCGCCGCTCCACTGAGCCCGAGCGCGCATCGCCGTTGCAAGATGTCATAACGGCCGCGCTCGACGATATGAAAGCCGTCAACATAAAGGTGCTGGATGTACGAGGTCTGACCGACATCGCAGACACCATGGTCATCGCCTCCGGCAACTCCGACCGTCACGTCCGCTCCATCGCTGATCGGGTCGTCGAGAAGGCCAGGGCGGCGGGGTTTCGCCCGCTTGGCACCGAAGGTGCGCGCGACGGCGAGTGGGTTCTGGTGGATCTGCAGGACATCGTGCTTCACGTTATGTTGCCGCGGGTGCGCGAGTTCTATGGGCTGGAGCGCTTGTGGGACAACGGGGCGACGCAATCCGTACCTGCCGCGGCACAAGCGCCGCGCGCTGCCCGCAGGGGGCGGCGGCCGTCCTAGCGCAGCCCCGGTCAACGGGAAATCGAGCGCCGCCGCGGCGCGCTCGAATTCCCCTGCCGGCCTAGTCCATGGGCAGGGTGCGCCTGGTCGCCGTAGGCTCCCGCATGCCAAAGTGGGTGCGCGAGGCGTATGAAGAATATGTCGCACGCCTGAGTCCGGGCCTGAGAATCTCGCTCACGCAAATCGAACCCGGCCTCCGCACCGCTGGACGGTCGCCGCGCAAAGCAATCGAGACCGAAGCCCAACGGCTGCTCGCGGCGCTGCGCAAAGACGAGTACGTGGTTGTCCTGGATGAGCGCGGCACTGAAATGACTACGCGCGAGCTCGCTTCCTTCCTGGCCGAGCGTATGCGCGACGGCAGCGATCTGGCGTTCCTGGTCGGGGGTCCGGACGGCCTGGCGCCCGACGTCCTCGCGCGCGGCGACTTCAAATGGTCTCTGTCGCGGCTGACATTTCCTCATGCGCTCGTAAGGGTCGTGTTGGCGGAGCAGCTGTATCGCGCGCATGGCGTGTTGGCGAATCACCCGTATCATCGGGACTGATGGCTGCCCCGGACTCGCCACCGCCTCTGCTGTGCCTCGCTTCGGTCTCACCGCGGCGCCGGGAGCTGTTGTCGCAAATCGGCGTTGCATATACCGTTGCCGCAGCCGATATCGATGAGACCGTGTTGCCTGGGGAAGCCCCCCGCGATTACGTTGCGCGCCTCGCCCGGGAGAAAGCGCAGGCCGTGCGCCGGAGCGGCCAACGGCTACCGGTCCTGGCTGCCGATACAACAGTCGTGCTCGACGGATCCATTTACGGCAAGCCACGCGACCAGGCGGACGCGGTCGCCATGCTGGGCAGGCTGTCGGGGCGTACGCATGAAGTCCTGACTGCGGTCGCACTGGCGGATTCGCATGGTGTCCGGCAGCGGCTGAGCGCGAGCGCGGTGCGCTTTCGCTCGCTGACCGCTGCGCAGTGCGCGGCTTACTGGGAGACGGGCGAGCCGCGCGGCAAGGCGGGCGGCTACGCGATCCAGGGCCTCGGTGCCGTGTTCATCGAATCCTTGAGTGGCAGCTATTCCGCGGTGATGGGACTGCCGTTGTTCGAGACGGCCGGGCTGCTGCGCGCGGCGGGGATTGCCTACTGGCACGGAGCGGGCTGTTGAGCATAGAGATCATGGTCAACGTGGCGCCGAGTGAAACGCGCGCCGCGATCGTCGAGACCGGCGTACTGCAGGAAGTCTACATCGAGCGGACGAGCCGCCGCGGCCTGGTGAGCAACCTCTACAAAGGGCGTGTCTCGCGCGTGTTGCCCGGCATGCAGGCGGCCTTCGTCGAGATAGGCCTCGAGCGCACAGCTTTCCTGCATGTTGCGGACATTGCCGCGGGAAATCCGGATGACACGATTGTCCTGCCCACCGTCGATGACATCCGGCGGCTGGTGAGTCCGGGGGATGACATCCTGGTGCAGGTCATCAAGGACCCCCTCGGGACCAAGGGCGCGCGCCTGACGACCTTCATTGCCCTGCCCTCGCGCTACCTCGTGTACATGCCGCGCGGTGAAGGGATCGGGGTGTCGGCCCGAATCGACGACGAGGCCGAGCGCCAACGGTTGAAGGAGGCGGTCGCGAGCTTCATTGCGTCCGACACGGCCGGCGGATACATCCTGCGCACGGCCTCTCAGGGCGTGACGGTCGAGAGTTTGCGCGAGGACATGCTCTACCTCGACAAGCTCTGGCATCACGTGCGTGCGCGGGCACGCGAGGCTCAGCCAGGGTCGATCGTTCATGAGGATCTGCCCCTCGCACTGCGCGTTCTGCGTGACGAGCTGTCGCGCGGAGTGAGCCGCGTGCTAGTGGATTCGCCGCGTGAGCATGCTGACATGGTTGCGTTCGCAGCCGCGTTCATGCCCGACGCAGCCACGCGTATCGAGCTGTATGCGGGTCCCAGGCCGATCTTCGATCTGCATGGCATCGAGGACGAGATCGCGAAGGCGCTCGAACGCAAGGTGACGCTGAAATCGGGCGGCCATCTCGTGATCGATCAGACCGAGGCCATGACGACGATCGACGTCAACACCGGTGCGTACGTGGGTCACCGCAATCTCGAGGAGACGATTTTTCGCACCAACCTGGAGGCGGCCGTGGCCATCGCACGGCAGCTGCGCCTGCGCAACCTTGGCGGCATCATCATCATCGACTTCATCGACATGCGTGATGAGCCGCATCGCCGTCAGGTGCTCGCGGCGCTGGAGCGCGCGCTCGCGGGGGATCGCGCCCAGACGCACATCGTGAGCCTGTCGCCACTGGGGCTGGTGGAGATGACCCGCAAACGCACCCGGGAGAGCCTGGAACATCTGTTGTGCGCACCCTGTCCAAGCTGCGAGGGACGCGGCTTCGTCAAATCCGCGGAAACCGTGTGCAACGAGATCTTTCGCGAAATTGTGCGACAAACCCGGCAGTTCGCGAGCCGCGAGCTGCTGATACTGGCTCACCAGGACGTCGTGGACCGCCTGCTGGATGAGGAGTCGACGACGCTGGCCGAGCTCGAGTCCCAGGTGGGCAGGCCGATCCGCATGCAAGTCGAAGCTCTCTACGGTGTGGACCAGTACGATGTCGTGCCAATCTAGCGGGCCAAAGCCACGCCTGCACTGGCTGCGGGGAGCCAGTGCCGCCGCGCTGGGCGCCGCGGCGCTGTTGGCCTTCATCGTGTTCTCCTATGAGCTCGCGCTCGCGAGGGTGCCACAGCATCGTGCCGCCCTCGAGCGGCTGGTCCGTGCGCAGACCGGTCTTGACATCCGCTTCAATGAGCTCGGGCTTCGTTGGGGGTGGTATGGACCCGAGGCGGTGTTCCGTCATGTTGAGCTCGATGAGCCGGGAACCTCGCAGGTGCTGCTGCGCGCGAGTGAGCTCGTCGTGGGATTCGACGCCTGGCGGACGCTGCGCAGCGGACAGCCCGAGGCGGGCCGCATCGACCTTATCGCCCCCGACATCGACTTCGCCGGCGCCGGTGGGCGGGAGAGCGGCAGCGGCGGGGGACACGGGACCGGTGGAGCGGGCTCGCGGGCCACCCCGGGTGTGGACCGGATGGCCATTTTGCAGCGCTGGCGTGGCGGGCGCATCGACGTGGAAGGCGGCACGCTGCGGCTGCCCGATCCCGCCGGCTCGGCGAATCCTTTCACGCTACTGATCCGGCGTGCGTCGCTTCGCCGTTCGGACGATGAATGGAGCGTTTACGGCCTCGTATTTCTGCCGGACCGGCTGGGCCGCATGGCCCGCGTCGTGATGCGGGTGAACGGAGACCTTGGCCATCCCGCGACGCTCAGTGGATCGCTGCGGCTGGAGGCACACCGGCTGTTGTTTTCGGGCTGCCGGGATTTTCTCTCCGGAGCCATACAACTCGCGCGCTACCTGCCGAGTGCGGGCAGCGGCGACCTCACCATGGACCTGGACTTCGAGAGCGGACACATCGTCAAGGCGGGTGGCAGTCTGCGCGCGGGCGGACTGGTGTTTGCCGCTGCCGATGAGTCAGCCGCGCCCCCCGGTGGGCAAGCGGCAGTTGACAAGGTTGCAGGTGCCAACCTGTTGAGCCTGGACCGGCTGCGCGGTGACTGGAGACTGGCACGCCACGGTTCGGACTGGCGCATTCGAGTCGACTCTTTGCGGATCGGACCGGATGAGCGGCCGGCCTCGCTGACCGTCGATGCCGGGCCGTCCGGCCAATGGGTTCGCGGCAGCCTGGATCGGGCGTCGCTGGAGTCCGTGGTTGCGGTCGCACGATGGCTGGCGCCGCAACTGGATCTGGCCGGCATCGAGCTCGGCGGCTTGGCGCGCAATATGACATTCGACTGGGATTCCCTGCGGCCGGCGGGTGAGCGCTTGCACACCGACGCGCAGCTCGAGAACGTGGCGCTCACGCCGAAATCCCGGGACTTTACCTTGAGCGGCTTCGGTGTGCGCGTCTGGGGAACCGAGAGTGAATTGACGGCCCACCTGCAGTCGCAGGGTGCGCGGCTCGAGCTCGCCCAGTCACGGCAATATCCGCTGACGGACGTCCGTGTCGCCTCGACGCTGCGAGTCAGCACGACGCGCGCCGGCTGGCAGATCGCCACCGGCGGATTTCTGCTGGAGCATCAACATGCGCGCCTGAGTCTGAATGGGGTACTGCGCGGCGGCGCTGAACAGGGTGATCCCGAAATCAGCGCGCGGGGCACGCTGATCGGAGCGGATATCCCGTTGGTCGAGAGCATTCTCGGGGACGGCACGGCGCAGGCGTTTGGCGCCGCCGCCTCGCAGCTCACGGCCGGCCGGATCCAGAACGCGCAGTTCGAGCTGCATGGACCGATCAGCGAGTTGCCCTTCGGGGGAGGGGGCGACGGCTTCACCGGCTCGTTGGCTTTGCAAGACGGGCTCCTGTCCGGTGGCGGCTTATGGCCCGATGCGCAAGGAGTCGAGGCACGAGTCGAATGGCGCGGTGCGCGGATCCAGGCAACGATCACGTCGGGACACGCGGGGCCATTTCATCTGGCAGCGACGCGCGCGCAGTGGGACGCAGGCGGGCAGGGCGCGACGCGCTTGACTGGCCGGGTCACCGGTCGTCTCGAAGATGCGATTGCATGGGTGCGCGAGCACCCGCGATTGCAGCAATTTGCGCCTGAGGTGCAGGAAATCGCTGCCAGCGGGGATGCCGCTTTCGAATTCGACGTGTCGCTTCCGGCCGCGGAAGGCTCGCCGATGCTGGCGGGAGGCGCCCCCGGCGCGCAGGAATCTTCAGTCCAGGCGCGCGTGGCAACCTTCGTGGACGGGGCGCGAATGCAGGCTGTCGAGGGTTTGCCCCCAATCCAGGCCGTGAGCGGCTCGTTCGTGTTTGATACGGGCCATCTGCAGCACTCGACATTGACGGGCACGTGGCTTGGGGGGCCGATCACCTTGCGCGTGGGCGAGCACCGCGAGAAAGGTGCGCGGGTGTTCGCGGTTCAGGCGCAAGGCGTGCTGAGCGCGCAGCGGCTCGCGAACCTGGCAAACGCGACCGCCACCGTGCAGGGCAGCACGGAATGGACGGGCGAACTGGCATACCTGCCGGCCCAACCGGCCCAACCGGCCCAACCGGCGCACTGGCGCATGCACGCCGACTCGAATCTGCTCGGCGTCATGAGCTCGCTTCCCGAGCCGTTTGCGAAGCGGCCCGCAGCCACGGTGCCGCTGCACTTCGAGCTTACCGGCGCGAACGAGACGGCGCGGATGCGCGTGAATCTCGGCGATCGGCTGCGCAGCGCGTTCGCCTTGCAAAAAGAGGCTGACGGCCGGTGGACGGTGGACCGTGGAGCCGTACGATTCGGAACCGCCATCGCGCAGTTGCCTGCGCAGCCGGTGGTCCTGATTCAAGGCCGGATCAACCGGCTCGACCTGCCTGCGTATGCCATGGCCTGGCAGCATCTTCGGCTGGATGCGGTGCCGGCCGTGCGCGCGCAGATCGTTGCGAGCCAGATGACGGTTGCCGGGCGAAGTTACGACGAGGTGACGCTGGAAGCCGAGCGCACCGGTGGCGGCACGCAGTTGCAGGTTGATTCCGCCGGCCTCGTGGGCACGGCGCGCTGGCCGATTGCCGCAGGCATGCCAGGCACGCCCGCCGCCCCCAACACACCGGTCCGCGCCGGCGGAGCTGTCCTGGCTGCGCTCGACGCCGCGGCGCGCTCGGCGCAGCTGCACCTCGTGCGGCTCGATTTGCCGGAGGCCGCGCGTCCGAATGAGGGATTGGGCCTCATCGCAGCGCTGGCACCGACAGCTCAGCTCGCGGTGGATGAGTTGGTCTGGCGTGGCCGTTCCCTCGGACGATTGACCGGCGTCCTGGCAGCCGATGGCGGCATCGTGAGGATCGATGACCTGCGCCTCGTCGGCGCCGCGCACGATGCGCGCGGCAGCCTGCACTGTCAGACGGAATCGGCGACCTGCCGGCTCGCCTTCACGGTTGACAGCACGGATGCGGCCGCCACGCTCGAGGATTTCGGCTTCAGGCCCGATCTTGCAGCATCGCAGGCAACCTTGAGTGGCGCCGTGGAATGGCCGTTGGGAACGCAGCGGCCGTGGCTCGAGACTCTGCGCGGGACGCTCAGCATGAGGCTGGCGGACGGCACGACCCGAAATCCGCAGGCGGCTGATGCCGGGGCGCGGCCGTTCGCGCTGCTCGCAGTCCCCGCGCTCGTCAGCGCTCTGGATGCGCCGGAGGCCGCCGAGGCGGCGCTGCCTGCGCCGCTGCACGAGCTGCGCTTCGCGCGGCTCGAGGCGGACTTCGACCTGCAGGACGGCGAGGCGCGGACCTCGGACCTGCATTTCGACGGCGATGCGGAAATTCTCATGCGCGGCCGCACGGGCCTCGTGTCTCGCGACTACGATCAGCAGGTCTGGGTGCTGCGCGGGGAGGAGCGATTGCCGGCGGCGATCCGCCGCTTCGGCGCCTCGCCGCGCGTGGCCGCGGCATGGCTCTCGCTGCGTGAGCTGTTCACCGGCAACGCAGGTCAGGATCGGTCGCGGGCGGTGCTTCGCTTGCAAGGCTCGTGGGACGACCCGATGGTAGTGGCGGCGAATTGAGCAATTTCCCCCTTTGGCGCGGGGCGCCCATTATCCGAGCATGACCAGCGTTGCAGCCATCCAGATGACCTCGGGCCCGGACGTCGGGGCGAATCTCGAGCAGGCGCGTCCCCTGCTCGAAGAGGCAGCCCAGCGCGGGGCGCAGCTTGCGGTCCTGCCGGAGAACTTCGCGTTCCTGGGGCTTCGGGATGCCGACAAACGCGGCATCGCGGAAGCCGACGGCTCCGGTCCGATCCAGGACTTTCTGGCGGCCACGGCCCGCCGCCTCCGCCTATGTATCGTCGGTGGCACGATACCTCTACGGGCGGGCGGCGACGGACGTGTTGCCGCCGCGTCCCTGGTATATGACGCGGACGGCAACCGAGCCGCGCGTTACGACAAGATCCATTTGTTCGACGTCGATATTCCCGGGCGCGCTGAGCGTTACCGTGAGTCGGCCCACGTGGCGCCCGGCTCCGAGTCGGTCGTCGTCGATACGCCCGTCGGGCGTGTCGGCCTGTCTGTTTGCTATGACGTGAGGTTTCCCGAGTTGTATCGGCGCTTGAGCGCCGCTGGAGCCCGCATTCTGGCGATACCTTCCGCGTTCACGGCCCCCACCGGGCGGGCGCATTGGGAAACACTGATGGGCGCGCGAGCCATCGAGAACCTGTGCTATGTGGTCGCGCCGGCCCAGTCCGGATTTCACCCCAGCGGACGCGAGACCTACGGCGACAGCATGATCGTGGATTACTGGGGTCGTATCCTGCAGCGCCTGCCGCGCGGCCGCGGTTGTATCGTTGCGCAGATCGATGCCGCGCAACAGGCGCGAGCTCGCGAGAATTTCCCTGCGTTGCAGCACCGCGTGCTGCGGGAGAGAGATCCCTGATGGAAGAATCCGGAAAGAACGTGCCCGTCATGGGCGGCGATGCCCGCGATTCGATGAGCATCGCACGCGATCTCATCCTGCGGCCCAGCGGCCTGGATGACGGACGGCTCGATCGCATCTTCGGCGAAGTACTGACCCACTCGGTGGATTCCGCCGACTTGTACTTCCAGCTCTCGCACGAAGAAGCGTGGTCGCTGGAGGACGGCATCGTCAAGGATGGCAGCGCCAGCATCGAGCAGGGCGTTGGCGTGCGTGCGCTGGCCGGAGAAAAAACGGGCTTCGCGTATTCGGACGAGATCGTGCTTCCGGCTCTCGAAGAAGCCTCGCGCGCGGCTCGCGCGATTGCCGTGCAGGGAGGACAGAAGCGCGTGCAAGCGTGGCAGGCCCGCTCCGGGCACCAGCTTTACCTGCCCGCGGATCCAACCGCCTCGCTGTCGGATCAGGACAAGGTCGGCTGGCTCGAGCGCGTGGATCGCGAGACGCGCCGTCTGGATCCCCGCATCGTGCATGTCACCGCTAGCGTGACCGCCGTGCACGAGGTTGTACTCATCGCCACCAGCGAAGGCGATCTTGCCGCCGACGTCAGGCCCCTGGTGCGGTTCAACGTGTCCGTGCTGGTAGAGCAGAATGGCCGCCGCGAGCAGGGCTATGCAGGGGCGGGCGGCCGCTACTCGCTGGCGGAGCTCGTCGCGGGAGAGCGGCCGCTGGCGCTGGGGCGCGAGGCGGTGCGTCAGGCGCTCGTCAACCTCGAGGCCGTGCCGGCGCCGGCGGGCTCCATGACGGTGGTCCTGGGGCCGGGATGGCCGGGCATTCTGCTGCACGAGGCCATCGGGCACGGCCTGGAAGGGGATTTCAACCGCAAGGGTACGTCGGCGTTTGCAAATCGCATCGGCGAGCGCGTGGCCGCTCCCGAATGCACCATAGTGGATGATGGTACGTTGTCGCGGCGGCGCGGCTCTCTCAACATCGACGACGAAGGCACGCCGACGCAGTGCACGCTGCTGATCGAAAACGGGATCCTGCGCGGGTACCTTCATGACAAGTTGAACGCGCGCCTGATGGGTGCCCGTCCCACGGGCAACGGCAGGCGGGAATCCTTCGCGCATCTCACGCTTCCGCGCATGACCAACACATACATGCGGCCCGGCCCTCATGAGGCGCAGGAGATCATCCGCTCCGTCGAGCGCGGCATCTACGCGGCCAACTTCGGCGGCGGCCAGGTGGACATCACCTCGGGCAAGTTCGTCTTCTCGGCGAGCGAGGCCTATGCGATCGAGAACGGCAGGCTGGCTGCCCCGTTGAAGGGCGCCACGCTCATCGGCAACGGGCCCGATGTGCTCACTCGAGTCACGATGGTGGGAAACGACCTGAAGCTGGACGATGGTGTGGGTACGTGCGGCAAGGATGGGCAGAGCGTGCCTGTCGGAGTCGGCCAGCCGACATTGCGCATCGACGGCCTCACGGTCGGCGGAACAGGCTGAAACACCGCGTTTCCAGGCGAATGCGCCAGTTGCGCGCGTTTCTCGCCGCTGTTGGCACGAATGCCGGCTCGGCGCCGCCCGCGTGTTGGTTCATTATGAGCGCGCGGTCGGAGCAGGAAGCTCGCAGGTGCGCATGAACGCGCAGGCCGTGCACCGGACAGGCGGCGGGTGGCTTCACAATCTCCCCCATCCGCCGTCTGCCAGGGCCGACAGGATTGTCATGTCGTCGGCAGTTTGCGTCAGCGGGCGCCTTCGGGCACGGCGCCTCCGCGGACATAATGGCTGTGGATCTTCGGTGTGCGACTTCATCCGCAAGTCGCACGCGGGAACGATGGCGAAGCTGTGACGGGCTGCACTTGCGTGGATGTCCGCGGGTCCGTAGCTTGCTCTCACAGATTCGTTCACCTTCAGTCGAGGAATGCACGATGCACGCCGAGCCCGGACTCGCCGACACCCAAAAACTCCAACTGCCGCAGGATCTGGTGAGCGCGCTCAACAGCGGCTCGCAGAAACCGCGGACGGATTACCGCATCGAAGCGCTCAGGCCCTCGCTGTTCGGCCGGCTCATCGAGAAGCTGATCGGCCCCAAAAACTGATCGCCCCACAAAGCGAAGCACCGGGCAGGCACGGGGGCTGGCCAGACCAACAGCCGGCCGGCCCAGGTCCGCTCCCGGTGGCGCCGTTCAGCCGCGTTGCCGCTCAGCCGGCTGAGCCCCCTCCGTCGCCCATGTGGCCGCAGAGAAGTTTCCGCCAGGGCCGCGGCCACGTTAGCATGGCGATATGACTCGCCATCCCATGCGCCTGTCCCGGCCCCTCTACGAGGGATTGCCCTGGATATACGTCGCCTGCGGGCTTGCCGCGCTGGTGGGAAGCTATCTGAGCCCATCCAGGGCCCTGAGCTTCGCGGTCGGCTTATTGGGCCTCCTGGGCGTTCTGGGGGGCATCGTGGTACTGCTGCGCCGCCGCGATTACCGGGAGCTGCGCTCGCAGTACGGCAACGAGGACGCTTCGCTGAACGACGTGGACGAGGACTGACTCCCGCGCACAGCCTATTCGACCGGATCTTCGTCCGTAAAGCCGGTTGGGACGTGCACTCCGGGCACGGTATCCATCATTGAGCTGCGCGTGCGCGCCAGGCGCTCGTCCACGTAGATCAGCTCATGCTTGCCGATGACCACGACATCGCCGTCATTGAGGTAGTGGCGGCGCACGCGTTTGGATTTCACGTAGATGCCGTTGGTACTGTTCAGATCTTCGATGACGCACGAATGCATCGTCGTGACGATCTGACAGTGATGCCGGCTCACGAAGCGACTGTCGATCTGCAGATCGTTGTCGGGTGTGCGTCCGACTATGATGCGTCCAACGCGAAGCGTGCGCTCTTCGACCGTACGTCCGTCGGTGGCAACCAGCAGCCTGCCATGCACCGGCTGCGAGGTGTCCGCCCGGCTGGCACCCGCACCTGGGCCCGCACCTGGGCCCGCACCTGGGAGAGGGTGCAAGTCGGCGGGTTGCGAATCAACGGGCGGCGCTCTCGTCTGCAGCGCACTGCGCGCGTTGTAGTCAACCCATTGCAGCTCTTCGATGGACTGGCGGACATCGGCGAGCGTGACCGTGTCGCGGTCCGACGTGAATGCGGCCATCAACGCCGTGTCGCACAGTGTGTTGACGAGACGCGGAACTCCACCGGTGAAACGGAAAATCTCCGGGAAGGACTCCTCGGCGAAGATCTGCCGGTCGCCGCCGCCCGCGACTTCCAGGCGGTGCTGGATATAAGCGCGCATTTCAGGCTGCGACAAGGTCGTGAGGTGGAACCGGAGCCGTATGCGCTGGGTGAGCTGCACGAGCTCGGGCGCATCGAGCTTCTCGTTGAGCTCGGGCTGCCCCGCCAGGATGATCCGCAACACTTTCTCTTTGGTGGTCTCGACTCCGGAGAGCAGGCGGATCTCCTCCAGGACGCGCATGGACAGATTCTGGGCCTCGTCCACGATGAGCAGCACCTTGCGCCCGGCGGCGTACTGCTCGATGAGGAAATTGTTGAGGGTCGCGATCAGCTCCGCCTTTTTCATCTTGAAGGGCGAGAAGCCGAACTGCACCAGCACGGCCTGGAGGAAATCGATCGCCGAAACCTGAGTCTGATTGATCTGCGCGATCACGACGTCGGACTGGATCTCCTTCAGGAACGACTCGATGAGGGTCGTCTTGCCGGAGCCGATCTCCCCGGTGATCACGACGAAGCCGTCCGTGAACCAGATCGTCGATTCCATGTACGCCTTCGCGCGGGCGTGCTGTTTGGACAGGTACAGGAACTGAGGATCCGGGCTCAGGCGAAACGGTAGCTCCTTCAGTCTGAATGGCTCGAGATACATGGGTGCTCGTGCGGGAATACCGGCTGGCCGGCGGTTTGTTGGCTGTTTGCGTGCGTTGACCGCGGATCGGCCAGCAATTGCAGGCTCGAAATGCCTGTTGCGATCTTAAGGGATGCCCACCTCGGGTGCCAATTCAGCGAGCAACCGGCGTGCCCGCAGGTCGCGGACCCGGGCGCTGGCCTCCACGAGGGTGCAGTGTCCAAGCTTGCGGCCCGGCCGCGGCTGCTTGCCATAGTCGTGCAGATGCACGCCTTTCTCGGCCAGGATCGCCGCCCGGGGCGGCAGCGCGCCGATGAGATTGATCATGGCGCTGAAGCCGCGCGCCTGCGTCGAGCCCAGCGGCAGATCGAGAATGGCGCGCAGGTGATTCTCGAATTGACTGGTCACGGCACCCTCGATGGTCCAGTGCCCGGAGTTGTGGACCCGGGGAGCCATCTCGTTGGCGATGAGCTTTCCCCTGCGCACGAAGAATTCGATGGTCAGGATGCCTGTATAGCGGAAATGAGCCAGCACCCGTTCCAGATAGCGTGCGGCCAGCCGCTGCCAGCGTGGCGGCCCAAAAGGCGCACGCGTGAGACGGAGAATCCCCTGTGCGTGCACGTTGCCGTTCAGCGGATACATGACGATCTCGCCCCGGCCGCTGCGCGCTCCTATGATCGAGACCTCGCAGTCGAACGGAATCCACTCCTCGTACAGGAGTGGTACAGCGCCCAGCGCCTGCCAGGCGCGCTGTGCCTCATCCTGCGTCCTGATGAGCGCCTGTCCTTTGCCGTCGTACCCGAGCCGGCGTGTCTTGATCACTGCCGGAAGGCCGATTTCCCGGATTGCACGGGCAAGCTGCGCGCGCGAGCCAACGGCTCGCCAGCGCGTGGTTGGGATCTTCAAGCGCTCGAACAGGCGCTTCTCGCGCACGCGATCCTGCGCTGCGGCGAGCGCGGTAATCGGGGGACAGATCCGTGCCGCCCCCGGCAGTGTGCGCAATGCCTCCACTGACACATTCTCCCAGTCGAATGTGACGACTTCAGCCCGGCGCGACAGGTCCGCAAGCCGCTCGCGGTCGGCAAACTCGCCGCGCAGCAGCGGCGCGATGCGGCCGGCGGGCGCCTCCGGGGAGGGGTCCAGAAACAGGAAATCGAGTCCCAACGGATAGCCCGCCAAGGCGAGCATCCGGCCAAGCTGGCCAGCGCCCACGATGCCGACTGTCATGCCTTGTGGGTCGTTCTGGGGTCGGGATTGTCGAGCACGCCGGCGGTCTGCCGGTCGCGAAAGGATTCGAGGGCCGCCGCGGCCGACGGATGCTTGTTGGAAAGTATTGCCGCAGCACACAGCGCGGCGTTGGTTGCGCCGGCCGCGCCGATGGCGAAGGTGGCTACCGGAACGCCGGCGGGCATCTGCACGATGGAGAGCAGAGAGTCGAGGCCGCCCAGCGTCCTGGACTGCACGGGTACGCCGAGGACCGGTAGGGTCGTCTTCGAGGCGGTCATGCCCGGCAGGTGGGCCGCGCCTCCGGCGCCGGCAATAATCACTTCAAGGCCCCGCGCGCGGGCCCCCGACGCATATTCGAACAGCAGATCGGGTGTCCGGTGGGCGGACACGACGCGCACCTCGTATGGGATCGAGAGTTTGTCCAGCAGATCGGCGGCCGCCTGCATCGTCTCCCAGTCGGAGCTGGAGCCCATGATGATGCCGACGAGTGGTTTCATTCGTGCATTGTACCGGGGCCCTGGGGTGGCTCACAGGGCTCGCCCGCAAACAGGCTTCGCAGCGCACGGAACAGTTCACGGGCGGCTTTTCCGGAGGCTCCGGGACGTATGCGCTCCGCTTGCGCCGCACTGATCCGGTGCGACCATTCGGTGCGGTCCAATCCGGGGCGCCATCGCTCGAGCTCCTGGAGTGCCGTGACGCCCTCGGCCATCAGCCTGTCGCGCCAGGCTTCCAGCCGCTTGAACCGCTGTGCCTCGCGAGCCGATTCCTCACTGCGCGCGGCCAGGGCCGCGCGAATGGGCGCCAGCTCGATGTCGCGCATCAGCTTGCCGATGTATTGGCGCTGGCGTGCACCGCCGGCGCGGCTGCTGATCCTGCGTGCTGCGCGAATCGCCTCGTTCAGCCGCTCGGGCAAGCCGAGGGCCTCGAGGTCCGAGTCGCGAAGACCGATGAGCGTCTCCCCGAGATCCTGTGCCGCATGAGCGGCGCGCTTGCGTTCGCTCTTGCTGGGCTTTTCGCCGCGGTCATCGTCCGCTTCCCCATTGAGCCTCACGTCGGAACCTCGCTTGCTTGCGACTGATACAATTTCCACCCTGCTCTGCGGTAACTCAAGCGGACCTCATGCAACAAGCTGCGGCCGACGACAAGGGAACTGCGCAATTACAGGATGTAATCCAGTTTGTACTGGAAGAAGCCCAGCGTCTTGGGGCATCGCAGTCCGAAGCGGATGCCAGCGTCAATAAGGGCCTCGGGGTGACCGCGCGCCTGGGGCAGGTCGAGACGGTGGAATATCAGCGGGGACGCGGCTTGGGCGTCACCGTGTACTTCGGTCACCGCAAAGGCTCCGCCAGCACGGCGGATCTGGGAATGCAGGCCGTGCGCGATACGGTCGCGAAGGCTTGTACGATTGCGCGTTTCACGGCCGAGGATCCTTACTCGGGGCTCGTGGATCCGGAGGCGCTGGCGCGCGACATCCCGGATCTGGACCTCGATCATCCCTGGGAGCTGCCGCCGGAGGCGGCGATCGAGCTGGCGCGCCGCTGCGAAGCAGCCGGACTGGCGGTGGATGCCCGCATCACCAATTCCGAGGGCGCTTCCGTCAACACGCAGCGCCATATCGGCGTATACGGCAACTCGCTGGGCTTTCTGGCCGGCTCGGCCGGTACCAGCCACTCCATCAGCTGTTCGCTGATTGCGCAGCACGATGAGGAGATGCAGCGCGACTACTGGTACACGGCGGCGCGCGCCGCGGCGGACCTCGAGACGCCCGAACTGATCGGCCGCCGCGCCGGCGAAAGGGCGGTGGCGCGGCTGGGCTCGCGCAAGCTCACGACACGCAAGGCGCCCATCGGCTTCTCGCCGGACATGGCTCGCGGCCTGTTCAGGCATTTCATCGGCGCCATTCGCGGCTCGAGCCAGTACCGCAAGGCTTCATTTCTGTTGAATGCGGCGGGCGAGGAGATCTTCCCGCCGTTCCTGCAGATGCATGAGCGGCCGCACATTCTCAAGGGTCTCGCGAGCGCCGCGTTCGATGCAGAGGGCGCCGCGACGCGCGATCGCGACCTCATCCGCGACGGCGTGCTGCAGGGATATGTGCTGGGCAGCTATTCCGCACGCAAGCTCGGCCTCAAGACCACCGGCAACGCCGGGGGCGTTCATAACCTGATCGTGGCTTCTTCGGGCACAGCGCTCGATCGCGAAGGGTTTCTGCGGCGGCTGGGCACGGGATTGCTGGTCACGGAGATGATGGGGCAAGGGGTCAACGGCGTGACCGGAGATTATTCGCGCGGCGCGAGCGGCTTTTGGGTCGAGGACGGCGTCATCGCCCATCCCGTTCATGAAGTGACCGTCGCAGGCAATCTGCGCCGCATGTATCGCGATATCGTCGCTCTGGGCGACGACGTGGACGCGCGAGGCGGAATCCGCACGGGCTCCGTACTCATCGGTGAAATGACCATCGCTGGAGAATAGAACAGCGGCGCAGAGGTTGGCCTGACACGAGCCGCGGCACGCGCTGCTGGCGCGTGAGTCCGGTGCCTGGCCCTCACTTGCCTTTGGAGTCGCGCGCAATTTCCTGCGGTGCCTTGGCCAGCGCCAGTGCCGGCCGCGGTGTTTCCTCTACCAGCTCCCGCAATGTCAGCTCACCGCACCGGTTGCGCAGAATGTCATCGAGACTGGCGATGAGCCGATCGACAGCGGGGATGGGCAGGTTGCGCGGCGCAAAGTGGCCGCTGCGCTGATTGCGCGCGATCTGTAATATTTCGTAGAGGGTTACGCGGCCGATGTCACGGGCAGGCAGCAGCTCATCCTCATCAGTGATGATCACCAGCCCGGTTCGTTCCAGTGCCGCCGCCATCTTCGCCACGGCGATTCCGGGCAGACCCAGCTCGTGCGCAAGGCGGTTCACCGTCCAGCGCTTGCCGCCCGTGAGATGTGTCCGGCCGACGAAATACATCATCTTCAGCGCAAGCTGCTCGAGCTCGACACACGAAAGACGCAGCTCCTGCAGTCCGAGCCTGAGGTACGTGGGGTTCTGCACGTAGAAGGACAGTTGCGCTCCGGCCAGGAGGATCAGCCAGCCGAAATACGTCCACAGCAACGCAACGACGATGAAGGCAAAGCCGGCGTAGACGATCGTAAGCCGCGTCGAATAGACGACGAAGGCGGTGAACATCTTGCCGACGGCCGCCCACAGCACACCGCCTGCGAGGGCACCGATGAGTGCCGGCCGCCAGCGCACGCGCGTGTTGGGAATAAACATGTACATGCCGGTGAAGAAAGCGGTGACCATGACGTAAGGGGCGAGAAAGATCGTCGCTGCCGGCAGTCGCTGCAGCAACGGCAGTTTCGCGACCGACTGAACGGGAGCGCTGCCGATTGCTGCGTGGGAGAGCCCGATGAAAGCGACAAGCAGCAGGGGTCCGACCACGATGAGTGTCAGGTACTCCGCGATGCGCCGTGCGAAGCTGCGAGGTTGCTCGACGCGCCACAGGAAATTGAAGCTGTCCTCGACCTTCTTGATCGTGCCCAGCAGCGTCCAGGCAAGGAGCGCGAAACCGACGGAGCCCACGATGCCGCTGCTGACATGGTCCGCGAACTGCATCACGCGTGAGGTGAGCTCCTCGGCCGCTTGACCTCCCACCGGCCGGAAGAATTCGTAGACGATCGGTTGAAGGTCGCGGGGCGCTCCGAACACCTTCAGGATGGCGAAGCTGAAGGCAAGCAGGGGAATGAGCGACAGAAGCGTCGTGTAGACGAGGCTCATCGCGCGCAGGTTGATATCGCCCCGCCACAGATCGCGCACCACGGCATAGGGGTAGCGCAGCCCGCGAATCAAGAGCGCGGACCCTCCCGGCCGGGTCGAGGCCGGCCCGAAAAAGCACCAATCGAGGAAGGCCCAGATGCGTACCCACATCGGCGGAAGATTCCTCTGAAAGCTTCGCAAAGCAGGCTACAGGGTAACACCCCCGCGAAATCGAATGCCGCTGACACCGGGCGGGCGCTCGGCTACAGTCCGGCGCTACCCGTACGTGCACTCATGACG
This sequence comes from Steroidobacteraceae bacterium, assembly GCA_050738795.1. Classification (GTDB taxonomy): domain Bacteria; phylum Pseudomonadota; class Gammaproteobacteria; order Steroidobacterales; family Steroidobacteraceae; genus 13-2-20CM-66-19. Next base: position 56,157 of record JBOIAD010000119.1, read on the forward strand.
CAACCTCCGGAATTTCCGCAACGCATCGTCTGTCTGACCGAGGAGACCACAGAGACCCTGTACCTCCTCGAGGAGGACTGGCGGATCGTCGGCATCTCCGGCTTCACCGTACGCCCGCCACGGGCGCGCAAGGAGAAGCCGAAGGTCTCCGCATTCACGAGCGCGAAGATCCAGAGAATCATAGGGCTCGAGCCGGACCTCGTTCTGGGCTTCTCCGACCTGCAGGCGGACATCGCCGCGCAGCTCGTGCGTGCCGGGATCGAAGTGCACGTTTTCAATCACCGCAGCGTGGAGCAGATTCTGCGGATGATCCGCATTCTGGGCGGAATGATCGGCTGTGAAGCTAAAACCCAGGCTCTGGTCGAGCGGTTGACGGCCGGCCTGGATGAGGTACGGCGCCGGGCCGCTGCGTTGCCGCGGCGGCCCCGCGTGTACTTTGAAGAATGGGATGAGCCGCAGATCTCGGGTATCCGCTGGGTGTCGGAGCTGGTTGGAATGGCCGGCGGTGTGGACTGCTTTGCGGAGCTGGCCAGCCAGTCGCTCGGACGAAATCGCATCGTGACCGATCCGCTGGAAGTACCGCGCCGCGCACCCGACATCATTCTCGGATCATGGTGTGGCAAGAAGTTCCAGCCGGCGGCGGTGGCCGCACGGCCGGGATGGGCGAGCATCCCGGCGGTGCGCACCGGTCACGTTCGCGAGATCAAGTCGCCGGTCATATTGCAGCCGGGGCCCGCGGCGTTGACCGAGGGAGTTCGGGCAATTCAGGCGGTCATCGAGGAGTGGGCGCGGGGGGCTCCTTAATTTGGCTGAAATCGCCGTCTGAGCGACCGGCTTTTCGCGGGCAAAAACCACGTTTTTTGCCCGCGGGCCTGCGCCACGCCAGTCGGTCTGGTCTGCTGAAATCGCCGCAGGCGATTTCAGCCAATCAATCACATGCCGCGACGCGCGCGGATGACCTCGTAGGCTTCGATGATCTGCTGCGTCCGCTGTTTTGCGTGCTCGATCATCGATTCCGGCAGGCCGTTCGCCTTCAGCTTGTCGGGATGGTGCCGGCTCAGCTGGCGCCGGTAGGCCTTGACGATTTCAGCGTCGCTCGCGGTCGATGTGCATTCCAGCACGCTGTAGGCCTGTTGGAGCTGTTCCGCGCCATTGTGCCTCGCCGGCGCCTGGCGAAAGCTGCCGCTTCGTATGCGCAGCACGGCTTCGATCTGCGCCAACTCCACCCTCGAGACGCCCAGACGCGTTGCCATGTGTCCCAGCAGCGTTCGCGCGGGGCCTTCGAGATTGTTGCCGGCGAGCGCGGCGCGCACCTGGATTTCGAGGAACACGCGCAACAGGTCGGGCCTGCCCTGGCAGACCGCGGCGAGTCCCGCCAGCTCGGCCGTCAGGTTGAATCCGGGGTGTTTGCCCGCGGTGAAATATTCGATCGCGGCGCGCACCTGCGGTGGCGTGAGACGCAGGTCCGACATCACCGCGCGCGCCGCGGCTATCTCGAGCTCGGATACCCGCCCGTCCGACTTTGCAACGTGCCCCATGACGCGAAACGCGGTCCGGAAGAACTGATCGCCGATGGCGGCAGCCCCCGTGCCACCCCCCAGGCGCGGGTCATCCTCGGGCGCGCTCGAGTACTCGTCGAACTGGTGCCCCAGCAACACGCCCAGGGCGGCGCCGATCGGCCCAAGCGTGAGCATGCCGATCGCTCCTCCGACGACTTTCCCCGTAAATTTCATGCGCTGCTATAGTACCAAGCCCCGCGGGCCGCTCCGGCCCGTGCCCTCGTATTGCAAACATGTCGTCGCAAACCGTCTACCGTACTGCTCTACGGGGCCTGGAAAGGATTCACGAGGGCAAGGTGCGCGACATCTACGCCGTCGATGCGCAAACCATGCTGATCGTGACCACGGACCGGCTGTCCGCGTTCGATGTCGTGCTGCCGGATCCGATTCCCGGCAAGGGACAGGTCCTCAACGAGATCTCGAACTTCTGGTTCGCCCGCACCCGGCACATCGTGCCCAATCACCTGACGCAGCTGACGCTCGACAGCATAATCAAAGATGAGGGCGAGCGCGCAATGCTGGCGGGCCGCACGGCCGTCGTGCGCCGATTGGCTTCGCTGCCGATCGAGGCGGTCGTGCGCGGGTACCTGATCGGCTCGGGATGGAAGGACTACCAGACAAGCGGCGGTGTATGCGGAATCGCTCTGCCGCGGGGGCTGCTGCAGGCAGAGCGCCTGCCGGCACCGCTGTTCACGCCGGCCACGAAGGCGGCAATGGGCGAGCACGACGAGAACATCGCGTTCGAACAGGTCGAACGGATGATCGGTGCGGCACTCGCCGGGCGCGTCCGCGACACCGCTGTCGCTCTTTATGACTTCGCCGCCACGCATGCCCGCAACCGCGGCATCATCATTGCCGACACCAAGTTTGAGTTCGGCGTCGACGCGACGGGGCGCCTGATCCTCATCGATGAAGTGTTGACGCCGGATTCCTCGCGCTTCTGGCCCGCGGATTCCTATCGTCCGGGCACGAGCCCGCCGAGCTTCGACAAACAGTTCGTCCGCGATTATCTCGAGACGCTGGACTGGAACAAGAAAGCGCCGGGGCCGGCCTTGCCCCGACAGATCATTGCGCGCACGAGCGAGAAATACCGCGAAGCTCTCGCCCGGCTCACTGCCGTACAGCCGGCGGGAACCGGTGTGCTGTCCTCCCTGGAGTGAGCTTCGCCGTTCCACTGTGGCGCACGACTGTGCCGGATTGGCAGGCACTGCAAGCAACCCCCGAGGCGGGTAGACTCGCCGCATGCAGCCTCCCTGGATCGCCCCTTCGATCCTCTCGGCGGACTTCGCCCGGCTGGGCGAACAGGTCGATGCCGTGCTGCGTGCCGGTGCCCACCTGGTCCACTTCGACGTGATGGACAATCACTACGTTCCGAACCTGACCATCGGGCCGCTCATTTGCGAGGCGCTGCGCAAGTACGGTGTGACGGCGCCGATCGATGTGCATCTCATGATCCGGCCCGTTGACCGGATCGTGCCCGACTTCGCGGCGGCGGGCGCTACCTACATCTCATTCCACCCGGAGGCGTCCGAGCACGTAGACCGTACGATCGAACTGATCCGCGAGCATGGCTGCAAGCCCGGACTGGTATTCAATCCAGCGACGCCTCTGGACTATCTCGACTACACGCTGGAGAAGCTCGACATGGTGCTCATCATGTCGGTCAATCCGGGCTTCGGGGGTCAGAAATTCATCCCGACGGCCTTGCACAAGCTGGCCGAAGCGCGGCGCCGCATCGACGAGTCGGGCAGACCCGTGCGCCTGGAGATCGATGGCGGCGTCAAGGTGGACAACATCCAGTCGATCGGGCGAGCGGGCGCCGATACCTTCGTGGCGGGCTCGGCCATCTTCGGAAGCAAGGATTACGCCCAGACCATTCGCGCGATGCACTCCGAGATCGCGGCGGCGCGCAAGGCGCCCTAGTCCATTGGAAAAAAGTCGCCTGCGCATGTCGGAGGCGGTTCTTCTAGCTCTCGTCATCCTCGTCATCATCATCGTCGTCATCATCCAGAGCAGCCTGGCTGCTCGTCTTGGCCGGGACCGGCTTCGCCGGCACGATGACGGGCCGGGTCTTCATCTTCGGCCGGGCATTGAAGACCACGATGGTCTTGCCGGTCGCACGCAGCAGACCCTGCTCTTCCAGTACTTTCAGCACACGACCGGCCATCTCCCGCGAGCAGCCCACGAGGCGGGACAGCTCCTGGCGGCTGACCTTGATCTGCATGCCTTCCGGGTGGGTCATGGCATCGGGCTCGCCACACAGATCCATGATTGCGTGCGCAACCCGGCCGGTTACGTCCACGAAGGCGAGGTCGCCGAGCTTGCGGTTGGTCCGATCGAGGCGCGTGGCGAGCTGTGTCGCGAGCTCGAAGATCAGGCCGGGGCTCTCGGCGGCGATCTGCCGGAAGCGCGGGTAGGTCATTTCAGCCAGCTCGCACTGATTGCGGGTCCGCACCCAGGCGCTGCGCGTGGGCTGCTCGTAGAACAGGCCCATCTCGCCGAAGAACTGGCCGCGGTTCAGGTAGGCCAGCACCATTTCGTTGCCTTCCTCGTCCTCGATCATCACCTCGACCGAGCCGCTGATGATGTAGTAGAGAACATCCGGCAGGTCGCCGGCGTGAATCACGACCGTCTTGGACGGAACGGTACGGATCCGGCAATAGCTCAGGAATCGGTTGATAGCCGGGATATCGCTCAACGGTTTGATGTTTTCTTCCATCACGGCTCCCCCGAGTGTCGCCTATTGGCAGCGGCCCGCTTTTTTATACATAAGCCTGCAGAACTGCAAGCGCTCTGCACGGGCCGTCGTGGCGGGCAAGGTCAGATTCATCTGTGGAACGACGCCGGCTCATATCCAATATGCCGTGCCCGTCATGATCCGAGCGGTCTGTCGCATGAGCGTACGCACGGGCGCTGGCAACCCCGCCGCTCCGGCCGCATGGGCTGCCGTGCCGTGCGCGATCTCGTCGGTTCTCATTGCCTGCAGTATCGCACGGCTGCGAGCATCGCCCGCGGGCAGCCGTGCCAAATGCCGATCCAGATGGCCTTCCACCTGCCGCTCGGTTTCGACGACGAAGCCGAGGCTTACCCGATCGCCCAGGGCCGCCGCGAGCACGCCGATCGCGAACGAGCCGCAATACCACAGCGGATTGAGCAGGCTGGGGCGCGAATCGAGCTCCTTGAGCCGTATCTCGCACCAGGCCAGATGATCGGATTCCTCGCGAGCGGCGTGCAACAGCACGGTCCGGGTAGCTTCGGAGCGCGAAGCCAGCGCTTGCCCGTGATACAGAGCTTGCGCCGCCATCTCACCCGCGTGGTTGACGCGCATGAGCGCGGCGGATTCGAGCCGCTCGGCTTCTGTAACGGCAGTGCCGGCAGCGGCCAAGGCGGCCCGTTCGGACAGGTCGCCAGCGTTGGGCTCGCCGGGGGCTTCGATCCGGTCAGGCACCCCAGGCACCGGCCGGGAAGCGTGGGCGGGAGCGAAAACTGCGCGTAAAGCGCGGTCGGCGGCCGCGATGAGAGGGTCAAAGGGGTGCCTGCGCTCCATCCACTCCATTATAAGCAGTGCTGCGCAGGCTTGTGTGCCGCGACTTTGCAATGGCGGACCCGCTTGAGTACACTTCCGCCGCCTTTTTTCGGCCCCTTGCACGTGGTATCGCGTGGCGTGGCCGCCTTCGCGGTGCAGCCCCCGCGACTCACAAGAAGCCATGATCCAAATGAACGAGCATCCGATTTCGATTCCGACGAAAACCGTGTTTGCGAAGCCCGGCAGCGTCCGGGGCGACTGGTATCTGGTCGATGCCAGCGGCAAGACGCTGGGGCGGCTGGCCTCGCAGATCGCCCACCGCCTGAAGGGCAAACACAAGGCTGACTACAGCCCGCACGTGGACATGGGGGACCATCTCGTCGTGGTGAATGCGCAGAAGGTCCGCGTCACCGGCCGCAAGCTCACCGACAAGATCTATTATCACCACACCGGCTACATCGGCGGCATCAAGTCGATCGCCCTCGGGAAGCTTCTGAACGAGCATCCGGAGCGCGCCATCGAGTTCGCCGTGAAGGGCATGCTGCCGAAGAATCCGCTCGGCCGGCGCATGTTCAGGAAGCTGCACGTGTTCGCCGGCGGCGAGCATCCCCACCAGGCGCAGCAGCCCAAGCCGCTCGAGATCGGCAAATGAGCGGGCTTGGGGCCCCGTCGGCGATTTTCCGCACTTAAGCAATCAGGATTCTTCCCATGCCAGCGACCCAGCAATCGAATTACGGGACCGGCCGCCGCAAGACGGCGACCGCTCGTGTTTACCTGAAGCCCGGAACGGGCCGCATCACGGTGAACGAGCGTTCGCTCGATGAGTTCTTCGGCCGCGAGACAGGGCGCATGATCGTGCGCCAGCCGCTGGAGGCCGTGCAGCTGGTCTCGAAGTTCGACATCAGCGTGCGGGTGGATGGCGGCGGCATCACCGGTCAGGCGGGCGCCATTCGCCACGGCATCACGCGTGCGCTCATCGAGTACGATGAGACGCTCCGCAAGACGTTGCGCGATGCAGGGTTCGTGACCCGCGATGCTCGCGAAGTCGAGCGCAAGAAGGTTGGCCGCCGCAAAGCCCGCCGCGGACCTCAGTACTCGAAGCGCTAACGTGAGCGTAAGGGCGTGAATCGCGGGCGCTCCCGCGAGTCCGGCTCGCCTTGGCTGCGGTCGATTCCTGCCGAACGGGCGTGGTTTTTTGGGGGATCGTCTAGTGGTAGGACAACGGACTCTGACTCCGTTTACCTAGGTTCGAATCCTAGTCCCCCAGCCAAATAAATCAA
>JBOIAD010000120.1:0-8346 GCA_050738795.1 Steroidobacteraceae bacterium
GTAGGCTTGCAATGTGCAGCGGGCGACTTTCAGCCAGTTCAAGTCTGCGCAGCCGGCAACAGCCACGTCTTTTGCCTGCGGCCCACGGAGTAATGTCCGCTGAAAGCGCCGCAGGCAATTTCAGCCAAATTGAATAGGCCAGTAGCTCAATTGGCAGAGCGGCGGTCTCCAAAACCGCAGGTTGGGGGTTCGATTCCCTCCTGGCCTGCCATTCTTTAAGAGTCCATGACAAGTTCAGACGAGAGAAAGGTCCAGGACGCCGGCACGTCGGACAAGGTGAAGCTCGCAATCGCGATCCTGCTGGTCCTGGCAGGCGTGGCGGCTTACTACGTCCTCGGCGCACAGCCGGCGTGGCTGCGCTGGCTTGCCGTGGCGGGTGGCATTGTGCTCGCGGCCGCGGTGATCGCGTTGTCGGGGTACGGCAGCGCGCTGCGGCAGTTCATAGCCGATTCGCGCATCGAGATGCGCAAGATCGTCTGGCCGAACCGGCAGGAGACCGGCATGACCACGCTCGTGGTGTTTGTGTTCCTGATCATCGCAGGCGTCTTCTTCTGGGGCCTCGATCTCGCTCTCGCGTGGGCTACGCGGGCATTGACTGGACAAGGGGGCTGACCGTGGCGTTGCGATGGTACGTGGTTCATGCCTACTCGAACTTCGAGCACCGGGTGCAGGACTCGCTGAAGGAGCGCATCCGTCGCGCCGGACTCGAGCCGAAATTCGGCGAGATCCTGGTTCCGACGGAGGAAGTCGTCGAGATGCGCGACGGGGTCAAGCGCAAGAGCGAGCGCAAGTTCTATCCAGGATACGTGCTCGTGCAGATGGAAATGGACGAGGACACCTGGCACCTGGTGCGCGATGTGCCCAAGGTGCTCGGCTTCATCGGCGGAACGCCGGAGAAACCCGCGCCGATCACCGACAAGGAAGCGATGCAGATCCTGCGGCGCGTCGAGGAAGGTGTTGACAAGCCGCGGCCGAAGGTGCTTTTCGAGCCCGGCGAAGTCGTGCGCGTGGTGGACGGGCCATTCAACGATTTCAACGGAGTGGTGGAAAACGTGAACTACGAGAAAAACAGGCTGCAAGTGGCCGTGCAGATCCTGGGCCGCTCGACCCCCGTCGAGCTGGATTTCTCGCAGGTCGAGAAGGCTTGATTCGATGTCCGCTGAAATCGCCGTGGTGATTTCAGCCAATAGATAACGGGGAGCCGCAAGGCGCCAGCACCCGGGAGATGGTTCATGGCAAAGAAGGTACAGGGTTACGTCAAGCTGCAGGTGCCCGCGGGCGCCGCCAATCCCTCGCCGCCCATCGGGCCGGCGCTGGGCCAGCAGGGCGTGAACATCATGGAGTTCTGCAAGCAGTTCAATGCGCAGACCCAGAAAGTGGAGAAGGGGCTGCCGATCCCCGTGATCATCACGGTGTACAGCGACCGCAGCTTCACCTTCGTGATGAAGACACCACCCGCCGCCGTGTTGATCCGCAAGGCGATCGGCATCGAGAAAGGTAGCGGCACCCCCAATACCACCAAGGTTGGCAAGATCACGCGTCAGCAGCTCGAGGAGATCGCCAAGCTCAAAACCCCCGACCTCACCGCCGCCGATCTGGAAGCCGCCATGCGCACGATTGCGGGCAGCGCGCGCAGCATGGGCGTCGACGTGGAAGGAGTCTGATCATGGCCGTAGCGAAGCGTATCAAGGCCTGGAAGTCCAAGCTGACTCCCGGCAAGCAGTATCCGGTGGACGAGGCGCTGCAGCTCGTGAAGGAGTTCGCGACCGCCAAGTTCAACGAGGCCGTGGATGCGGCCGTGAATCTCGGGATCGACGCCAGCAAGTCGGATCAGCAGGTCCGCGGTTCGACCGTGATGCCGCATGGCACCGGCAAGACCGTACGCGTGGCGGTGTTCACGTCGGGCAAGAATCAGGAGCTGGCGAAGGCCGCGGGCGCGGACATCGTCGGTCTCGAGGATCTCGCCGCGCAGGTGAAGGCGGGCGAGATCAACTTCGACCGCGTGATTGCCAGCCCCGATGCCATGCGCGTCGTCGGCCAGCTCGGCCAGATCCTGGGTCCGCGCGGCCTGATGCCGAACCCGAAGGTGGGCACGGTCACACCGGATGTGGTGACCGCCGTGAAGAATGCGAAGGCGGGCCAGGTGACCTACCGGGTCGACAAGGCCGGCATCGTGCATTGCACGATCGGCAAGGCGAGCTTCGAAGTGCAGGCGCTCAAGGAAAATCTGTCGGCGCTGATCGCCGACCTGCACAAGGCGAAGCCCTCGGCCGCGAAGGGCCAGTATGTGAAGCGCGTCGCCGTGTCCTCGACAATGGGACCGGGCGTCGTGATCGACCAGGGGACTATTTGATCATCGGTCTGAAAACGCCTGACGGCGTTTTCAGCGGGCCAGCCTCGGGATGGATTGAGGCTCGCGGGCAAAAGCGTTCGAAGCATGCGTCTCACCTTATACCCGCGAACAAAGGGCCAGTCGGATGAGTTTGAGAGTTTCGTGCGGATCCGCGTCGGTCGCAAGGCTGGCGCGGATTCCATCGAAGACCGCAGGCGAGGGAAAGGCTGGCCGTCAGCCGCTGCCCTCTTAATGGAGGCCTGCGCAGATGGTGAACCGCTGTTCGCATCGAGGGACTCCTCGGGGCGTGAAGGGTCACCGTCACAGGAGCAGCGGGCAAAAGGTGAGACGCATGCGTCGAACGCTTTTGCCCGCGGCGGACGTGAGATGTCTGCGGAAATTGCCGCAGGCAATTCGCGCCGGATGGACAGTGATCTTCTATGACGAGGAGATGAAGGAATGGCACTCAACCTGGAAGACAAGAAAGCGCTCGTGGCGGAAGTGGCTGAGGTTGCGGCAACGGCGCAATCGGTAGTCGCCGCCGAATACCGTGGGCTCACGGTCGGGCAGATGACCGAGCTTCGTGCGAAAGCGCGGGTGCAGGGCGTCTACATGCGTGTGGTCAAGAACACGCTGGCACGCAAGGCGCTCGCGGGCACCTCGTTCGAATCTGTCGGACCCAGGCTCAAGGGGCCTTTGGTGCTCGCTTTCTCGAAGGACGATCCGGGCGCGGCCGCGCGCGTGGTGAAGGACTTCGCGAAGGGCAACGATAAGCTGGTAGCGACTCTCGTATCCCTGGGCGGGCAGCTGCTGCCCGGCGGGGATCTCGACAAGGTCGCGAGTCTGCCGACGCGCGAACAGGCGTTGTCGATGCTTCTGGGCGTCATCAAGTCGCCCCTGCAGAAGCTCGTCAGCACGCTTGCGGAGCCGCCGGCAAAGCTCGCGCGTACGCTCGCCGCCTTCGTTGAGCTCAAAAAGGGCGACCAGAAGGGTGCCCCGGCCCCCGCCGCGAACGCTTAACGCACTTGTCTTGAATTCTTTATCGGAGACCCAACATGGCTGTCAGCAAAGATGAAATCCTCGATGCAATTTCCAAATTGACCCTGCTCGAGGTCGTCGAGCTCATTTCGGATTTCGAGAAGAAGTTCGGCGTCACCGCCGCCGCTCCTGTAGCCGTCGCCGCAGCGCCGGCCGCGGGCGGTGCTGCCGCGGCTCCCGTCGAGGAGAAGACGGAGTTCACCGTCGTCCTCAAGGAGTACCCGGCGGACAAGAAGGTAACCGTGATCAAAGTGATTCGCGAGATCACCGGGCTTGGCTTGAAGGAGGCCAAGGACCTCGTGGAAGGCGTGCCGTCCACCGTCAAGGAAGCGATTTCCAAGGCTGATTCGGATGCCTTCAGGAAGAAGCTCGAGGACGTCGGCGCGAAGGTGGAGGTCAAGTAATTATCTTCATGGGCTGGACCCCCCGAGGAAATAACGCTTGTCGTGACGGACTGCTCCGCCCGATCCTCAAGATGCGTCATTTCCCGGGGACCCCCCGCGCCCAACTCTCTACCGGGTTCGCGCTACCGCGCGCGCCCGGTGCATTTATTTTCCGTCCGAGGTGACCGATGGCTTATTCCTTCACCGAGAAGAAGCGTATCCGCAAGAATTTCGGCAAGCAGCCGAGCATTCTCGAGGTGCCGTACCTGCTCGCCATCCAGCTCGACTCCTACCGCTCGTTCCTGCAGGCCGAGAAGCCCGAGGACGCGCGCGGGGATGTCGGGCTGCACGCTGCCTTCAAGAGCGTGTTCCCGATCTCGAGCTACTCCGGCAACGCTTCGCTCGAGTACGTCAGCTACCGGCTCGGTGAGCCGGTGTTCGATGTGAAAGAGTGCCAGTTGCGCGGGCTCACCTACGCCGCGCCGCTGCGCGTCAAAGTACGCCTCATCGTCCTCGACAAGGAGGCCGCCGGCGCCAAGAAGCCCGTCAAGGACGTGCGCGAGCAGGAGGTGTATCTCGGCGAGCTGCCGCTCATGACCGACAACGGCACCTTCATCATCAACGGCACCGAGCGGGTGATCGTTTCCCAGCTGCATCGCAGCCCGGGCGTGTTCTTCGATCACGATCGCGGCAAGACGCACTCCTCGGGCAAGCTGCTGTTCTCCGCGCGCATCATCCCCTACCGCGGCTCGTGGCTCGACTTCGAGTTTGATCCGAAGGACTGCGTGTTCGCGCGCATCGACCGGCGCCGCAAGCTGCCGGTGACGATCATTCTGCGTGCGCTGGGCATGAACGAAGCCGAGATCCTGGCCACTTTCTTCGACACGAACACGTTCTTCATCAGCCGCGACGAAGTCGCCCTGCAGCTCGTGCCGCAGCGCCTGCGTGGCGAAACCGCCACGTTCGAGATCCGCATCGGCGAGCAGGTCATCGTGGAGGAGGGCCGCCGCATCACGGCCCGGCACGTGCGCCAGCTCGAGGACGCGAAGGTGACCCGCCTGCGCGTGCCGCGCGAATACGTTTACGGCAAGGTCCTCTCGCACGATGTCGTGAACACCGATACCGGCGAGATCATCGCCAAGGCGAACGAGGTGCTCACGGCGGCAGCCGTCGAAAAGCTGATCGAAGCCAGCATCACCGATGTCAACACGCTGTACGTGAACGATCTGGATCGCGGCCCGTACATTTCCGACACACTGCGCATCGATCCGACCAAGACGCGCCTGGAAGCGCTGGTCGAGATCTATCGCATGATGCGCCCGGGCGAGCCGCCCACCAAGGACGCTGCGGAAAATCTGTTCGGCAACCTGTTCTTCAATCCGGAGCGCTATGACCTCTCGGCCGTCGGCCGTATGAAGTTCAACCGCCGCGTCGGGCGCAAGGAGATCACCGGGACCGGCATTCTGTACGACCACAAGTACTTCGGCAGCCGCTCGGATGAGAATTCCAAACGCCTGGTGGCCAAGTTCGGCGAGACCTCCGACATCATCGATGTGCTCAAGGTGCTGATCGACATCCGCAACGGTAATGGCCAGGTGGATGACATCGACCACCTCGGCAACCGCCGCGTCCGCAGTGTGGGCGAGATGGCCGAGAACGCCTTCCGGGTCGGCCTGGTTCGCGTCGAGCGTGCCGTGAAGGAACGCCTGACGATCGCCGAAACCGAGCCGCTCATGCCGCAGGAGATGATCAACGCCAAGCCCGTGGCCGCCGCGGTCAAGGAGTTCTTCGGCTCCTCGCAGCTCTCGCAGTTCATGGACCAGAACAATCCGCTGTCCGAGGTCACGCACAAGCGGCGCGTCTCGGCGCTGGGCCCGGGTGGGCTTACGCGCGAGCGCGCGGGTTTCGAAGTGCGTGACGTGCACCCGACGCATTACGGCCGCGTGTGCCCGATCGAGACCCCTGAGGGTCCGAACATCGGCCTGATCAACTCGCTGTCGGTGTACGCTCGCACCAACCAGTACGGCTTCCTCGAGACGCCGTACCGGCGCGTGGAGAGTGGCCGCGTGACCGACCGCATCGACTTCCTGTCCGCCATCGAGGAAGGCGAGTTTGCGGTCGCGCAGGCGAATGCCGTGCTCGGGCCCAACGGCGAGCTCGTGGACGAGCTGGTTTCGTGCCGCTTCCAGAACGAGTTCACACTCATGCAGCGCGAGCGGATCAACTACATGGACGTCAGCCCGAAGCAGATCGTTTCGGTCGCCGCCTCACTTATTCCTTTTCTGGAGCATGACGATGCGAACCGCGCCCTCATGGGCTCGAACATGCAGCGCCAGGCGGTGCCGACGTTGCGTTCCGAGACACCGCTGGTCGGTACTGGTATGGAACGTCCCGTCGCCATCGACTCGGGCGTGACTGTCGTGGCCAAGCGTGGTGGTGCGGTGGACTCCGTTGACGCATCGCGCATCGTCGTTCGCGTTAACGACAACGAGACCACGGCTGGCGAGCCCGGCGTCGATATCTACAATCTCACGAAGTACACGCGCTCGAACCAGAACACCTGCATCAACCAGCGTCCGCTGGTGAACGCCGGTGACGTCATTGCGCGCGGCGACGTGCTGGCCGACGGTCCGTCCACCCATCTCGGCGAGCTCGCATTGGGACAGAACCTGCTCGTCGCGTTCATGCCGTGGAATGGCTACAACTTCGAGGACTCGATTCTCATCTCCGAGCGCGTGGTCCAGGAGGACCGGTTCACGACGATTCACATCGAAGAGCTGACATGCGTCGCTCGCGACACCAAGCTCGGGCCGGAGGAAATCACAGCGGACATCCCGAACGTCGGTGACGCAGCGCTGGCCAAGCTCGATGAGGCGGGCATTGCGTTCATCGGCGCCGAAGTCAAGGCGGGCGACATTCTGGTGGGCAAGGTCACGCCGAAGGGCGAGACCCAGCTCACGCCGGAAGAGAAGCTGCTGCGCGCGATCTTCGGTGAGAAGGCGTCCGACGTGAAGGACACGAGTCTGCGCGTGCCCCCGGGGATGGACGGTACGGTGATCGACGTGCGGGTCTTCACCCGCGACGGCGTGGACAAGGATTCGCGTGCCCTCTCCATCGAGAAGGCTGAGATCGAGCGCGTTCGCAAGGACTTCGCCGACCAGCAGCGCATCCTGGAAGATGACCTCTACCAGCGCGTACGCGGCATGCTCGTGGGCCAGAGCGCCGCGGGCGGTCCGCGCAAGCTCAAGGCGTCCACGAAGATCACCGCGGAGTATCTCGATGAGGTGCCGCGCGAGGAGTGGTTCGAGATCCGCCTCGAGGATGAGGATTCGAACTCGCAGCTCGAGCAGACCTCCGAGCGCCTGAAACTGCAGCGCAAGGCGTTTGAGAAGCGCCTGGACGACAAGAAGGCCAAGATCACGGCGGGCGACGATCTCGCTCCGGGCGTGCTCAAGATGGTGAAGGTGTATCTCGCCGTGAAGCGGCGCGTGCAGCCGGGCGACAAGATGGCCGGCCGGCACGGCAACAAGGGCGTCATCTCCACGATCGTCCCGGTCGAGGACATGCCGTACCTCGAAGACGGTACTCCGGTGGACATCGTGTTGAATCCGCTGGGCGTACCCTCGCGAATGAACGTCGGACAGGTGCTCGAAACGCACCTGGGCTGGGCGGCGAAGGGCGTCGGCCTCAAGATCGGCAAGATGCTGGAAGCCCAGGCGGCCGTAGCCGACCTGCGCGCCTTCATCAAGCGGATCTACAACGAGACCGGGGGCCAGAAGGAGGAAACGGATGGGTTGAGCGATCCGGACCTGCTGCAGCTGGCCCGCAACCTTTCCAGCGGCGTGCCGATGGCGACCCCGGTGTTCGATGGCGCCAGCGAGGAGGAGATCAAGCGGCTGCTCGGCCTGGCGGACCTGCCGCTGAACGGCCAGACGCATCTGTTCGACGGACGCACTGGCGAGCGCTTCGAGCGCCAGGTGACCGTGGGCTACATGTACATGTTGAAGCTCAACCATCTGGTTGACGACAAGATGCACGCGCGCTCGACCGGACCTTACAGCCTGGTCACGCAACAGCCGCTCGGCGGGAAGGCCCAGTTCGGCGGGCAACGCTTCGGAGAGATGGAAGTCTGGGCGTTGGAGGCTTATGGAGCAGCGTACACGCTGCAGGAGATGCTGACAGTCAAGTCCGACGACGTGAACGGCCGGACGAAGATGTACAAGAACATCGTCGACGGCAACCATCAAATGGACGCCGGCATGCCCGAATCCTTCAACGTCCTGGTCAAGGAAATCCGCTCGCTCGGCATCAACGTCGAGCTCGAGCAGGACTGAGGTAACGACAGATGAAAGATCTGCTGAAGCTCTTCAAGCAGCACGCTCCGGTCGAGCACTTCGACTCGATCAAGATCGGGCTCGCCTCGCCCGAGATGATCCGCGCGTGGTCATACGGGGAGGTGAAGAAGCCCGAGACCATCAATTACAGGACGTTCAAGCCGGAGCGCGACGGGCTGTTCTGCGCGAAGATCTTCGGGCCGGTGAAGGACTACGAGTGCCTGTGCGGCAAGTACAAGCGCCTGAAGCACCGCGGCGT
>JBOIAD010000121.1:0-14197 GCA_050738795.1 Steroidobacteraceae bacterium
CGTGTCCGCCGGCCCCGTGATCTTGGCGGAGGCCAGTGTAAAGCCGAGGAAAGTGTCGCTTCCTCCGTCGGGGCCGACGAAATCGGGTTTTTGGCGAACCGTTGGGGCCGCGAGCCGCTTGCCGGACGTGTCGAACAGCGTGGGCGCGCCGCCCTGCGACGAATAGCGTTCCAGCACCGCTGGCGTCGTGCCGCATTCGGAGGTGTTGAAGAAAAATGCCGCGCCGACGGCTGCTGCCCCCGCAGCATTTGGATGTCCTTGTATCGTCGAGCTGTTCGTTGCGAAATCGTCGATCGAGGCGGTGTTGCCGCCGTCTTCGAGGAGCAGTTTGATCCGCCCGGGACCGATGGTATTGCCCGCGAGACCGATCTCGATGTTGAGCTTCGCGGCCGCGGTGGGCCCGGCCGCGCTGGCCGAGTTGCTGATGATCAATTTCTGCACCGGGTCCTTGCCGGAGGTATTGGGGCCGGTGCAACCATTGACACCGCCAGCCTGTCCGAAGACGCACAGGTCGATGCTGCTGGTCGCTCCCCCGCTGTTGGGCGAGCCTGTTACGTAGGGCTGATCCCACTGGACGACCACTGCCACGAGCTCGCCTGGCGACAGCGCAGGAATAGTCACCGGCAGGTCGGTGACGGTTGAACGACCCGACGTATCGAAGTTCAACAGCTGCTCGCCGGCCATCGGGCCACTGGTCGGGGCTGCGGTAAAAACTGGAGCGGTGCTCTCCCAGGCGTGTTTGCGGGTGGGGTTGGTCTCGTCGTTGCTGTCATTACCGGCGGCGGAAAAGTACGCCACGCCCTGGGCTTTGACGGCGTCGATCGACTGCGCCACCATCCCGTCCTGGAAGAACGGCTCATCGAAGTAGCCGACATCGTCGGCGATGATGTTGGCTCCGGCTTGGGCAAGGGCCTTGATGCCCTTCGCGAAGTCGGCTTCGCCGATCTCGGCGGTATAGAAGGAGAGATTCGCGCCGGGGGCGACGTCGTGGACGATTTGCATCATCGCCCGACCTTCATCGCTGTAGGGCAGCTGATCGGGATAACCGTTGTAGTGCGTTCCGGACATGCATATCGCTTCGGCAACCACCTTGACGGCGGCAGGCAGATCGCCGCTGCTCATGTCGTTAGCGGCGGTGGCGAGAAATCCGTTTGACGCGTAGCCGGCGCTCCCCGACGCTGGCACATTGTTGGCCGCGAAAACCGGATAACAGTTATAGCTGTCGGAGATCACACCGACCGTTACGCCGGTGCCGGTGAGAGTCGGGTAGGTGGCGCGTACCGCGGCACTGTGCTGGACGAAGTCGCCCTGCGAAGTCACTGCCCCGGCGCGGGTACGCGGCATGGAAGCGCGGATCGAGTGAAGCTCGGCGAGGACACCTGCCGCCTCGACCTGCGTCACCGGCAGCCACCCGCTGACGTCGTTCGAATACACTGAAGCGTGCTGCAGTCCAAGAGCGAGGAGTGCACTCTTGAGCTGTTGCGGATCACCGCGCGTGACGGCATCGATGAGTACGAGAGGTTCCGTACCGCCTGGGCGCTGCATGAATCGAGCTGCCGGGCTCATTGCATGCAAATCCTGCAGCGCATGGTCAGGCCGCACGAGGGCCGCATTGCGCAGCAGATCCGCGAGCGCCGTGTCGAGCTTGCCGCTCATCGCGCCCTGGCGCGGCTGTGAGTTGCGACTCCCGGACACCTGCAGATGCGCCTCGCCGGATGCCAAAGCCCGCGGTGCCGCGATCGGCCGCACCGCGGAGCCGGCCGGTCCGGCCGCCACCGCCAGCAAAGCCAGCATACCAATCGCCAACTGATGCAATTTCATCCTTGCCGTCTCCCTGTTTTCTCCCGCCCCCCGGTGCGCGGTCTAGATTGTCATGCTGCGAGGCTCAGGGCTAGGCCTTTGAAAGCGAGAATTCGTCGATCAGATCGCGATAGGTCTCAAGGCCCGCAGTCCGCAGCCCGACCACCTTCCCCTGGTCGTCCCATTGGCGGATGCGCACGGATTCCCTGAAGTAGCGCTCTGTTTCAAATTGTGACAATTCGTCCGGCGACATCGGGCCGCCTTGCAGTCTCAGGGTGGCTACCGAAGCAGGACTCAGCCTCGCGGCATAGTCCTGGTCCCTCGCGCAGAGGTAGCGTTTCGCCGGTACATGCAGGCGCACCGGCTCGGAAACTTCGGGCCGCAGCCGTTGAGCAAGCCATCGGCTGCCCACTGCTTCGTGATGGGCATCGGCGGTCCAGTCCTCGATGGCATCGGGAACGGCCTCGACCAGATGCCCTATGTCGTGCAGGAGGGCTGCTACAACGAGCGCAGCAGGCGCGTTTTCCTGCCGCGCAAAATGTGCGGCCTGCAGCGAGTGCTCAATCATCGAGACGCGCTCGCCGAAATAGGCTCCCGCGCCGCGCGTCTGAAAGATCATGAAGACTTCATCAGCAACGCTCATGCGGATGCCTCCCCAGCGAGCTGGCGGCGCAGCAGCGCCGCCTCGCAATAGACACTGTCACGAGTCAGATAGCATCCACGCAGATGGCGGGGATATTTCGCAGACGAGAAGCTCGTGCGCCCATGCAGTGTGCGCTGGTTGTCGAAGACGACGATGTTGCCGTCTCTGAGCCGGTACTTGAGTTGAAATTGTGGCAAGCGCAGCAGCGCGGCGAAGCGCCGATAGGCTGAGTAAAACTGTACCGTGTCGCGCGCCGAAAGGCGCAGAGGCGCTATCGACCGGCTGTTGTAATGCACCGCGACCACAGTGCCATGGCACGAGAGCTGTATCAGAGGCCTTTCGGCGTAGAGCTCCGCTTCCTTGGAGCGGTATTGAAACGGCACGGGTGTACGAGTCAACTGCGCGAATGCGTCGGGTGCGGTGACACGCAGATGTTCCGCAAGCGCGAAACCGTCCGCAAACAGGCTCTCGCCGCCGTCAGGAGATGTCACTACGGCGTGCAGCGCCTGGAATCCCGGTACCGGCTCGCGATACGGGTTGTCGGTATGGAGACCGAGGCCGAGATCGGAATACGCCAGATTTTCCGGTTGCGCCACGGAGCGCACGTCGAAGACACGTCCGTAGTTTGTTTCGGACACCTGGCCAACCATTGATACGGCCTTGAGAAGCGCTTCCTCGTCCGCTGGCGCGCCTCGAAGGAATGCAATGCCTTCCTGCAGCAAACGTGTCAGCCAGGCGGCGCGCACGGTTGGCCTGGCTCGGGCCTCGGGCAACGAGGCCCATGCGAAGTCGCGCAGGGGATCGAGCGAGGCGCCGTGCAGCCACAACTTCGTCGCGAGCTCCGGGCGTTGTGGCCCACTGTGCGATCCATGTGCCGCGAGCCAGTCGAGGTCGAATGCCGCGGCCCGTTCCTCATTCTCCCATTCCACGCGCACGCTCGTGGCATCGGCCACCGCCGAACGAATTCGCGGATCCGCAGGCAGATCAGCTATATCCAACAGCCGCTGACCGCTGTGCGCATCGCGATCTTCGCTCACGTTGTCACGCAGCCACAGGCTCGCATACTCGCTCGAATCGCCATTCGCCCACTCGACGGTCATCGATTCCGGCTTCCATGCGAGACGGATGATCCTGCTTCGGCCGCCTGTGGTCACGGTGTGCCCAGTCATGCAGCACCTCGCTCGGCCATCGTGGCTTCGGCGCCCAGACGGTAGAGGTAGGCCGCGCCCACGGCCGCCAGAGCGCTGACGGCGGCGAGCACCGCGAATACGCCTTGCCAGCCAAATGCGACCGAAATCCTGCCGACGCTGTCGCCGGCGGCGGCACCCCCGAGGTAGCCGATACCGTCGATGATCCCGGACGAGACCGCGCTCGCCTGCTTGCCACCAAAATCGAGAGCGAACGCACCGCCGAGATACGAGTAGGGACCGAGCAGACAGAAGGCGATGGTGCCGATTGCAACGAGCGGCAGCAGCGAGCCCGAGGAGTCCGAACGGAACGACATCAGCATCAGAAGCGCCGCCGCGGTCGCCGCAAGGCCGATGAACATCAACAGCGAGCGGCCGTTCGCGCCGAGGCGGTCGCTGAGCCAACCTGAGACGAGCACGGAGAGGGCGCCGACAGCCGGGAAAACCGCGCTCATGCCAGCCGCGTTGCTCATGGTGTAACCGAGATAGTTCCGAAGATAGACCGGTGTCCAGATGTTAAAGGTCTCGCGAACTACGGTGCAACCGAGCGACAGCAGACAGACCAGCAGAAATGCCCGGCTGCTGAACAGCGGTCGCAGGAGCGCGGCGACTCCCGCAGGCCGTGATTCCGATTGCGCGAACAGGCTGAGCGGATTGGTCCTGGCCTCCGCGTAGCCGGTCTCGACGCGTGACTCGCGCAGCAACAAGGCGTTGGCGAGCAGGCACACTGCGGCGACCGCCGCTGCGAAGTAGAAGATGGCGCGCCAGCCGAAGCCGTGCAGGATCAACAGGCCCATGGATTGACGCGCCACCGCGTCACCGATCAGGTAGCTGATACTCAGGATCCCGATGATCGTGCCGTACGAGGAGTAGTCGAACCACTTCGAGGAGACCTTGATCAACCCCGCCCAGGCAATCGATTGGGTCAGGCGGTTTCCGATCCAGGCGAGTGTGAAGATCGGAATGGCGCCCCCCGCCGCGAACAACAGGGTGAATGCCATCGCGCCGGCCAGGCCGATGAGGAAATTGAGGCGGCCTCCCCAGAAATCGCCGAGGCCCGTGAGAAACAGCTTGCCGAGCGCATAGGCGAGCACCCCCAGCGAGCTGATCGTCCCCATCCGCACCAAGGCGGTGGATGGGCTCATACCATGTCTTGCAAGCTCATCGATCAAAAGTGGCGTCGCCACCGAGAGGTCGGCCCGGCAGAAGTAGCAAGCGGCGTAACCGGCAAACAGCAGCACGACGACAAGGATCTGCCTGCGCAGCAGGGACACGGCGGGCCTGCCCCCCGGAATAGCCGGATCGCCCGCAACGACGCCTGCGCAGGCGGCGCCGCCCGGGGAGGCAGCGGCATCACCTGTGAATTCCGGATCGGCTGGCATGGTCCATCTTCTCACGGCCGCGCTCAGGGCGCGGGCTCAGGGCGCGGGCCGTTCCTCGATGGCATCAACCCGATCCGGATAGAAGGCGAGGAAGTCCTTGATCGCCGCGACAACCGTGAACGGCGACTCGTATGTCCATGCGGCGTTGACCGCGCGCATGCCGCCAATGGGGATGCTGTAGTACTTGCAGTCACCCTTGTAAGGGCAGTACGTTGTGTGACCGGTCCGTTCCAGCAATTTCATGTCCACGTCGAGACGCGGTATGTACTGGGCCGCGGGATAGGAGGCTTCGCGAAGCGTCAGCGCGTGGCGCGTATCGGCGATGACGCTGCCGTCCACGACCACGAGAACTCTCGCGGGATTCGGGCTCAGGACGATGGGATGATCGGGTCCGGGAATTCTGGGCTGCCGCATCGTCATGAGCTGGACTCCATTGATGAGCAGATGGCGAGGATGCCGCGGTGCGGCGGGCTCCAATATAGCCGATCTGCCTTTCACGAAAGTGGTGCCCGACACATGCCGGTGAGCGCCGAGTTTGTGCAGTACGTCCTCGGACAGCTTGGCGCTCTGAGCCGCGTCAGCTCCCGGCGCATGTTCGGCGGCGCCGGCCTGTATTGCGGCGGGCTGTTCTTCGGGCTGATCATGGCCGACACGCTGTACTTCAAGGTGGGCGATGCGAACCGCCGCGATTACGAATCGCGCGGCATGGATCGGTTCAGGCCATACCCCGGCAAGGCCGACGTCAGCATGACCTACTATGAAGTGCCCGCCGACGTGCTGGAGGATGGCGAGGAGCTCATCGCGTGGGCGCGCCGGTCGGTGGCCGTCGCGGCGCAATGCCCAAGGCCTGTTCGATCTGCGCCGGGTCGTAGACGTGGCCGCCCTTGATGACCAGGTCGATATTGTGCAGATCGCTGATGCGGGCGGTGGGATCCCCGTCGATCAGGATCAGATCGGCCAGCTTGCCCGGGGCGATCACGCCACGTTCGCCAGCGGCGCCCACTACTTGTGCCGAAGCAAGGGTCGCCATGCGCAGAACCTCGGCAGGCGGGATCCCGGCCCGTACATAGAGCTCGAGCTCGTGGTGCAGCGTATAGCCGGCCAGCGCATCGGTGCCCGGAATGATCGTCACACCTGAGTCGTACAGCGCCTTCAGCAGATGCAGCATCTGCGGAAACGCCTCGCGGTATTGCGCCTCCTTGCCCTTCGGCACGGCAAGCGCACCTGACAACATGGTACGGCGGACCTGCGGCGGAAACCGCGGCACGACGTCTTCCAGGCCAGGTACCGGCGCCGCCGGATCCGCGCAGAACAGCGCCTCGAAGACGTTCATCGTCGGATCGAGCACGATATGGTGGGACTCGAGGAACGCGATGAAACTCCTCACGCGGGGGTTGTCGGGGCCAAACTCGCCCGCGTGCTCCGCGACCGCGGTAAAGCGAGTCATCCCACGGGTATCCTTGACAGTGTCGAACAGGAAATTCAACACGATGAAATTCAAATGCTGGATCTCATCCGCGCCGCCCGCAACGAACTGTTGGGCGGACATGAAGGCTGGGACATGTCCGCTGACGCGCAGGCCGCGTGCGTGCGCTTCGTCGGCAATGATGGGTACGAGCTCGGGCTTGACGGACGAATAGATCTTTATCTGTCCATAATTGTGGGCGGCGTACCAGTCGACATCCGCTACCGCCTCGGCCGCGGAGTCAACCAACATCCTGGTCGGCCCGGCGAGGGGCCCTTTGCCATCGATGATCCCGGCCTTGAATACGCGTGGGCCGAGCTCGGATCCCGCCTCGAAACGCGCGACGCGCTCGAGGAACTCATCGGTGTCGTTCGCCATGTCGCGCGCGCTGGTCACGCCGTTCGCCAGATCGAGGGCGCCGTCGTTGCTCGAGAAATGCTGGTGGTTATCCCAGAGGCCGGGCATGAGGAACCGACCGCCCGCATCGATGACCTCCGCGCCGGAGGCGACCTTGATGTCAGCATCCGGCCCAATTCGCACAACGCGTGCGCCTCTGATCAGAACAGTCGTCCCCGCGGCGACCCCGAGATCGCGTGGATCGAACAGGCGCGCGTTTCGGATGACGAGATCGCCCGCGGGATCGTGAGTCAACTGCCGGGCCAGGCTCGCAGACCAGACCCGGTCGGCGGCCGACTGGGCCTCGGCGAGCGTGGCGCGGGCGGCGCCGTATGCAACCGGAACCACGGAGAGCCAACCCGAGAGGAGTGCCGCGGTATGGCCCGCCGGATCCAGCCACACCGGTGTCGGACTGAAATCCAGGCCCGTGATCTGGTATTGGGTGAGTTGCGTGCTCGCACCTGCCGCCCCCGGCACCGAAACCGATCCGGCGGATGAAATCCGCGCTTCGCCCGCCGGCAGCAGCGTCAGCTTGTGCTGCGGCGATTTGAGCAGCGCACGCGCGAGGACTCCCAGGAACTCCGGCGGCGCATGGCTGGGCACGTAAAACGCCTCGCCCGCGACGGATTGCTCGCCATGTTCCGAGCTGCTGCGCCAGGAGGCTCTGCCCGCGACAAGGCGGAACGACTCCGCGACCTGGGTCTTCATGTAGTCGTTGCCGCGGCCCGAATACTCGGTCGGTACACCGGCCGCGTCCAGCTTCCAATCCGCGACGATGTGATCGCCACGCCCGCGATCGTTAAAGGAAAACTCCGCGTGTGCCGCGTTGTGCCCCTGCGCGCTGACACTCTGCGAGCCCGCAACGTTTCCCTGCAACAGGATCTGATCTTCGCGGCTGGCTGGAGCGGCCGTCGCCGAGGCCGCCAATAGCAGCGCGCCGGCGAGCGGATACAAGAAATCACAAGCTACGGTGAAATTCATGAAAATCATGAGCTGGCAGTCGGCACCGGCATGTTAGCATCCGCGCCCGCGGTCCGGCGGGGTGAGTCAGGCTGTTGCACGAATAATGAGATACCGCGCGGTCGTCCTTCTGGCGCTCACCTCGGGTGCGGCGGCCTTCGCCTGCCAGGGGGCCGAAGCCGACAGCGGCGTACTGCACGAAGTTGTCGTGACGGCCACGCGCCTCGAGGTCGATCCATTCAATGTCCCCGCTTCCATCAGCACCGTCTCCGGCGAGCAGTTGCGCGGCGATGCGCTCGGGATAAATCTCGCCGACGATGTCTCGACCGTGCCGGGCCTGCTTGCGCGCAATCGCAACAACTACGCGCAGGATCAGCAGATCTCGATCCGCGGCATCGGTGCCAATTCCCCGTTCGGCATCCGTGGGGTACGCGTGTACCAGGACGGCATCCCGGCGACCGGACCGGACGGACAGGGGCAGGTATCCCAGTTCAACCTGGAATCCGCCGAGCGGGTCGAGATCCTGCGCGGACCCTTCTCGGCCCTGTACGGCAATTCCTCGGGCGGCGTCATCCAGATCTTCACCGCCGACGGCAGGGGTCCGGCCCAGGTGCGCACCTCCGTCGCCTATGGCAGCTTCGACAACTTTCGGGCGGGGCTCAATGCCAGCGGCGGCCAGGGTCCGCTCGGCTTCGACATCGGCCTGACGCATTTCTCCGTCGGCGGCTTCCGCGACCACAGCAGCGCGAAGAACGATTCCTTCAACGGCAAGGTCAGCTACGCCTTCAACGATTCCAACCGCCTGGCGCTGATCGCCAATGTCGTCTCGCGACCCGATGCACGGGATCCGCTCGGCCTCACGCAGGCGCAATTCAGCGCCGATCCGTATCAGACCGATTCCGCGGCGACCCGGTTCAACACGCGCAAGAGCCTGCAACAGCAGCAGGGCGGATTGATCTACGATCTGGATATCGGCGGCTCGCAGTCGGTCCGCGTCCTGGGGTACATCGGCCACCGTATCGTGCAGCAGTTCCTGTCGATTCCCGCGAGCGCGCAGGGTTCGCCCACGAGTGCCGGCGGCGTCGTCGCGCTGAATCGGGAATTCGGCGGCGGGGATGCCCGCTGGTCCTGGAAGGGAATGCTGGCGCAGCGTCCGATGTCCTGGGTGGCCGGCCTGAGCTACGATCGCCAGAACGAGCTGCGCCGGGGCTACAACAACTTCATCGGCACGACGCTCGGCGTACAGGGCGCATTGCGCCGTGACGAGAACAACATCGTCCGCAGCCTGGACGAGTACGCACAGGGCACCTGGGACTTTGCGCCGCTGTGGTCCTTGATGGCGGGCGTACGGCGCAGCGATGTGGATTTCGATTCGCGGGATCACTTCATCACCGCCAAAAACGGCGATGACAGCGGGGGCGTGACCTACGATGCGACCTCGCCGGTCGCCGGCCTGGTATTCAAGGCGCGGCCCTGGCTCAATCTGTACGCATCCTATGGACAGGGCTTTCAGACTCCGCTGGGTTCGGAGCTTGCGTATCGCGCCGATGGCGGTACCGGCCTGAACCTCGGATTGCGGCCCGCGCGCAGCGACAACAGCGAGCTCGGCGCGAAGCTGCAGCTCGATCCGGATCTGTCAGCGCAAGTAGCCGTGTTCCAGGCCCTCACCGGGAACGAGATCGTCGTCAACACCAACATAGGCGGCCGCTCGACCTATCAGAACAGTGGACGGACCCGGCGGGACGGCGCGGAGGCGTCGCTGAGCTACAGGTTTGCCCCGGATTGGCGATTGCAGTTTGCGTACACGTATGTGGACGCGGTTTACAGGGATGCGTATCTGACTTGTGTGGCCGCGCCATGCGCCGTGCCCACTGTGCGGATTGCCGCCGGAAACCGGTTGCCAGGAGTGCCCAAGAATGACGCCTACGTAACCGTCCGCTGGGGCGGGGACTTTGGCTGGCACGCCGCGGTCAATGGCCAATACGTTACGGACGTCGCGGTCAATGACGTCAACACTGTACTCGCACCGTCGTACGCGCTTCTGGGCGCCGACGGAGGCTATGCCGTGGAGCTGGAAGGGATCAAGGTAAACGTCTTTGTACGCCTCAACAACATGCTCAATCGTCGCTACGTGGGCTCGGTGATCGTCGACGATGGGAACAGCCGTTATTTCGAGCCCGGGCCGGGATTCAACATCCTGGGCGGCGTCACGTTCACGGTGAAGTAGGTAGGTAGGTACGTACGTCCGCCCGCGCCCCGAGAAGGCTACCGCGCAGGGCGCCGACCGGCTCAGCTACGAGACCTTGATGCACTGACCATGCCGCGAGACTCAGGCGCCCCGTGATAAACTTCGGAACACGGGCCGGCCGCGGGAAATGCGCTCCGACGGTGCGGCCGTTGCAGGGCCACGGTGAAAATCCTTCCGACCTTCTCGCTGCCGCACACAGTGTCCAACCACCAGCATTCCGCGCCACTGACGCGCAAGGCCGTCGTCCTGTTGAGCGGCGGTCTGGATTCCACGACGGTCCTCGCGATCGCGAAGTCCGCAGGCTTTGAGGTCCATGCGATGTCGTTCCGCTATGGTCAGCGGCACGTCGTGGAGCTCGAGTCTGCAAAGCGTGTCGCCACGCGGATGGGCGTCGCAAAGCATGTGATCGTGGATATCGATCTGAGGCAGTTCGGAGGCTCCGCGCTCACGGGTGACATCGAAGTGCCCAAGGGCCGCTCCGTGGATGCGATGCCTGCCGGCATCCCGGTCACGTACGTACCGGCCCGAAATACCGTATTCCTGTCCTTTGCGCTCGCCTGGGCCGAGACGCTGGGAGCGATGGATATCTTCATCGGCGTCAATGCGCTCGACTACAGTGGATACCCGGACTGCCGCCCGGAGTACATCGAAGCGTACGAACGCATGGCGAATCTCGCGACCAGGGCGGGTGTCGAAGCCAGCTCCCGCCTGACGATCCATACTCCGCTGATCCGGCTCACCAAGGCGGGCATCATCGCGCGGGGCCTGGCGCTTGGCGTGGACTACGCCTCGACCAGCAGTTGTTATGATCCGGGGCCTGGTGGCGAGCCCTGCGGCGCGTGCGACTCATGCGTGTTGCGCGCGAAGGGCTTCCATGAGGCCGGTGCCCTCGATCCATTGATCTCTCGCCCCACGGCAAGCTGAGCACTTTCGTTCCATCGCCATGGCATACGCCGTCAAAGAGATCTTCTATACCTTGCAAGGGGAAGGCGCGCACGCTGGCCGCCCGGCGGTATTTCTACGCTTTTCCGGCTGCAACCTGTGGTCCGGTCTCGAGCGCGATCGTGACAAGGGACCCGGAGGCTGCTCGCGCTGGTGCGATACGGATTTCGTCGGCACGGATGGTCCGGGGGGCGGTAAGTTCCCCTCCGCCGGCACGCTCCTCGGCGCGGTCCAAAGCCATTGGCCGGCGGCGGCCGACGCTCGGCATCGGGTCAGACCGTTCGTCGTCTGCACCGGCGGGGAGCCATTACTGCAGATGGATGAGCCGTTGTTCGCCGCGTTCAACGCCGCAGGTTGGTTCGTTGCCGTGGAGTCCAATGGCACCGTGGAGCCGCCGGCCGGCGATTTCTGGCTCACCGTGAGCCCCAAGGCCAACGCGCCCTTGCGGGTCAAGCGAGGCAACGAGCTCAAGCTCGTCTATCCGCAGGCGGGCGTGGAGCCGGAGAGTTTCGAGGATCTGGGTTTCGCCCACTTCTTCCTGCAACCGATGGACGGCCCGCAGGTTGCGCAAAATACCGCGCAGGCGCTGCGGTACTGCCTCGCGCATCCGCGCTGGCGCTTGAGTCTGCAGACCCACAAGATCCTGAGAATTCCGTAGAGCTGGGCGTCAAGTGCGCAGGCGAGATGCGTGAAGTGCGCGATCGATGATGCAGGGAGTGCGTTAGCGATGAGGCAAGGGGTGCGTTAGGATGATCGATGCGAGGCCGCAGCCATCGGCCGTGTTTCCGGGACTGCTCGCCAACCGGGCCTTTCGCCTGCTCGTGTTCTTTGTCTGCCTGGCCGCATTGTTGGTCGGCGCCGAGGCCATTCCGCAGCAATTCGCAATTCGTGCCGAACGCAGCCACAAGCTGGCAATCGTTCTCGCCGGAGCCGCGATCGGCATTCCTATGCTGCTCTTCGTCTATGCCAGGCTCGTGCGCCTGCTCGAGAAACGCAGGGCGACGGAGCTGGCTTCAGCGGGGGCCGCGCCCGCCGTCGCAGCGGGTATCGCAGTCGGCATAGGCCTGTTCGCATTGGTCATGTCGATCCTGTGGGCCACGGGATTCGCGACAGTCGCCGTTGCAGCGCCGTTCGCCGTGCCCGTGTTCGCAATCGTGGCGGCGGCCACGGCGGCCGTGGCCGAGGAGCTGCTCATTCGCGGTGCCGTCTTTCGTATTCTCGAGGAGAGCTTCGGGACATCCGTTGCACTCGTCACCTCGGCGCTGATTTTTGGCGGACTCCATGGCGCGAATCCCGGTGCGACGCTCTTGAGCTCGTGCGCCATCGCGCTGGAAGCCGGGCTGCTTCTTGGCGTGGCGTATGTCGCAACGCGAGCCCTCTGGTTGCCCATCGGGCTGCATTTCGGATGGGACGTCTGCGAGAGCGCCATTTTCGGAAGCACGGAGTCCGGATACGTCTTCAAGGGATTCTTCAGCACCACCACATCGGGGCCCGATCTGCTGACGGGTGGGTCGTTCGGACCCGAAGCATCGATCGTCGCGGTGCTCGTCTGCATGGCGGCCGCCGCTGTGTTGGCGATGATCGCCGTACGCCGGGGCAACTGGAAACCGGTCACTTTTCAAATCAACGCCGCACGCTGAAATCGAAGCTCGCGGAATGGAAGCTCGCCACGCGGGCCGCACTGCGCGACGTGAGCCTGTGCCGCGAGGAGTCATCCCATCAGAGCGGCCGGAGCCGATATACTGGACGAAATGGTGCAACAGCGCGCGACCATTGCCAGGAATTCCAGCTCGACCCACCTGCCGGCCGCGATTCGGGTGCAGCATCGATGGCCGGTGCGCGTGCTTCGGACCTTGCAGTTCGGCTTTGCACGGCTCGTGAGTCGCGATGGCTACGTGCAGGCGCATGCCGCGCCATTCGATCTGACCTTCACCGGACCCGCGGCGGATTGCATTACCCGGCACATCTATCGGCGCGGCGCGCATGAGCCGCGCATCACCCGATATTTGCTTGATCACGTGCGTTTGGGGCCGGAGGACATCGCGCTCGACATTGGCGCGAATATCGGCTGGTACAGCGTGCTGCTGAGCCGCTTGAGCGTGCCCGGCGCGCGGATCCTCGCCTTTGAGCCCGATCCGGAGAGCTACCGGTTGCTGCGCCGGAATCTCGAGGCAAATGAGGCGAGCCGCGTGACGGCGTTGAACGTCGCGCTCGGGGATAGCCCGGGTTTCGCTGAGCTGCATCGCTACAAGGACAGCAACAACGGCCGCCACACCCTGCTGGCCGGCAATCAAAGCGGAGGCACCGTGCGGGTCCCGGTCAATACCCTCAAGCACGTTTGGGCAACCCAGCAGCTCGGGTCGAGACCGATCCGGTTTCTCAAAATCGATGTCGAGGGCTTCGAGTACTTCGTGCTGCGCGGCGCGGGTGATCTGCTTGTGCGCTGCGCCTGCGTGCTGCTCGAGTATTCACCGGAGGGCCTGCGGCTTGCGGGCCTGAGACCCGAAGCCTTGATCGACCTTCTCGCAACGGCTGGTTTGACCGCGAGCGTTTTCGCGCACGGGCAGCTCCTGCCGATCAGTTACGTCGAGCTTGCTCGCGCCGAGTCGCAACAGGACCTTCTGCTGACACCGGCGCAGGCGTCCTAAGCCGCCAGCCCTCACGCGCAGCTACCGCATTCGCGGCCGCCGCGCGATCTGATCCGACAGGCGCCCAGGAAGAACAGGGCGCCGAGATTGCCCGTCGGCAGCGTGCTACCCGCGAACATGAGGGCGAAACAGGCCGTCACGGCCCAGACCGCGGACGGTCTGCTGAGGATGTCAGAGTGTGCCAGTGCAGTTGCTAAGTCCATGAAATTACATAGCAAGCTTCCTGCCTGCGGCGGGCCGCAGACGCGCCCCAAGACACGTGAAAATAGCTTGAAGCGTGATTCGTCAATCAGTTAGGATTCGCCCCCTTGCCGAGGATCGCCCACGATATCTGCCCTGCCCAGCCGGCCGCGGTGAAGCTTCGCAAATGCCGACTGTCCTTGGGTTTCTCACCAACGCCGGAGCGGTAGTTCAGCTGGTTAGAATACCGGCCTGTCACGCCGGGGGTCGCGGGTTCGAGTCCCGTCCGCTCCGCCAGTAAGTCATTGATTTTCCTCAGTTTGCCTCTTCTCTAGTGCCAGCCTAG
>JBOIAD010000122.1:0-8967 GCA_050738795.1 Steroidobacteraceae bacterium
CGTCCAGGGCGTGCGGGTTCACTGCCCAGAATGTGACCCCCGAGCCCAACAGGTTGGTGTATTTCTGAAAGTTGTTGGCGAGCGGCCCTGGGCTTTGCAACACCTGCTGCGACGACAACTCGCCGGCACGGAAGGCGCCGAGTGCGTTGCCCGCGGTACACCACGTATTGGGTGTCGTGTCGGTCGCGTTGCCACCCAAGATCACGTCGGAACCGGCATAGCGCACCACGCAGCCGTTCGGGTCGCTCGCCCCCATGCCGGCGTACACGGGCGTGACCAACGTGTACCCCTCGTTACTGCCGCTGCGAATGCTGTTTCGCACGCCGAAATTGAGATGGAATGCGTCGTTGAAGAGGTAGTGTCCATCGAGGCGCAGCGCGGTGAGCGAGGTGTTGCGGTTGTAGTCCTCGCCCGATTCCAGCGTCTTCATGGTCCAAGCGTTGGGATCTGCGAAGTGGGCGGCGAGCGATGCCGGCATGCCGATCGTAACGTTCCGCCCCGTGAAATTCGCAATGACGGGCACCGTGTTCTGGGGAATGCCGTTGGCGTTGAATACACGCGGGCCGCCCAGTTGAGTGGGATAGTTGAAGGTACCGCAAGGCAACGAGCTATTGGGGTCGGCCCACAAACACCCGTCGGAATCTGAGATATTCAGGTCGGTCTCGATGTAGTCCTGCCGCGCCGTTTCGCGGATGCCGCGCACGCTTCCCTTGAAAGGACCGCCATTGTCGAAATCCAACTGGACATTGAAGTTCTGCGCGGTGGACTGCCAGCGGTTGACTTGCGAATACGATTCGACATCGCCCGGGTACTTTTCGTACACCTGGGTGGTGTAGATGTTCGAGCCGGCCCAATTGGGATCTTGCGGCCCGACGTTGTACTGACTCAGGGCAGTGGTCCCGGTGTTTCTCGACTGCAATGGCACGTAGGTCGCACCTTGCCAATTAGTGGAATTGAATTGGATGCCGACGGTGCGCTCCCACTGATCCTGATGTGCGTAGAAGTAATCGCTGGTCAATTTCAGCCCGTGATCGAGGTCGACTTGGAAGGACGCATTGGCGGCGTCGCGCTTTCGCTGAATGCTGCTGTCGTAAAGGCCGATGTCCTGGCTACCCATGAACACGCCGTTGGACTTCCCATCACCGTTCACATCGACACTGCCGTCTGGATTCTGTCTGATCCGCGACGGAATCGGCGTGCCGTTCCAGGCTCCCAGGAAACCGTTGTAAGCGCCCGCGCTGGCCGCGTTCTCGCCATGGAAGATAACGCCATACTGGTCGAGGCTCTCGGTTGAGTTTCCACCCGCGTTAGCCCCGCCCGCCGTGCCCGACCGCGTGGTGTCGGAATAATCCCCGGAAATCTGCAGACCCCAGCGACCATCTGCGTTGTATGAGACGAGACCACTTGCCTCCGGTCCAGTTTTGCGAGAGGTACTTCCCCGTTCTCCGTCGGCGGAATAGCTATACGTGAATCCATGCGGCAAATCCCAGGGTCGAAAGGTATGCAGATCGAGCGACCCGCTGATACCGCCGATGGTCTGGGCCGCGGTGGGGGACTTGATGACGTCCACCTGATTAAACATCGTGGCCGGCAACGTGGTGAAGTCGGGTTGCTGCGAGTCGATCTGGTCAGGCGTGATGAACACTTCCCCGTTCAGCATCGTACCAACCTGAGGCAGGCCACGCACGTCCACCGAGGTTCCAACGCCCGCGTCGCGGTTGATTTGTACGCCAGTGATACGTTGTAGTGCGTCCGTGATCGTCACGTCGGGCAACTGGCCGATGCTCTCCGCCGAGATGCTGTCCTGGATACTCGGGGCCAAGCGCTTAGCTTCGATCGCCTTTATCTGCGATTGGCGTACGCCGGTAACGGTGACGGTCTCCAGAGCTTCCGCCTCTGGGACGGCGCCGCCGGCGCCTGTCTTCGATTTTTTCGCATCGGGGGTTGACGTCGCAGGCACGTCCTGCCGCGCAGCGCCTTGAGCTCCCGCGTTCTCCGCCGAGGCACCCGAGCTCTCTGATGCCAGGGCTGATGCAGCTGCGGCGGCGAGCAACGCCATGGAGACGGCAATTGATACGGGGTGCTTGCGATGTAAGTTTGGCACCGGTTTTACCTCTGGATTGGTCTTTTCCGAATCTCTGATGCCCTGTGATGCGTGTTCCGCTTGCTGCCTATTTCGAAAATGCCACTCGTGCCAGCGCCCATTGGCCATCGCGTGGATCTCCGGTGGCGAAGATGCACACGTCACGAGCGTCGTTCAGCTTCGATGTGGAAACCTTTGCGTTGAGTTCGTGTTGTCCGTTCCCCTGCACAGCAGGCGCCAACGGCAATCTGGTGAGCAATGGCCCTGTGCAAGAATCGGCATGAATCTCGAACTCGCCGGCAGCGCTGGCTTTGGGGCGTACGACCGCTCTCTGGGCCTCGTCGCCGAAGCGCCATGCCACGCGCCCGACGGTCAAGGTGACGTGTTCGATGTCTCCCAGCGGTGCGCGGCGCCACAGCCAGCACATGTCACCGACATCCACGTTGTAAACCGGTCTCGGGCCCTGTGCCGCCTGACTACCGCCCAAGCGCATTCCCGGCTGGTTTGAACAGGATGCAAGCTCGCTGCCGTCGCGTCTGAGCAGCGTCGAGGCATCGAGCACCTGCGTGCGCGGCGCCGCGAGCTCGAACCCCCCGGGCTCGAATGTCGCCGCGCGCAGCGTCACTTTGCCTTGTGCAGAAAAATCCAGCGGGCGGACATACCGCGCGGACGTCGCAGTCGGTGCAGAGCTGTCCGTGGTGTAGCGAATCTCGCCAAAGTTCACCTGGTTAATAAGCGCGACGTGCAGCATTCCCCTTCGATCTGCACTGACATTGAACTCCGGTGCAAACGCAGTGTCGGCATAGCCGATGCCGAGTGCGCGGTAGCGCGCGAGCTCGGCAGGCAGGCGCTGCAGGAAGCCGTCCCAGTCATGTGCGCTCGCCGCCGACCATCCAAGTTCCGACAACGCCGCGATGCGCGGGAACAGCGCATGCTGGTCGCGCGCAAAGCTCGGCATGAACTCCGTCCAAAGATCGCCTTGCACACCGATGACGCGTCTCGCTTCGGCGGCGGTTGCACCCTTCGGGATGACGGCGGTGTCATAGGCGTGGCGCAGAGTCGTCATCGGAGGCTGCCCCGGCCATTCATCGGGCAAGGCCGATTGATAGTGATCGAAGTACAGCGACTCCTGGGGCGTCAGGACCACGTCGTGACCTTGCGCGGTCGCTTCGAGTGCAACGTGCTCCTCATCTATTCCGTGCCAAGACATCACCACTTCCGATGCCGGAAGCTTTGCACCCGCGACCAACTCGTCATCCCAGCCGACCGGCGTGCGTCCGTGCTTGACGAGATGGTCGGCGACCCGGCCGGTGAACCAGCCCTGTAGCTGATCCATGTTGGCGAGCCCGAGCCGCCGCATCCGCGCTTGCAGTTCAGTCGAAGCGTTCCACTGCTGCTTATCAGCTTCGTCGCCACCGATTGAGATATATCGGGAGGGGAAAAGCTGCATCACCTCGTCGAGCACGTCGTCGAGGAACTGCAGGCTCTTCTCGTCGGGTTTAAGCAACCAGGAACTGATCCCCCAGTCCGTCCGCACGGACGGGCGCTCGCCGGTAACGCCGAGCCACGGATACGCGGCCACCGCCGCCTGCGAGTGCCCGGGAAGGTCGATTTCCGGCACGACGGTGACGAAGCGGGCGGCGGCATAGCGCACGATGTCACGCACCTCGGCTTCGGTGTAGAAGCCGCAGTAGGGTTTGTCAGGAGCGGCGGTCAATTCGATGTCGAGGCCCACCGCCCTGCGGCATGCGCCGGTTGCAGTGAGTGCGGGGTACTTGGGGATCTCGAGGCGCCAGCCCTGGTCCTCGGTCAGATGCCAGAGCAACACGTTGAGCTTGTCGAGCGACATCCAGTCGATCAATCTCTTGATGTCGGCTACACTCTGAAAATGCCGCCCTGAATCGAGTAGCAGCGCGCGCCAAGCGAAACGCGGGTGATCGTTGATGACGCCCTCGGCGATCTCAGCCGTGGTGCCGCGGATCCAGCCCGGCGGCGTCAGCAACTGCCACAGGGTCACACCCCCATAGAACGCGCCGCCCGGCGAGCGCGCGATGATGCGGATTCCCGGGGCGCCTACCGAAATGCGATAGCCCGTGTCCCCCACGACACTCGCATGAGGATCCACGTCGAACGTGATTGTGGGATGTGCGTCGGCCGTAGTCGCAATGTGTAGCTGCAGTGCGCGCGTGTTTGCCACCAATTGAATGAACCGATCCGCGATGAGCTGAACCTGCTGGTCAGCGCCACGCACCGCGACCAGTGCGCCATCCGCAATCTTCACCACGCCAGACGGGGCAAGGCGTACATCGACAGGCTGCGGCAACAGCGACCAGGTGGATGGTGCCGGCGCCGCAATTACCATCCCCGTTGTCGCCAGCCATACGAAGGCAATCGCGTACCCGTGCGGCACCGTTCCCGGCCGTCCGGACATCGACGCGACAGGGGCAGTCGTGCGATCGACATCAGCCAGAAGAGGCATCATCGAGGCCCCCGCTGGTCGACCCTGATAAACGATTGTCGCCTTCATCTCTGGCTTGGCGTATATTTATTCGGTCGATTGACGAACCAATGGTGCATTGAAGAGCACTTGACGTCAAGCCCAGGGCCGCTCTACGGACTGATAGGCTATGATCGTTCGGAGACATGACGAATCAAATGAGAGCCTCTATGCCTTCTCCGCCGATGGCCAGCGTCTCCCGCCAGTTATCGCGACGGAGTGCCTTTGAGGCCCTTCTGCACCGCAGCCCCATCTCGCGGGCCGACCTTGCCAAGGTGACCGGTCTGTCGAAACAGACTATGTCGGAAGTCATCGACGCGTTCGAGCAGCAGGGCCTGGTTCACCAGGTCGGACGAACAAGCGGCAATGTCGGACGCACCGCCGTCTTGTACGAATTGAGCCCGGAAGGCGGGCACGTGCTCGGCATCGACCTCGGAGCCCGGCGATTGACAGTCGCCCTTGCAGATATTGCAGGCAGAGTGCTCGCCGAGGCCGACGAAGCCACCGACAGCCGCGGCGGAGCCTGGGCGCTCGACCAGATCGCCCGGCTCTCGGACCGTCTGGCGCGTGACAACCACACACACCCCAGCCGAATTCGCTCCATCGTGCTGGGCACCCCTGGGGTAGTGAACCCCAAGAGCGGCGCCATCGAGATGGCTCCCAACATCACCGGTCTGGGTCATCTCAATGTCGTGGGCCTGCTGAGTGAGAAACTCGGCAGTCCCGTCGTCTTTGAAAATGACATCAATCTCGCGCTGCTCGGGGAAATATGGCATGGCTGCGCGCAGAACGTCGCCAATGTGGCCTTGCTCGCGCTCGGTACCGGCGTCGGACTCGGACTCTATGTCAACGGTCAGCTCGTTCGCGGCGAGAATGGCGCCGCCGGTGAGATCGGCTATCTGCCGATCGGTGGCGATCCGCTGCAAGCCGAATCCCGCCTGCAGGGCTGCCTCGAGTACCAGGTTGGCGCCGCTGGTATCGTGCGGCGATACCGGGAGGCCGGCGGTAGCGACGTCGATTCGGTCCGACAGGTCTTTGAGCGAGCGCAGGCGGCAGATCTGCTTGCCGCGAGTGTGGTCGACGAGACAGCGCGGCTGACGAGTCTCGCAGCCGCGGCGGTCATCGCAACAGTAGATCCGCAACTGCTCGTTCTGGGTGGTTCGATCGGGGCGCGTCCGGACTTTGCAGAGAAGGTCGCGCGCGCGCTGTTGCAACTTGCGCCGCGGCCGGTGGAGATTCGCACCAGCACCCTCAGCAGGCGGGCAGGCGTCGTCGGCGCCTTGTCCGTCGCCTTGCGCCGTCTCCATGATGAATTCTTCGGGCTCGCGGAGCTCGCGGCGTCTCTTCCTCTTCCCCCGCCCCGCGCACGTCAATGATGCGCGAAACTGCCTATTGTTTTGCGGCGGACCTGGGCGGCACGAAACTCGCCGCAGCGATGGCCGATGCGCGTGGTCGGATCCTGGCGGAATTGACCGAGCCTACGGACCTGCGCGGCGCAGCGTACGTGGCCGAACAGATCGCCGCCTGCGCTGACAAGCTAGCGCAAGCGGCCGGGATCGAGGTCACGCAGGCGCGTCATGTCATGGTGGGAATTCCTGGAGCGATCGATCCTCGCACAGGCCGTGTTTCCCTGACGCCAAACATCGCGGGACTGGAGGACTTCGACGTCCTCGCCTATCTGCGCGGCCGTTTCGGGCCGGATGTTGCAATCGAGAACGACGTGAATCTCGCGATGCTCGGCGAGCATGCGCATGGGTGCGCCAGAGGGTGCCGCAACGCGGCGTTCCTGGCGCTCGGAACAGGCGCAGGGCTCGGCCTGCTCATCGACGACAAGCTGTTTCGGGGGGCGCGCGGCGCGGCGGGTGAAATCGCGGACCTGCCAATCGCCCGCGATCCGACTTCGCCGATCCCATCTATCACCGGCACATTCGAGCTCGAGGTGGGCTCATTCGCCATTGTCGATCGATACCGCCGCCAGGGTGGAACCGCGGCTGTCACGGTACGGGACATTTTCAGGCTCGTCGAGGAAGGAGACGAAGTGGCGGCGTCGGTCCTGGACACAACGGCGCGCTGGGTGGCCCTCGCCGTAGTGACACTGCAATCGCTTCTCGATCTGGAGCTCATCGTGTTCGGCGGAAGCATCGGCATGCGTCCCGAACTGTATGAGCGGGTCCGACGGGCCCTTCCCGCACTCTTCTCACGACCCATCACCATCGCACCCAGCCAGCTTGGCGATCGAGCGGGGCTCGTTGGCGCCGTGTGCGCCGCGGCGCAGGCCGTGTGTCAGAACCCTGAAACTGCGCCGTGCGCGCCGGGTCCGCATCAGAAGGCGGGTGCTCGGGCGTGATCCTGCGAGACTTGACCGAATGACAATGACAGCCACTGCACGCGCCGGAACTGGAGGCAGAAGTCGATTTCTGGTTGCTGTTGTACTCCTTGTGTTCTTCGTGATCTCCTTTCTCACGAATATCCTTGGGCCACTGGTTCCGGACATCATCGCCGGCTTTCACGTGTCGCTCACGATGGCGGGTATCCTGCCGTTCGCGTTCTTCATCGCGTACGGTGTGATGTCGATCCCTGCAGGCTTTGCGGTACAGCGCTGGGGAGAAAAGAAACTGATGGTTGCCTCCTTCGTTGCGGCTACCCTCGGCGCGACAACTTTCGCTGCATTTCCCGGTTATGCAGTGGCCGTGACTTCGCTCTTTGTGATCGGGGCGGGGATGGCGGCACTGCAGGTCGCGATCAATCCCCTACTGCGCGTGGCGGGCGGAGAGGAGCACTTTGCATTCAACTCAGCGTTCGCGCAGCTAATCTTCGGCGCCGCTTCCTTCGTGAGTCCTCTGCTCTATTCCGATCTCGTGAGTCACCTCGAGCCCTCACATCGCGATCTCAAGGGCCTCTACGCACTCCTGCGCGGCATTACACCTCCCGCGCTCCCGTGGGCATCGATTTATTGGATATTTGCCGTGGTCTCTGGCGTTTGCGTGCTGGTGATCGCATTGCTGCGCTTTCCGAAGGTGGAGCGTACCGCGGAGGAGTCGGCGGGCACGCTTTCCATGTACCGACAGCTTCTGCGCAATCCAGTCGTCTGGCTTTATTTTCTCGCGGTGATTGCCTACGTCGGCTGCGAGCAGGGCACGGCCGACTGGATGTCGCCGTTTCTCGAGCGCTATCACCATGTTGATCCCCACAAAGGAGGTGCGGATGCGGTGGCCTATTTCTGGGGACTTCTCACCGCCGGCTGTCTCCTCGGGATGGGCTTGCTGAAGCTCTTCGACAGTCGCCGCGTGTTGATCGGATTTTCGCTCGGTGCGCTGTGCATGCTGTCGCTGGCCCTGTTTGGCTCGGCCGAAGCATCCCAGGTGGCCTTTCCCTGCATCGGCTTCTTCGCCTCGATCATGTGGCCCACACTGGTGTCGCTCGGGCTGAATTCGGTACCCCAGCACCACGGCCCCTTCGCCGGGATCCTGTGCTCGGGGATCATGGGTGGCGCGCTCGTACCCCTTGTTATTGGCGGGCTCGGGGATCTCTACGGCTTACGGTTTGGAATGCTGCTTCTGTACCTCACTTTCGGGTTCGTATTGAGCGTCGGTGTGTGGGCACGGCCGCTCATTCGCAACGCAACCAGGGGCGTCAAGGGAAACTCAGTCGCCCTAGGCATGGGGACTGGTCAATGACCGATTGGACCCCGAAGAGCGAAGGGTCTTCAGCCCACAAGTGCAAGACTTCGACATCTTCAACGCGATCGCCGAGCCGCAGCGCCGGGAGATCCTGGTACTGCTGCGGGCGGGTGAGCGGCCGGTGACCGAGTTGGCCCAGGAGTTGGGGATGACCCAGCCGGGGGCGTCCAAACACCTGCGGGTGCTCCGGGAGGTCGGGCTGGTGCGGGACCGCAAGGCAGGCAAGCAGCGCTTGTACGGCCTTGACGCCCGCGAGCTGCGACTGGTCCACGAGTGGACCGGCGGGTTCGAGCGGTTCTGGAACGAGAGCTTCGACCGGCTGGACGCGTACGTGCAGGACCTCAAGCAGGCAAGACAGGAGAAGTGACCGATGGCAGCGACAGGACGGGACGCGCCGGTGCAGTCAGCGACGGCCGACCGCGAGATCGTGATCTCCCGGCTCATCAGTGCCCCACGGGAGCTGGTGTTCGAGGCGTTCACCGAAGTCCGGCATCTGTCGCGATGGTGGGGACCGGAGGGGTTCACCACCACCACGCGGGCGTTCGAGTTCCGCGTCTGCGGGGAGTGGGTCTTTGTGATGCACGGACCGCACGGGACGGACCTCGCCAGCTCAGGCTTCGCCAGCGAGTCACCAAGGGGCCCCGGCGCCCGCGCCGCCTGTGTCGCGATGGCGTTCAAGCTCATCGAACGACCCCACGGGATGGTGA
>JBOIAD010000123.1:0-38317 GCA_050738795.1 Steroidobacteraceae bacterium
GCGGCGTCGAAATCGTAAACGTCGGCCGCACCGGGCAGATCGATGCGGCCATTCGCAGCCGTCCCGGGGCGAAGTGACAGGCGCTTGTCGGGACGCGAGGCGAGCCAGTCAATCCGATAGTCGCCCGTGCTTGCGTCCACGCCGTATACGCGAATACGGTAGGGCCCCGTGTGCGCGAAGACGATTCGGCCAAGATCGTTGCAAATGGCAGCAATGCCTAGCGTCCCTGAGCCGTCACCCGTCTCAATCGTCCAACGGAATCCTGGCGGCCCCGAACATCCCTGCGCGGCGGCAAAATAGGCGACCGCGCCTGCCGTGGCGTCGAAATCGTAAACGTCGGCCGCGCCGGGCAAATCAATGCGGCCATTTGCAGGCGCCCCGGGGCGAAGTGACAGGCGCTTGTCGGGGCGCGAGGCGAGCCATTGAATCCGATAGTCGCCCGTACTTGCGTCCACGCCGTATACGCGAATACGGTATGGCCCGGTCTGCGCGAATACGACGCGGCCAATATCATTGCAGATGGCAGCAATGCCTAGCATCCCTGAGCCGTCACCCGTCTCAATCGTCCAACGTAATCCTGGCGGGCTCAGACATCCCTGCGCCGCGGCAAAATAGGCGACCGTGCCCGCCGACGCGTTGATCGGGTGGAAATTCGAGGTGTCGGCGCTCACAAATCCGCTCCCGGTGGATCCGGGATTCAAGACACCACGGATGGAGTTCGACTCCGCAACCGGTCTTGCTGTGCGCGGGACCGCGCTGAAACTGGTTGCTGAGGCGGCATAACCGGCGTCCCCAGTCGTTGCTACATCCAGCACGCAGGCTTCGAGCGCCCAAGGAGGCAATGGAAGCGACTCGCACAACCGGGCAGCAAACGAGCGCTGAGCCGACGATATCTCCGGTACACGATCGGGGAAGCTCTTATCCGTAAACGTCGCCGTCGTCTGGCCTCGCTCATAGCGGAACAGGGATTCCTTCTGCGCGAGGCGCCACGAATCACCGAGCTTCCGGTAAAGAGTTGCATAATCCTTGAGTTGTTCAGCTGAGAAGGATCTACCGTCCCGCGATCGCACCGTCCGGCTGGCGAGTCCAGACCCTGCTGCTGGACCCAACAATCCGCGCATATGATCCTTGCGCGAGCTGGGGAGCGTGGCAAGAAAGTCCAGGCCGCCGGGATTGGTCTTGACCACGAGGTCGCTCCCGTCAGCAAGAGCGGCGTGCAGCTCGGTTGGCGTTCGTACGAGATAAGCACCATGCGGGAGCAACGCCGTGCTGGTACGCCCGTTCTGTGGCGAGCCATTCACTTCGACATTGATTTCGCCGGTGCCGTCGGCGCTCGCCAGTATCCGATCGCCCAGGGTATTGATCGCCACGGCGGAAATGACCGAGATCGTTCGGCTCTGGCGCAGGGGCGCTTGCCTGAACTGAACGATCAGGTCGCCCGAATCGCTCTGCAGACCGGTGAATTCACCGACCGCCATGAGATCGTAAAACACGGAATCCAACGTGCGCAGATGTGGGTCGCCCATGTTGCTGGTGTCGTTGCAGGTCCCCCCTCCCGAGCAGGTCAAGTTCGGAGAATTCGGATCATCCGGATTGCCGATCTGCGGATCATCCGGGGCTGGATCGCAGGTGCCGGCGTCCATTCCTTCGCAGGCCCCGCGTTCCATCTCCTGCTGGGTCTGCGGGTCGGGCTCCATCGGGAAACTTCCAATTGGAGCGGGTATGACATAGGTGCCCGTATCCAAAGCGGACAGCCCGACCTTTCCGCCCAGGGCAACGCCGAAGCTGCTGCCAGGCGAATAGGTAAAGGAGATTGGACCCAACCCAATGTCGAATTCCGGACCGCCTGTCAAATCCGTAGGTTGATCTCCCTTTGCGACCGTAACGGATACACTGCCCCCGGCCTCTGCCCCCACGCCTGCTCCACCAGTGACATAAGGCAAGACATACGGGTCACCGTTCGTTACAACGCCTCCACCGAAGGTTACGCCCACGGGACCCGTCAGGACGACGTTGCCTCCGACAGCCACGAGTACCCCGCCTGACGGATCGATCCGATTCACCGGATCGCCCGCTACATAGCTGTAGAGGTTCGGCGATCCACCCCTGACCATCAATGGGTCCGGTGCCGTCCATCGCGCAGTTTGCGGATCGTAGTCGCGCACGCCGAACCGAATCAGTCCGGTATCCGGATCGGTGACTCCGCCAGCGAAACCCACGAGCTGGAATCCGCGCGCCGTTTCCGACAGCACACGGCCAAAAGCGTCTCTGACGATTGCATCCACGACTGCACCCGTGGAGGAATCGAGGATCAGCCTGGGGCTCCCAGTGCCGTCCGGGATCTCCAGGTAATCCCGATGCTCCTTCGTCACGTACACGGGAGTCTGGCCGCCTGCGTACACATAGCGCGTTGAGACACCACCGTGCGCGTCAAGTTCTGCACTGGGGTGCAATGTATCGCCGTAGACAATCCCGTACTGAAGCTTGCCGTCGCGGAGGCTCGCGAGTCTGCGGCCGGCGGCGTCCACGATGTAGTCGGTCCGCGCCGCGCCGGGCCGTGCCACAGAAATCAGAGCACCACTCAGATCGTAGTGGTAAGCCGTGGCGCCATCCTTTGTCACGCGGCTGATGAGTTGACCGGCGCCGTTGTAGGAGAATTGTGCCCCCTCACGCCTGATCAGCTCATTACGCCGGTCATAGTCGGCGGTGGTTTTCGATCCGTCTGGCGCGAGGACGGTTACGAGATTTCCTGCCTCATCGTAGGTATAACCGGTTCTCTGGGTTCCACCGGTCCAGGATGCAAGTCGTCCCGCGGCATCGTACGTGTACCGTTCGATATTCAACGGCTGCATGTTCGACAGTACCGATTGCTGAACGATTCGGCCGAGCTCATCGCGCTGCCAAAGAATGTCGACGATAACGCTGCCCTTCTCGCCCGTGACCGTCTGGCGAATCGGTGCGCCAAACGGGTCATAGGTCCACGAACGAGTGAGTGCGCCGAGACGCTCGCTGCGAATCAGGCCGCTGTGCGGATCGCGAGTGATCTGTAGATTGCCGGCCCTGGTCAACAGACCACTGTCGTCATATTCGTACTGAACGCTTGGTGTCGTTCCCACGCTCTGCGCTGTCATTCGGCCGAGGGCGTCGACCGTCCTCTTCAGTTCGGCATCGAACGGCCCTTGAATGTGTTCCGCGACACGGTATCCGCCCTGATACGCTTCAGTGAGCGTCGCGCCTGGCCCTGAAGCTTGCGTCACACGTCCCGCCTCATCGAACTTTAACGACCATCGGCCGGATCCATAGTCGATCGACATGACTCGCTCTGCGGCGTCTCGCTGCAGAGCTGCTCGCATGTCAGGCGATGACACCCCGGTCATGCGCCCCGCCGCGTCGTACTCGTAGAGGAGATATTCTGGAAGGCCGCTGCCTGCCGGGGCCGTGATTGCCGAGACCTGGCCGTCCGAGCGCCGGACGATCCGATAGGCCCCTTGTCCCACTCCGGTAAACTGTGTCAGTTGGGACAATCGGTCCCTGAACAGCGTCACCTCTTGCGCTCCAGGACCCTTCACGCTCTCCAAGGCGCCCATGACCGTCAGACGCGTTTCTGAACTGCGTCGCAGCGGATCCGTGATGGTAAGGTCGCCGGCTTTGCCGTATTGATATCTCCAGATGCGCGCGTTCGAGCCAGCGCCGAGCGTAAATCTCGAGACACGACCGTAAGGGTCGTATTGATAAGTGCCTGTCGGCCTGCCCTCTGCGGAGCGCGCGCTCACCCTTCCGAGAGCGTCAAACGTCGTGACGGCGCGTCGTCCTGCCGGGTCAACTTCGATCAATGCGAGCCTGGTTGGATCGTAGTCCTCACGCCAGGCCTTGCCGTTGATCGTCACGACTTCACTCCAGGATTGAGATTTCTCCAGCGCTCTGTGACCCGTCCGCTGCTCCCTGAAAGTGACCGAGGGCGCTGCCGTATCGGGTCCCGTTATCGACATCGAGGCAACGATGGGCGTATCCATTCCCCAGTGCGGGTCCGGTTCAAGATTGATTTCAACCTGACGGCCGTCAGGCAGAACGACGCTGCTGTGTCCGCGCGACTCCTCCACACGCGTTGTGACGCCGGTTTTCGCTGTATGGGTAAACCGTGTACTACCATCGGAATCGACATGGACGGCATCGATCGTACGCGCACCGCTCGGACCGCTCGTGGTGACCGCGAGATCCCCGGCCGATTCAGAACGCGCAAGCGTAGTGACTGCCCCGGCCGAGTCCGTGCTCGAGATCAAACGCCCCGCATCGTCGTATGCAAATCTCCTGACCGCACCATTTGCATCCACCAATTGCGTTAACAATCCCGCCGCGCCGGTTGTCAGCATGGTCGAAGCGTGCGGACCTCGAATCTCGCTCAGCCAGCCCCCGGTCGTTCGAAGCTCGGTCCTGGCACCTCTCGGGGACTCCAAACTCACTGGGACCCCGGCGGCATCACGCACTACGCTGAGTGCAACCCCGCCCCGGTCGACGATTTGCTTGAGGCCCTGTGCATCCCAGACAAACGACAGCGAGCGCGTTGCCGTGCGAGCGTCGTAAACCGCCACCTCCCTTCCGCGGGCGTCAAAAACGTCGATGCGCTGTCCGTCCCGGTCTGCCACGCCGAGCAGTCCAGGGCCGATCTGCACACTCTTCGGGGTGACATGTCGAGTCTGACCCTCGCCGGTTGTCAGGACACTGGTCGCTGTGTCGAGCGAACGCAGGACGTTCAATGACCAGCCTCCAAGGCCGATCGACTTTGACTCCAACTCCGCATCGACCTTGCGACCCGGTACACGGTCGCTTG
Organism: Steroidobacteraceae bacterium; assembly: GCA_050738795.1. Taxonomy (GTDB): domain Bacteria; phylum Pseudomonadota; class Gammaproteobacteria; order Steroidobacterales; family Steroidobacteraceae; genus 13-2-20CM-66-19. Next base: position 4,829 of record JBOIAD010000123.1, read on the forward strand.
AATAGGTCAGCCGGATAGACGTGCCCGCGATCGGCAGGACCACATGGAGCACCTGCCGTTGACAGGGGACGAACCCTAGTGCCTCGCACCGACTCCGGCTGGGTGTGTCGGGCGTGTTTAAGGACGCGCGCGCCCTCGCCGTGGTGCCCTGGGCACCGGCGCGCATACGAGTCGGCGAGTCATTCCCGTGACAGCCCCCGAGGCAGACGAGACTGACGATCAGTGCGTAGTAGGCGAGACCGCCCGCAACCTGCCCGGGTTGCCACATTGGATGGCCGTTCATCACTCATCTTCAGTGATCATGCTGTTCCTGTTGATAACCATCTTTCTGCTGGATAACCGCCATTGGAAGTCAGGGCACCCTTGCTGTGGCGGGATAGACCGGGCTTTTCGGTATTGCAGAGAGACGCGTTCGACGGTCGAACCCGAAACGATGGGGTCACCGCAACTCAATGCCGAGCTGTTTTAGCTCGATCCGTGGCAGCGCTGGCTCTCCCTGCGCGCTACGTGCGGCCGCTCAGGATTCGGACGGCGGGGGCGGCAGGCCGATGCGTTTGCGGATGCGATCGAACGTGACATGCGCGCGCAGCGGATCCCAACGCGGCTCGATCGCAAGAAACGTGAGCCGCACGTCGTGCTCCTGCATCGCCTCCTCCAGGGTCTCGAGCGCGAGGGCATGCTCGCCAAGCCCAAGTTGCACGAGGGCGCGATGCACGGGGGGCACGTAGCGGCGTCGAGATCGACTCTCGAGCGAGCGTAGGACGGCTCGAGCCCGAGCGGCATCGCCTGATGCGCCGAGCGTGTACCCGCGCAGAGCCGGGGCCTCCGTGTTGCCGAACGAGTAGCGCTGCGCCTTGAGAAATTCGCTGAGCGCGCGCCGCGTGCGACCACGTACTCCGAAAAGCTTGCCGAGCACGATGCGTGCTACCCAGAAGCGTGGCATCAGCTCCAGCACGCGCTCGAGCGGCATTATCGCTTCGTCGTAGCGCCGGGCGTTGTAGAGAAATTGCCCCTCGTGGGTGTTGAGGATGGGCGAGACCGGATCGAGGCGCCGTGCCGCACGAATCTCGGCGATCGCCTCGCCGTGATGGGCGAGATTGGAATGCAGGTGCGCGAGGAACATGCGCGCGCTCAGGTCGCTGGGGTTCAGCGCCGCGGCCCTGCGAAAGGCCTCTTCGGCGCCGCGCCAGTTCCAGTCATACCAGAATTGCACGACTCCGTGTGCAACGTGCGCCTCAGGCAGAGCGGCATTCAGTGCGAGGGCCCGCTGCGCGGCCTCGCGTGCCGGCGTGAAGGAATCTTTCGGACGCGCATCGCTCGTGATCGCGAGGGTCGCGTAGCACATCGCCAACCCGGCCCAGGCCGGCGCGTAGCGCGGATCGCCTGCCAGCGCGCCTTCAAAGTGCTGTATGGCCCGGCGGATCGCCGGGGCCGTGCGCTGATCGCGCAGCTGACATCCGCGAAGGAATCGATCATACACGTCCGGATCCACGGCAGCGGCCGGTGTGTGCGTAACAGCGAGCTTCAGACGGATCTGAGCCGCGACCGCCTGGCCGATTTCGGCCTGAACCTGCAGAATGTGGTCGAGCGGTCGATCGAAGCTCTCCGACCAGACATGCATCTGATCACGCACCCGGATCAGTTGCACTGTGATCCGCGCGCGAGTGCGCTCGTGCCGGACACTGCCCTCGATCACGTAGTCCGCACCGAGCTCCACTCCGATCTCGGCAATGCTCTTGCGCGTACCCCCGTACCGCAGAACGGACGTGCGCGCGATCACCCCGAGTTCCTGCGGCGAGCAGCGCCCGAGCTCGGCGATGAGCTGCTCGGTGAGTCCGTCGCTGAAGTAGTTGCGCCGCTGGTCACCGCTCAGATTCTCCAGGGGCAGCACGGCGAGCACTGAGCGAGCGGGTGAATCCGCGCTCGCGGCAGGCGTTGCATCCTCCGATCGTGCCTCGGGACGCGCGAGGAACCGATACCCCTTGCGAGGCACGGTCTCGATCCAGCTGGGCTTTGACGGCTGATCGCCGAGAGCACGGCGGACCTTTCGTATGGCTGTGTACAGCGCCGAGTCTGCTTCGATAACCACGCGCGTTCCCCAGATTTCCCGGACCGCGTCCTCGTGGCTGACCAGTCTGCCCGCCCTCTTCACAAGCAGGCACAGCAGCTCGAGCGGTATGCGGTCGAGTTTGATGCGCTGACCTGCTCGACGCAGCTCGAAATTCTCGCTATCGAGCTCGAAGGGATCGAAGTAGAACTTCCCCGCGGCCATCGGCGGCCGTCCTCTGTCCTGGGACCGGGTTAGAGTGTAGGCGCTCGAGCGCTCGGCTGGACAGGGAAAAATCAGAAATCCTTCAGTTTGAATGCAGGACTTCCCTGCCCTCGGGGCGTAGCGTGTCGCCCCCGTAACACAAACATTCCTCCGCAGGAGAACATCCATGAACATATGGCAAATGCGCTCACTTCTCGTGGCCCCCGTGCTCGCTTTGGCTCTCGGCGGAACGGCCCGAGCCCACGATGGCGACGCACCCTGCTCCAAGGCGCTGCTCCACGGGGACTACGCATTCACGATCAGCGGCCAGATTTTTCCTCCCGGCAAGCCGGTGGTCACCCGCCAGGGCGTGGCCATGACTCACTTCAATGGCTACGGCACGCTCACGCAAACTGACTTCGTCATGCAGTATCCGGACATGGGCGGCAAATCTTCGCCAGTGCCGGGTGAGCCGGATGGCTTGACCCAGTTCAACACCGGCGAGCAGGGTAGTTATCAGGTGTTCGCCAATTGCACCGGGGAGATGGAGATCGATTTCCCGCCCGTGGGCGATGGCGGCGCCGTGATCAAGGCTCGATTCGTGCTGAGCCGCGACGGCAATGCCATCCATGCGGTCGTTTACTTCGCCCAGCCTCCCGGAGCGGCTGGACCGGTCCCCGCAATGATCCAGAGCGAAGGCCACAGACTGTTTCAGCGGTCGAACGGCTCAGACGCTCGCTGAATATCGGGGCTCCAGAGCGTTCGAGCAACGCCTGGGCCCCGCTCGTCGTCGACAATCCGCTCGCTGCTGCCGCCGATCGATCTCCTGTTCGAACGGCGGCGCCACGGTCTCTTCATCCTGAGCGAAAGATGGATCACCAGCGGTGGGTTCACAGGTTCACCGTACAAACAGAGGATCGTGCGGAAGGATGAGTTCCGCGGCGCTGACTGGCCCGTGCCACCATGTGAGCCACTTCGAGCGTTCCCCACCGGGTCGTAAGCGTCGTTGGACCCCTCGGCGCGAATCGGCCGAGGGTCCACATTTCTAGTCAAGCACGATCCCTGGACGCCAGCCGCTCCGGGTCAGAAAGGCCTTGGGGTCGGTCATCTCGAGGATGTCGCGGACCGCCTGTCGCTTGTCGGCGGCGTGCTGGTAGTAGGCCTTCACGATGCGGTAGCCGACCCAGTAGCCGAGGTCCCCCGCCCTGTCGATCGTGCCGTTGTAGAGCCACTTTGAGAGGTCGGTCTTGTCCTCGTCGGGGACGAAGGCGGTCTCGATCTGCGTCTCGCGACCCTTCGCCTCGGCCCATACGCCCGGGTCGGACACCGCGCCGGCGATCTGCTCGGTCATGAATTCGGCCGCGCCCTCGATCAGCGCGGCCTCGAGCACCGTCGGGTGGTCGTCGTCGACGAGCGCCCGAACCTGCTGTACGTGAAGGTACTCGTGCACCAGCACGTGCACGAACCGGTCCTCCATGTCGGGATCGAAGTACTTGACCCCGCACAGCGCCTCGAGACCGATCATGACCCCCGAGACGGGACTGCCGACGCCAACGGGCTTGCCGCGACCCACGGCGATCGTCACCGGAGGAAACTTCGCGGCGGGATACACCTCGGCCAGTTTGCGCATCGCGACCTTCAGGCGCTCGCGCCCGCGCGGCAGGACCGCCATGCACCGCTTCGCATCGGCGTAGAGCGCAGGATCCTTCGCGACGTTGGCGGCGATCCGTTCGCCGGTGATGTTCCTGAGCTTGGCGAAGGTGTGCAGCCCGTTCGACCCCAGGTCGAGGTAGTCGTGCTGCAGTTGCTCGGCGCTCGGATGGCCGCCTGCGGCGTCGTAGACCTGATAGAAGCGGGTGACGTCTTCTATCCGGATGACCGGCCCGTCACGCTGACCCGAAGCTGCTGCTGCGCTCCCCGACTGTTCCGAGACCGCCAGCAGTATCAAGGCGCCCAAGACAGCTGAGACATAGGTCCTCATCAGGCTTCTCCTGTTGGTCTTGCGAGCCGCGCACTTTAGAACTGAAAATATAGAAAGGGAGGCGACCTGCGTGCACCAACGCCCCGCCCACGGCGCCCATCATGGCGACAATGCGAGGGGGAGCATAGGTCGGATCAAAGCCTCGCAACCCCTGCCATGCTGGACAGCACCGACAGGGCGCCGCCAACGGAATTCGCACGGAAAATCTGCGCGACCAGTACGCAGGCAAAGGTCAACGCCACCTGCCCGACGCTGATCAGAACTCGTGATGGTATAGGCCACGGCTGGGCCGGACCTTCAGCCCATAGAGGCGCCAGGCGTGGGTGACGATGAGTTAGGCGGCGTGGAGCACCCCGAACACCACCGGATTTGCTGACGACCGATCGGTGTCGCAGAGCCTTGTCGTGAAGATTGTGGGTGTGGCAGACGGCTCCGTATTGTGGTCGCAACCGTATCCTGTGGCAGGCGGACCCGCTAAAATAGCGGCAGATGTGAACTCCAAGATCCAGGATCTGAAAGACGATTGAAAAATCACAGGTGGGGCCGGGGCACGGTAACGCCGCTGCTTCCGGCATCGGTGTAGCAAACGGAACCGCGCCGCCCGCCGGTTAGCCCCCGCATCGAGGCGAGCCGGAGGCCGGCGCGCGCTTATGGCATACTGACTCCTCGTTTCCCCCACACGAGACCGGAGAAATCGCATGGCCAAAGGTAGCTGCCTGTGCGGCAAGGTCACCTACGAAGCGACGGTCGGCCCGAACGTCACGAAATGTCACTGCAAGCTCTGCCAGAAGACGAGCGGCTCGGCCTATGGCGATTACACGACGGCCCCTGTCAAAAGCTTCAGCTGGACCCGCGGCGAGTCGTTCCTGAAGAAATACGAGAGCTCTCCCGGCAACTTTCGCAACTTCTGTTCGGAGTGCGGCACCCACATGCCGACGGCCCATGCCCCGCTCGGGATTTATTTCATCCAGCCTGGCACGCTCGATAGCGACGAGCCGCTCGTCGAGTCCGCGCACATGTTCCTGAAGTCCAAGGCGCCCTGGCACAAGCCGCAGGCAGGCCTGGCCGAGTTTCAGGAGTATCCGGGCTAGCTCGGAGACTGGCGGCGACACCGATCGGCGCCTGCGAGCTTGCTGATTCCGCGATGCGCAGTTCGCTCGATTGCGGCGCTGCGCGCAGTAGAATGGGGCCGGCAAAGACCGGGTCGAACCGGCCGTTGGGAGTCCTCATGAGAACAGGGATGACTGGTAAACGAGTGTTTTTACCGGTGACCAGGAATCGGCGGAAAGGACTGGGAATTCCTGCTGTTGGTGTTGGGTTGAATCCCCCCGGGCGATCGCTACCGAACGATCGTAGCTGCATTATTCGAACCAATAGTCCAGCGTTCCGTCAGACCCTTTTCCAACGTGGCCTTCAAAGCCGCCCTCGCCGCGCAGACCGGAAAGATCACCCGTCCCCGATCCGGGAACGACGCACCATGCCGCCTTAATCTTGCCGCGCTCGACGATTGCTGAACCTTGCAGCACGCAGGTGCCCTGGCGTCCTGCCCAGTTTTCCCCGGAATCGTTGCACGCTGACGAGGCTGCCGCATTTATCTTCGTTCAGAACCTCTAAAGCGCGGACCGTCGATTCGCCCTCAATATCTCCGGTGAACGTCTCGCTGATACGGATTTCCATCAACGAAGGGCTCGCGGTCTGGTCGTAGGATTCGACTTCAGAATGGTGAACGGTAATCTTTGCTTCAGCTCTCGCGCATGCAGGCGGCTTCGGTTGAGGGTCCCCGATCGCGCGAAATTGCTCGTGCGTGTGCCATGCACTACTCCTTCAATGCCATTTGACCTCGACGTTGCATCTCCGATGGGCCGAGGTCCTCTCGCCAGGTCAGCATTACCCATATGTGACCGAAGGGATCGCGCACGCTGGCAGAGTTGGCACCATAGAACATTTCGGTAGGAGGCTGAATTTCCTCGGCGCCCGCCGCGATGGCGCGACGCATCAGCGCCACATTGTCCTCTACCATCAGGTGTAAACCCGCCGTGCAGCGGCCCAGTGCTTTGGGTTCGCCATAAAATTTGCCGTCGGGATCGCCGACCATGACGATGGAATCGCAGATAGAGAGTTCCGAGTGCACGATCTTGCCGCTGGGTAGCGCGATACGAAACAGCTCTTTGGCTCCGAACGCTTTGGCGTAAAAGGTGATGGCCTCGGCCGCGCCGTCAATATAGATATGCGGGACGACAGCATTCTGGTATCGATCGGGTCGCCGTGTCATTCAGTATTCCTGATTGCGTGCGGTTCAAGGCGCCACGGTAGTTAAGAGACACCGGCATCGCCTTCTATTACAGGTACTCATAGCTCAACGGACGACGCAGCGGTATCAGTCGGACAGCAACAGGCATGCCTGCCGGTAGCCCAGGGAAGTAGCTGCTTGAGCGTCAGGTTGGCCGCTTTTTTCCAGCGCGACCGGGACCGAGGGCGGCACACGCGACACAGCCTTCCGCGCGACTCGTATCGGTGCGCCGGTCCTCCGGCACCTGGACGAGCTCGCTAGTCTCTCGTCTCCAGGCGGATTGATTTCAGGAATCGATCAGCTTGGCCGCGCACACCGGAGGAGATCCTGGAGATCATTTCATCCGGAAAACCGCGTGGCAGTTCGATGCGATCGAACGCCCCAGCGGCCGCATTTACCAAGCCTTGCTTCCGATCCCAAAGGTTCAAACCGCCCACCTTGGCTGCGAGTGCTCGCCAATGCCGGGCTTGGATTTCCAGCAAGCGGTAGTGCCGATGCTTGCCGACGACCGCCATAGCCAGTTTAGCGTCCTGGATCGGGAGTTGATTCGCGCCCCGCCCGATGACGGGCCAAGCCGATAGCACGTCGTAGAGAGGTGTCATCTCGAATGCGCCACCCGCCAGGTGGTGAATAGAGAAGTTCTTCCCATGGCCATCCGTTGCGGCTAACAGCCAGAAAACCGCGTAGTTGGGCGCAAGATCGGCCTGACGTCCGAGCAGCAGCCGTCTGCGCGCTGCGAGCCCTAGGCTTGCGCTTGTCCCGGCGTCGGCTGTCCGGGGGCCGGAGCCTGCGGCGGCTGCTGTTGGTGCCCCTGTGTTTGCTGTTTTTTCTTTGCCATGTGATGTCCGATCACACAACCCGCCGCTGCCCCGGCAACTGCATGATGGCCAGCGACATGACCTGCGACCCCACCCACGAGGGCGCCTTTGATACAACCCTTCGCCAACACGGTTTGCGAGCCAGCGAGGAGCGTGAGGCTGAGCAGGGGTGCAGCGAGCAGTGGCAACTTCGACTTGATGGTCCGCGACATACGGTTTAGCTCTTGCGCGCACTTTGACTGCCAGGATTTTAACCCGCGACGTGCCCGCTCGGAGTACGCACGGAGGTGAGCCGACGCGGCTCTGCGACGAATTTAGAGGAGTTCCTGCGGACGCCGCGCGCTGCCTCTACTGCGTCAGATACATGCCCCAGGCGGTGCCAGGCTCATCTCCGGCTGGCCGTCGCCGTCGAGGATTGCCGCAGGCGGGAGAGGGTTTGGATGAGGAGCGCGTGCAAATCACAGGATGCGTATTGACCAGTTTTGACTGATTGTGTTACCGATGGACAACGGAGGGGGCAATCATGCAAAGACGTCAATTCGTCGGTGCGGGTCTGGCGCTTGCCGCAACCTGGCCGCTGCGTGGATTCACTTCCGTACTCAAGGGTGTCGGCGACGTGCCGGCGAGGACCCTTGCCGGCGGGGAGACCGTGCTGTGTCAGCTCGGACCCAAGCCACCTTGGGACTTTGATTCCCGGCGTGGAGCGCCTGGCAGGCGGTATCTACGACGCCGGCGGCGATCCTGCCGTAGCGTTCGACAGCGACGGCCATGTCTACTACGCGGGGCTGGGCTTCAATCGAACCAGCCCGCCCAACACGGTGACCGTGAGCAAAGGAACATTCGGCAGCTCCGGCCTGACATGGAGCGCACCGACATTCATCAACGCGACCACCGCACCCAGCACGCTCAATGACAAAGAGTGGATTGCCGTGGATTCTCATCCCGGCAGCCCTTTCCAAGACCGCGTGTACGTCAGCTGGACGCGTTTCATCTTCAACGCGCATAACGGTGCCTACGTCCAGTCGCCGATCGCATTCGCTTACTCGAAAGATGGGGGCGCTACGTTCAGCGCCCCGCAGCTTATCGTCGGCAACGTCCTCTACGGCCAGGGTTCGCATCCGACTGTTGGACCGGATGGCACAGTCTACGTGTTCTGGGACGCAGCTACGCGCCGTGCCACGCTCGACAGCATCTGGATGGTGAAGTCCGCTGATGGTGGCGTAACGTGGAGCAAGCCCGTGGCGGTCGCACCATTGGTCGACATTATCCCAATAGCAAATACCGAGTTCCGCAACAACAGCTACCCGGCGGCTGCCGTTGCACCAGACGGCACTCTGTATGTGACCTGGTCATCGCTGCTGAGTGACGCCACAGGCGCATTATGCCCGACGCGAACGAACAGCGGCTGCCATGCCGCAGTGCTCTACAGCAAATCAACCGACGGCGGCGCCACTTGGTCAACGCCAGTTCCAGCTTTCACGGCGCTCGATGCCGCCACCCGTACTCCCATCGGATATCCCGTCACCCAGCCGGATGGCTCCCAGCTTAACGCTCCAGCTTCACGTCGAGTCGATACGCTGTTTCCGGCAATCACCACCTCGCCGTCGGGCAGGGTATACATGTCAGCCTACGCCGCGGATGTGGTTTCACCATGGCAGCTGTGTGCCGCCGGACCGCCACCACCGGTGGGACGAATCACCTGCGACACGCTCGGCAATTACATCGACAATGCGCGCCTGGATTACGTAGTCAGGGACCTCACCACAGACGCGACGAGCATAGTCACCACACACCCGATCAACACCCGCAATGGGTTTGGCGGTGGCTTCTTCGGCGACTACACGGACATCGCAGCGGGGTCGGACGGACGCTTCCATGCCCTTTGGACCGACAGCAATAACAAGCAAACCGTGGTCTGGTTCTACGGTGCGCAATTCGTTCCAACGCTGATCAACCAGGAAGACATCGCGACCGTCTCAGGCTCCTTCTAAGTTGCGAATGCTCCAGGGCAAGCGCGGCCAAGTGCCGCGCTTGCCCTGTTTGGCGCGCTGACGCACATGACCACAACCGGCGCATCGATTGGTGGCAGTGGCGAAATCGAGCCACCGACGTGCCGATTTTCAGGCGTCTGACGGCGGCTCGGGGGCTTGGTAATCAGGTGCTCACACCAGGGCACTAGGAAAATCGGGCGACCCGGTGCGACCCTCGTCAATGTTTCCGGTACGATCAGCTCACAACCGCCTGGCGCGTTCCTTCAAGAGAAGTCGGATGAGACCCGCATGGGAAACTGCCTCGACCCTCGTGCTTCGCTTGATGCTGGGCTCAGCACTTATCGCTCCCACGACATCCGACGCACAACAGCATCCGCGGGACAGCGAGATACGCGACCCCGATACGCTCGCGTGGTGGCACACGACAGAGGCTTTGTCAGGAGACAGCATGGAAGGCCGCGATACCGGAACTGCTGCCTATCAGCGAGCCGCCCGCTACGTCGCCTCTCGGTTCAAGGCCGCAGGACTGGAGCCGGCGGCCGGCGATGGCAATTACTTTCAAGCGGTGCCCATGCACGAGATCGCCGCTCTGCCGGAGGGCACTGAGTTCACCCTGACGCGAGCCAACGGGTCAGAGACGTCGCTCAAGTTCCTTGAACAGATAACAATCACGCCCGCAGGGGATTTACCCGCTCAGCTCGAAGGCTCCCTTACATTTCGCGGCTATTGCGGTGCAGATGCCATGAGCGATGTCGCCGGCAAGATCGTCGTGTGCTTCGGAACGCAACGCGCGGGGCTCCCGAGTGCGGCGAGCAGAATCGCCAACGCGCGGGCCGGCCACGCTCTCGGATTGATCAGTGTCGATGATCCCTACTTCAGCATCGAGCCGCCGCGCTGGCCTTTCGCCTATGCACGCAGCGTCAATTTGCGCGTTGAACCCAAGACCCCGAAGGAGCGTACCGAGGCTTTCGCCGTGATGCGTGTGAGTACACAGGCCTTCGAATCCCTTCTCGAGGGTACCGGACAGGATGCGACGTCTGTACTGAAGACGGGCGGCGCACAACAGCCCCTGTCAAATTTCGACCTTCCCAGCCGGTTGCACTTTCATGTCCATCTTGCCGAGCGCGACATCAACTCCCCAAACGTTCTGGCCAGGTTGTCGGGCGCGAACCCGACCCTTCGCAAACAATATGTCGTCGTCTCTGCACATCTTGACGGCTACGGATTTGGTACGCCCGTGCATGGCGACAATCTCTACAACGGTACGCTCGACGACGCCGCCTATGTCGCATTGCTGATAAAGATGGCCGAGGACATCAAGGCACACAAACTGCGAACTCCCCAGCGAAGCGTCATTTTCGCAGCCTTCACCGGTGAGGAGAAGGGATTACTCGGCTCGCGGTGGTTCATTGAGCATCCCGTGGTTCCCATTGCGCGACTCGCAGCAGAGGTCAATCTCGATCAGCTTCGGCCGTTGTTCCCCCTGGATATTCTGACCACGGAGGCGCTTGGAGATACGAGTCTTGGCAACACCGCGCGCAGTGTCGCCGCACCTTTGCACATAGAGATCCGCCCCGACAACGAGCCCGAGCGAAACCTGCTGCGCCGCGCCGATCAATATCCGTTTCTCCTGAAAGGCGTGCCCGCCATCAGTTTTATCTTTGGCTATGACCCCGGGACCGAATCCGAACGACGCTATCGCGAGTGGTACCAGGTTCGCTATCACCGTCCGCAGGATGATTTGACGCAACCCATCGACTTCGCGGCAGCGGCCAAATTCAACGCTTTCTTCTGTGAGCTCGTCGAGGCGATTGCCAACGATCCGCGGCGGCCCGAAATTCTTCCCACCAGTCAGTTTGCTCGCCGGAGGGAATCTGGCAAGCCGGTCGTTGAACTTCGGGGTGCAGGCAGCGCGCAGGAATTGTTTCACGGTGCTGATTTCCAGGCGCTGGGAAACAGGGCCTGAGCATTGCGTCGGTAGATCTTGTCGACGACTTCGCGCGGCAGATGCAGACCGCGGAAGGGTTGGGCAAAATCGGGCGAATGCATCGCATCCGCAGTGCTCAGGAATCGCCAGTCCTCCACCCAACCGGAATGCACTTCCGCCAGCGCATGCGGGTCGGAGTCTGCGGGGCCGTAATTGTCATCGCTGCCGTACAGAATGCGATCCTGGTAGCGAATCAGGAATCTGCGCACCTTTCCTGGAGCCGTTGCCGCCTGGAATTCGAGGTGCACCAGGCGGGCGGCGAGATCCACGTTCGCCTCGGGAAAGCGATCGAGAAAATCAGCGACTTTGCGGACGTCCCACTCGAGCGACGCCAGGTGGACGGCATCAACACGCAGCGCAGGGTGTGCTCGCAGCACTCGATCGCGGGCCGCGAGTATGGCGTCATGCGAAGGCATTTCGGGGTGCCGGTACATGTAGTACTGAGGATGCTCACGAAAGTAGTCGCGATCCGAGCTCACGGTCATCTTGTCGAACGGCAGCCAGCAGTTGAGCGGCTCGGCCTGATGCGCCAGCAGTACGATGTGGTCACGCTCGAGCCTGGCAAAGATCGGCTCGAGACGATGGTCATCGAGCATGACGTAGCGGCCATCCGGGTCTCTCAGGCTCATCCCGATGTTTTTCCAGACCTTCACACCCACCGCACCCTCCTTGAGTGCGGCATCGACCTGGTGGAGCGCGCTGTCGGTCCAGCCGGGCGCCTGAAAATTCTGCACCGAAAAGGCCGCAGCGAACGCGACGCGGCCCGGATAACGCCTGAGCAGAGAGACGGCATCGCGCTGCTGCTCGGGCAGAGCCGGGAAATCCGGGTAATCGACGTTGACGGTCAGCACGCGGAAGTTATCGCGGATCGCCTGCGCCATGAACCGCTCGGCCGCGCCGTGAATATGAATGTGCGCGTCGATCTTCTCCACTCGCCGGAAATCCGCCAGTGAGTAGTGGTCAGCGTCCGCCGCGCTCCCCGTGCTCGCGGCCGCGCGGCACCACGCACAGAGCTCGAGCAGAACAAGCAGAAAGGCGGTCAGGCGGCGCATGCGGTCATACCAGCCGTACCTCGACCCCCCGGCGCCGCAGCTCCTCGACTGCCTCTGCCGGGGCAGCCCGATCGGTGATGAGCATATGAATCTGCTCCACCTTGGCGATGAGCGCGATGTTGCGCCGGATGAGCTTGGAGGAATCAGCGACCACGACGACCTGCCGCGAGATACGAATCATCTTGGCATTGAGCTCCGCCTCCTGCAGGTGTGGGGTCATGACGCCAATCTCCGGATCCAGGCCGTCGGCGCCGAGATAGAGGCGATCGGCCTGCAGGTTGGCAAGAGCCGCCTCGGCCATCGGGCCGGACAGCGAGTTGGACTCCCGGCGAAGGATTCCGCCCGGCACGATCAGGCGCACGGCTGGGATGTCCATGAGCAGCGCTGCCAGATTGAGAGCGTTGGTGATGACGTTGATGGATTTGAGCTCAGCCTTGCGAATCGCCCGGGCTATCTCGGCGGTCGTCGTACCGGAGTCCAGGATGATGGTGTCGCCGTCGTTTATGAGTGCGACCGCGGCCTGGGCGATGCGCACCTTTTCGGCATGATGTTGCAGTTGCTTGACGCCGAGCGGTTCATCCGTCTCCTCGCGCTGCAGAGCGCCGCCATGCGTGCGGGTCAGTACGCCGGCCGACTCGAGTGCGGACAGGTCGGCTCGGATCGTGACCTGGGAAGTGCCAAATCTCGTGGCCAGCGCATCGACCACGACGCGCCCTTGCTCACGCAGCAGCTCGCAGATGCGCCGCCGGCGCTCCTCGATCAACAGACCGGCCTCGGCCGTATTCGGCATCAAGCGGGTATCGCCTCGAGTACGAGGAAGCCGTGGAACGCAATCTGCAGCCGGTTCTGCGCGCCCGCAACCTCACCCAGCTGCCGATCGTTGAAATAGTCACGCACGCGATAGCGAGCGGCAGTGAGGCCGCGCAGCGGCACCGCTCCGCTGAATTCGCGGGCGTAGAATGCGTAGTAAAAGCGTCCCGACTTCTCGACCACGTGGGTCTCCGGCCTGTCGAAGCCGATGTCGTACAACTCGCCGCGGTACGTGCCTTGTGGCAGCTCGCGCTCATTGTAGAGCGTGATCCACTTGCGCCAGAGCGCCTCTCTCTCGGGTGTCAACAGGAAAGAGTTCCTGGGCTTGGGATCGCGCGGCCAGGTAAACTTCGTCGAAACGATACCGCCGACGCCCACGGTGGATGCGAAATCGTCCCCCCCGTCACTCAATTCAACATGATCGCCCGCATACGCGGCGTGTGGGCCAATCAGCGCCTTCAGCGTCTTGCCCTTGTGCCGGACCTGCCACGATGACTCCGGATCGGAAGCCGGCGCCTGATTCAACGAATGCAGGTTGAAGAAAGAATACGACGTGCCACAGGGACACAGCTCCAGGACGGCTTGAGGATTGATTTGCGTCGCCGTCCGGTAGATTGCGGCGAAGAAGTCCTGCAGCTTCTCGGCGGATTCCCCGGGATGCGCATGTCGATGTGCGGGATTGAAGCACGGGGGCACTGCGTTGAGGTGCTGGCCATCGGTCTTCAGCCCGGCAAATCCCCACTCGCCGATGAACTTGCGCACCAGATGCAGCGTATAGGCGATGGTCTTTGCGTAAGCGGGGCACAGATAGAAGCTGTTCCACCATGAGATATTCTGCACGGCTCCCTCTTTATCAAGGAGCAGCATGTCAGTGTGATCGTGCAGCAGGTTGGACCCCGGCGCGGCCGCCAGCGGCGCCCACCATAACCGCGGCTTGAGCTCTTGCGCGCGTATGCGCTGGACAAGCCGCTTCATGTCGGCGTGGCCACGCGGATACTTCTTCCGGTTTACGTCCCAGTCCCCGACATTCGACTGCCAGCCGTCATCGATCACCGCCCAGCGCAATCCCAGCTCCTTCACCTTGGGCAGCGTGTCCTCGATCAACTGCGGCGTACACTCACGCTCATAACCCCAGGCGCACCAGATCGGCTCGTAGGCGGCTTTTGGTGCGACGGGCGACTGCAGGCCACGTTCGCCCATCATGCGCCGGTAAGAGCTGAGCACGGCGAAACAGTCGCCCGTGTGAGTGGCGACGAATGTTTCGTGTGTGACCAGTTTCTCGCCCGGCTGCAGCGTCCGCTCGAGCGCAGAGGTGATTGCGAGATTCACTCCCGCGTCGCTGTAGCTTACGGGAAGAGATACGGGTTCCGGTGTCAGCTCCAGATGGCCGACGGCAATACCACAGTCCCGTCGCCACACATCCACGATGGGCGTACCGCCACCGTAATCGGAAGCCGACATGCCCATGAAGTTCCGTTGCTGGAATCCCGGCCGCACGGGCTGAACCCAGTCGCGCCGATCGGAATGCGTGCTGCCGCAGTAGCACCAGTAGGGCGGCCCGGTCTCGTCGGTCCGTCGGTTCCCGCTCTGCGGCAACAGGCGCAGCGCGGAATTCGTCCAACCGCGGACAGGGATAGCCCGCGGCGACAGATTGCGATAGGAGACGCGCGAGATGGCGACTCCCGGATAACGCTCGAACAACTCAACTTCCACGGTCTTCTCGATCCGCAAGTCTCCCGCAGCCTGCGGGTCGAGCACGCCGATCATCTGTAATCGCGTGCCGCGGCCGAGCGGACCGTCAACGGCGTGCTTCGACTGGGCATGCAACGCGAAATGATCGACCTGCGAGCCGTTGCCGAGCGCCAGGCTTTCGCATGCGGCCCAATTCGTGAGCTCGATCCCGAGGCCCTGCGCCCCGTTCAGATGCCAGATCCGCAACCGCATCTTCGGGTCGAATTCGATCCGGATCCGGTCGTCCGCCAGAAAGGCAGCCACACCCGCTTCATTGGCGCCCGTTGCGACCAGTGCGCGCGCCGAGGCGCCCCCCAGAACGCTGCTCGAGGCAACGCTTGCGCCCGCGGCGAGTTGCAGGAACCGACGTCTGCTGGTACGAGATTTTTTCACGCGGAGCCTGGCGTTTCCCCAGTCATCGAGTCTAGCCAATCATCGGCCGGACGCCGTGCCGCCAGCCTTTCGGCCGCTTGGTGCCCGCCACGCCGCTGCGCTTGCCGCACGCTTTCCGGCCGTTCCCTTGACAGACTCGAAGATATCCGAAATATTAGTAGAAATAAAACGAAAATGCATAAGGGCTGGTAACTTTCGTTTTGTTTCATATTACATAAATCGGGGAGCCGCCATGTACGGGTATCGACGGCAAGCGTGTGCGGGAGTTCTGCTTCTGGGACTGCTGAATTCGGGCTTGCGGCCCGCCGTGGCGGCGGATCCGCAAAGTACGCCCGCCTCAGCCGAGGAGCCACAGACCGTCGTGGTCACCGGGCTGCGCGCGAGCCTCGAGAAGTCACTCGAGATCAAGCAGAACTCCGACATCGTCGTCGATTCGATCAATGCGCTGGAGCTCGGCCGGTTTCCGGATGATGATGTGGCAGATTCCTTGCGCCACATCACGGGCGTCTCCATCACTCGCACCACCGGAGGCGAGGGGCAGTACGTCGGAGTGCGGGGCCTGGGCTCGCAGTACAACATCGTCACGCTCAACAACCGCATTCTGGCCACTGACGACGACGGGCGCGCGCTCGCGTTCGACATCCTGCCGGCAGACGTCATCTCCGGAGCCGACGTATACAAATCCTCGCAGGCGTCCGCACTCGAGGGCAGCATCGGAGGCACGGTCAACATGCGCTCGGCACGGCCCTTCGACAATCCCGGCTTCCATTCCGCCGTGCGGGTCGAGGGAAACTACAACGACATGTCGCAATTCTGGGGCAAGAAGGGCTCGGCGTTCGTGAGCGGCACGAATTCGAGCGGTACGCTGGGTTTCCTGCTCGGCGGTGTCATCTCCGATACGAAGACGCGGTCCGATGCGCTCAATTACAACACCTACGATGCCGATAATCCGGGCATGTGGCCGCTCTCCGGACCGGACAGCCAACCCGTCGTCGCTGAATGCTGTATCTCGTTCGGCTCGGTCATCGACGAAAAGAAGCGCACGGCCGTGTCGGGAACGCTCGAGTGGCGGCCCAACGATAACCTTCATGTCACGCTCGATGGCCTGTACACGCGCCTGACCGATCCGCAGATCGCCTTCAACCAGGCCTACTACCCGGATTTCAACTATGATGCCAACGGCAATCCCGAATGGTCGAACGTCGTCGTCAAGAACGGCCTCATCACCTCGTTCACCGGCAACACCTTCACACCCGAGATCGTCAACCAGACCATCGACCGGCGCGTGACGACTTCTCTGATCGGCTTGAACGGGTCATGGCAGGTCAGCGGCAACTTCTCGGTCGACGCCGATGTCTATCGGTCGAAAGCAAACCGGCCGGAGGGCGGCAACGACGCCTTCGTGACCGCCGGCCTCGAGTCGGCCACGCCCTACAACCAGAACACGATCACCTGGACCAACAACCCCGGCGCGCTGCCGAGCATTGCCGTGACGCTGCCCAACGGCCAGGATTATGGGACGGCGCTGGCGGCCGGCGCGCTCGACAACAGTCATTGGAGTGCTCATTACACCGGCCTCAGTGGCTTTTCCATTCACGACGAGGTGACCGGTGCGACGCTTGGCGGCACGCTGAAACTGGACGAAGCCGGACCCCTCAGCGAGTTGCGCTTCGGATTTGCGCAGACCTGGCGCAAGAAGTCCCGCGCCGATATCGATAACGACTGGACCGGCGGCTCGAGCCAGTACGACTTTTACACCACCCCGATTGGAGCCAACCCGATCACCTTCGGCTCCCTCGGCGCGAACGTGATCTCCGTGCGAAACTTTCCGAACTACATGCAGGGTGCGGGCGGCACCTTCCCGAGGACCGTCGCCGTGTTTGACATCCAGGCACTGCTGAATGCGCTCAAATCCCTGGACGGCCAGCCGAATCTGTATGTCCCCGGCGCGCCCAACTTCGACTTCAGCGCGACGCTGCCGCAATTCAATGCCGTGAACTCGTATGAAGTCCGCGAGGACACGTCGGCCGCTTATTTCGAGGCCGCTTTCTCCGGCCACAAATGGGCGGGCAACCTGGGAGTGCGGGTCGTGCACACGAAGACCAGGGCGAGCACGGCCGTGGACGAGATCGAATCCGTCACGATCGCGAATACGGCCAACCCGACGGATCCTGCTTTCGTGAATTACAGCGATCCGACACCCACATCATCCACCGGGTCCTACACGCAGCCGCTGCCGTCATTGAACCTCATTTACCGCTTCAGACCCGAACTGCAGCTGCGATTCGGCGCTTCGGAAACCATTACCCGTCCGGAGCTCAATCAGCTCGCCCCTACGCGCACCGACAACTCGCTCAACCGCGTCTACGAGATCGACTATTCGGGCAACGCGAGTCTCAAGCCGATCAAGGCGTATTCGGCGGACCTCTCACTCGAGTGGTACTACCAACCCCGGTCCGCGCTCACGCTGGCGATCTTCGGCAAGGACATACGCGACTTCATCACCACGCAGACGCAGAACGACGTCGACCTCGGCGTGCAGGGTTTCTTCAACGGAAGCACGACGCCGGTGCCGGTTACGTACACGATCTTTCAGCCGATCAATGGCGACAAGGGCTACGTCAGCGGCCTGGAATTCGGCTTCCAGCACATCCTGCCGAGCGGCTTCGGCGTACACGGCCAGTACACGCGAACCTGGAGCAGGGCTTACGTGGACGGACAGTACGTCGGCCAGCTCGAGGGTGTGTCATCCAACACCGCCTCGCTGGGTGTCCTCTATGAGATGGGCCCGATCAGCGCGAACGTGAACTGGGATTTCGACGGCAGTTCGGTAGAGCAGACGTTCACTGAAATCCAGGGCTGGTCGGCCTATCAGAAGAGCTTCTCCTGGGTGACCGCCCAGATCTCGTACGAGTTCCTGCAGGGCTTCAAGATCTATTTCGAAGGCAAGAACCTCGCGAATGCGATTTCGAGAACGTACCTCGCGAACCGCTCGGACGCAGTGTGGAGTGCCGGCAACACGGGCACCAGCAGTAGCGTCGGCCAGGGATACAGTGCGTTCGGTCGCACTTACACCCTTGGCCTCAGCTACCGCTTCTGATCCGGCAACGAGTCGAGGCGCGTGAAACCGCAAAGCCAGGACGGGGCCCATGTCGGTGTTGCTTCGTGACGGCCGCCAGCTGGCTGCGCTACGCGCTGCTGACGACGGTCATGTGGGGTATCTGGGGCGCCTTCACCGCTGTGTCGAGCGCGAATGGCTTCCCGGACACCCTGACGTACGTCGTGTGGGCGCTGACCATGATCGCACCGGCGATCTGGGCCTTACGCCGGACGCAGAGCCGGCTGCAGCACGACGTACGATCCGTCATGTTGGGGCTCGCGATCGGTTTGCTTGGCGCCGGTGGACAGATGCTGCTGTTTCGGGCGGTGACGATGGGACCCACCTACCTCATTTTCCCCATCATCTCACTCTCGCCGGTGGTGACCATCCTGATGTCGGGAGTCCTGCTGCGAGAGCGGACGGGCGTGCTCGGTGTGGCCGGCATCGTTCTTGCGGTCATCTCACTGCCGCTTTTCGATTATTCTCCGCAAGCCGGCGCGCACCACTATGGCACCTGGTTCCTGCTCGCGCTCGCCGTCATGCTTGCCTGGGGTCTGCAGGCCTACTTCATCAAGCTCGCCAATGCGACCATGAGCGCGGAAAGCATTTTCGTCTACATGATGCTCAGCGGCCTGGTGTTCATTCCGGCGGCCTTGGCCCTGACGGATTTCTCGAAGCCCGTGAATCTCGGGCCCTCAGGACCCTGGCTCGCCGCGGCGATTCAGATTCTCAACGCCATCGGGGCGCTGCTGCTGGTTTATGCCTTTCGCTACGGCAAGGCGATCGTGGTGTCGCCGCTGGTCAACGCGGGCGCTCCACTGCTGACCGCACTCATTTCATTGGCAATCGCCGGCACGCTTCCGGGGCCGTACAAGCTGGCGGGAGCCGCCCTTGCACTGGCCGGTGCCCTGCTGCTTTCGCTGCAGCCGGAATGATTTCCGTGCCGGGCGGTCCCTCGTGAAGGCTCTGCTTCATCTGCTGAAAGAGCACAAAGCCGGCAGCCACACCGGAATCTGCTCGGTCTGTTCCTCGCACCCATTGGTCATCGAAGCAGCCTTGCGCGAGGCAGCTCGCGGCGGCCAGTACGCGCTGATCGAATCCACCTCCAATCAGGTCAATCAATTCGGCGGCTACAGCGGGATGATGCCGGCCGACTTCACAGAGCACGTTGCCGGCATTGCCGCGCGGACGTCGCTGCCGATGGAGCGCGTATTGCTCGGGGGCGATCATCTCGGCCCGAACTGCTGGCGCAGCGAGCCTGCGGCGGTGGCCCTCGAGCGCTCCGAAACACTTGTCGCTGAATACGTGGCCGCGTCATTTCGCAAGATCCATCTGGATTGCTCGATGAGCTGCGACGGCGACCCTGCGGTCCTGAGCGACGCCACCGTCGCCGCCCGCGCGACGCGCCTTTGCACCGCAAGCGAACGAGCGTGGCGCGCAAATGGAGGGGAACCCCCTGTTTACGTGATCGGCACGGAAGTACCCACACCGGGCGGGGCGGCCGAGGATCTCGATACTCTCGCTGTCACGACTCCGGCTGCCGTTTCCGCCACGCTCGAGGCCCATCGCAGCGCGTTCAGGGACGCCGGAGTGGAGGACGCGTGGGAGCGTGTAGTGGCCCTCGTGGTACAGCCGGGCGTCGAGTTCGACCATCACAAGGTGATCGATTACGACCCCGCCAAAGCACATGAGCTTTCCAGGCGCATCGAGCGTGAACCCGGGCTCGTCTATGAGGCGCACTCCACGGACTATCAGACACCGGCCGCCCTCGCGGAGCTGGTGTGCGATCATTTCGCCATCCTGAAGGTAGGGCCCGGCGTCACGTTCGCGCTGCGCGAAATGCTCTGGGCGTTCGTCGAAATCGAGCGTGAGCTGCGAGCCGCGCCGAGCCAGTCCCTGAAGGACGTCACTCTGGCTGCCATGCACCGCGATCCGCGCTACTGGAAGTCCTACTACACGGAGCGAAGCTCGCAGAGCTTCGATCTGCAATATAGCCTGAGCGATCGGATCCGATACTACTGGAATGTTCCGGAAGTCCGTCAGGCAAGCGACGCGCTGGTCGCGAACCTGGCTGCCCGCGGCATCCCTCTGACGCTGCTCAGTCAATACCTGCCAGTCCAGTACGCCGCGATCCGCGAGGGCTCGCTCGTCAACGATCCGCACGAGCTGCTGCTGGATGGGGTCGCCCAGGTCCTGCGCAACTATGCCCGCGCGTGCCACCCCGTTTCCGGCGCGGAAGCCTCGAGGAGGTGAGATCGGCGATGGATACCTTTGGGTTGACTTCCCTGGAGCTCGAAAGCGCAGGCGCACATTGGACCGCTCGGGAGGTGCTGCAACAGCCCGCCGTCTGGGGGGAGATCGACAGCCTGATCGCTGCGGACGCCGCTCGCCGTTCCGAGTTCCTGGCACCGCTACTGGAGCACGCCGACCTGCGCATTCTGCTGACGGGCGCCGGGACATCGGCTCACATTGGAGAATGTCTCGCTC
Source organism: Steroidobacteraceae bacterium (assembly GCA_050738795.1). GTDB lineage: Bacteria > Pseudomonadota > Gammaproteobacteria > Steroidobacterales > Steroidobacteraceae > 13-2-20CM-66-19. Next base: position 25,720 of record JBOIAD010000123.1, read on the forward strand.
CGACCCTCACGAGGGCGCTGGGCCGGCGCGTCGAAGCCATTCCCACCACGGATCTCGTGGCAAGTCCACAGAGCTGCCTTTCCCGGGACGCACGCACCCTGCTGGTGTCTTTCGGACGCTCCGGCAACAGTCCGGAAAGCGTGGCGGCTTTCGAGATGGCGAACTCGTACGTCAGTCACTGCGCACACTTGATTTTCACATGCGATCCCGCCGGTGCGCTGTACGAGCGCAGCAAGTCCGCCGAGAACGCTCACGCGGTATTGCTGCCGCAGAACAGCAATGACCGCAGCTTCGCCATGACATCCAGCTTTACCGGAATGTTGCTTGCGGCCGCGTTGGCACTGCGTGTCGTGCCCGCCGGAACCGCGCAAACGACCGCGCTCGCGCATCTGTCGAAGCAGATCCTGCCCGACAGCCTGCCCCTGCTCCACAGTCTGATCCGCCAGAATTTCGAGCGGGTGGTTTATCTCGGCAGCAACGAGTTCCAGGGTCTGGCGCGCGAGGCGGCGCTCAAGATGCTCGAGCTGACGGATGGCAAAGTGGTGGCCATTGCGGACTCTCCTCTCGGTTTCCGCCACGGTCCCAAGACGATCCTGAACGGGCGTACACTGGCGGTCATCTACATCTGCAACGACGACTACACGCGACGGTACGACGTGGACCTGCTCAACGAGCTGCGTCGCGATGCGGTGGCCGGGCGCGTGGTGGCACTTTCTGCCCGGCCCGTAGCATCGCAACATCCAGACAATGTCGTCCTGGAGATGGGCCACGATGGGGGGATCGTGTCCGACCTCCAGCTCTGCCTGCCCTACGCAATGTTTGCACAGTCGCTGGCGCTTCTTCGCTCGCTATCGCTGGGAGTCCGGCCCGACAATCCCAATGCGGCCGGCACGGTGAGTCGAGTAGTCCAGGGCGTCTCGATCCATCCGTGGCGCGGCGCTGCGTGAAAACCTACCTTGGTGTTGATGGTGGAGGGAGCAAGACGGCCTTCCTGCTCACCGACGAGTCGGGGCGTGTACTCGCCTCGCACACGGAAGGAACCGCCTACTACCTGGAGATCGGCTGGAAGGCCATGCACGCGATGCTCGTACGCGGCATCCACACTACTCTGGCGCAAGCCGCAGTCGCGCCCGAGGAGTTGGAATTCGCCTTCCTCGGGTTGCCGGCCTACGGAGAAGACAGCCGATTGGTGCCCGAACTCGACGCCGTAGCTGCGCCGCCTCTGCGGCCCGGCAAGTATCGCTGCGGTAATGACGCCCTGTGCGGTTGGGCAGGCGCGCTCGCCGGTCAGGACGGCATCAATATCATCGCGGGCACAGGCTCCATGGCCTACGGCGAGCTCAATGGTCGAACCGCGCGCGCCGGTGGCTGGGGAGAACTGTTCAGCGACGAGGGCTCGGCGTACTGGATCGCACGGGAGGGACTGAAGCTCTTCGCGCGCATGAGCGATGGCCGCGCACCGCGGGCCGCCCTTTACGACATCGTACGCCGGCACTTCGGATTACAGACTGACCTCGACCTGTGCGCGGCCATCTACGGCACGAGCCGAATCGCCAGAAGCGACCTGGCTGCCCTGTCACCGCTCATCGCAAGTGCCGCCAACGCGGGCGATACCCTTGCAATCGCCCTCTTCGCCCACGCGGCCGATGAATTGGCACAAATCATCCATGCCGTGTATGACGGGCTGGAGACTCCGCAGGGCACGACGGTGAAGGTTTCGTACTCGGGGGGGATGTTTCAGCAGCGGGATCTTCTGCTGAGGCCGTTGCAGTCGAAGCTTGCAGAAGACGCGAGAAGCTATCTTCTCGTAAGCCCCCGTCTGGCACCGGTCGCGGGAGCAGCGCTGTACGCGGCCAGGCTGAGCGGCGCACCGCTCAACGAGGGTGCCGTCAAGGCTCTGGAGGAACGGATCGGGAAAGGCGGGCTCGCAGCGTAAGCGAACGGGTCATCGCGAGAAAGGTGAGATCCAACTACCGACCAGAACGAAGCGCAGGCTATCGGGACAGCTCGCAGATCCAGTTCACCTCCCATGACTTGCCGCCGTCGGCGGAGAATGATTGCTCCATTCGAGCCGATTTCGGCGAGATGTCGGTCCACACGTAACGCACCAGGACAGCGCGGCCCTTGTATTGCTCCTGATCGTAGAACTCGCCGCGACGACCCGTGAATTGGCCGACGACCGCCGGCAGGCCCAGGGTTCCCTTGTCGACATCCACCAGGTAGATACTCCACTGGTGCGAGTCGGGGTTGTACAGCCGCAGCGTCTGCGCCTTTATGTGCAGGTGCTTGCCGGGATTGTCGACCGCGAATTCCTCGAAATTCGCATTGCTGTCGAGAACCTTCTTGTGACGGGAGATTCCGTCGTACTCGACCCAGGTATTCGAGCCCACCAACCGATCGGGCAGCCTCCTGACATGCGCTTTCCAGGCACCGATCAGGAAATCGAAGTCATGCGCGCCATCATGCGGTTGGGTCGCTTGCGCCGGCCCCAGACCCGGGTGCAGGAAAAAGAGCGCAGCCGTTAGCAAAAGCGGTCGCACGTGGGAGAGCTTCGTCGACATGGTCAGCTCCGGTGGCTGAAATCAGCTTACGCGCGAAGCGGCTGGGGTCGTAAGGGCCATTTTGGCGCGCTCCGCAAGGCCACCGGCTATACTTGCAGCGGCAGTTTCCGGGAGCCTGTCGATTCCCGGCCAGTTGCAGGTCGATGGCCAAGCGCACGGCATCATTCTTCTCCATCGACGTCATCAGCCCGGACACACACCAGCGGCCGGCGCATGTGCGCATCCTGGAGCGCATTCGAGCCGCGATCCTGAGCGGCGCGCTGCCGCTCAACGCTCGCTTGCCGTCAAGCCGGACGCTGGCGCGGGACTTTGGTTTGGCCAGGAACACCGTGGACGAGGCGCTCGGTCAGCTGGTCGCCGAGGGTTTCATTGTGAGGCATCGTGGCGTCGGCAGTTTCGTCAGCAGCCACCTGCCCGAGCATCGGCGGCCACGATCGTTGCCCGCAGCACAGAGGGCGCGGTCGCGCTCAAATCCTCGAGTTTCGAATCGCGCGAAGACTTTGATGAGCTATCCTGGCCACTTCAAGCCCATCGATGCGATTGCCTTCACCCCTTCGCTGCCGCCAACTGAGTTCTTCCCGCGCAGGATCTGGCACCGCCTGCTGAACCGTGAAGCGCGGCGGCCGGGCGCCGACTACTGGCACTTTGGCGCGAGCAACGGATTGCCCGCCCTGCGCGAAGCGATAGCGGTTCACGCCAACGCGATGCGAGCAACTCAGGCGTCGGCGGATCAGGTAGTGGTCACCACGAGCACCCAGCAAGCGGTAGAGCTGGCGGCGAAAGTCCTCGCTGATCCGGATGACTTCGCCTGGGTCGAAACACCTGGTTACCAACCGGTCTTGCACTGCCTGCGGGCGGCCGGACTGAATGTGGTGCCTGTGCCTGTAGACGAGCAAGGCCTTGACGTGAAAGCGGGCCTCAGTCTGCAGCCGCACGCACGGCTGGCCTATGTCACTCCTGCGCACCAGTACCCGCTGGGCTACGAGATGTCGCAGGCGCGCCGGAACGCACTGTTCGATTGGGCGACACGCGAGGACGCGTATATCGTTGAAGACGACTACGATGGCGACTATCGCTACGAAGGCAGGCCCATTGCGTCCTTGCAAGGCATAGCGCGTGAGCGCGTCGTCTACGTCGGCAGCTTCAATAAAATCCTGTTTTCCGGATTGCGCATTGCTTACGCGATAGTGCCGGAGCAACTGGTCGCGCCTTTTGTCGACGCGAAGCACGCGGCCGATGGGCACACGGCATTGCTGCAGCAAGGCGTGCTCGCCGCGTTCATCAGCGAAGGTCATCTGGCGGAGCATTTGCGCGCAACACGCGCCTTCTACAACGAACGGCGGCTGGGCTTTCTCAAAGAAGCGCAGACTCTCGAAAGCCTCCTCGAGTGGGGGCCCGCGGTGGCCGGGATGCATATGACCGGAATATTCAAAGACGCAAATCTCGATGATCGAGCCGTGGCGGCGGCCTGTGCGAACCGTGGCATCGCCGTCGAGCCCCTCGCCAAATTCGGCGCTGCAAATCTCCGCGGCCTCGTCTTCGGGTTCGCCGGCGCCTCCCGCGAGGCCGCGCGCACCGGATTAGCTATCGTGAAGGAAGTTATTTTCGAGCTCAGGGCCCGAGATCATGTCGAGTCAACCAGCAGGCGGTACTGACCCGATTTCCAGGTCCCAGCCGGTAGCGGTGTGGCAGACGCGGACCCCGCTAAAATAGCGGGCCAGGGCGCGACTCGCGCAGCGGATCGCGCACCGATATGTGTTGTCGCCGCAGCCGAGCCGGTTGTGCACTGCGCGTCGACCCTTATGGGAGCGAGCGGCGCAGCGCGCTCCGCCAAGGCTGCCGGCTCAATCCTGCCGAAGACCTGCCGTCAAGAACGAGCCACCGCTACATGCCGCCGGCTGGGGGACCCTGATGAACCCACGGGGACTGTTCAGCTCCCGCAAGCGCGCAATACGCCGTAACGGGTTAAAACCCGTTTCGTCGATTCAGATACTCACCTGTTGAGCAGCTGCTGGGGCGGGTAGTCGCGGAGGCAACCGGCTACCCACCAGGTCGCCGCGTATCAAGGTTGAAAGATGAACGTAGAGACTCGGGCGAGAGTGGCCTTTGCGTGCGTTGTGCTTGTCGGCACCGCGGTCGGAGCTGGCTGGTATTTTCTCGCCTACAGCCGCTACACGACATTTGAGCTCCGTACCCACGATTCCACTGACGGACTGATCACCGACTCTCCCGTCGAATTCCATGGTGTTGAAGTCGGGAAGGTGAAACGTGTCGAGCTGATCGACCCCCATTCGGTCGGCATCTTGCTCAGTATTCGCAAGGACGCGCCAGTGACGCGAGCCACCATAGCGACAATCACCGCGCGGGGGCTCGCGACCCGAGGATTTACGGGTTACGTCTACATTGCTTTGGAAGACGTTGGTAAGGACTCCGGGCCGCTGCGGCCCTCGCCCGGGAGCGCATTTCCCCTCATACCAGTCGCGCCCTCCCGGACAGTAAGCCTGGATGTCACGATCGACCAGGTCAAGCAGGACGTCCAATTGCTGACCGCTTTGCTGCAGTCCGTGCTCGACCAGAAGACCGTGGGATCAATCAAGCAGTCGGTGGATAATCTTCAGAAAGTCACTCACACGCTTGCGGCCAATAATGAGAAACTGAGCGCCACGATTTCGAATGCCGAACGGGCCAGCAACCAATTCAGGCCGCTGCTGGAATCGAGCCACGAAGCGGTCCAGACGCTTCAGACGCAGCTCCTGCCCCAGACCTATGACACGCTCCTCAAACTGAACAAGCTGTCCACTTCGCTGCAAGACGTGGCGGCCGAAATCGAGCGGGACCCGTCGGTCCTCCTGCGCGGCAAGCGTCCATCCCCGCCAGGTCCCGGTGAAAAGAAATGAAAGCCATGCCGGGTGCCCTGACGCTCAGAGTGAGTCTCGCCGTTTTAGCCATCGCCGTCACCGCCGTCACCGGCTGTACGTGGCTATCCCCTCCGAAAAACAAGATCGACAAGGCAGTATTGAATCAAATGCCCCTCGAGCTTCCGCACCGGGAAGGTCATGGGAGTACGCTGTTGGTGTTTCCTCCGGAGACGGCATCCATCTACGACACGACTCAGATGGTCTATAGGGATCGACCGCATCAAGTCGCCTATTTCGGCCAAAACGAATGGGCCGAAACACCGTCGCAGATGCTTCACCCGCTGGTGGTCAAGACGCTGGAGAATACGGGCTATTTTCGCGCGGTATTAACACCACCCTATACAGGTCGTTACACGTACGCGCTACGCACGGAAATTCTCGAGGTCACACAGGATTTTACCTCGCAGCCTGCGACCCTCGTGCTGTCCCTGCGGCTGCAGCTGGCCGATGCCGCGGCAGCTCACGTGATCGCCACGAAGGAGATTTCGCTGCGAGAGCCCATGCAGCAGCGAACACCTTACGCAGGAGTCGCAGCGGCGAATGAGGCTACCGCGAAAGCCTTGCAGGAAGTAGCGGTGTTCGTCCTCGCGAAAGCGGACTGAGGCTCGACTGATCAGCAATGCCCGCCAGGCAACATCTTGTTCAGGGTGTCGTCCTTGAACAGGAAATGGTGTCGCAAGGCCGCCCCGATGTGTCCCAGCATGCAAACGATCAGGGTATAGCCCAGCCACTTGTGTATCTCGATGAACGTGCGAAACAGATGATCGTCGTGCGACACCAGGTCCGGCAGCGTGAACAAACCCAAAAAAGATACCGGGATACCCGCGGCAGACGACATCAGCCAACCCGTCATCGGCAGGCCGAACATCAAGCCGTAAAAGCATAAGTGCACGAATCGAGCGACGACTTTCTGCCAGTCGGGCAGGGTCTGGACCAGGCGAGGCAGCGCGTTGCTCACGCGCCAGAGCAGCCTCGGCGCGGCCAGTATCAGGGCCAGGATGCCAAGCTCCTTGTGATAGAGAATCAGCGTGATCTTTTTGGTATCGAAACCGGCGTCGGGCAGGCTCACCATGTACAGTCCCAACAGGACAAGACCGATCAGCAGGACGGCCATGAGCCAGTGGAGTGCCACGGCCACCACTCCGTAACGCAGCTCGGAATTCTGGAGCCTTATCATCGGCTGTGCGCCTCCTGTGGAGATATCCCGTCAGCCTCCATGCAGCCGCCCCGCGACCGCGACTGCGATTGCCTCGGTCGCGCGCGAATCGGGGTGCAAATCGCCCACCAAGTGCCAGCTCGGATCAAGTTTCACGAGCACATACGGCAATCCGGCCTCATCGAGGACGCGCCGCCGGAGCATCTCCCCGGTCGCGCTCTCCGCACCGAATTGCGGTACGACGATGAGCGGCTCAGCACCCCGCGCGCGCGCGAGATCGACCAGCGCGCGCAGACTGTCTTGGGTCCGCGTGATGCCCTGCTCGACGGCAGCGCTGCTACGGTAGCGAATGACGAAGCGCAGCAACTCGGTCACGCGCCAGTGCCGGTCGGCCGCCGGCTGCCAGACCAGGCCCGCGGTCAGGTGCGGGCGATTGTCGAGGAGATTCCGATCAAACAGCGCGGCCATGAACAGCGTCACCACCGCGACCGGCTGGCGAAAGCGCGGCAGCTCAGCCGCCAGCCGCAGGTAGGACTGGTCGTTGCTGTAGTCGGATACCGCCAGGTTGGCGCTCTGTATCCCCAACAGCGCGCCCACGCGGGCGGGAATCGTCTCCTCACAGCCGAGGCCGAACCCGGCCATGATGGATTCGCCGGTGAAGAGCAGTGTTGGCCGCGCGATGTCGATCGCGGCGTTGGCCGTTGCGATCCGATGCCCGGCGGCGTCGAAACTGTAGGACACACGGCGGCCCGCCTCCGCCGCCACGACCGATCGCATCGGCACGAAACCCCAACCGAGCCAGGGATCGGCCTGGCGTCGCGGTTCCCGCTCCAGCGGATCGGCATCGCGCGGATACGGCGGGTGCGCGCGCAGGATCAGCTCGCCGGCGGCCAGCGCCAGCGCGATCGCCAGCACTATCCGCAGCGCGCCGCCGATGCTCGCCCGGCTCAGGATGGCGGCGATTGGACGACGGAGGACGAGTAAGAGCATGACACCGGCGAGGGCAATGAGCACGCGCACCGCCTGCTCCGCCGCAACCAGGGTGGAGGGTTCGATGGCGAAGACCGGCAGGAAGTGGCGGTCCCACCAGTCCTGGCGTGCTGCGAGCGCCGCCAGGATCAAAGCGCTGCCCAGGACGGCCAACAGGATCTCGGTCAAGCGACGCCGGCTCATGTCATTTGGCGGCCGATGGTCACGAACAGGCCACCCTCATGCCCCAGGCTTCTCATCCAACCGAGCTGCGCCAGCCACGCCTCGGGAGTCCATGTATCGCCGCCGGCGGTGAGAAGATTATCCGGAGCCTCGCCGAGAAGTGCGCTGGGGTACGCCCGAACATACTCGACGCCATTCTCGTTGAACCAACTCTGCACTTCGCTCAGGGTGTGCCGATGCTCTTCGGGATGTTGATATTGATCTCTCAGCCATGCCTCCCGGCGCGCCGGCTCGCCCTCCCGTTCGCGCAGCACCGGATCGAAGGGAATCCATCGATACCCGGATAACCGGGCGACGAAACGGCGCAGCCGGAGCGGAATCCGCGCGAGTGCGTTGTAGAGACCGACGATGATGATTCCGCCTGGCCGAGCCAACGCGGCGATACGGGCAAAAGATGCGCGTGGGTTCGGCGTATGGTGTAGGACCCCCGACGCGTAGACGACATCAAATGCGCCAGCTCGCAACCCCGGACGGCGCAGATCGGTTTCGACGAATTGCACGCGCGCAAGTCCGAAGCGCCGCGCCGCGGCTTGGCCAAGCAGCAGCGGAGCCCGTGCCAGGTCCGCGCCGATGACCAGCCGGTCACCACGTGTCAGGTAAAGAGTCATCTGCCCAGTGCCGCATCCGATTTCCAAAATCCGGGCGTCACCGGGAATCGCTTCGTCCAGTAGCCGCGCAAACTTGCTTCGTTCAGCCCTGGCGTAGAGCGACGCCAAGCTAGCGCGCGGGCCGTAACCGGGGAACGGGGCGCACTCATAAAACCGCCGCACGGCGTCGGTGCGCATGTCGGTGGCCAGTCGCAAGTCCGGGATTCCGTTCGGGGCTGCGTAGCGGGCGCCGCATCCCCCGCACCGCCATCCGACGGCCAGAGCGCCGCCGCAGGCCGGGCAGGCAAGAAGCTCCCGTAAGGCGTCCATCTGTCAGAAGATCGAGTAGACGAACGGAGCCAGCGCCTCTACGCTTGCGGCGACGATCAGCACGAGTCCCAACAAGCATAGGAAAACTGCCAGCGGCAGCAGCCATCGCTTTGCGGGGCCGCTTCGCCACATCCCACGCGCAAGGTCCGCGATCGAGCCGCCAGCACTACCGAACAGGACCAAGCTGCGTTCTATCTTGCCATGTTTTTTGAGCACACGATTTTCTCCTTCTGCGTTGCTTACGACGCGCGCTTCACCACCCGCGTGCTGCCAGCGACTAACACGTCGATTCCACTGCGACGGAAGGTCGAGTACCCCTCGACGGCACGATTGACGATGGGTTCTCCTGCGAGGTTGAACGACGTGTTGAGCAGGACCGGTATGCCGCTACGCCGTCCGTAGGATTCGAGCAGACAGTGGAGTCGCGGCGCCATGCTCCGCTCGAGCGTTTGCAAGCGAGCCGTGCCATCGATGTGCGTGATAGCCGACAGCCGTGTCCGCCACTCGGGTCGCACAGGAAAAACACCTGACATGAACCGCGCGAGCCGCGCCCCACCAGGCGGCAGCTCGAAATAGCGCTCCGCAGACTCGATCGGCACGACCGGCGCGAACGGGCGGAATTCCTCGCGGTATTTAACATCGCGATTGAGCCGATCGCGCATTTCGGCGGTGTTCGGCGCAGCAAGGATGCTGCGATGCCCCAGCGCACGCGGTCCAAATTCCAGAGCCCCGTCCATCCATCCAACGACGCGGCCGGCCATGAGATCGTCGGCAATCCGCTCGATCAATTCCGACTCATCGAATTCATCGCAAGGCTGGCCATCCTCACGCGCCAATTGCGCCAGTGCGGATCCGTCCACTGCGGGTCCCCAAAACGGATGGTCCGGGATCTCGCGATCCGGATTGCCGAAGTGAATCCGGTCGGCATACAGGGCCGCGCCCAGCGAACAGCCGGCATCACCGGGGGCTGGCGGAACGAACAGCCGTTCGAAGCCCGATTCAGCGAGGATCCGTGCATTGGCAACGCCGTTCAGCGCCACGCCACCACCCATGCACAGATCGGGCAAGCCCGTTTCCTGGCGAAGCGCACGGGCGATTTCCACCAGCGTGTCTTCAAGCACGCGCTGCACGCTTGCGGCGCAGTCCGCAAACCGCCTTCCGTCTGTCGTCTGCAGATCGATCGGTTCGTACGGATTGCGGGGCGGGCCGAACAGATCGATAAACCGTGAAGAATACGAGCGTCGGCTCGTCGTGTGAAATTCGAAGTAATCGAGGTCGAGGGCGAAGGCCCCATCCGGCGTGCGGCGGATGAGCCGGCGGACCTCATTGACCAGCGTCGGGCGGCCATAGCTGGCCAGCCCCATGACTTTGTACTCACCCTCGTTCACGGCGAAGCCGAGATAGGCCGTGAACGTCGAGTAGAGCATACCGAGCGAATGAGGAAACCTGACTTCTCGCAGCAGGGTTATCGAGGTGGGACCGTCGGACCGCCGCGCGCCGTGGCCGATCGACAGCGTGGCCCATTCGCCGACGCCGTCGGTTGTCAAGATCGCCGCCCGACGCGTGGGCGCCGTGAGGAAAGCGGCAGCCGCGTGCGATTGGTGATGCGCCGTGAACAGAACTTTGCGCGCTGGCAAGCCCAAATGCGATGAGATCACACCGCGCACCCAGACCTTCTCCGCGAGCGAGTTCTTCATCGCCTTCGGGAATGCACGCCAGGACCGCGGGAAGGCGCGCAGCGCACAAGTCAGAATGCGATCGAACTTGAGCATTGGACGCTCGTAGAAGACCACGGCATCGAGAGCTTCTGGCTGTATGCCGGCGTGATCCAGGCACCACTCGATCGCCAACAGCGGAAAGGCGGCGTCATTCTTGTGCCGCGACAACCGCTCCTCCTCGACCGCTGCGATCGGCATCCCATCGATAACCAGGGCCGCCGCCGAATCATGATAGTGAGCCGAGATTCCCAGAATCTGCACTTTAATACTGCCTGTTGAGTGAAGCGCTGCGGTCAGGGGAGACCGGCGACCAGCCGGTCGGCTCCTGCCGAGCGGCACGTTTCGCGACCCAGGCGAAGGGTGCCAACAAGGTAAAATACAGAATCGTCAGGATCAGTCCGCTGAGGGCACCGGCGAGCGCGATCGCCAAGCGCAAGTAACCCTTCCATAGGCGACTCAAGCGGGCACGCCACAACACGAGGCGGTGGCGCTGAGGTGACACACGCACGAGCTGCGATAACGTGTAGTTCATATGGTAGGCCTCGTCCCGAAGAACCTCCTCAAACACTGCGCGTGTCGGCGGATCACTCTGCAGTACGTCGCGATACGATGCGAAATCCATCGCGGCGGATTTCTCGGATAGGTGGAGAAAAGCAAGTAAAGCGCCCTGGTCCAGCTCGTCGATTCGCAAATCGTCAAGTCCGCGCTCACCGGGCGCCAGCCAGTCGGCCCTATAGGCAGATCGGGAAGGCGCACAGAGCGCACGAAGCAGAGCCGCGCCACGCCGGCGAAACAGCTCGGCATGGCGCTGCTCGTCGCGCGCATGGAACAGGAAGAGCCGCCGAAGTAAGGGATCGGGTGTCATTTCGGCAGCGCGCGCCAGATCGCGCCCGCCATCTGCCTCGGTTTCGGCGAAGCGGAGCAGCTTGCGCGCTCGCCGCGTCGTATCGAGCCAGACCCAGCAATGCAGCGGCCGCAACAGAGTTCGCATTACTTGCATGGGAATCGGCAAGATTAGGGTTGCACTGACTCACCTGCCCCACGGAAGCCCCCTCGGGCGCTCAGGGACCCAACCTTCATGCACTGTGAGTACCCGGAAGGTAGTGAACCGTTCATATCGGTTCTTCGCTTACCGTGTTCCACAGGAACCGCGGGAACGGTACAGCGTTTCCAACCTGGAGCGGCCCAGGCGAAAGGCAACTGCGTCTCGTGGGTGGGTTGACTGCCCTGCGGTATATCGTCAAAGAGATGCGTAACGAGCGCCTTCCATGCAGGCTGCCCCGTCACAGGGTGGCACCCACGCGCGTCTACTCGATGTCTAAACGGTTCTGAACCCGAACAAGCTCGCGGCGCCGGCAGCCACCGCGCACGGTTGATCACCCTGTCACACGCTCGCCCGTCGCCTCGTCTATTGATCAAATGTTCAATCGAATAAAGGAGATCGACATGAAGGCCCGCATCGAATTTCGGCACGCCAATCCCAAGATCATGCAGCTCTTGCTGGCGATCGAAAGCTACCTGCACAGCTCCAGTCTGGGATCGCCGCTACTAAACCTGGTCAAGAGGCGCGCATCCCAGATCAACGGCTGCGCGCACTGCCTCGACATGCACACCAAGGATGCTCGCGCCGAGGGCGAATCCGAGCAGCGCCTCTACGCGCTCGATGCGTGGCGCGAGACGCCATTCTTCGACGAGCGCGAGCGCGCAGCGCTCGCGTGGACCGAGGCGGTGACGCGCGTTGCCGAGAGTCACGTTCCGGATGACGTGTACGAGCTCGTGAAACGGCACTTCACGGAGCAGGAGCTGATCGATCTCACGCTTGCCATAGGCAATATCAACACGTGGAACCGCCTGAACATCGCCTTCCGGACGGTCCCCGGAAACTATCGTCCGGGAATGTACAAATCCTTGATGGCGGGAGCCGAGGCACCGGCGACGTGAATTGCGGGACACACCACGACCAGACGGGGAGAAGGGCAACTGACTTAGCCGCTCAATCTCGTTTCGATCCCGCTCGTCACAATCCGATTGCGGTGAGCGCGCACAATCTTAAGCTGCTCAGTCAATGGACTCAGCCGCTCCGGTGAAGCATGAAAAGACGTGACCTCTTGAAGTC
>JBOIAD010000124.1:0-74659 GCA_050738795.1 Steroidobacteraceae bacterium
TGCCAGGCCGTAAGCAAACTCGTGATCTGATCGAGGCTTACCGTCGATCTCATGCTGTGGGGTGCACCCGCGCGCAGGGCGTCGCGAAGCGCACTGACATCCGACTTCGGCAGACCGGCAACCGCCGCCAGGCGGGCGTCCGTCGTCGGCCGCTTCTGGTCCTGCAGCCGCGCCTCCAGGGCCTGGATGTATGAGCGGCGCACGACACCAGCGATCTCGCCGGCGGAAATGCCGTACTCGAATGCAACACGCATCAACGGCCGCACCAGGGCCGCGAACACGTTGAGTACTGCTTCCTTTTCCTTGCTGGTCTTGTTCATTTTGGAAAACGACGCAGCGCGGTAAGCGGGCACGGCGGTGCGCATAACGCGTTGACGCGATCCGTGTGCCGCCGGAACGAAACCACGCACCCTCCCCGAATCCCGCCCGGGAAGCCCGAGCTCGGCTGATCTTATGTAATGCAAATTACCAGTAAATTGTGACACTCGTCAAAGATTTGCGGCGTGTCGTTGACGGCGCGGTCGAAGGCGGTGAGGAATTGGCGCCGGGGTGCCCGGGAAGCACTTAACTTATTGAATTTACTTATTCTTTTGGTTCAGCCGAACCGCGGCCGCGGAGCTCGCGGGGGCCAAGCGCGTTGCGGTTGAACGAGGGACTACGTACTTTCCGTGGGATCGAACAGCCGCTGATGCTCGAGGATCGCGTAGCGATCGGTCATCCCTGCGACGTAGTCCGCTACGGCGCGCGCCCGTCCATCCCGACCGCGCTCGCTTTCCGCAGCAAGGGCGAGATCCCGATGCTCGGGCGGCATGAGATTGACGTCCTCGAAGAAAGCGTCGAACAGGGCTTTCAGGACCTGGCGTGCCTTCGAGGTCATGCGCAGCACCTTGTAGTGCCGGTAGAGGTGCTCGCGCAGGAACTCCATCAGCTCGAGGTGCTCTTCCCGCCCTGCCTCACTGAGGCTTGCCAGCGCTTTCGGCTGCGCCCGCACCTCATCGATGGATTGTGGCCGCAGCTCGGCAACCCGCGTCTGGGTGGTACGGATGAGGTCGGTCACGATGAAATTGATCATCCGGCGCACGACCTCATGCACCAGCCGCCGTTCGCCCAGATCTGGGTATTTGCCGAGAACGACGTCGTACTGGCGGCGAAAAAGGCGGACTTTCATCAGATCTCGCGTATCGAGCAGCTGCGCCCGGATCCCGTCATCCACATCGTGATTGTTATAGGCGATCTCGTCCGCAAGATTCGCTATCTGGGCTTCCAGGCCCGGCTGCCGACGGTGAATGAACCGCTCGCCGAGGTCGCCGAGGTCGCGGGCATTGCGCACCGAGCAGTGCTTCAGGATGCCCTCCCGGCATTCGAAAGTCAGATTGAGTCCGCGAAACTCCGCGTAGCGGTCCTCGAGCTCGTCGACCACCCGCAGGGATTGCAGGTTGTGCTCGAATCCGCCATAGGGGCGCATGCACTCGTTGAGGGCATCCTGGCCCGCGTGTCCGAAGGGGGTATGGCCCAGATCGTGTGCGAGGCTGATTGCCTCGGTAAGCGACTCGTTCAGCCGCAATGCACCCGCCACGGACCTGGCGATCTGCGCGACCTCGAGCGAATGGGTGATGCGGGTGCGGTACAGGTCGCCTTCGTGATTGACGAACACCTGTGTCTTGTAGACCAGCCGCCGGAAAGCGTTCGAATGGACTATGCGGTCGCGATCCCGCTGAAACTCGGTCCGAAAGGCTGGTTTGGGCTCAGGGTGACGGCGGCCGCGTGAGCGCTCGTCATGGGCCGCGTACGGTGCAAGCGCCTCATTGGCTCGAGCGATGTCGTTCACGATCTCATCCGAAGTACGCCTGCAGGGTGCGCTGCAGCGCCGGCTCGGAATAGTCCGCGGTCACGAAGGCCTCGCCGATCGCCCTCAGGAGAACGAGCCGCATCCGGCCACTCTGCACCTTCTTGTCGATTCGCATGTACTCGAGCGCAACATCGGCCTGCACGCCGGCGATCTTGACGGGAAGTCCGGCGCGCTCGAGCAATTGCCGCAGTCTGTGCACATCCGGTGCGCCGATGAGGCCGCACTCGTGCGACATGGCCGCCGCCATCAGCAGCCCTGCCCCGACCGCCTCCCCATGCAGCCACTGCGTGTAATGAGTCGCGGCTTCAATCGCATGCCCGAAGGTGTGTCCGAGATTGAGCAACGCGCGGTCGCCCTGTTCGCGCTCATCCCGTCCGACGATCTGCGCCTTGATCTCGCACGATCGTCGTATCACCTGGGCCAGCGCAGCCGGATCGCGCGCCACGAGCTCGTCCATATGCCCTTCCAGCCATTCGAAGAAGGCTGCATCACAGATGAGCCCGTACTTGATCACCTCGGCCAGGCCGGCTCGCAACTCACGCACCGGCACGGTTGTCAGCGTCGCCGTGTCGGAGAGCACGGCGCGCGGCTGGTGAAACGCACCGATCAGGTTCTTGCCGCCCGGGTGGTTGACGCCGGTTTTGCCGCCGACGGACGAATCCACCTGCGCAAGCAGTGTGGTCGGCACCTGCACGTAGCCGACACCACGCTGGTAACACGACGCCGCGAAGCCCGCCATGTCGCCCACGACTCCCCCTCCCAGCGCGACGATCGTGCAATCCCGGCCAAATCGGTTGGCCACGAGCACATCGAGAATGCGGCCCACCGTCGCCAGCGTTTTGTGGGGCTCGCCGTCCGGCAGGATCGCTTCAACGACTCGCTGCGAGCCCAGAGAGCTCACGAGCGAATGCATGTATAGCGGCGCGACCGTCGTGTTGCTGACGATCAGGACGTCATGTGCAACGATGTGCTGCCGGACGAGATCCGGCTGATCCAGCAACCCCTCCCCGATCAGGATCGGATAGCTGCGATTGCCTAATTCGACCTTCAAGCTGTTCACATGCTCGCAGCGCGCCCGGGCGCAACGCGACCGCCAGTATAGTGCACCTCGCCCCGTGTGCCGCGAAGCGCCGCCCTAAAGCATCCCCGGGAAATCGCACCTGACTCGCTATGCGAGCATCCACCGACCATGAAGACGCGCGCTTTCCCGGGGACCCCGCTAGCGGCCAGCCACGGGGCCCAGCTCCCGCAGAATGTCCTCAGCGACACTGCGAACCTTGCGACTGTCGGTTGCGACGGTGATATCGGCAATCTCGGCGTACAGGCCGCCCCGCTGTTCCATGAGCTCTTCCAGCTTCGCTGCGGTATCCACGTTCGAGAGCAGCGGCCGGGCACGGCCTTGGCGTACCCGGTTCGCCTGCTGGGCGACCGAGGTCTTCAGATACACGACGCGCCCGCGTTCGGCGAGCGCACGGCGGTTTTCACGCAGCAGCACCGCGCCGCCGCCGGTTGCGAGAACGATCCGGTCCATCGAAGTCAGTGTTTCGATGGCTTCCCGCTCGCGCTGCCGGAAGCCGGCCTCGCCCTCTTTCTCGAAGATGAAGGAAATATCCACGCCGGTGCGGCGCTCAATCTCCGCGTCGCTGTCGTGGAATGGCATATCCAGCAGCCGCGACAGGTGCCTGCCGACGGCGCTCTTGCCGGACCCCATGGGACCGATCAGGAACAGATTGGGTTTGCCGAGCATAGGCGCGCAGCATACCGAAACGAAGCGGCCGCCCGAAGGCGGCCGCAGGTAGGCCAATGCCGGGCGCCTCAGTAGACGTTGACGCCTTCGCGGACGATCTTCGGCGTCACGAAGATCAGCAACTCGTCCTTGTTGTTGGTCTTCGTGCTCTGCTTGAAGAGATTGCCCAGGATCGGGATGTCACCCAGGTACGGCACCTTCGTCTGATCGTCGCGGTGCTGTGTCTCGAGCACACCACCGAGCACGACGGTCTGCCCGTCGTTCATCAGCACCTGCGTCACGATCTCCTTCGTGTCGATCGACGGCACGTTGACCCCGCCCGAGGAGACGGTAATGGTGCCGATGCTGTCCTTCCTGACATCCAGATCGAGGATGATGCGATTGTCCGGCGTGATCTGCGGAGTCACCTTGAGCGACAGCACCGCCTTCTTGAACGAAATGGTCGTCGCGCCGCTCGAAGCGGACTGCTGGTACGGGATTTCCGTGCCCTGCTCGATGGTCGCTTCCTTCTGGTTCGCAGTGATGACGCGAGGCGAGGAAATGACCTCGGCGCGCGTTTCAGCCTGCGCGGCCGAGAGCTCCAGATCCACGATGTAGTTGGATCCGAGAATGCCGAGGGCAAAGCTTCCTGCCGGGCTCGCGACCGGCAGATTGACGTTGTAGCGGCTGGGCGCGCTGGTTCCCGTGGGGACCTGGACCGGGAAGGGGTTGCCCGTGGACTGCTGGTTGGCCAGGGCGGAGCCCAATACGGTGTCGGTACCGGCGGCGGTTCCGCTGGTCGTCCAGATGCCGTTGCCGTTTGCCTGGGCCGTGGTGTAGCCCACCCGCGCACCCAGATCGCGCTTGAAGTCATCGTTCACGATCACGATGCGCGCCTCGATGAGCACCTGGCGAACCGGGATATCGAGGGTGGCCACCAGGCGGCGTATGTCCGCCAGGCGGTCAGCCGTATCCTGCAGCAGCAGCGTGTTCGTACGCTCATCCACGGAAACACTGCCGCGATTGGACAACAGCGAGCCGCCCTGGGACTTGATGAGTCCCGCCATGTCGGCGGCCTTCGCGTAGTTGACCTGCAGATAATCGGAGCGCAACGGCGCCAGCTCCTGCAGATCCTTCTTGGCCGCAAGGTCCGCCTTCTCACGCGAGGCGAGCTCTTCCTGCGGCGCTACGATGATCACGTTGTCCTGTTTGCGCTTGTCGAGGCCTTTCGTGCGCAGGACGATGTCCAACGCCTGATCCCACGGCACGTTCTGTAAGCGCAGGGTGACGTTACCGGTGACCGAGTCACTGACGACTATGTTCTGGCCACTCGCATCGGCGAGCAGCTGCAGAACCGCGCGAGTCTCGATCTCCTGGAAGTTGAGCGTGAGGCGCTCACCGGTGTACTGCGGCTTATCGTCCTGTGTTGCAGCGGCCTTGCGCTGGGGCTGTATCTCGACCACGTACTGGTCATCGGACTGATAGGCGAGCTGCTCGTAGTCGCCGCTCGCATTGATCGTGATCCGCGTGCCGGTGCCGACGCGAGACGCATCGAATGAGCTGATCGGGGTACCGAAGTCGGTCGCATCGTAGCGGCGCGCAAGGTTCTTGGGCAGATCGGCGTCGAAGTCGACCACGATCTGGCTTCCGACCTGGCGCAGGTTGATGTGCGTATGCGGATCCGTGAGCCTGACCATGACGCGACCGGCGCCGTCAGGGCTGCGGCGGAAGTCGATGCTGCGGATGGCGCGCTGGGCGGCCGCATCTGCGAGGGCCCTGTTGGGCGCAATGGAAGCGGTGGTTCCGGTGCTCGCCGTCGCCTGATTCGCGGCACCGAGCATGATGACGATGTTATTGCCGGCAACACGGGTGTCGTAGGGGACGAGCTTGTCGAGGTTCAGAACGAGCCGCGTGCGGTCCTTGGACTCGGCGGCGACGATCGATTCCACGCCCGATGAGTGAACGTCGATGCGCCGCGAGGGCAGCGCAAGCGTCGTGTTGGGCAGGTCGAAGGAAATGCGGGCGGGATTGTCGATGGTGAACGACAGCGGCTGCGGAGCGGGTCCGGACAGGCGCATCGTGAGCTGCACCTGTTGGCCAGGCAGCGGCTGCACGTCGATGGCTTCCAGCTTGAGGCCATCGTCGGCATGTGCCGGCGGGCTCGGGAGAATCCCGAGAACGCCTGCGATCATGAGCCACGCGGACGCGGCCAGGATCTTAACTCTCGGGGTGTGAGGTTTCATTCGTGAGAACTCCCTGAAGGACCGGTGCGACTTGAGCTCAGTGAGACTTATTCGTTGAGACCGAGCGCCGCGGGGCGCTCCATGTAACCGCCGAGGCCGTCTGGAACGATTTCGGTGAGAGTGATCTTGGCGGGCGTGATATCGGCGATCTTGCCGTCCGCCTGGCCCATGTAGTTGCCGTCGGAGACGCGATGCACCAGCCCGTCTTTCGTCTGCACGAGCCCGTACATGCGGCCACCGAGCTTCAACGTGCCGACCATCTTCAACGTGTCGAGCGAGAACTGTTCGAGGAACTCGCGGTTGCGCTTGGAGTCGGGCCGCAGGCCCGCAAGCCCGGAGCTGTTGCCCGAGCCGCCCGGCAGGAACGGCGAGCGCATTTCCGCATCCGCGTACACGAACGTCTCGTACGGCTTGACCTCCGGAAGCGGCTCGACTCTGCCGCCCGGCTCCTTCTTCGTGTCCTCGATGAAGCGCTGCAGCTCATCGTCGGCGCTCGAGCAGGCCGCCACCGAGACGAGCGTGCTGCACGCCAGGACCACGACCAAAAGCAGATTGCTACGAAATTTTTTCATGGTGACCAACCCCGCAGCGGGGATCCTTCTCCTCAACTGTGGGGTCTCGGGTGGTGCTGCTGATCCTTCTTCTTGTCCGCCTCGCCGGCGGCAATCTCGTCCTCGTCGAGGTAACGATACGTCTTTGCCGTGAGGTTGAGCGTGAGCTGATCGTAAGCATCCTTGTTCGACGGCTTGATCTCGATGTCGTGCAGCGTGACGATGCGCGGCAGCGCAGCAATGCCGCTCACGAACTCTCCGAACTCGTGGTAGCTGCCGGTGAGCGTGATCTTGATGGGCAGCTCCGCGTAGAAGTCCTTCTTCTGCTCGGGCTGGGGCTGGAACAGCTTCTCTTCCAGGCCAGCCGACAAGCCTGTCTGGGAGATGTCCACCAGCAGGTTCGGAACTTCGGTCTTGCCCGGCAGCTGCCGCAGCAGCGCACCGAAGGAGCGCTCGATGTCCTTGAGCTGCTGCTTGTAGACCTCCAGATTGACGGCCTTCGCGTGTTTGGCCTTGAATTCCTGGCGCAAGGAGGCTTCCGCGTCCTCGCGGCGCTGCAGCTCGGGGCGCTGCTCGTTCCAGACGAAGATGTAGGCGAGCACTATGGCCAGGACGACGAAGCACACGCCCACCGCGCCGGCGCGCACTGCCAGCGGCCAACGGCCCGGATCGCGTGGATCGAGCGACCGCAGTTCTTCGACCAGATTCATTGCGGCGCACCTCTGCTGGCCATCACTTTCGCGCCGGGCTTGCGGCCGCCCTTGCCTGGGCCCGCTCCCGCGTCACCCTGGCCGGCCGTCGAGACCTGCTCGGCGTACAGGGTGAAATTCGACCCCGGACCCTTGTCCTTGGTCGTCTGAACCACTTCGAGCTCCGGGTTGCGCAGCCATTCGGAGCCGTCGATGTTGCGCATGAACGAGGACACGCGCGTGCTCGACTGCGCCACGCCCTCGAATTTCACCCGCTTGTCCGTCTGCCTGACACCGGTGAGATACACCCCATCCGGCAGCGTCCGCACGATCTCATCGAACACGTGCACGATCTCCGGCCGCGAGCGCTGGAGCTTCTCGATGATCTCCATGCGCGCGATGAATTTCTGCTTGGCGCTCTCGAGGTCGTTGATCTCCTCGATCTGCTTGTCCAGCGTCTTGATCTCGGCCCGCAATTTCTGGTTGCGCTGCTCCTGGCCGTCGATCATCGAGCCGAACATCAGATAGATGGCGAAGGTCACGAAACAGGCCGCGAGCGCTGCGGCACCGAGCGCCACGGTGAACTTGACCTTGCGCTCTTTGCGCTCTTCTTCGCGCCAGGGAAGTAGGTTTATGCGCGGCATGTCAGTCGAAACTCCTCAGTGCTAGGCCGCAGGCGGTAAGCAGCGCCGTGGCATCGCGTTGCACGGCCTGGGCCTTGGCGCGCGAGGACAGCTTCATCTGTCCCAGGGGATCGCCCTTCTCGGCCTGGATGCCGACGCGGCTGGAGATGACGTCGGCCACGCCCGGAATGTTGGCGCAGCCGCCGCAGACGACGATCTTCTCGGGTTGCTCGCGGCCGGACCCGGAAGCCAGATAGAACTGCAACGAGCGGCTCACCTGTTGAGTCATGTCGTCGATGAAGGGGTCGAGGACTTCGGACTGATAGTTGCCCGGCAGGCCGCCTTCCTTCTTGGCGCGGCCGGCTTCCTCCATCGACAGTCCGTAGGTCCGCATGATCTCCTCGGTGAGCTGCTGCCCGCCGAAGGCGAAATCACGCGTGTACACCACCTTCATATTGCGCAGCACGCTGAACGTGGTGCTGCTCGCTCCGAAATCCACGACTGCGATGGATCGATCGATGCCCCCGTCGGGCATCTGATGCGTCATCAGCTTGCAGGCGTTCTCGAGCGCAAACGCCTCCACGTCCACGATCTTTGCGGTCAGGCCGGCGGCCTTCACCGCGGCCTGGCGCTGCTCGACATTCTCGGTGCGCGTCGCCACCAGCAGCACGTCATTCGTTTCGGGATCCTTCTCCGAAGGGCCGAGCACTTCGAAATCGTAGCTGACCTCGTCCATCGGGAAGGGGATGTACTGGTCGGCCTGCATCTCGACCTGCGCCTCGAGGTCGTTCGTGCGCAGGGCGCGCGGCATCTGGATCACCTTGGTGATCGCCGCGTCGCCGCTGATCGCTATGGCGACCTCACCGCTCTTTGCGCCGGCGCGCTTGACGGCACGCCGGATGGCCTCGCCGACGGCCTCGGAATCCACGATGGCCTTCTCGTTGATGGCGTTCTGTGGCGTGGGCTCGGCAGCATAGGCCTCGACCCGATACTGTCCGCCCGCCATCGCCAGCTCGATCAGCTTGACCGAGGAGGTCGTGATGTCGAGGCCCAGCAGCGGCCGGTATTTGCGCTGGAAGAAGAACATTATTTTATTTCCTTTTCAGGAACTTACGCCTGAAAGCGCTGACCCCGCGTCAAAGCGGTCGCCACTATATAACAGCGCAAAGTTAAATAGAACGTGAGGTTGCTCACACAAACCCGCCCCTCCAGCCTAAGACTATGGGAATTGCTACGGCTCTCACGCCCGCGGCATCCCGTCGGTCCGGTCAACCAAATGTGCTCCGCCATGTCCAACTATCGCCGAACGGGCGCCAGAAGCCTGTGAGCTACGTCTGAAAGGCGGGTTGTTTGCGAGGATCGGCCGAACCCGGATCGGGCGTACGCTTGGTCAGCGCACGCGGAGTGGGTTAACGTTCGAGCCGGCAACCCCGCTGTCATAGGTACTTTCGTCCCGTAGACCGGAGGCTTTGCGTCCCCACCTTTCGGTGAGTTTGCCCTTGAAACGGCCGTTACTATGCATAGCGCCCGTTAGGAGCGCAAGCAGAGAGAGTTGTTTTCTGTGAAATGGAATTACTTTCGGATATTAGGCCTTGCGGCCGGATGTGTGACATTCATCACACTTGCGCTCGCCTACGCCCTGGTGTGCAGCTTCGTGTACCTGGCGCCGTCGTTGCCCTCGCCCCAGGCGATGCGCAGCGTGGAGTTTCAGGTCCCCTTGCGCATCTACACGAGCAGCGGCGGCCTGATCGCCCAGATCGGCGAGCAGCGGCGCATTCCGGCCACCTACGAGCAGATTCCGGAGGTGCTCAAGCGCGCGTTTCTGGCCGCCGAAGACGATCGATTCTTCGAGCATCACGGCATCGATTACCTGGGAGTGGTTCGCGCGGTGCTGGTGGACTTCATCTCGGGCCACAAGACGCAGGGCGCGAGCACGATCACCATGCAGGCCGCGCGCAACATGTTCCTGACGCTGGACAAGACATACCGCCGCAAGCTGCAGGAGACGTTCGTCACTTACGAGATGGAGCACGAATTCTCGAAACAGGAGATCTTCGGGCTCTACATGAACGTGATCTTTTTCGGTCAGCGCGCCTATGGCGTTGCAGCCGCGGCGGAAACGTTCTTCGGCAAGCCGCTGGACCAGCTCACCGTGGCCGAGGCGGCCACCCTCGCCGGGGTGCCGAAGGCGCCCTCGCTGTACAACCCTATCGTGAATCCACAACTCGCAACGGGGCGGCGCGCCTACGTTCTGCGCCGGATGCGCGAGCTCGGATACATCGACGATGCCACCGCGGAAGCCGCCAACAAGGAACCGATGCAGGCCCGTGCGCACGCGCCCCTGTACGATGTGGAAGCCCCTTACATCGCTGAAATGGCCCGACTCCAGGTCCGCCAGCAATTCGGGGCGGCGGCGGAGAGCGCCGGTTACAAGGTGTACACCACGATCGACGGCCGTCTGCAGGCCGCGGCCAACCGCGCCGTGCGTATCGGTCTCATTGAATACGACCGCCGGCACGGCTGGCGCGGTCCCGTTGGCCATGTGAACATTGCCGCCGAGGGACGCCCGGAGCAGTTGGATGAGCTCGTGGACGAGTACGCATCCGTAGGCGATCTGTCTCCCGCGGTTGTCGTGTCGGTCGCCGAGAAGACCGTGCGCGTCTACGTCAAGGCACGTGGCTTTGCCCAGATCGACTGGGATGGGCTCTCCTGGGCCCGCAAGAAGACGAGCGGCGAGGCACTCGGGCCGGCACCCAAAACCGCAACCGACGTGGTGGCACGCGGCGACGTCGTCTACGTCGTCACGAACGGCAGCGGCGTGGCACAACTCGGCCAGGTGCCTGAAGCGCAGAGCGCGCTCGTTGCACTTGATCCGCGGGACGGGGGTATTGCAGCACTCGTCGGCGGGTTCGACTATTTCACCAACAAGTACAACCGGGTGATACAGGCGCGCCGCCTGCCGGGCTCCGGATTCAAGCCCTTCCTGTATTCGGCGGCGCTGGAGGACGGCTTCACACCGGCGAGCACGCTGCTCGATGCACCGTTCGTTCTGGAAGGCGACGGCATCGAAAGCTCGTGGCGTCCGGAGAATTCGCACGGGGAGTTCCACGGGCCCACGCGGTTGCGCGAGGCCCTCGTGCATTCGCGCAATCTCGTGACGATCCGGCTGCTGCGCGCAATGGGGACGGCCTATGCCATTGACTATGCGACGCGATTCGGATTCGACAAGCGCGCATTACCGTCGAATCTGACGCTCGCGCTGGGCACGTTACAGGCAACGCCGCTGGAGGTCGCGACGGGCTACGCGGTCTTTGCCAATGGCGGCTTTCGGGTGATGCCGTATTTCGTGGACCGGATCGAGAATGCCGCCGGCCAGGTCGTATGGAGCGCAAAGCCGCGAATCGCCTGTGATGCATGCGAGAGCGCCGTGGACCTGGGCGACCTGGTGCAGACTGCCAACTCCCCGAACGCGTTGCAGAATGCGGACTCTCTGCGGGGCGGCCGCGGCACTCTGCCGCCGGATCAGATTGCCGAGCGGGTCATCAGCCCACAGAACGCGTGGTTGATGACGGACATGATGGCCGACGTCATCAAGCGGGGCACGGGTGTGCGCGCCCGGGCGCTAGGCCGCAGCGATATAGCCGGCAAGACCGGCACGACGAACGAAGCCAAGGACACGTGGTTCAACGGCTTCACGCCCAATCTGGTTGCCACGGTCTGGGTAGGATTCGACCAGGAGCGCCCGCTCGGCGAGAGCGAGGAAGGCGCCAGGACGGCCCTGCCGATCTGGATCCACTTCATGCGCGAGGCATTGAAGGGCGTGCCTGACGTACGCCGTCCGATGCCGGAAGGACTGGTCACATTGCGAGTCTCTTCGCAGACGGGCGCGTTGGTGAGTGCCGAGAATCCGGACGGCATTATGGAGACGTTCATGGCGGACCACCTGCCGAACGGTGATGGCAGCGCGGTCGCGCAAAGCGCGGAAGGCGCGGCCGCCACGGAGCCCATATTCTGACGAGTGCAACGGTCTAGCGCATGAAAAGAAATCCGGCACGCGCGGACAATCTGCGACGCGCACTTGCGCAGGAGGCCGCGAGAATCATGGCCGAGCATGGTATTCGCGACTTTCTCGTAGCCAAGCGCAAGGCGGCCGAACGTCTTGGCGTCACGGACGCCGGCGCGGTATTGCCCAAGAATACCGAGATCGAAGCGGCGCTCGCGCAGTACCAGCGCCTGTTTGGCGGTGAATCGCACGTCGAATCGCTGCATGCGCAGCGCCGGGCGGCGCTCAACGCGATGCTCTACCTGCATGAGTTCGAGCCGCGGCTGGTCGGGGCGGTGCTCAGTGGCACGGCCACCGAGCATTCCGATGTGCAACTGCACCTGTTCGCCGACCGCGCCGAGTCTGTCACGATCAAGCTGATGGACGAGGGCATTCCGCACGAAGTCACCGAGAAGCGTGTCCGGATGAATGCGGAACGCGTGCTGGCATATCCGGGGGTGCGGTTCGAGCTGGACGACCAGTCCATCGAGGCGACCGTGTTTCCCACCGACGGAATTCGCCAGGCGCCGGTCAGTCCGGTGGACGGGCGGCCCATGAAGCGTGCCAACAAGGTCGAAGTCGAGGCGCTGCTCGACAATTAGTATTAGTTTATTGGCTGAAAGTCGCCGGGGCCCGCGGGATTCTCAGGCTCCCTTCCGCTTTGCGATGTCCACATAGTCGCGGCGCGTGGAGCCGGTGTAGAGCTGTCGCGGGCGTCCGATACGCATGGCGGGATCGGAAATCATCTCCTGCCAGTGCGCGACCCAACCCACGGTGCGGGCGATCGCGAACATCACGGTGAACATCGAGCGCGGAATGCCGATGGCGCTGTAGATCATGCCGGAGTAGAAGTCCACGTTCGGGTAGAGCTTGCGCGAGACGAAGTACTCGTCCTGGAGTGCGATTTCCTCCAGCCGCAGCGCGAGCTCGAACAGCGGATTGTCGGAGCGGCCGAGCTTGGCGAGCACCTTGTGGCACATCTCGCGAATGATCTTGGCACGCGGATCGAAGTTCTTGTAGACCCGGTGGCCGAATCCCATGAGCCGGAAGTGGCTGCTCTTGTCCTTCGCCATGGCGAGGTACTTGGGGATGTTGTCCACCGTGCCGATCTGCTCGAGCATCGCGAGAACCGCCTCGTTCGCGCCGCCATGCGCGGGGCCCCACAGCGCCGAGACGCCGGCGGAGATCGCCGCGTAAGGGTTAGCGCCGGTGCTGCCGGCCAGGCGGACGGTCGAGGTGCTCGCATTCTGCTCGTGGTCCGCATGCAGCACGAACAGCAGATCCAGTGCCTGCGAGGCGACCGGATCCACCTGGTAGGGCTCGCACGGCACGGCGAACAACATGTGCAGCATGTTGCTGCAGTAATCGAGATCGTTGCGCGGGTACACGAACGGCTGGCCGAGCGAATGCTTGTGTGCGGCGGCTGCAATCGTCGGAATCTTCGCGATGATGCGGTGGGAGAAGATCTCGCGGTGCCGCGGATTATAGATATCCATCGTATCGTGATAGAAGGCCGACATTGACGCGATCACGGCCGACACCATCGCCATGGGATGTGCGTTATGGTGGAACCCGTTGAAGAAGCGCAGCAGCGTCTCGTTGATCATCGTGTGATAACGAATATTACAAGTGAACTCCTCGAGCTGCTTGCGGCCGGGCAGCTCGCCGAGCAGCAGCAGATAGGCGACCTCCATGAAGGAGCTTTTCTCGGCGAGCTGCTCGACCGGATAACCCCGGTACAGCAGCACGCCGGCATCGCCGTCGATATAGGTGATCTTGCTGTCCGTTGCCGCGGAGAGCCCGAATCCCGGGTCGTAGGTGAAGACGCCCAGCTCCCTGTTGATCGATGAAATATCCACGACGGATGGTCCGATCGTGCCCTCGCGAACGGGGAGCTGTGTCTTGCGCTCAGTGGCTCGATCGACGAGCTCGAACTTCTTCTCGGTCATTCGGTAAACCACCCACGCCAATCCGGTTCTGTAATCGCTGCAGGCATCCTGTCGATATTCAAGATACTGCGCGCCGAAATCAAGGCACCGCTGGCGCGGACGCTCGGCGGGCACATCGCAGGTGAGGGCGGCGAGGAGCGTTCTCGAGGGTGAAGGGAACGCCCCCCACTGGGGGCGTAGCTTCCCGGGACGACGGACGTCGTCCCGGGAAGCACAGAATCATTTTGCGTGGCTGGCGCTGGCAGCGGCAGCCGCGTATTTCTTGCGGAACTTGTCCACGCGGCCCGCGGTATCGACGATCTTCTGCTTGCCGGTGTAGAAGGGATGGCAGTTCGAGCACACCTCGACCTGAAGATCATGTCCGAGCGTGGAGCCGGTCTTGAACGAGTTGCCGCACGTGCAGGTGACCGCGATCTCTTTGTACTCGGGATGGATTGAGGCTTTCATGGGAAATCACCGCTGCAGGACGCCGACCGCTTCAATGGCGGCGCTCGGTTCGAAATTAAAGGGCGGGCGAGTTTAGCGGCACAGCGCCCGCCCCTCAAGCGTCACCGCGGCAGACCTTCGCCGGGTGAGTCGGCGCACGACAGCTACGGCCTTTCCTTATCCACAGAAGCTGTGGATAAGTCTGTGGACTGCTCGCCTTGGGCAGGCACCATTTCGCAGCCATATTGCATATTTATTACTTTGGCTAAAAAATGACCAGGCAATTTCTCCTTTAATAATCAAATCGTTATGGGCAACTTATGGAGCTACTTAACCGGATTAGCGTGTAATGCACTCATTTGCCGACGAGGGTGCCCCGACCTGTGAATAAAGGCCGCCGGCGGCTTCCAAAAGAGAGTTCAAACGGCGGTTGACAATCCAAAAGCCCCGGTGGTTTTCGGCGTTTCCGCGAGGAAGCTGAGCAGCAAGTCGTTGAGAAACCGCAAACCCAGCGGGGTCGGGAGCAACCGCGTTCCCTGGAACGCAACCAGGCCGCGGCCGGCGAGCGCCCACACGCGTGCCGCGACGCGCTCCCATTCGAGCCCGGTCCGCTGCGCGAACGTGGAAATTTCGAATCCTTCCACCAGGCGCAACGCGTTCAGCATGAATTCGAAGGGCAGCTCATCCGTGGGAACGATCCGGCGCGTGAACATTGACGGCGCTATCGCGAGATAGCGCCTCGGCTCGCGTGTCTGCACGGTGCGCACTACGGATCTGGATGCCGGAAAACTCAACTTGCCGTGCGCGCCCGCTCCGATTCCAAGGTAATCGCCGAACGCCCAGTAGTTGAGGTTGTGCACACAGCGGCGCTCGGCCTTTGCGTAAGCCGATATCTCGTAGTGCGCGAATCCGGCATCCGCCAGGCGCTGACTGCACTCTTCGAGAATCTCCGCGGCCACATCATCCGTCGGCAGAGCCGGCGGCTGCGCCGCGAATACAGTGCCCGGCTCGAGTGTAAGCTGGTAATGCGACACGTGCGCGGGAGCGAGCGCCAAAGCAGCCTCGACATCCTCCACAGCGGCGGTGACATCCTGTCCCGGCAGCGCGTACATGAGGTCAAGATTGAAATTCTGCAGTCCCGCTGCATGCAGCTCCTGCCCGGCGCGCCGGGTTTCGTCGGGCGAATGGATGCGGCCCAGCTCCTTCAGCCTCTGCGGGTCGAAGCTCTGCGCACCCAATGAGACGCGGTTTACGCCGGCCGCGCGGTATTCGGCGAATCGGCCGCGCTCTATCGCACCCGGATTCGCCTCCATAGTCACTTCAGCATCCCGCGCGACGGACAGGTGGCTGCGCGCAGCGTCGAGTACGCGGCCGATGGCCCGAGGCGAGAACAGGCTCGGCGTTCCGCCGCCCAGAAAGATGCTGCCGACGTCCCGGCCGCGCACTTCGGCGGCCTGGGTTTCCAGATCGCGCACGAGCGCCTCGACATATCGATCTTCGGCAAGCTCTCCGTGCAGCGTGTAGGAATTGAAATCGCAATACGGACACTTGCGCACGCACCATGGAAAGTGCACATACAACGACAGAGGAGGTGTGAGGAGTGTGGCCATGGAGAAACTGAATGACTATACGCCCTGGCTTGCAAGCATCGCGATCAGCGCCCGTAGCGCCTGCCCGCGGTGGCTCAGGGCATTCTTTTCCTCGGGCGCAAGTTCTGCCGCCGTGCGGTCAAGGCCTTTCGGCAGGAACAGGGGGTCGTAACCGAATCCGGCCGAGCCTCGTGGCATCCCGACGATGCAGCCATCCCACGCTCCCTCGGCCAGCACCGGGGCGGGATCGCTGGGCGTGCGTACGAACGCAATGACACAGCGGTAGCGCGCAGTGCGGCTCGCGTCGGGTATGTCGCGCAACTCGTCGAGCATCTTATGGATATTCTCCAGATCGCTCGCGCCAGGGCCGGCGTATCGGGCGGAAAAGACTCCCGGACGTCCCCCCAGAGCGTCCACTTCGATGCCTGAGTCGTCGGCCAGAGCAGGGAGGTTGGCTAGCGAGGCCGCGAAGCGTGCCTTGAGCAAGGCGTTCGCAGCGAATGTTGGGCCCGTTTCCGGCGGCGACACTCCGCCGAGGCTGCTTTGAGCGATCAGCTCGAAGCCGAGCGGCGCGAGCAAGGACCCGAGCTCGCGGAGTTTGCCGGCGTTGCTGCTCGCGAGGACTACCCGCACCTGCAATGCTCGGCGCCTGCTCCGCCGCTCATGTCTGAAGCGCCTGTGCCTGCAGCGCGAACAGCTGGCCCACGCCGCTTGCCGCGAGATTGAGCAGCGCGTCGAGCTCATGGCGGCGGAACGCGTGACCTTCCGCCGTGCCCTGGATTTCCACGAAGCCCCCGCCGTTGTTCATCACGACATTCATGTCAGTCTCGGCATGCGAATCCTCCGCATAGTCGAGATCCAACACAGGGACGCCCCCGCAAATGCCCACCGAGATGGCGGCAACCTGCCCATGAACCGGGCTCGCACCGATCGACCGGCGTGCGACGAGTCGCTCGCATGCCTGAGCCAATGCAACGTAGCCGCCAGTTATCGCAGCCGTCCTGGTGCCCCCGTCGGCCTGAAGCACGTCGCAGTCGATCGTGACCGTGCGCTCGCCAAGGGCCTTGAGATCGATCACCGCGCGCAGCGATCGGCCGATGAGCCGCTGTATTTCCTGCGTACGGCCGCTCTGTTTGCCTTTCGCCGCCTCGCGCGGCGATCTCGTGTGCGTTGAACGGGGAAGCATTCCGTATTCCGCCGTCACCCAGCCCTGGCCCTTGCCGCGCAAAAAATGCGGCACGGACTCCTCGATGCTCGCCGTGCACAGCACGTGCGTATCGCCGAATTCCACGAGCACGGTACCTTCCGCGTGTTTGGCGAACCGCCGCGAAAAGCTCACCGGCCGCAACTCATCGGGCGCACGGCGGCTGGGCCTGGTCATGGTCACTATTCTCCGATCCACCGTAGAGCTGCAGCCGAAGTGTTATCGCTCGTAGTCCCGCTGCGCGTCACCGCTCGCTCGGCGAGCTCGACCAGCTTGTCGCGCAGCGCAATTCCGGGCGCGCCCAATTCACCCGCAATCTCAGCGTCCCTGACTCCGGCCCACATGCCGTCGGTGCAGACCATGAGCACATCGTTCGGCTGCAGCGGACGCCGCCGAGCCAGCGTCATGTCCGGCAGTATCGGATCGCCGCCGAGGCAACACTCCACGAAGTTGCGCATCGGGTGAATCTGCGCCTGCTCGGCAGTGATGAGGCCTTCACGCAGCAGCAGCTCGACATGGCTGTGATCCCGGGTCCGGGCGACCAATCCACCCTGCCGGAGGTGATACAGGCGGCTGTCGCCCACATGCGCCCACCACGTGGCGTGCTGCTGAACCACGCAGACCGCACAAGTTGCGCGCGGGCGGTGTTCAATTGGGAGCTGGGTACCCAGCTTGACGACCTCCTCGTGCGCACGCCCGAGGGTAAGGTGAAGAAAGCCCATGGGATCGAACAGGGGCTGCGGCGCATGCCAGAACGCTTCGACAACGACCTGCTGCGTCACCTCGGCGGCTCGCGCTCCGTTGGCGTGGCCGCCCATCCCGTCCACGACGACGAGCAACGCGCAATTCTCCGCAACCGCGGCCGTGACCCTGTCCTGGTTCTCCTCGCGCCCGCCCAGGAGGCTGATATCGGCGTAGTCCACCCGCAAGAAGAAATCCGCGCATCTGTTAGACTTGGTCGCGCTTTATAGCACCCCCCAGCTTCACGAGCGAAGCTTCCGCTCTCCTTGACTACCATAGCCAGCATGACCGGTTTTGCGCGCCGCGAGGTCTCCGGGCCTTGGGGCACGCTCGTCTGTGAGGTCCGCAGCGTGAACCACCGGTTCCTGGAGGCGGGCTTTCGGCTCCCCGACGAGCTGCGCGCGGTGGAGCCCGACCTGCGCCAGCGCCTGGCAAGGGAGGTCAAGCGCGGAAAGGTGGACTGCTCCATGTCCTGCCGTCGCATACAGGTAGCGGATGGCGCGCTGGAAGTCGATGCGCAAGCGCTCGACCGGCTCATCGCCCGCGTGTGCGAAATCGCCCGCGTTCTGCCTGACCACCATACGATAAACGTCCTCGATGTCTTGCGCTGGCCCGGCGTGCTTCGGGATGACTCGGATGTGGGCGAAGAGCTGGTCGTGGCGGCGCACGCCGTGTTCGGCAGTACACTTGAAGATCTGGTGGCGGCTCGTGCGCGGGAGGGCATACGGCTGCGCGAGCTGCTCGAGCAGCGTTGCGCCAGCCTGGAAGGACTCGTATCGCACGTCCGTGCGCGTCTTCCGGAGGTGCACGTCCGCGTGCGATCCAAACTGAACGAGCGGCTGGCCGAGCTGCAGGCCCACGTGGATCGCGAGCGCCTGGAGCAGGAGCTCGCTTTGCTGCTGCAGCGGCTGGATGTGGACGAGGAGCTCGATCGGCTCAGCGGTCACATCGTGGAGATCCGCCGCGTGATCCACGGCAACGAGCCGGCAGGCCGGCGCCTCGATTTCCTCATGCAGGAGCTCAACCGCGAAGCCAACACGCTGTCCTCGAAGTCGCAGGATCTGGAGACCACGCGCAGTGCGGTGGACATGAAGGTCATCATCGAACAGATGCGCGAGCAGGTGCAGAACGTCGAGTAGCGATCTGCCGTGTCTCGGCGCGTCCCATGTTGTCGCGCCGACTGCTTCATTGCGCGCGCAAGGCTACGCGATCGCGTCCTGGAATCTCTCCCGCGCCGCAGACAGGTCGATCAACGTATCGCCCTCGATCCGAAACCGCGCCTGCACGTCCTTATTCCCCGGCCGGTGCTGCTCGACAGTGAATTCCAATCCTCGGCTGAGGAACTTTGCCCGGTACCGCATGCCGGACATCCGCCCCAGCAGAAGCAGGCCCTGTGGGGTTTCGCGAAGTACATATAAAGGGAAGCTGCCGTCCGCGGAACGCAGTCTGCTCGTCCCGTCGCGGTCCAGCAGATCCGCTCTGACCACGATGATGGGCGCCGCCGAGCAGTCTTCCAGATTCCTCAGACGCTCGACGGTGCTATGTGTCGCGAGCCGTCGGGTCAGGTCAGCGTCTGCCGCATCACCCAGGCCGCGCGATCTGGCGATGTATCCGTATAACTGGGAGTAGTCCTGGAACACCGCCGGGCTCCATAACCATGCGGTCCGCGGCCACGCACGAGCCGTCATCGGATGGTTCATGAAACCGGCAACTGCGAGGCCGATCACGAGGAGCGACGCTTTCATGCGTGGTTTCCCCGCCGCCTGAGAGACCCGGACATGCGGGCGCGCCCGAGGGCGGCGCGCCGCTGTTGGTCGTGGCTAAATCCGTTTACGCGTGATTGCGAGCGGGCAAGAACCACCACGGGCCCGATCATCCATGGTTGATGTGCGTTGCATGCACAAGCGCGAGCTGTGGACTGTTCACATCCTGCACCGCCCGTGCGATCGCAGTGGCCTGGCACTTGCGGCTGTCAGATGCGTCCTTGAGGTTGCGCGAGTACTGATCGGGGCAAACCTGGCGCGCTGCACTGACGATCCGGCGATACAGCGTGGCGGTCCCATTCTCGGTTGCCATGTTGAGATCGTCGTAGCGAACCTTTACGGAAGGCGCCGCGTTGAATTGCGGCGTTGCACTGACAACGGTCGGTGCGCCGGCAAAGGCTGTCGCAGTCACCGCGGATGCGGCGAAGGCGGCCAGACAAGCAAGCGAGTAGCGGTGGGTCTTCTTCGAAGCGGCGGCAGTCATGATCCTCTCCTGATTCGTGTGCAGTCGTTGACACTTCGTGTTCATCGCCGTATCAGGCGATGTGCGTATAAGACACTTACCACCTGCCCGCCGTCTGCGGCTGGCGCACGAGTTGGTCCCGCGCGCCGACGAGTTCGTACCAACCGATGTTGCTCACCGCCCCGGCGGACCCGCAGCCGGACTTGTTGCGACGTGCCGACGCAAGATTTGTTGTTGCCGGACTGTTACGCCCGTGCCCCCGGATTCGTCCCTTCCAGCAACGAAGCCGTCCCGAAATCTGCAGACTTTGCGGGCTTCCGGGCCACAGTGGAGTAGGCTATGGCCATGGCCATGAAACGGCGGATGAATGGGCAGGAGAGTGGATGAACGCCGTAACCTCGGATGAGAGAAGTGCGGTGCCGGCATATGCCGGCGCTCTGGCGGCGGGCCTGCGTCAGTCGGTGGGAGCGGGACTCAGGATCTGGCCGCTGCTGGCCGTCGTCACCTCATTCTGGCTGTATGTCGCGCTGTCCAACGTGCTGTATGCCCATAGCATGCAGATCAGCTTCTCCAGCATGGGCCCGGGACGCTACTTCGCGCCCTGGGATGCGCGGTTGTTACAACATCTGTTTCTGTACCCCGTCCTGGTGTGCTGTGTCCTCGCATCGCTGCGCATCGGATGGCAGCCCGCCTGGCGCGCGTTGCCTACACAGGTCGTTCTCGGGCTGACGTTTTCCGCCCTCGCGGCGCCGGCTCTCATGGCTGCCGAAATGCTGGTGGGGAACGAAAAAATGGAGCATCACGACTCCCACTACGGCCTGTCGCAATTTCTGGCCGGTCCGGAGCCGGCGATGTGGCTCGCGAGCGCCACCAACTTCCTGTTGACCTACGGTTTCGCCCTCGCCCTGATCACCGGGCTGTCCGTGTACCAGCGGTTCCGCGATGCGCAACTGCGATCCGCGGCGCTCGAGCGGGCACTGACTTCGGCGCATCTTGCGGCGCTGCGCATGCAATTGTCGCCGCACACGCTCTTCAATCTGCTGCATACCATACGCGGCCAGATCGGCTGGGACCCGGCCGCGGCTCAATCGATGGTCGCGCAGCTCGGGGATCTTCTGCGCCGGCTTCTGACAGCCGGTGAGCGCGACTTCTCGCGATTGTCGGACGAGCTCAAGTTCGCCCGGTTGTATCTGGAGCTGCAGCAGAAGAGGTTTGCGGATCGCCTCACCGTCTGGATGGCCGATCTGGAGGGCCTGCCGCCGGTATGGGTGCCCAGCCTGATTCTGCAGCCGCTCATTGAGAACGCGGTGGTGCATGGTCTCGCGGGTCATGGGGGCGCCGTCGAGATTCGCGTCGAGGCGGTGATCTGCGGCGAGAATCTGCTGCTTCGGGTCATCAATTCGATCGTGCCGAACTCTCTCGCCGGTCGGGATGGCATCGGAGTTCGCAATGTCCGTGAGCGTCTGGCGGTGCAGTTCGGCGAGCGGGCGACGTTCACCGCTGGCGCGGCGGACGCAAACAATTGGCTCGCTGAAATTCGCATGCCATTGTTGCGAGACGGACCGGACGCGTCTTCGGCACGCGATACGGCGGAGACCTCGACACGCGATGCCACCGAAACGGGTTCCGTGCGAGATGCTCCCGAGACCACTGCGTTGCGCGACCTCCCGCAGCCTCGCGACAGCGCTTATTGAGCCCGCAACCCATGATGGATGTGATCATCGTCGATGATGAGCCGACCGCGCGGCGCACACTGCGGGAATGCTGCACGCGCGAACCGGATCTGCGGATTGTCGGCGAGTACGCGGAAAGCCGCGCGGCGCTCGAGGCCATTCGCGCGAAGCCGCCGCACGTGCTGTTCCTGGATATCCAGATCGACACGCTTAATGGTGTCGAGCTCGCGCGGTCTCTCGATCAGCAGACGCTTCCTCTGATCGTTTTCGTCACGGCGTATGACCACTACGCCATAGAGGCGTTCGAGGTGAGCGCCGTCGATTACCTGCTGAAGCCGTTCGATGATGATCGCTTTCGAAAGACGCTCGAGCGTGTGCGCCGCAGACGTGAAGCGGAAAGCGTCGCCGAGCGTCAGGCGACTCTGACATCCACGTTAGCGCAGCTCGAACGCAGCGCGCGGGCGCTTTCCGAGGCGCGCCCACGAATCCTCGCGGAATGCGGCAGCCGCATGCATATGCTCGACGTCGCCCAGATAGAGCTGCTGGAAGCTGACCGGAACTACGTCAAGCTGACCGTGGGCCGCGAGGTTTTTCTGGCGCGCAGCACCTTGCAGCACGCGCAGATGTCGCTGCAGTCACAACCGATCCTGCGGATCAGCCGCTCGTGCGTGGTGAATTCGAATCACGTTCGCGAGATCAGCCGGACTCCCCGCGGCGATTTCATACTGGTACTCGCCGGAGGTACGACGGTCACCAGCAGCGAGGGCTATCGTGAAGCCGTTCGGGAGTATTTCGAGCGTCTCAAGATCGGCCCCGCATAGTCCATTCTGACTGTCAGCTCCCGCGGCACTTCGGCAAGGGCCGGCCGCTGGAGGTGGACCCGGAGTATCCGCGGCGTGTATGTTTCGCGGCGCATGACCTCCTCTCGCACGCGCGGCCGCCTGTTCGTCATCGCTGCCCCCTCCGGTGCGGGCAAGACCTCGCTCGTGAAGGCGCTTTTGCAGCGTAAGCCCGACCTGCACGTGTCGATTTCCTATACGACCCGCAAGATGCGCCCGACGGAGCAGGACGGGCGCGAATACCACTTCATCTCGATTCCCGAGTTCCAGCAGCTCGCGGCGCAGGGGCAGTTCCTCGAGCACGCGCAGGTCTTCGACAACTCCTACGGCACGGGCCGGCGACCGGTCGAGGCCGAGCTCGCTCAAGGGAACAACGTCGTCCTGGAGATCGATTGGCAGGGCGCACGTCAGGTGCGAAGAAGCATGCCCGCGTGCGTAACCGTGTTCGTCCTGCCTCCTTCGCGCCGCGCGCTGGAGGAACGATTGCGCAATCGACGTACAGATTCAGAAGACGTGATAGCCCGTCGGCTGCGGGACGCCGTAGGCGACATGTCGCACTGGGACGAGTTCGACTACGTGGTCGTCAACGACGAATTCGACAAGGCGGTCGATGGTTTGGTGCATATCGTAGAGAGTCAGGGCAGCAGCAAGGACCGTGAGGATGAAGCCTCGAACCTGCGAGCCCGGCGGCCGGAGCTCAAGGCGCTGCTGGCCGAGCTGCTGGCGTGAATCATCAACGGTCCGGGGCGCGTCCTGAATCCCGGCAATCGGTCCGGCCTCTGCCTGAATCCCGCCCGGCTGGCCTGGGTACCCGTTTTTCGACTATACTGACTGACCTTGCAGCGCGCGGCAGCGGCGCGCTCATCTTCCAAAGTTGTACACATGGCCAGAATCACAGTCGAAGATTGCCTGGGTAACGTTGAAAACCTGTTCCAGCTCGTGCTGCTGGCGGCCCAACGCGCCCGCCGGCTCGCCAATGGCGCGGAGCCCACCGTTGCGTGGGAGAATGATAAGCCAACGGTTGTCGCCCTGCGCGAGATCGCGGCGGGCAACGTAACGGTTGAAATGCTTCGTGAGCCTGAGCCCCCGGCCGAATCCGCAGTGCCCGAAATCGACGTCCAGTCCACATTCCGAGCTCCGCAGTTCGGTCTCGGAGACTGACACAACCCAGTGAAGTGAGCCATGGACTATGCGTCTTCGCTCCTGGGACTGCTCCCCGGTGGAAGGCGCACCCCGGGGCTGAAGGAATTGCTGGCCTCGGTGGGCACGTACCTTCCCGCCGAGCAGGTGGCACGAATCCGCGAAGCCGCGGAGTTCGGCGCTTCCGCGCACAAGGGGCAGAAGCGCCTTTCGGGCGAGCCCTTCATTGCGCACCCGGTGGCCGCCGCCGCCATCCTCGCCGACCTGCATCTGGATGGCGACACCATCGTGGCGGCGATCCTTCACGATGTCATCGAAGACACGCCGACGCCGAAGGATCAACTTGCGGCACGCTTCGGCGCGGCTGTCGCCGAGCTGGTCGATGGCGTCACCAAGCTCGACCAGATCAAGTTCAAGAGCCGCGAGGAGGCGCAGGCGGAATCGTTCCGCAAGATGCTGCTCGCCATGGTGCGCGACCTGCGCGTCATTCTGGTGAAGCTGGCCGACCGCACGCACAACATGCGCACGATCGAGGCCATGTCCACCAGCAGAAGACGGGCGGTAGCGCGCGAAACACTGGAGATCTACGCGCCCATCGCCGAGCGGCTCGGCCTGTACAACATGAAGCTCGAGCTGGAAGACCTGGGCTTCAAGGCGCTGTACCCCCGCCGCTATCTGGTCCTCGAGCGCGCGTTGAAGAGGGCGCGCGGCAATCAGAAGGAATTCCTCAAGAAGATCGAGCAGCAGTTGACTGCCGCGCTGATGAAGAGCGCGATCGCGGCCAAGGTGGAAACGCGCGAGAAGCATTTGCACAGCATCTACAAGAAGATGCGGCGCAAGCGGACGATTCTCAACGAAATCGTGGACGTCTACGGCCTGCGCATCGTCGTGGACAAGGCGGATACCTGCTATCGCGCGCTCGGCATCGTGCACTCGGTATTCAAGCCGATGCCCGGCCGCTTCAAGGACTACATCGCAATCCCTCGCGTCAATGGCTATCAGTCGTTGCATACGACACTGTTCGGCCCCAACGGTGTGCCGATCGAAACGCAGATCCGCACGGAAGACATGCATCGCGTGGCCGAATCGGGCATTGCGGCGCATTGGAGATACAAGGCCGGCGACGGTGCCGGCTCGATGCAGCAGGAGCGCACCCGCGAATGGCTGTCGAACCTCGTGGAGCTGCAGGAAGACGGTACCTCGGAGGAATTCCTCGAAAGCGTGAAGGTCGACCTGTTCCCCGACAAGGTGTACGTGTTCACGCCGAAGGGCGAGATCCTGAGGTTGCCGAGCGGGGCGACCGTCGTCGACTTCGCCTACTCAGTGCATACCGATATCGGCAACCGCTGCGTCGCCGCCAAGGTGGACCGCCGCCTGACGCCGCTGCGAACCGTTCTGCGCAATGGCCAGACGGTTGAGATCATCACGGCGAAGGGGGCGATGCCGAATCCTTCGTGGGTCAATTTCGTGGTCACCGCGAAGGCGCGCAGCGCCATCCGCCACTACCTCAAGAGCTTGCGCCGCACGGAAGCGATCGCGCTCGGCCAGCGGCTCCTGAACCAGGCACTCGGGGAATTCCGGGTATCGCTCGACGATGTGACGCCAGACTCCCAATCCGCCGCTCTCGGTGAGCTCGGCATGAAGGATCTGGACGAGCTATACGAGAACATGGGGCTCGGCGAGCGTCTTGCGCCTCTCGTTGCGCGACGATTGTTGCCCGGAGCGCAGGCCGGCGACGGATCCGGCGCCCTGGCGCCGCTCGCGATCGCGGGGACAGAGGGCCTGCTCGTCACCTACGCACGCTGCTGCTTCCCGATTCCCGGGGACGCGATATTTGCATTCCTGTCCGCGGGCCGCGGCGTGGTCATTCACCGGGAAAATTGCGTGAACGTCGAAGACTACCGCAAGCATCCGGAGAAGTGGCTGCCCGTGAGCTGGCAGACGGCGCCCGACCGCCTGTTCAGCTCCGAAATCCGCGTGTACGTCGTGAACCGCACCGGCATGCTCGCCGCGGTCGCGGCGGCGATCGCCAACCTCGAAACCAACATCGACCGCGTGGCCATCGAAGAGCATGGCAGCGATGCCGTGGTGCTCACATTCGAGCTGAAGGTGCGCGATCGCAAGCATCTGGCCCGAATCGTGCGCGTCATCCGGCGAATGCCCGACGTGGTACGGGTTACCCGCTCGCTCGCTGCGCATGCGCGCGATGAGCGTGACGAGCAGGATGAGGCCGACGCGGCCGATGACCAGGATGACAGCGAGAAATAACAGGAGACAGCCAACATGAGCCGGCAGACCATTCATTCGAACCGCGCCCCGCAGGCGATCGGCCCGTACTCGCAGGCCGTACGGGCGGGAGACACTGTCTACCTCTCCGGGCAGATAGCGCTCGACCCTGAGACGATGCAGCTCGTGAGTGGGGACATCGAGGCCCAGACGCGGCGCGTATTCGAGAATCTGAAGGCGGTCGCGGAGGCAGCTGGCGGCACGCTCGCGAATGCCGTGAAGGTGAACGTGTTTCTCACCGATCTTGCGCATTTCGCCAAAGTGAACGAGATCATGGCCAAATACTGCTCGCAACCGTACCCGGCGCGAGCTGCGATCGGTGTCTCGCAACTGCCGCGCGGGGCAAGCGTCGAGATCGAGTGCGTCCTGTACCTTGGCTGAAATGGCAGCGAACCCGGGTCCACTGCGAGCCGAGCAGCGGCCGATCACCGCGATGCGCGGGGTCGGCACTGCGTTGGCCGAGCGCCTGTCGCGGCTCGGCGTGACACAGGTCCAGGACCTGCTGTTCGTGCTGCCGTTGCGCTACGAGGACCGCACGCGTGTCGTGCCCATCGGCGAGCTGCTACCCGGCGGGCGCATGGCTGTCGAAGGCGAGATCCAGCTCACCGAGGTCACGTATCGCCGGCGGCGCCAGTTGCTGTGCCGAATTTCGGACGGCTCGGGATTCCTGACGCTGCGTTTCTTCTACTTCTCGGCTGCCCAACAGAACGGGCTCGCCCGTGGAATCCGCATACGCTGTTTCGGAGAGGTGCGCCGCGGGCCCTTTGGCCTCGAGATCGTGCATCCCGAATATCGTCGCGTGCTGCAGGAGCCGGCGCCTCTCGAGGAGACCCTGACACCGATCTATCCCGGCACCGAGGGGGTCCCGCAGGGCCGTCTGCGCGCGCTCATCACACAGGCTTTGCGAGAGCTCGACACGGCTGTCGTACGCGATTGGATTCCTGATGACGCAGTGAAGTCTTTACGCTTGCCATCCCTCAGGGACGCTCTGACCTATGTACATCGGCCACCGCGCGAAGCGCAGATCTCCGAGCTTGCCGCGGGCCGGCATCCTGCACAGCGCCGCCTGGCGTTCGAGGAACTGCTCGCCCATCACCTGAGTCTCAAACTGCTCAAGCGCGGAGCGAAGGCGGAAGCGGCCTGGGCGCTGCAGGACCCCGACCGGCTCGCCCCCCGCTTCATCGACGCGCTTCCTTTTGCCCTGACCCATGCACAGTCGCGCGCGCTGCGCGAAGTCGACTCCGATCTGACTATCAACCGCCCCATGGTGCGGCTGCTGCAAGGAGATGTGGGTTGCGGAAAGACGATCGTCGCGGCAGCGGCCGCCGCGCGCGCCGCCGGCAGCGGATTGCAGGTTGCGCTCATGGCGCCGACGGAGCTGCTGGCGGAGCAGCACTGGCGCAACTTCCGGGACTGGTTCCACCCCCTCGGCCTGCCCGTCGCACTGGTCTCGGGCTCGCAACCCGCCCGCACGCGGCGTACCGCTTTCGAAGCGATCGCTTCGGGCGAGATCCGTATCGTCGTGGGTACGCATGCCCTGTTCCAGGAGGGCATGGATTTCGCGCACCTCGCGCTGATCATCGTCGACGAGCAGCACCGATTTGGCGTGCAGCAGCGTCTGAGGTTGCGCGAGAAGGGCCGCAAGCAGGGCAGGTTTCCCCACCAGTTGATCATGACCGCGACACCGATCCCCCGAACTCTGGCAATGACAGCCTACGCGGATCTCGACATCTCGGTCATCGACGAGCTGCCGCCTGGCCGTACGCCTGTGAAGACGGTAGTCATTCCCGAGCAGAAGCGCGACGCCGTCGTTGCGCGCATCGTCGACGCGTGCCGCGAAGGGCGTCAGGCGTATTGGGTTTGCCCGCTGATCGACGAATCGGAGGAGCTGCGGTCACAGGCGGCCGAAGAAACCGCCGCCGCGCTTGCCGAGGCGCTTCCCGAAGCACGCGTTGGCCTCGTTCACGGGCGGATGCCGCCCGCGAAAAAAGACCAGGCGATGCTTGCATTCAAGGACGGGAAGATTCAACTTCTCGTCGCGACGACCGTGATAGAAGTCGGCGTGGACGTTCCGAACGCCACGCTGATGGTTGTTGAGAACGCGGAGAGGATGGGCCTTGCGCAGCTTCACCAGCTCCGCGGACGTGTTGGCCGCGGTACCGATGCCAGCACGTGCGTGCTGCTCTACCGGGCTCCTTTGTCGCAGATTGCGCGCGCGAGATTGAAGGCCATACGCGAGACCAACGATGGCTTCGAGATCGCGCGGCGGGACCTGGAATTGCGCGGGCCGGGCGAGCTGCTCGGCACGCGCCAGACCGGCCTCGCGCAGCTGCGCGTCGCCGATCTGATGCGGGATGCGGATCTGTTGCCGCGCGTGCAGGCGACGGCGGAGCTGCTGCTGGCATCCTACCCGGATAATATTGCGGCCCTCGCGATGCGCTGGATCGGCTCCGCCGAGCGCTATGGCCGCGTTGGATAACGGGCTGGGCTGGCGGGCAGCGGCGACTTTCTGAATCAAGATGGATACCTGATGGCCACGGCATCACCGGACCTTGCGCTCGACTCCAGGAAGACGCCGGACGCGCCCTTTTCCTATCGCTTCGCGCGGCTACTGGAGGAATACGCGCTGCTCGCGCGCTTCAACCGGCCCGTTGGAACATGGTTGCTGCTGTGGCCCGCCCTGTGGGCGCTGTGGATCGCCGGTGCCGGACGACCGGATCAGAAAGTACTGGTCGTGTTTGTGCTCGGTGTGATCGTGATGCGCGCCGCCGGCTGCATCATCAACGACTTCGCCGACCGGGACATCGATCCGCATGTGCGGCGCACTCGCGATCGACCGCTTGCGGCGCGGCGCGTAGCGCCGATCGAGGCGTTGGTCCTGTTCGTTGTGCTCATAGGGATTGCGCTCTATCTTGTGACGTATCTCGATGAGCTCACGATCAAACTGGCGTTCATCGGAGCGGCACTGACGGTTTCCTACCCATTCGTCAAGCGCGTCTTTCCGATGCCGCAGCTGTATCTGGGAATCTCTTTCGGCGGCTGGAGCGTGCCGATGGCGTTCGCCGCGGAAACTCGCGAGCTGCCGCGTGTGGCCTGGGTGCTGTATATCGCGGCGGTCATCTGGGCAGCGATCTACGACACGCTGTACGCAATGGTGGACCGCGAGGATGACCTCAAGATCGGCGTGAAATCGAGCGCGATCCTGTTCGCCGACATGGACAGGCTCCTCATCTTCGTCATGCAGGCCATGATGATTTTCGCCCTGATGCTGGCGGGGCAGGACATGCATTTCGGCCGCTGGTACTACGCGGGGTTGACGGCGGCCGGGCTTCTGTTCCTGTACCAGCAATGGCTGATCCGCGACCGCGAACCGGCCGGCTGCCTGCGGGCCTTCGTCAATAACCAGTACGTGGGCATGGTCATCTTCATCGGTGTCCTGCTGCAGTATGTCTACGCGCGCTGACGGCGGCCGTTGCTCAAACAATGACCAATTGTCGACCTGCGTGAGGCGTTATGGTTGACATCGACGGCGCCTGCGCTGAACATCCCTGCCGCCCAAGCTTCGAGACGCTCCCCATGAACCCAGCCTCGCTCGGCTCAGTCCGTCACGACTGGACACTTCCGCAA
The DNA here is from genome assembly GCA_050738795.1 of Steroidobacteraceae bacterium. Lineage (GTDB taxonomy): Bacteria > Pseudomonadota > Gammaproteobacteria > Steroidobacterales > Steroidobacteraceae > 13-2-20CM-66-19. Next base: position 29,424 of record JBOIAD010000124.1, read on the forward strand.
GTGGAAGCCCTGTTCGCTGTCCCGTTCATGGATCTGGTCTTCCACGCTCAGCGCGTGCACCGGGCACACCATCTGCCGAACACGGTGCAAATGAGCACGCTGCTGTCGATCAAGACCGGCGCTTGCCCGGAAGACTGCGCTTACTGCCCCCAGAGCGTTCGCTATGACACCGGGATCGAGCGGGAGTCGCTCCTGGAAGTTGCACAGGTCCGCGAGTCCGCAAGTCGCGCGAAGGCCGCCGGCGCGACGCGCTTCTGCATGGGCGCCGCCTATCGCTCGCCAAAGGCACAGGACATTGCAGTGATCTCCGGGATGATCCGCGCGGTGCGTGCGGCGGGCCTCGAGACGTGTGCGACGCTCGGCATGCTGACCCCAGCGCAGGCGCACCAGCTCAAGGACGCGGGCCTGGATTTCTACAATCACAACCTCGACACTTCGCCGGAGTTCTACGGCGAAATCATCACGACACGCACTTACCAGGACCGTCTTGATACGCTCGCGGCCGTACGCGAGGCCGGGCTGAAAGTGTGTTGCGGCGGCATCGTTGGAATGGGCGAATCGAGCACGGATAGGGCGCAGCTCCTGCGGACCCTGGCCAATCTGCCCGAGCAGCCCGAGAGCGTCCCCATCAATCAGCTCGTGCAGGTGCCGGGCACGCCCCTGCACGGCCGCGAAGGTGTCGATCCGTTCGATTTCATCCGCACGATCGCGGTTGCGCGCCTGCTCATGCCGGCCGCACACGTACGCCTCTCCGCCGGCCGGCAGGAGATGAGTGACGAAGTGCAGGCCCTGTGCTTTCTCGCGGGGGCCAACTCGATCTTCTACGGAGAGAAGCTGCTGACCACGGGAAATCCCGACGTGCAGCGGGACCAGCGATTGTTCGCGCGCCTCGGGTTGAAAGCGGAGGATCCGCCGGCCGGCGACACCACGCCAGTTGGCAACGCGAGCGCACATGAAGCGCGGGTCATCTGAAGTTGAGGCCGCGCTGGCGCACCTCGATCGGGACCACCTGAAGCGCGAGCGTCGAACGATCCAGGCGTTCGCGGAGCCTGGCAGCCGCGTGGCCGTCGTTGTGGACGGGCGTCCACTCATCGACTTCAGCAGCAACGACTATCTTGGACTCGCGCGCAATCCGGCCGTGGCCGCTGCGATGAGCGAGTGCGCCACGCATGCCGGGGCAGGCAGTGGCGCTTCGCATCTGATCACCGGACATGGCGCCGAACATGCCCGACTGGAAGAAGACCTCGCCGTCTTCACCGGCAGGGATCGCGCACTGTTGTTTTCGACGGGCTACATGGCGAACCTTGCCGTGATCACGACGCTCGCCGGCCGCGGTGAGTTGGTGCTGCTGGATCGCCTGAGCCATGCGTCGTTGATCGACGCCGCGCTGCTGTCAGGAGCCCGCTTCAAGCGCTATACGCATGCGGACGCGGCGTCCGCCGAAACCGTCCTGACAGAAAGCTCGCAAGCCGCTGCGGCAGTCGCAACGGACGGCGTATTCAGCATGGATGGCGATGTTGCGCCGCTCGATGCGCTCGCGCGTGCGAGCCGCGCTCACGACACATGGCTCGTTGTTGACGATGCTCACGGGCTGGGAGTCCTCGGCAAAAACGGCGGCGGGTCGCTGGAGCATTACGGATTGGACGCGGATGCCGCGCCCGTATTGGTCGGGACCCTGGGCAAGGCCTTCGGATCGTTTGGCGCCTTCGTGGCGGGCTCGGCCGACCTCATCGAACTGCTGATGCAGAAGGCACGCTCATACATTTATACGACGGCACTCCCGCAGCCGGTGGCGGCCGCGGCTCGCAAGGCGCTCGAGATCGCTCAGCGCGAAACATGGCGTCGTGAGCGCGTTCTGGCGCTGACAAAGCGATTTCGCGCGGCGGCCACGCAGTTGGGATTGCCGCTGCTGGCTGGCCAGGTCCTCACACCGATTCAACCCGTGATCCTCGGAAGTCCGGAGGCCGCGCTGCTGGCTCAACGCAAACTGCTCGCCGAAGGCTTCTGCGTCGTTGCGATTCGACCGCCCACAGTGCCGCGCGCGAGTGCCCGGCTCCGGGTGACGCTGTCCGCCGCGCACTCCGAAGCACAGGTCGACGCCCTTGCCGAGGCATTGAGCCTTGCCTGCGCGCGGGCGGATGTGGTCTGCGCATGAGCGGGCTGTATTTCGAAGTGGTGGGCAGCGGCCCGGACCTCGTGCTCCTCCATGGATGGGGTCTCAATCTGCGCGTGTGGGACGGCCTCGTACAGGAGCTGCGCGACCGCTTTCGCCTGATCACGGTCGATCTGCCGGGTCATGGGCGCAGTGCATGGAGCGCCGGGCGAGGCACTCCGGCAGAGCAGGCATGGTTGATCCACCAGACACTGGCGTCCGTCTCGCCACGCTATTCTCTGTTGGGTTGGTCGCTGGGCAGCCAGATCGCGCTGGATCTGGCAGCGGCGACGCCGAGCGAGGTCGAGCGGCTGGTGCTGGTGGCGGCTACTGCAAAGTTTGCCGTGGGGCCGGGTTGGGCGCGCGGCATGCCGGTGGCGGCGATTACCCGGCTGGCCGCGCACTTGCGCGCGGACCTTCAAGGCACGGTGCGCGGTTTTCTCGAGCTCCAGGCACGCGGTAGCACGCAACGTGAACAGGTGCTCGAGCAGTTGCGTAGCGCGCTGTTCGTTCAAGGTTTCGCCCAGCCGCAAGCGCTGGCTGCGGGACTCGCGACTCTGACGCAGAGCGACCTGCGGGCAACGCTTGCGCACGTCCGATCACCGGCTTTGGTGATTGCCGGCCAGTACGATCGGATCACTCCGCCGGCCGCCTCCCGCGCCTTGGCCAAGGGCCTGCCGGATGCGCGCTATGTTGAAATTCGACGCGCCGCCCATGCGCCGTTTCTGTCGCACAGGAAGCGTTTTGCGCTATTGGTCGAACAGTTTCTGCGCCCATCCGCGCCTGCCGTGCGCAAGCGCAAACGCAAGCGGCCGTCCGCGAAGCGCGCTTCGAGAAAGCGGAGCAGGCGTTCATGAGCACGGACAACACCCGCCCGCACGACCCCGGCCCCGGCGTGTTTCGCCTGGATCGGGTGGCCATCCGGAAGGCTTTTGACCGGGCAAGCGCGCGCTATGAAGCCGGGGCGGTCCTGCAGGCGCGGGTCGGCGAGGAACTGCTCGGCAGGCTCGAGCTGTTCAAGTTCCAGCCGCAGGTGGTGCTCGACCTCGGTGCCGGTACGGGCCGCAGCACCGAAGAGCTGAAACGGCGCTACCGGCGCGCGCTCGTGGTTGCGCTGGATGTCGCACCCGGAATGCTTCGTGAAGCGCGGCGGCGTCAGCATCTGTTCCGCCGCTTCGAGCGGGTATGTGCGGACGCATTACGGCTGCCGTTCGCGGATGCCAGCGTAGACCTGGTGTTCAGCAACCTGATGCTCCAATGGTGCGATCCGCTGGACATGGCATTCGCGCAGATTCGCCGCGTTCTGAAGCCGGAAGGCTTTCTCGCGTTCAGCACATTTGGACCTGACACGCTGAAGGAGCTGCGTGCCGCGTGGGCGGATGCCGACGGATACAACCATGTCAATCACTTCACCGACATGCACGATGTTGGAGAGGCGTTGGTCCGCGCGGGACTCATGGAACCCGTGTTGGACGTTGATCACATCCAGCTCACGTACGCTGACACCATGGCGTTGATGAGGGATCTCAAAGCGATCGGTGCGCACAATGCCACAGCAGGCCGCTCACGCGGCCTCACGGGACGGTCGCGCATCGAGCGGGTGCGGGCCGCTTATGAGACGTTCCGGCGCGACGGCCGGCTGCCGGCAACTTACGAAGTGATCTATGGCGCGACCTGGGGCGCCGCTGCCGGCCGTCCGGCGTCGCGCTCGATCGGTGGGGAAGCGTTCATTTCACCCGGCGCAATCAAGCGCCGCCGTCCATGACGCACAAGCCGCGAGGCATCTTCGTCACAGGGACTGACACCGGCGTCGGCAAGACGCTCGTTGCGGTGTCGCTGGTGCGCGCTCTGGTGAAACGCGGTCTGCGTGTCTCAGCCATGAAGCCAATTGCGTCAGGCGCGGAACACACACCTGAGGGTCTCCGCAACGCCGACGCCCTGGCCTTGGCGGGCGCGTCAAACGTTGCGGCGCCCTACGAGGCGCTGAACCCATATTGCTTCATTCCGGCGATTTCCCCGCACATCGCTGCAAATGAAGCTCATATAACCGTAGATGCCTCAGTTATCCTGCAATGTTTCGATGTCCTGGCGCGCGATGCGGACTATGTGGTCGTGGAAGGCGCCGGCGGGTGGTATGCGCCGATCAATGCAAAGCAGACGATGGCCGATCTGCCGCTCGCCCTGGATATCCCCGTGGTGCTGGTCGTCGGACTGCGGCTGGGCTGCCTCAATCACGCTCTGCTGAGCCGGCAGGCGATCGAGGCGCGCGGTGCGACTTTCGCGGGTTGGGTGGCGAACGGCGTCGACGCTGCATTCGAGCGGCGTGCGGAAAACCTGGCGACCCTCGAGACGCTGCTCGGGCACGAGCCCCTGGCCGTATTCCCGTTTCAGCCGGACGCGGCTGGCGCGCTGCGGTCCGGCGAGCGCGCCGCGCGGCGGCTTTTACCCGTAAGTTTCTGACTTGAATAAAAATTGCTGTGCAGTACCATCAGTGGCTGCGCCGCGCTGAAGAATCCGCGGCCGCGCGAAATGGGCCTGGCGCCGCTGCCGGTCCGCTGCTATCGAGCGTTTTGATGGTCAGCATGAATTCCAGTGATTCGCGTGATGCTCGACTTCCGTGGGTGGTCCTGCGCATCGATATCTGTCCCAATTGCTCGCTGAGTGTCCGCGGCGCGGTACTGTTCTTCGGCAGCACGTGCTGCGTGTCATTCCTGATCGCGGGCCTGCTGGCGGCGCGGGGCTTCTGGCCCATATTGGCGTTCGCCGGCCTCGAGATGCTGCTGCTCGGCTGGGCGCTCAGGACCAGCATGGCCCGGCGGCACCATCGCCAGACGATCACGGTCACCGAGGCGGACGTCAACGTCGAGCTGCGGGACCGGGCGCAATCCGTGCAACTCGTGTTCCCGCGGCATTGGGCGCAGGTTAAACTTCAGCGCCCCGCATCGCGCTTGCACCCGAGCCGGCTCACGATCGAGTCGCACGGCCGGCAATGCGAGCTGGGCAGCTTCCTCACGGAAGAAGAGCGGCGCGGACTCGCGGCCCGGTTGCAGAGTCTGATCGGCCGCGTCAATGAGTCGCCGTCCCTGTAAGCAGGTCACGCGTCGCGCTTGGGCCTTCGATGAGCGCGCGCCAAAGGTCTATAAGGTCGAAATGATGATTCGCTCAAATCGCGCCCGCCACCTCGCGCTGCCGCTCGCCGCCGCCATCGCTGCCCTGCTGGCAACGGCCGCTCCCGCCCAGGCCGAATCCGGCTGGAGCCTGCTGAACATGACGCAGGGCGTGACGGACATGAGCCGCAAGATCTACGACCTGCACATGCTCATATTCTGGGTGTGCGTCGCCATCGCGGTCGTGGTGTTCGGCGCGATGGTCTGGTCGATCGTCAATTATCGCAAGTCCAGGGGCGCCGTTGCGGACACTACGATGGTGCACAACACACGTGTCGAGATCGTGTGGACCGCCGTCCCGGTTGCCATTCTGGTGGCCATGGCCGTGCCGGCCGCGCGCACCCTCGTCGAGATCGAGGATACGACGAAGACCGAGCTCACCATCAAGGTGACCGGTTTCCAGTGGGGCTGGAACTACGATTACCTGGATCAGGGCATCAGCTTCTTCTCGCACCTGGATCGCAAGAGCAATGCCGCGCGCGAGCTGGGCTCCGGAATCGACCCCAATACCGTGGAGCACTACCTGCTCAATGTCGATCATCCCCTCGTCGTGCCGGTCGGCACGAAAGTGCGCCTCCTCATCACGGGTGCCGATGTCATTCACTCCTGGTGGGTGCCCGCCTTCGGAGTGAAGAAGGACGCCATCCCGGGGTTCGTGAATGAGGCCTGGTTCAACATAGACGCCGACAAGCCCGGCCTCTACCGCGGCCAGTGCGCGGAGCTGTGCGGACGCGATCACGGCTTCATGCCCATCGTCGTCGATGCACGCTCGAAGGCCGATTTCCAGGCGTGGCTGAAGAACGAGGCCGCGCAACAGAAGCAGGCCGCGGCTCCCGCTGCGGCGCCCCCGACACCCGGCAGCTCCGCGGCAAGCGCCCCCGCTCCCAGCGGCTGAGCCTGTCGAACGAGTGAAGGTTTTCCGCAAAGTCCGAGTCGTCACCCCTAGTTGAGAGACCACGCCATGGCCGAGCAGCATCTCCACGCCGCCGCACACGAGCATCACGACCACAAGCCGCACGGCTGGCGGCGCTGGGTCTACGCGACGAACCACAAGGACATCGGCACGATGTACCTGATCTTCGCGTGCACGATGTTCTTCGTCGGCGGCGCCATGGCGATGGTCATCCGCGCGGAGCTGTTCAAGCCGGGCATGCAGCTCGTCGATCCGCAGATGTTCAACACGATGACGACCATGCACGCGCTGATCATGATCTTCGGCGCGATCATGCCCGCCTGGACAGGGCTCGCCAACTGGATGATCCCGATGCAGGTGGGCGCCCCCGACATGGCTCTGCCCCGCCTCAACAACTTCAGCTTCTGGATCCTGCCGTTCGCGTTCACGCTCCTGCTGGCCACCCTGTTCGTTCCTGGCGGGGGGCCGGCCGGCGGCTGGACGATGTATCCGCCTCTCATGCTGCAGACCGGAGCGGCCTTCCCGATGGTGATTTTCGCCATTCACCTGATGGGCGCCTCGTCCATCCTTGGCGCGATCAACGTCGTCGTGACAATTCTGAACATGCGCGCGCCGGGCATGACGCTGCTGCGCATGCCCCTGTTCGTATGGACGTGGCTGATCACCGCCTACCTGCTCATTGCCGTGATGCCCGTGCTCGCGGGTGCGGTGACGATGCTGCTCACCGATCACTTCTTCGGGACCACGTTCTTCACCGCCGCCGGCGGCGGCGACCCGGTCATGTACCAGCACATCTTCTGGTTCTTCGGCCATCCCGAGGTGTACATCCTGATTCTGCCGGCCTTCGGCATCGTCTCGGAGATCATTCCGACCTTCTCGCGCAAGCCGCTGTTCGGCTACGAGGCGATGGTTTACGCGACGGCGTCCATTGCATTTCTGTCGTTCATCGTCTGGGCCCACCACATGTTCACCGTGGGCATGCCGCTCGCGGCACAGCTGTTCTTCATGCTGTCGACGATGCTGATTGCCGTACCGACCGGCGTGAAGGTCTTCAACTGGACCGCGACGATGTGGAAGGGCTCGCTCTCCTTCGAGCCTCCGATGCTGTTCGCGCTCGCGTTTCTTTTCCTCTTCTCCATCGGAGGCTTCTCGGGGCTGATGCTCGCGATGGTGCCGGCGGACTACCAGTACCAGGATACGTACTTCGTCGTCGCGCACTTCCACTACGTGCTGGTGCCGGGCACCATCTTCGGAATCATGGCCGGCGTGTACTACTGGCTGCCGAAGCTGGTCGGCAACATGTACGACCTGAAGCTCGCCACGTGGCACTTCTGGCTGTCCACGATTTTCGTGAACGTGCTGTTTTTCCCCCAGCACTTCCTGGGACTGGCCGGGATGCCGCGCCGGGTTCCCGACTATGCCGTGCAGTTCACGGACTGGAACATGGTCTCCTCGATCGGCGGTTTCTGCTTCGGCCTGTCGCAGCTGCTGTTTCCGTACATCATCTGGAAGTGCGTGAAGTCGGGCGTGCCCGTGGTGGGCAACAAGGCCTGGGAGGGCGCGCACGGCCTGGAGTGGGAGCTGCCATCGCCGGCACCGTATCACTCCTGGCCGACGCCTCCTTCGGATGCGCTCATCGCGAAAGGCGCGGCTCACTGAGCCGCGCGCTCACTGACCGCACGGACGAGCTGATGAGCCGCACAGTAATTGATTGCGAACTTGATCGCGAACGCGCGCCGGACGATTGAATCCATTCATGCAAACCGATGATGCAGACAGACGCAGAAGGGTTCGGCGCACGGCCATCGTGATCGGACTGATCGCGGCGGCGTTCTACTTCGGCTTCATTGCAATGTCCGTCCTCCGCGCCACATCATGAGCCGCGAAGACCGCGCGAACCGTACCCTGACGCTGAAGCTGCTCGCGATCGCGCTTGGCAGCTTCGGGTTTGGCTTCGCGCTCGTTCCCCTCTACAGCGTGCTGTGCAGCGTGACCGGTTACGGCGACCAGACAGCGCTGCTGCGGCGGGTGAAGGCCATCGAGAAGCCCGACCCGAGCCGCACCATCACCGTCGAGTTCCTGGCCAATGTCGCGAGCGCCGGCGAATGGGATTTCCGGCCGGTCGCGCGCACCATAGAGATTCATCCGGGCAAGCTCTATTCCGCGGAATTCTTCGCGCACAATCTGACCGGCCGCGACACGGTGGCGCAAGCGGTCCCGAGCATCGCCCCGTCCAAGATAGCGGGGTACTTCCACAAGACCGAGTGCTTCTGCTTCTCGCCGCAGCATTTCAAGGTGAACGAGCAGCGGGACATGCCGGTGCGCTTCATCGTGGACCCGGCCATACCTGGCTACATCGACCGGATTACCCTGGCCTATACGTTCTATGACGCATCCTCGCGCGTCTCCTCGACGCGTTAGGCGAACCTTCAGCTCGCGCAGCTTCAAATTTTTTGGGATACAGAAGAAATGGCAAACGCACACGCCCCCGGCAGCAGCAGCTACTACATTCCGCACCACAGCCCCTGGCCCATCAGGGGATCCGTGGCGCTCTTCGCGATCATGCTGGGCGCGGCCTCCTATCTCAACGACTGGGCGGGCGGATGGGTATTCGTGCCGGGCGCAATCCTGCTCGCGTACATGTTCTTCGGCTGGTTCAGCACCGTCATCGACGAGAACCAGCGCGGCATCTTCAACACGCAGGTGGATCACTCCTTCCGCATGGGAATGATGTGGTTCATTTTCTCCGAGGTGATGTTCTTCGCGGCGTTTTTCGGCGCGCTGTTCTATGCGCGCACCCTGTCGGTGCCGTGGCTGGCGGGGCAGGGGGTGAAGGTGTTCACCAACTTCATCCTCTGGCCCAGCTTCGAGGGATCCTGGCCCACGAACGGCCCTGCGCACGTCGGAGGACTTGCGGACTCGACCTTCCATGTGATTCCCGCCTTCAGCCTCCCTGCAGTGAACACCGCGATCCTGCTGACGAGCGGTCTCACGGTCACGATTGCCCACCACGCATTGCGAGCCGGCAAGCGCGGAACGCTTACCGTGTTCCTCGCACTGACCTTCCTGCTGGGCTTCTCGTTCGTCGCCCTCCAGGCCCACGAGTACGGCGAAGCCTACCGGGAGCTGGGCCTGCGGCTGTCCACCGGCATTTACGGCTCGACCTTCTTCATGCTCACCGGTTTCCACGGACTGCACGTGACGATCGGGGCGATCATGCTGCTGGTCATCTGGCTGCGCGTGCTGCGCGGCCATTTCACGCCGGAGCGCCACTTCGCCTTCGAGGCGGTCGCCTGGTACTGGCATTTCGTCGACGTGGTGTGGCTCGGCCTCTTTATCTTCGTGTATTGGCTCTGACACGCTATGGATGAGCCGGCGGCGCCAGACCGTGGGGCGAGATGAGCCCGAAGTACCACGCGAGCATCAGAAGAACGAATAGCGCCACGGACAGTCCGACGCGGATGGTGAGGGCGCGAGCGAGCCTGCGCGAGTCGGTCCCGGAGCCGCGCGAGAGGTGGAACAAGGCGGAGCCCAGGCTCGCGACGATGGCCACGAACACGGCGATGATCAGAACTCGGATGCGGGTTTCCATGTGCGCGGCGTCCAGTTTATAGACTCCGGGCCACTCCCGTGTCCATCCGTATCCCGTTCGGCCGCCGCGTGTTTGCCCCTTCCTGGACCTTCACGCTCCTGACGATTCTGCTGTGCGCGGTGTTTGTCAGTCTGGGCCGCTGGCAGTGGCACCGTGGGCAGGCTCGCCAGGCGCAATGGGACGAGTTTTCCGCCGGAGCGGAGCGCGTACTGCCACTGGGCTCCCAAGGCGTAGATCAAGTGGCACGATTCCAGCGCATCAGCCTGGTGGGACGCTTCGATCCCGCCCATCAGTTCCTGCTGGACAATCGCATGAACGAGGGACGTGCCGGTTTCGAGGTATTGACCCCCTTGCAGCGCCCCAACGGGCGCAGCGTGCTCGTAGACAGAGGTTGGGTGCCCTTCTCCGGTTTTCGGGACCATCTGCCGGCGGTTGCATTCGAGACGCATGACACGGTCACCGTGACGGGACGCGTTTCGGATCTGCCCACCGCCGGCCTGGCCAGCGGCCGGGCGCCCCCGCCGGCGCAGGCGCCGTGGCCGAAAGTCACTACGTTTCCGGCCATGAGCCAGCTAAGCCGCGCGCTCGGAGTGCCGCTGGAGCCGCGAATCGTCCTTCTGGACCCCCAGGCGGATCACGGCTATCTGCGCAATTGGCATCCCCCCGGGCTGGAGCCGATGCGCAATTGGTCGTATGCGCTGCAGTGGTGGTGTTTTGCGGCGGTGCTGCTCGTGTTATGGATCCGGCTGAGTCTGCGCAAGGCGGTGGAGCAGGGATGAGCGCACCGGGACAGGCATTGCGCGCGCGCAATCTGCGCACGCTGGCCGGGTTGGGTGGTTTGTTCTTCCTGCCGCTCGCGCTGGCGTTCTGGATGTACTACGGGACGGACTGGCGACCCGGCGGACACGTCAATCATGGCGCTCTGATCAGCCCGCCAAGGATGCTGCCCGTGGTCAATCTGCCATCCGTGCTGGCCAGGCAAAGCGTGCCGCACGACTTGTTCCGGCGGAAATGGTCGCTCGTCTACATCGGTCACGGCGGCTGCGATGCGGCGTGCCGCAATACTTTGTATGTCATGCGCCAGACGCGCCTTGCCCTGAACAATCAGATGACTCGAGTCGATCGCGTGTTCCTCGTCACGGACGAGTGCTGCGACCGCGACTTCCTTGCGCACGAGCACGCGGGCCTCATCGTACTGGATGCCGCCGGCGGGCCCGCCGCCGCGCTGGTGGACAGGTTCCCCGCCGCCAACCGCGAGCAATCACTGTTTGTCGTCGATCCGCTGGGCAATCTGATGATGAGCTTCGACGTGCGGCAGGATCCGAAGGGCCTGCTGCAGGATCTGCGGAAGCTTCTCACGCTCTCGCATATCGGGTAGCGCCGCGATGCCGGTTGCCCGCTGGATTCGTCCCCTCGCACTTGCGGGTGTGCTGTTGTGCTTCACCGTCGTCGTGCTCGGGGCCTACGTGCGCCTCACTGCGGCGGGACTGGGCTGTCCGGACTGGCCCGGCTGTTATGGTCACGCCACACCGTTCGGCGCGCAGGAAAGCGCCGTGGCGCAGGCGGCCTTTGCGCTCAGGCCGCTCGATGTCGGCAAGGCCTGGCGCGAGATGATTCATCGCTACGCCGCGACAACCCTGGGGTTGATCATCGTCGCGATCGCCGCCCTTGCGATCGCGACACGCCGCATGCGGCTGGTGAGCATGCGCTATGCCATGGGACTGCTGGCAATCGTGGTGTTTCAGGGCATCCTGGGCATGCTCACGGTGACCTGGCAATTGAAACCGTTGATCGTGACCGCCCACCTGATGTTTGGACTGACGACGCTGGGTCTGCTCTGGTGGTTGTGGCTCTCGGTGCCGGCAGACTCATGGGCGGGCACGCAGCCGCGTGTAGTCGAGCACACGCTCTCGAGTGCAGGTTCTGCGGCGAGCGCCGCGCGCGCATCGTCCCTGGCGCTGGTCGGGCTCATCGCGCTGGGTGCGCAGATCGCGCTCGGCGGGTGGACGAGTAGCAACTATGCGGCCATCGCCTGTCCGGACTTTCCAACTTGCCAGGGTGCCTGGTGGCCCCACGCCGACTTCCGTGACGCCTTCGTACTGTGGCGCGGTCTGACAATCAACTTCGAGGGCGGCGTGCTGGACAATCCGGCCCGCATCGCCATCCACCTGACTCACCGCCTCGGGGCGCTCATTGCCACGCTGACGCTCTGTCTGGCCGCCATCACAGCGCTCCTGCGCCGGCCCGTCGCACGAGTCAGATGGGCGGCGCTCGCGCTCCTGGGCGCGCTCGGACTGCAGCTGCTGATCGGGATTTCCATGGTGCTCGAGGGATTTGCGCTGTGGCTCGCGACAGCGCACACGGCGGGCGCGGCGCTACTGTTGCTTGCGGTCCTCGCCTTGCTCCGGGCTTTGCGGGGTAGAGCGCCCCGCCGATCCTTCTGATACGCTCCGGCGCCATCCAACTCATTCGATGACCCCCAAGAGGTATTCCATGGCATCCGGCCAGGTCTTGCGACAGGTGCTGGCGAAGTTCCACAAGGAGCTGCTGACCGAGTGGCTGCAGCACCAGCTCGCCGCGGCGACAGCGCGTTCCGATCTCATGAAGGAAAGTGAGCTCAAGGAGCAATCGCGCGAGTTTCTCACATTGCTGCAGGAGGCTGTCCGGGGCGGCGATATGCAGCGGCTGGACGGTCCCGAATGGACTGCCGTGAAGGAGTATCTGTCCGGCATTTCCCGCTCGCGCGCCCTGCAGGGTTTCAGCCCGTCGGAGACGGCGACGTTCGTCCTGTCCTTGAAGCAGCCGATCTTCGTCCGGCTGCGAACGGAACTGCTCCAGGACGCTGCAACTCTGGCGGATGAGCTTTGGACGAGCACCGCCCTGCTGGACAACCTCGGGCTGCTCACGATGGAGATGTATCAGAAGAATCGCGAGGAAGTCATTTCCCGCCAGCAGCAGGAGTTGCTCGAGCTGTCCACGCCCGTCGTGAAGCTCTGGGAAAACATCCTGGCGCTGCCCCTGATCGGTACGCTCGACAGCGAGCGCACGCAGGTCGTGATGGAGAATCTGCTGCAGAAGATCGTCGAGACCGGCGCGGCCATCGCCATCATCGACATAACGGGCGTGCCCACCGTCGATACGCTGGTGGCACAGCACCTTCTCAAGACCGTTGCCGCCGCGCGGCTGATGGGCGCCGATTGCATCATCAGTGGAATCCGGCCCCAGATAGCGCAGACGATCGTACACCTCGGTGTCAATCTCACCGACGTGACGACCAAAGCCACTCTGGCGGACGCCTTCCTGATCGCTCTGCGCCGCACGCATGCCGAGCTGCCGAAGACCCTCACCGGCTGAGCACCTGGCACCATGGACAGAATTCCGATCCTGAAAATGGGCTCGTTTCTGCTGGTCACCATCCAGGTGGACATGCACGATCGCCTGGCGATGCAGCTTCAGGACGATCTGACGGCGCGGATCGTCGCCGTACGGGCACGCGGCGTGCTGATCGACATCTCGACTCTCGAAATCGTGGACTCGTTCATCGGACGGATGATCAGCAACATCGCGGCGATGGCGCGCATACTTGATGCGGAAACCGTCGTTGTCGGGATGCAGCCAGCGGTGGCGATCACTCTGGTCGAGCTCGGACTGTCGCTCGAGGGCGTGCGCACGGCGCTGAATGTCGACAAGGGCATGGCGCTTTTACGCGAGCGCGTCAGCGATGAGTTGCGCCAGTAGGTGTCAGCCCAAACTGTCCTGCACCGCGCCGTGCTGCCAATCCGCTCGTCGGAAGACATCGTGCGCGTGCGCAAGGCAGCCCGCGAAAATGCGATCGTGCAGGGATTCAACCTCGTGGACCAGACAAAGCTCGTCACTGCCGCAAGTGAGCTCGCTCGCAACACACTCGACTACGGTACCGGCGGCGAGGTCGAGATCGCGCGCTTGGCAGAAATGGCGCGCAAGGGCGTGCGGCTGACCTTCAGCGATCGTGGTCCGGGTATCGAGGACGTCGAGCAGGCCTTGCGGGACGGCTACTCGTCCGGCTCCGGGCTTGGCCTGGGCCTGAGCGGTGCGCGCCGGTTGTCCAACGAGTTCTCCATCGACTCGAAGCCGGGTGAGGGCACGCGAGTCATGATCGCCCGCTGGCGCTGAGCATCCGGGCGGGTCCCGTGTTGCCCCAAATCCGCTTACCGGTCAGCGAGCGCAGCGAGATCGGCGCGGCGCGGCGCGCGGCCGTGGAATTGAGCGAGTCGGCTGGATTCGACGCCACGCAGGCCGGGAAGGTCGGGCTGTGCGTAACCGAGGCCGGGACGAACATCATCAAGCACGCGGGACGCGGTCAGATCCTGCTGCGCGTGCTGGAACGCTGCGGCGTCTCGGGACTGGAATTGCTGGCCCTGGATAAGGGCCCGGGCATGACCAACGTCGGCACCAGCCTGCGCGATGGGGTCTCCACCGCAGGAAGTCCGGGAAATGGCCTGGGCGCACTGGCGCGGCTCTCGCAGGCATTCGACATCTACGCACCAGCCGGCCGCGGCACCGTCCTGCGCCTCGAGATCTGGTCGAGTCCCCCCGCGTCGGTTCCGGTGGAAATCGGAGCGGTATGCCTTCCCAAGTTGGGAGAGCCTGTATCGGGGGACACCTGGACGGTACAGACGGCGAAGGGCCGCCATACTTTCCTCGTCGCGGATGGCTTGGGCCATGGGACGGAAGCGGCCAAAGCCGCTCTCGCGGCGATTCGGGTCCTGGGAGGCCGGCTTGACGATACCCCTCATCAGATCATCGAGGCCTGCCATCGAGCGCTCGCGCCCACTCGTGGGGCGGCAGTGGCGATCGGGCGCCTGGCGTTCGATGAGTCAAAGGGAAGCTTCGCCGGAGTAGGCAATGTCGCCTGCCGGCTCGAAATGGGCGAAACCCGGCGTCAGCTGGTATCCCATAACGGCACGCTGGGGCATACGCTGCGCCGGGTGCAGCAATTCGATTTCGATCTGCCCGGCTCGGCGGTCCTCGTCTGCCACAGCGATGGGCTGGCAACGCATTGGAATCTAGCGGACTATCCAGGCTTGGCCACGCGGCACCCGGGCGTGATCGCCGGGGTGTTATACCGCGACCATGAGCGGGGAAGGGACGATGTGACAGTCCTGGTCATGCGCGCTGCGGCGCTCGGATGATCGGGCGTGGTAGAGCGAAATCGGCGGCAGCCACACGAACATGAACAAAGCTCTTCTCACAGTCGCCATTACCTACGAGCAGGATGTCGTCGTCGCGCGGCAGCGCGCGCGCCAGATCGCCCTGCTGCTGGGTTTTGACGGTCAGGATCAGACGCGCATCGCGACCGCGGTATCGGAAATCGCGCGCAACGCGTACCGGTACGCGCACGGCGGGAAGGTGGACTTCGCGCTCGAGGGTCAGAGCACGCCGCAGCTCCTGCTGATACGCGTCCAGGACCAGGGTCCCGGCATCGCCGACGTCGGCCGCATCATGAGCGGCGACTATCGCTCGCAGACCGGCATGGGGCTGGGCATTCTCGGCGCCCACCGGCTCATGGACCAGGTCGAGATTCATTCCATGCGCGGTACCGGCACGGACGTGCTGCTCAAGAAAATCCTGCCCGCGCGAGCGCCTCTCGTCACCGCCACGGTGCTGGCTCGCATCGTGCAGGAGCTGATGAGCAAGGCGCCTGTCGGTGCACTGGAGGAGATCCAGGAACAGAACCGGGAGTTGCTGCGCGCACTGAGCGAGCTGCGCGAGCGCCAGGAGGACCTGCTGCATCTGAACCGCGAGCTCGAGGACACGAACCGCGGCGTGGTGGCGCTGTATGCCGAGCTCGATGAGAAAGCCGATCATCTGCGCCGCGCGGACGAGATGAAGTCCCGCTTCCTCTCCAACATGAGCCATGAGTTCCGCACGCCGCTCAATTCCATCCAGGCGCTCTCGCGGCTGCTGTTGGAGCGCGCGGATGGCGAGCTGAGCCGCGAGCAGGAGAAGCAGGTCAATTTCATTCACAAGGCGGCGGACGACCTGACCACGCTGGTGGATGACCTGCTCGACCTGGCCAAGATCGAGGCCGGCAAGACCGAGGTCCGGCCGATCGAGTTCAGCGTCGCGAATCTGTTCAGCGCCTTGCGCGGCATGTTGCGCCCGCTGCTGGCGGGCGAGGGCGTGAAGCTCCTGTTCGACGAGCCCGAACTGCCGCTCGAGCTGTTCAACGACGAGGGCAAGATCTCGCAGATCCTGCGCAACTTCATCTCCAACGCGATCAAGTTCACCGAGCAGGGTGAGGTGTGCGTGAGCGCCCGGCTCAGTGAGGATCGCCAGTCCGTGTGCTTCACCGTTGCCGATACGGGCATCGGCATCAGCCCCGACGACCAGGCCCGCATCTTCGAGGAATTCACACAGGTGCCGAACGCGATGCAATCGCGCGTCAAAGGCACCGGACTGGGCTTGCCGTTGTGCCGCCGGCTTGCGCACCTGCTGCACGGGGAAGTGCAGGTTCAAAGCGAGGTGGGGCGCGGATCGGTGTTCTCGGCCACGCTGCCTGCGTATTTCGAGGATCGCTCTGCACTGGCAGCGGATGCCCTGGAGACGCCGCTCGAGCGGGGCCTCGTGCCGGTGATCCTGCTCGATGACGAAGCCGAATCACGCCACATCATGGAAAAGTATCTGCGCACGAGCCGCTATCAACCGCTGAGCGCGCGCAGCCTGCGCGAGGCTCGCGAGCTCATCCAGCGCGTGCGACCGCAGGCCATAGTGCTGGACATCATGCTGCGCGGCGAAGACGCCTGGCGCTGGTTGAGCGAGCTCAAGAGCAATCCCGCCACCGCGAAAATCCCTGTCATCGTGGTCACCTCCGTCGAGGATGAGCGCAAGGGTCTTGCGCTGGGTGCGGATGCGTATTGCGTGAAGCCGGTGAGCGCGGAAAGACTCCTGGCGAAGCTGGACAGCCTGACCGCACGCCGGGTACTGGTGATCGACGACGATCCGGCGGCCCGCTATCTGCTGCACAAGCTGCTGGCAAACGACCGCTGTTGTGTCATCGAAGCCCCGGACGGACGCAGCGGACTGGCCGCCGCGCGCCGCACGCGGCCGTCCATGATCTTCCTCGATCTGAAGCTGCCGGATCTTGGCGGGGAGGAAGTGCTCGAATCGCTCAAGTCCGATGCCGACCTGCAGGAAGTTCCGGTCGCGCTCGTGACCTCCGCCCTGCTGTCGAGCGCCGAGCGGGAGCGCCTTGGTCAGCGCGCGCAGGCGGTGTTGCAGAAGAGCGAGCTGAACGCCGATTGCGCCCGCGCCCTCTTGGCCTCGAATGGCCTGTAAAGGGCGATGAGCCACCGCGTCACCATTCTGAATGTCGATGACACGCCGGGGCTGCGTTACGGTAAGACGCGCGTTCTGCGCGGCGCCGGCTACGAAGTCGTCGAGGCGGAGACCGGGGCTGCCGCGTTGCGGCTGGTGCGCGAGCTGCTGCCCCAGCTCGTGCTGTGCGATGTGAAGCTGCCGGACATGAGCGGCATCGATGTCTGCCGCGAAATCAAGCGCGACGCGGCCACCCGGACCATTCCCGTCATCCAGATCTCCGCGACTTTCGTCACCGAGAAGGACCAGCAGAGCGGCCTGCGGGGCGGCGCCGATATCTATCTGACCGAGCCGCTCGAGCCGAAGGTTCTCGAGACGGTGGTGCGCGTACTGCTGCAATTGCGCCGCACGGAGGCGGGGCTGAAGGAAACGGAGGAGCGCTGGCAGCGCCTGGTCGATTCCAACGTGGTCGGCGTCGTAGTGGTGGAGAACGGCCGGATCGTCGAAGCCAACGAAATGTTTCAGGCGATGGTGGGCTACACGGGCGAGGACTTCAGGAGCTCGCAGGTCACGCTTCACGCCATCACGCCGGCCGATCATCACGAGGCAGCGGACCGCGCGGCGGCCGAGGTGCTCGCGCGCGGCTCGTGTGCGACTTTCGAGAGGGAGTATCTGCGCAAGGACGGCAGTCGGGTCAGTGCCGTCGTCGGCGCTGCGCTGATCGACAGCCAACGCAGGCGTTGGATGGCTCTGGTGCTGGATATCAGCGAGCAGAAGCGCGTGGAAGCCGAAAAGGAGCAGGCGTTCGAGCGCGAGCGTATCGCACGCGCGCAGGCGGAAGAGGCCACCCGCCTCAAGGATGACTTCCTGGCGAATCTGTCGCATGAGCTGCGGACGCCGATGAACATCATCATTGGCTGGGCGCATCTGTTGCGCAATGGCCCACTCTCGGACGAGCAGAAGACGCGAGCCACGGAGGCCATCGAGCGTGCGGCGCGCTCACAGGCGCAACTCATCGAAGATCTTCTGGATGTGTCGCGCATCGTGACCGGCAAATTCCGCATGGAGATGCAGAGCGTCAACCCCGGCCTCATCCTTAAATCGGCCGTGGACAGTCTGCGCCTCGTGGCCAGCACCAAGGGCGTCGCAGTGACCCTGTCACAGGATGCTCCGGGCGCGATGGTTCGCGGCGATCCGGACAGACTGCAGCAGGTGTTCTGGAATCTGCTCTCGAATGCCGTGAAATTCACGCCCGCGGACGGTTGCGTGGACGTGCTCATGCAAAGCTCGCAAACGCATGTGAGCGTCACTGTCACAGACACCGGCGTGGGGATTGCACGCGATTTCCTGCCGCATGTGTTCGATCGCTTCCGCCAGGCCGACAGCACGAGTACGCGGCAGCACACGGGCATGGGCCTCGGGCTGGCGATCGTGCGCCACGTGGTCGAGTTGCACGGCGGAACGGCCCGGGCGGAAAGCGCCGGCGAGAACAATGGAGCCACGTTCAGTGTCCGGCTGCCGCTGATGAGGGCAAGCGACTCGGTCGAAACGCTAGCCGCGAGTTCCGAGAGTCACCCGGGCACCCCCGCAGTCTCCTCCAGACAATGGCGGGTGCTTCTGGTCGATGACGACGCCGATGCCAGAGAGGTAGCCGTCGTGGGGCTGGAGAGAGCCGGCTTCGAATTGCGCGCCGTCGCCACTGCGCGCGAGGCGCTTGGAATGCTCGATCATTGGCAGCCGGACGTGATCGTCTCGGACATCGGCATGCCGGGCGTGGACGGGTACGAGTTCATGCGTTTGTTGCGAGCCCGGCCGCCAGAGAGCGGTGGACGGGTAGCGGCGCTGGCGCTCACCGCCTTTGCGCGGCTCGAAGACGCCGTGCGCGCGCGCTCCAGCGGCTATCAGGGCCACATCGCCAAGCCCGTCAGTCCTGAACAGCTTGCGGCCGCAGTCGCCCGCCTCAAGGGGCTGGACGACCTTGGCCAGGCACGATGACTGGCTGAAGTACGTGGCGACCACCTCCGACCTCACGCCGGCCGCCCCGGCCATCTGGCGTCGCTATCTGGAGCTGACGAAGCCCAAGGTAGTCGCGCTGATCACCTTCACCGCGATAGTGGGCACCCTGCTCGCGAGCCCCGGGATGCCGCCTTTCGATGCGCTGGTGTGGGGCAATCTGGGCATCGCACTTGCCTCCGCCTGTGCGGCCACCATCAATCATGTGCTGGACCGGCGCATCGACGAGCAGATGACGCGCACGCGGGACAGGCCGCTGCCCACTGGCGCGCTGAAGGAAGGGCAGGCGCTCGCATTCGCGGCGGTTCTGGGCGTGACCGCGATGGCGATTCTCGCCTTCCTGGTCAATCTGCTGACGGCCGCGCTCACGTTCGTCTCGCTGATCGGTTATGCGGTCATTTACACGGTATGGCTGAAACGCGCGACCTCGCAGAACATCGTGATCGGTGGCGCGGCGGGCGCGGCGCCGCCGGTTCTCGGCTGGGCCGCCGTAACCAACACCATCGATCCGAATGCGCTGCTGCTGTTCTTGATCATCTTCGTCTGGACGCCGCCGCACTTCTGGGCTCTAGCGATCGCACGTCGCGACGACTACGCTCGCGCCGGCATTCCGATGCTGCCAGTCACGCACGGTGTTGAATATACGCGGCTGCACGTATTGCTCTACACCGTGCTGCTCGTTGTCGTGACTCTGATGCCCTTCCTCACGCACATGAGCGGCCTGCTCTATCTCGTGGTCGCCCTGGTGCTGAATGCGGGCTTCCTGTACTACGCGCTCGCGTTGAACATCACCGCGCGGCAGGAACTGCCGATGCGGGTTTTCAAATTCTCCGTCACCTACCTGATGTGGCTGTTCGCCGCCCTGCTGGCCGATCACTACCTGTCCACGACGCAGGGAGCGTTGCACTGAGCAGCCGCGCGGCGGCGCGCGCGACCGTTCAGGGATGCGATGTGCGCTTCAGGACCACCTGCCACGAGGACAGGCGCCGTTCGTTGAGCAACAATATTCCGGCGGACTGGTAGTGGTTGGAATCAACCTGGCCGAGATGCTCGGCGCCGTGGTAGCCGGACGCTGTGCAGGTATAGATACATAGGATGCTGGTCCCGACCACGCTGAACGTACCGCTCAACTTGCCGAGGGTCGCGTTCTCGGCGGTCCATTTCATGGTCGTGCCGTCGCGGCCCGGCGGGCTGATCGAATAAGCGTTCACGAACTCCACTGGGGGAGACCCCAGCACCTTCAGCGTACCGGCCAGCAGCCAGCACTCGGGGTGATGCGCGATCTCCGTCCGCCCCTGAGCCTCGAGCGGCTCTCCGTCCGCGCGCCAGAAGGTCCCGCGCGAGGTCCAGACACCCGGCTCGAATAAAAACGTGTGCATCATGCTCCGCTCTCCATCGGCTGGCGCATTATGGCGCGGCAGCCCGTTTAGCGGTACGTTGCAGCAAAACCACGGTTCACTGCCGAATCGTGCCCAGGAGGAAAGGCGCCCATCATGTTGATCGAGCGGATCTGGGCCGCGAACCCCTTTCGCAATTTTCATTATCTAATCGCCTGTCCCGAGACCGGCGAGGCGCTGGCGGTCGACCCGCTCGAATGGCAGCGTTGTCTGCAGGCGGCACGTGCTCAAGGCTGGCAGATCACCCAGATTCTAAACACCCACGAGCATCACGATCATACGGGCGGGAACGCGGGCCTGGTGGGCGCCACGGGTGCATCGGTGGTGGCGCACGAGGCTGCTGCAACGCGAATTGGCGGTGTCGACCGCGGAGTCCGCAAGGGAGATGTGATCCGGGTTGGGCGGACGGTCGAGCTCGAATGCCTGGACACCCCAGGGCATACCCTTGCGCACATCTGTCTGCTCGCGCGCACGCAGCAGCCGGCACTGTTCTGCGGCGACACCCTCTTCAACGCCGGAGCCGGAAATTGCCATAACGGCGGCGATCCGGAGCTGCTGTATCAGACGTTTGCGACGCAACTTGCGCGGTTGCCCGATCACACGCGCGTATACCCCGGACACGAATACCTGGCGCGCAATCTGGAATTCACTCTGGATCGCGAGCCGGACAACTCGACTGCCGCCGCGCTACTCGGCGCCGCGCGCCAACACGACCCGGCGGCGGCTGCCGTTACGACACTCGGCGAGGAGAAGCTCATCAATGCGTTCCTGCGGCTGCAGAGCCCAACAGTGGTGGCGCGGCTGCGGCAAGCGTTCCCGGAAGTCGGAGAGCATCCCGATGCCAAAACGGTGTTCCTCAAGCTGCGGGAGCTGCGCAACAAATGGTAGGCCGGTGCCGGCGCTTCCTGCGCCGCCGGTCTAGGGCCGCAGAGTGATCGGCAGATGCCGTGGTTGGCTCGCCACGCGCGCGAGCCAGGCCCGCACCGCGGGATAGGGAGCCAGATCCAGGCGAGCCTCGTGCGCAACGTGCGTGTACGCATACAGAGCAATGTCAGCTATCGTGTAGGTCTCACCGACGAAGAAGCGATGATCGCTCAGATGGGACTCCATGACGCCGAGGGCCGCCCGTCCACGTGTCAGCCGGTCTGCCAGCTCCGCATGCCGCGGCGAGTCGGCAGGCAGATGCTTCACGATGAAACGCGGCGTCGCGACATACGGCTCGTGGCTGTACTGCTCAAAGAACATCCACTGCAACACCTGGGCGCGCTTCACACGATCATCGGGAATGAAGGCCGTGCCCTCGGCCAGGTACCACAGGATCGCGTCCGACTCCGCGAGGCAGGTTGCGTCATCCAACTCGAGAGCCGGAATGCGGCCGTTGCGATTCTTCGCCAGAAACTGCGGCGTGTGAGTCTCGTTGGCGAGGATGTCGAGCTCGATCCACCGATAGGGCTGCTCGAGCTGCGCCAGCAGCAGCCGGATCTTGTAGCCGTTTCCCGAATCCAGGTAGTCGTACAAGGTGATCATTTCGCTTCCGCAGGCACGGCGCCCATCACGCGGGCACAGTATCCAGCGCCGCCGCCGCGCAGCCAATAGGGAACTGACGCGCGCGAAGCTTGCCCGTGGGGTAATCTGCGCGCCATGCTTCGCGCCAGGGCTTCTGGTTTCCATGTTCTCGTCCTTCTATCGCCGCAGTTTCATGATCGCCACGCTCGTCGTCCTGGGCTGGGCGCTGCTGGCGATACTGCGCCCCCTCTGGAGCACGCTCGGCTGGGCGGCCGTGCTCGCTTTCCTGCTGAATCCGCTGCACGAGCGGCTGACGGCGAGGCTCAAGGGACGCGCCGCGCTCTCCGCCGGCATCCTCACCGGCCTGACTCCGTTCTTCGTGATGGCGCCGCTCGCCTTTCTCGGCGTCGCCTTCGCCAGGCAGGTCGCGTACATCCTGTCCGACATGTCGGGGAGCGCTCTGACGTATCCGGCGCTTCTGGAGCGGCTCGATACGGTTCCTCTCATCGGGGGCGCGGTGCGCTGGATGCGGGACAATGCGCCCGTCAGCGCCGAGCAGGTGAGAAGTTGGGTCATGGACGGGGCGCAATCGGTGTTGAAAACCGCGGCCTCCATGAGCGGCAGCATCGCGTTGGGCGTCGTGGGATCGCTGGTGGGCTTTTTCATGATGCTGTTTCTGCTGTTCTTTCTGCTGCGTGACGGCCGATTGATCCTGGCGCGGCTGACCGGCTTCATTCCGATGGAGCCGTACCCGCGAGGCCAACTCCTGGCGTATCTGGGCGATGTCACGCGTGCCGTGGTATTTGGCTCGGCCGCGACGGCGGTGATCCAGGGCGCGTTCGTCGGTGTCGGCTTTGCGCTCGTCGGACTCCCGTCGCCCGTCGTATTCGGCGTGCTCGCCACCATCGCCGCATTCCTGCCCGCCGGCTCGGCCGTCGTGCTGGTCCCCGCGGTGCTCTATTTGTTCTTCGAGGGCCGTTGGGGCGCAGGGCTGTTTCTGACAGCCTGGAGTGCCGGCGTGGCGGTCATCGACAACGTCTTGCGGCCTTTCCTGACCGCACGGCAGGCCGAGGTGTCGACCCTTGCGGTGTTTGTGGGCGCGATCGGCGGAGCCTCCGCCTTCGGGGTTCTCGGCCTGGTCATCGGGCCGGTGCTGCTCGGTTTCATCGCCGCGCTGCTGCAGTTTGCGGAGAAAGGCGTGGTGAACAGCGAATAGCCGCGGCGGGGCCCCCGGGAAACCGCGCGTCTTGACGACCGGTCAGAGCTCGCCGGTAGAGCCATGCGCGGTTTTCTGGGGTGCCATGACAGCACCCCATGAAATCGTGCTTGGCTCCATTGAAAAGCTCCCGCCGCCAAGCAAGATGCACGATTTCATGGGGGACCCCGCGGCGGGGCCCCCGGAAAACCGCGCGTCTTGACGACCGGTTAGAGCTCGCCGGTAGAGCCATGCGCGGTTTTCTGGGGTGCCATAGAATGCGGCCCCCATGGATTTGTCCGCCATCCTGAATCCGCTCAACGAGGCGCAGCGCGCAGCCGTCACGGCGCCGCTGGGCCCCGTACTGGTGCTGGCGGGTGCCGGCAGCGGCAAGACGCGGGTGCTCACGCACCGGATCGTCTGGGTCATCCAGGCGGAAGGCGCCTCACCGCATGGCATCCTGGCGGTAACGTTCACGAACAAGGCGGCCGGCGAGATGCGCGGCCGCGTCGAGCAGCTGCTCGGCATGCCGGGCGGGGGGCTGTGGATCGGCACCTTCCACGGCATCGCGCATCGGCTGCTGCGGCTGCATTGGCGCGAGGCGAAGCTCGTGCAGGGGTTCCAGATCCTCGATTCCGAGGATCAGCAGCGGCTGATCAGGAAGCTGATCCGGGCACAGAATCTGGACGAGGCCCGCTGGGTGCCGCGCGAGGTACAGTGGTTCATCAACAAGAACAAGGACGAAGGGCTGCGCCCGAAGGATCTGAAGGACGGTAACGATCCCATCCGCCACCAACTCATCAAGCTGTACGTGGAATATGAGGCGGCCTGCGCACGCGCCGGTGTGATCGACTTCGCCGAGCTGTTGTTGCGTGCGTATGAGCTGTGGCGCGACACCCCCGAGCTGCTCGCGCACTATCGGCGACGGTTCCGCCATGTTCTGGTCGATGAGTTCCAGGACACGAACGCCATCCAGTACGGCTGGCTGAAACTTCTGGTCGGCAGCGAAGGGTATCCATTCGCTGTCGGCGACGACGACCAGTCCATATACCGGTGGCGAGGCGCGCGGGCGGGGAATCTCAACCGGTTCCAGGAGGATTTCCCGCAGGCCCGGCTCTACCGGCTGGAGCAGAATTACCGCTCGACAGGGACGATTCTGGCCGCCGCGAACGGACTGATCGCCCACAACGCCGGGCGGCTCGGCAAGAACCTCTGGACCAGCGGCGAGCGGGGCGACCCGATCCGCCTGTATGCGGCGTTCAACGAGCGCGATGAAGCGGAGTTCGTGACTCACCGTATCCGCGACTGGGTGCATCACGGCGGCCAGCGGCGCGAGATCGCGATCCTGTACCGCTCGAACGCGCAATCGCGCGTGTTCGAGGAGACTTTCCTGTCGGCGCGCATTCCATACAAGGTCTATGGCGGCCTGCGGTTCTTCGAGCGCGCGGAAATCAAGGACGCGCTGGCCTATTTGCGCCTCGTCTCGAACCGCCAGGACGACCAATCGTTCGAGCGGGTGGTCAACCTGCCGACGCGGGGAATCGGTGCGAAGAGCCTGGATGTGATCCGCGAATATGCGAAGGGCGCAGGCTGCTCGCTGTGGGAGGCCGCCGCCGCGTGCATCGGTGCCGGCGCGACCGGCGGCATGCTTGGGGACCCGGCAAAGTGCACGCTCGGGCCCAAGGCTGCAACCGCGCTGAACGGATTTCTGGGCCTGGTGGAGCGGCTCGCGCGCGAAGTGGCCGGACTCGCATTGCACGAGCAAGTCGATCATGTCCTGCAAGGCAGCGGCCTCATCGAACACTACAAACGCGACAAGGCCGACCGCGGTGAAGCGCGCGTCGAGAACCTGGAGGAGCTCGTGAGCGCCGCGCGCGGCTTCACCCCGGAGGGGGGAGAAGGTGAGCTGCCGGCGCTCGAGGCCTTCCTCGCGCATGCCGTGCTCGAATCCGGCGAGGGTCAGGCGGACGCTTGGGAAGACTGCGTGCAGATGATGACGCTGCATACGGCGAAAGGCCTCGAATTCCCCATGGTCTTCATCAGCGGCATGGAGGATGGCCTCTTTCCCCACCAGCGCTCCATCACGGACATCGACGGACTTGAGGAAGAGCGGCGGCTGTGCTATGTCGGCATGACTCGTGCGATGA
Organism: Steroidobacteraceae bacterium; assembly: GCA_050738795.1. Classification (GTDB taxonomy): domain Bacteria; phylum Pseudomonadota; class Gammaproteobacteria; order Steroidobacterales; family Steroidobacteraceae; genus 13-2-20CM-66-19. Next base: position 54,802 of record JBOIAD010000124.1, read on the forward strand.
AGCGGCTGTTTCTGACTTACGCCGAACAACGCCGGCTGCACGGTGTAGACAGCTACGGGTATCCGTCGCGCTTCATAAAGGAAATACCCGAGCAACTCATCGAAGAGGTGCGGCCGCGCGTCCAAGTGTCGCGACCGATCGCCGTCGGAAGGTTGCGGGCCGAGGAGCCTGCCGTGGCCGGCGTGCGGCTCGGTGGCCGGGTGCGTCACGGCAAATTCGGGGAAGGCGTGATCCTCAATGTCGAGGGAAATGGGCCGCATGCCCGCGTGCAGGTCAATTTCGAGCGCCAGGGCACCAAGTGGCTGATGATTCAATACGCCAACCTGGAGCCGCTGTGAAAATCGTGATCCTCGGTGCGGGACAGGTGGGCCGCACGGCGGCGCATCACCTCTCTCGCGAGGAAGCCAACGAAGTCACCGTGGTCGATCTTGACGAGGATGTCCTGCGCGATCTGCAGGATCGGCTGGATATCCGCACGGTGGCGGGCAACGCATCCTATCCTACGGTGCTCGAGGCCGCGGGGGCGCCGGAAGCCGACATCATCGTCGCGCTGACCAACAGCGACGAAGTCAACATGATGGCCTGCGAAGTAGCCTACACGCTGTATCGCACACCGACGAAGATCGCACGCATCCGCTCCGCGGAGTACACGAGCCGGCCGGAGCTCTTCAGCGATGGGGCCCTGTCGGTCGACGTCTTCATCAGCCCCGAGCAGCTGGTCACCGAGTACGTCGAGCGGCTGATCCAGTATCCCGGCGCGCTCCAGGTACTGGACTTTGCGGACGGCAAGGTGCAACTGGTGGGAGTACGCGCATTGCAGGGGGGGCTGCTGGTGGGGCACGGCCTGCGCGAGCTGCCGCAACACCTGCGCAAGGCCGAGGCGCGCGTGGTGGCGATTTACCGTGCCGGCCGCAGCGTGCCGACCGAAGGCGATACCGTCATCGAAGCTGGCGACGAAGTGTTTTTCCTGGTTGCGCGCAGGGACATCCGCCGGGTGATGAGCGAGATGCGCAAGCAGGATGACCCCGTGCGCCGCGTCGTGATCGCGGGCGGCGGAAACATTGGATTGCGCCTCGCCAAGACGCTTGAGACGGGCAACCAGGTGAAGCTCATCGAGCGCGACGCGCGGCGTGCGCGCAAGGCATCCGAGCTGCTCGAGAGTGCAATCGTCCTGAACGGCGATGCGGCGGACGAGGAGCTGTTGATCGAGGAGAACATCGACAGCGCCGATGTGTTCGCGGCGCTGACCAACTCCGAAGAGGCCAACATCCTGTCCGCGATGCTGGCGAAGCGGCTCGGCGCGCATAAGGTCATGGCGCTGATCAACAAGCCGTCGTACGCCGATCTGATCGAGAGCGGCAGCATCGATATCGCGATCTCGCCGCAGACGGTCACCATCGGATCCCTGCTGGCGCATGTCCGCCGTGGCGATGTGGTGCGCGTGCACTCACTCAGGCGCGGTGCGGCCGAGGCGCTCGAGGCAGTAGTGCACGGTGACGAGGGGAGCTCGCGCGTGGTCGGCAAACGGGTGGAGGAAATCCGGCTGCCGGAGGGCACGTCAATCGGCGCCATTGTGCGGGGCGACGACGTCATCATGGCTCATCACGACACGGTGGTGCAGGCGAACGACCACGCGATCCTGTTTCTCTCCGACCGCCGGCACCTCGAGGCGGTCGAGCGGCTCTTCCTGCGAACCTCACGCTAGGGATTCGCAGCAATGCTCGCGGTTGCGCACGTTCTCGGGCTGTTGCTCGCATTTTTCGGCGCGGCATACCTCCTTCCGGTCGCCTGCTCGCTGCTCACGGGCGATGGGCTCGCGCTGCATTTCATTGCCGCTGCGGCGGTCAGCACGGGCACGGGTCTGGTGATAGTTGCCGCAACTCGCGGCTCACGCCGGGAGCTCAAGCCGCGCGATGGCTTTCTGCTGGTGACGCTGGGTTGGATCCTGACCTCTGCGGTGGCCGCGATCCCGCTGCTGATGTCATTGCCAGGGCTGGGTTTCACCCGCGCCTTCTTCGAAGCGATGTCCGGGCTCACGGCGACGGGCTCGACCGTGTTACGCGGCCTCGACGCCCTGCCGCCGTCGCTCAACCTCTGGCGCCACTCGCTGCAGTGGTTCGGTGGCCTGGCCATCATCGTGATGGCGCTCGCCGTCCTGCCTCTGCTCGGCGTGGGCGGAATGCAGCTCTACAAGGGTCAGACCCCCGGACCGGTCAAGGACGAGAAGCTCGCGCCACGGATCGCGGAAACCGCGAAATCCCTGTGGCTGGTCTACACCTTGATCACCGCAATCGGCATCATCGCGTTGCGCATCTGCGGAATGACCTGGCTCGACGCCTTCTGCCACGCCTTTTCGGCCGTCGGCCTGGGGGGCTTTTCCACCCACGACGCCAGCGTGGGCTACTTCAACTCGATTTCGATAGAGCTGGTGCTGATAGCCCTCATGCTCATCGCCTGCCTGAACTTCGCGCGCCATTTTGTTGCACTGCGGCGACTGTCCTTGCAGCCGTACACGCTCGATCCTGAATGCCGTGCCATCTTCATGGTGCTGGCCGCCAGCGTGATCGTCATCGCCGCGCTGCTCACCTGGACCGAAAGATACCCCAGCTTCTTCGTGTCGCTGCGCCACGCGGCCTTCAACGTGGTCTCGATGGCGACCACCAGCGGACTGGCGACGCAGGATTTCGACAGCTGGCCGGTATTCGCACCCTTCTGGATGCTGTTCCTCTCCTGCATCATCTGCAGCACGGGCTCAGCCGGGGGAGGCATCAAGATGTTCCGCGCGCTCCTGCTGGCCAAGCAGGCGGGCCATGAGCTCAAGCTCCTTGTGCATCCGAGCGCGGTGGCCCCGGTGCGCATTGGCGGAAAGCCGATTCCCGAGCGCGTCGCGAACGCGGTCCTGGGCTTTATCTTCCTGTATTTCATGACCGTGGCGCTGCTGACCTTCGCGCTGCTCTGGACCGGCCTGGACTTCGATTCCTCCTTCAGCGCCGTCGTGGCGGCGATCAACAACACCGCTCACGGGCTGCATACGACCGGTCCCGTGAGCAATTACCACGCATTGAGCGGGTCGCAGACATGGATCTGCACCGCCGCCATGCTGTTGGGCCGCCTCGAGATCTTCAGCGTCATTGTCCTGTTCACACCCGCGTTCTGGCGCAAGTGACGAGGATCGAGCCGCGCAGAGCCGGGCGGCCGGTTCTGGCGCAGGGGAGCGCGATCGGGGCACGCGCGACGGTGCAGCTCGTTCTGCCGCACGCCGAAGCGTAATCTGCGGCGCTTATCGCTCGGGGCGGGCAATTCGCCGCAGAGCAGTGCAACCAAAGCGCGATTGCAGGCATCTTAGTTTGCAAGGCTGCGGCTTGCGTTCCTCCTGCAAACGGTTGGCTGACTGGGGATTATTTCCGCCAATCCACCGAACCGGGCCGCAGCCCCCTTGCGGCGGCCGCATGACGGCCCCCCTGGCGCCACGCCACGCGCCTAATGGTGGATGTAGCTTTCCAGCTGCTCGATGGTCTGCTTCTGCTCTTCGATGACCGCTTTCACCAGGTCACCGATCGAGACCATGCCGACGACACGCCCCGCATCGACGACAGGCAGGTGACGAAGCCGCCGCTCGGTCATCAGCTGCATGCAGTCCTGCACCGTCTGGGAAAGAGATACCGTCAGGACGGGCGAGCTCATGATCTGCCGCACGGGCGTCTCAGCCGAGGAGCGGCCGTGCAGAATCACTTTTCGGGCGTAGTCGCGCTCGGAAACGATGCCCTGCAGCTCGCCCGCCTTCATGACGAGGAGGGCGCCGACATGGTGCTCGGCCATGAGGCGGATGGCCTCGAGCACCGGATCTTCGGGATCCACCGCGAAGACCGCCCGACCTTTGCCATCCAGAAGCTGCCGTACGGTGGTCATGTGGGAAATCCCCTGAAACGGGCCAGCCGAGTATTAGCGCGGGCCGGCCTCCACTGTCAATGTCACGTTGGCTTCGACGTCGATCGTCCCAGACTGTATCGGGGTCGGAGCACTCGCGGCTTCACTTCGGTAAGCCGCAACCGTCACACTATTCAGCGGCACGGCAATCGCTCGCGATTCTCCGGCTGACAGGACTCGCACGATTTTCAGGTTGAGCGCGGCGGCAAGCGCATCGGCCTCGGACCTTGCCTTTTGCGCGGCATCGCGCAGTGCCCGGGTGCGTATCGCCTCCGGATCGCGGACGGTGAACCGCACGCTTTCCACGTGGTTCGCGCCGGCCTGAGTGGCGGCGTCGATGACAGTCCCGACTTTTTCCAGATCATCCAACGTCACCCGCACGATGTTGGTTGCGGTGTAGCCCGTGATCGTCGGCTGCTCGCCGTTGGGGTGATATTGATAGTTCGGATTCACAGAGTAGTTGATCGTCTGGATGTCGGCCCCGGGGCCGAGCACCTTGTGCAGCGCCGTCATCACGCGCTCGAGCTGCTGCGCATTCTGCTGCGCCGCCGGTTGAGATTTCGGCGCTCGTGTCAGAACGCCGACATCGAGCTGCGCGCGGTCCGGCCTGGCGCTGACAACAGCTTCCCCCATGACGCGGATCGACGACACGGGCGGCGCAGTCTGTTGCCCATCGGCCTGTGACATGACGCACGCGAGGAGCACGGCAGGATGGATTTTCATCGGCGCATGTCCAACGATACGGGTTCCCGTATTCTACCCACCGCAACGTGCGGCAGTTCAAAGTTTGAGCACCCGGAAGCACATGCGCACGCGGCGTGACGGTATACAACACCAGATGTCCCCCAATCGTGAAATCGCCGTCGCGCCCGACCGCTTCGAGGTCGCGGCCGACGATGCAATCCTCGTCGCGGAGCTGCACTCCGCCATCGCGGTTTGCGTGTATGACGCCGTAGAGGAGGCAGGCGCATTGCTTCACCTTCGCTGCATCGTCCGCTCTCCGAAGCCGGTGGACATGACGGACTCGACGCTTGCGACGGAGTTGCTGCTGCTCGACCGATGTGTCGAAACGATGCGCGAGCTCGCCCCGGGTGCCCGTAACCTCCAGGCGCGCGTCGTGGCGCACCTGTCCGAGCATCCGAAAGCCCAGGAGACATGCGATACCGTGCTGACGATGGTGCGGCATTTCCTGGCGGACGCAAGCATCAAGCTGCTGCCCGTGGAGATCGCGGCAGGGCAGGCCCGTTCGCTGCGGTTTCGGCCCAGCATGGGCTGGGTGCAGACGCGCTGATAAACCGCCGTGCAGCCGGGAACACCGGCGCGCGGCAACCGTTGTCTCCCGAGTGAGACGGCTAGTCTGCGTTTCGAATCGGATTTCGCTCCCGCGGCGCGGTTGCACGCCCGGAGGCCTCGCCGTGGGCGTGCTCGCGGCGCTTCAGCATACCGGCGGCTTGTGGTTCGGCTGGAGCGGCGAGACGTCCGAAGCCCCAAGCCAGACGCCGGACATCCTCACGCGGGGGAATATCCGGTTCGCGACCATCGACCTGAAACCTGCTGAATTCGATGCGTACTACAACGGGTACTGCAACGGTACTCTGTGGCCGCTGTTCCATTATTTTCCCGACCGGTTCACGCACGAGCAGCTTCAGTCCGAGGCGTATCAGGCGGTCAACGAGCAGTTCGCACGCCAGTTGCTGAAGCTTCTGCAGCCCGGTGACGCCGTCTGGGTACACGATTATCAGCTGATTCCGCTCGGCCGCTGCCTGCGGCAACTGCGATTCGAGGGCCCGATCGGATTCTTTCTGCACATCCCGTTTCCGCATGTGCAGATTCTGCGGTTGCTGCCCGACTACGCGGCACTCATCCGCGACCTGGGCCAGTACGACCTGGTTGGGTTCCAGACGGAAGACGATCTGCGGTCGTTTCTCACGTGCCTGGATCCGGAGCCGGCCGCGCTACCGGCAGACCAATGCATCGATTTCGCCGGACGGCGCGTCCGGCTCGGCGCCTACCCGATCGGCATCGAGGTCGATGAGGTGATCGATGAGGCGGTAACGACCCTTGCGCAGGAGACCGTGCAGCGGATGATCGTGAGCCTCATGGGCAGAAAGCTCATCATCGGCGTCGACAGGCTCGACTACACCAAGGGCTTGACGGAGCGTTTCGCCTCTTTCGAGCAGTTCCTCGAAGCCTTCCCCGAGAACCAGGGCAACGTCACATTCCTGCAGATCGCCCCGTTGAGCCGGGCGGATGTGCTCGCCTACAGCGAAATCCGCCAGGCGCTGGAGCAGAGCGCCGGCCGCCTGAACGGGCGCTTCGCGGAAGCGGACTGGACGCCGATCCGGTACCTGAACCGCGACTACACCCGCTCCACTCTCATGGGATTTCTGCGCGCCGCGCAGGTGGCGCTCGTGACGCCGGTGCGCGATGGCATGAATCTCGTCGCGAAGGAATTCGTGGCCGCGCAAGACCCGAAGGATCCGGGCGTGCTGATCCTGTCTCCGATGGCCGGCGCAGCGCGGGAGCTCACGGGCGCGCTGCAGGTGAACCCATACGATAAGCGCGGTATGGCCCTGGCGCTGCAAACGGCGCTGAATATGCCCCTGGAGGAACGGCGGCAGCGGCATCAGCAGATGCTCCAGGCGGTGCGCGAGCGGGACATACACAGCTGGTACGGACGCTTCATCTTCGATCTCACCGGCAAACGGCTGCAGCTCGCCGCAGCCTGACTGCTGCACGTCAGCGCTTCGGACGCAAGGCGAGATCCTTGCTGTACACGACATTCATCACGTTGTCGTACCAGCCTTCGACTTCCGGTTTCACCAGGTGCTTGTTCACGTAGAAATAGATGGGCATCAGCGGGTGGTCGCGCAACATGACACGCTCGGCCTGCTGCAACAGCTCGCGACGCTTGGCCGTGTCGATTTCCGTAGCCGACGCGGTGACCAGCGCATCGTACTGTGCGCTCCGATAGTGAGGCAGGTTGATGCCAAACCCGCTTTTCAGATACTGGGCGAACGTGTAGGCATCGTTGTAGTCCCCCTGCCAGCTCGAGCGAAACACCTCCACGTCGCCGCGATCGATGTCCTGCAGCAGCGACTTGAATTCAACGGCGGTGAGCCGCGCCTCGGCGCCCAGCGCCTCCTTCCACATCGAGGCCACCGCCACGGCCACCTTGTTGTGCACCTCCCCGGCGTTGTAACGCAATTCGAAACGCAAGGGCTTGTCGGCCGAATACCCAGCCTGCGCGTACAGCCGGCGCGCTTCGGCCACGCGCTCGCTCATCGGCGTATTGCGATAATCGAATGACTGCGGCGTGTAGTCGTGCACACCGGGCGGCACCCACCCGTATGCAGGGAGCTCTCCGACCCGCAAGACGCGCTCCACGAGCTTGTCGCGGTCGATCACGAGCGAAAGCGCGCGGCGCAGTCCGGGGTTGTCCTTGAAGGGGGCACGATTCAGGTTGAATCCGTAGTAGTAAGTGTTGAGCTGGGGGGAGACGTGCAGCTGGCCGGCGAGATTCGCGCGGATCCAGTCGAATTGCCCGCGCGGCACGACGTTTGTGACGTGGAGGGCACCGGCGCGATAACGTGTCAGCTCCGCGTTCTCATCGGGAATGAGCAGGTATTTGACCGCATCCAGGCGGGTCGCCGCATCGTTCCAGTAATAATGATTGCGGGTCAGGAGAATGTGCGAGCCCTGCACCCATTCCTTCAAAACGAAGGCGCCGTTCGAGACCATCACTCCCGGCTTTGCAAGCTGCGCGGCATGTTGCGCCAGCGTAGGCCGATGCACCGGGCACGTGCTGGGGTGCGCGAGCAGGCTCGGCAGATACGCCGCAGGGGAAGCGAGATCGATTTCCAGGGTGGCGTCATCGGCCGCCCGCACGCCCAGGGATTCCGGCGGCTTCCTGCCAGTAACGATGTCAGTCGCGTTGGCGACGATATCGATCACTTGCGCGTAAGCCGAAGCTGTTGCGGGGTCAGCGAGGCGGCGCAGTGCGGCGACGAAATCCGCCGCTACGACGCGATCGCCGTTTGACCAACGCGCGCTTGGGCGCAGGTTGAAGGTGTATCTCTTTCCGTCTGCGCTGACACGCCACGCGCTCGCGACACCGGGTGCAACGCCCGCGCTCTTATCGAGCGTGGTCAGGCCCTCGCACAGGTCACGCAGAATGCCCTGCGACTCGACCGAGCGCGCCTTCTGCGGATCGAGTGAGTCGGGCTCGGCTCCGCCGCCCCGCAGCAGAACGGCTTCGGCGTGCGGTGCGCTCGCGGCGCCGGTACCCGCGCGCGAGCAGGCCACTATGGCGGGCACGATGGCCGCCAGGATCGCCGCGAGGAAGAGCGCCCTCCGCGCGGCACGCAAGGCCTGCCGACAAATCATCCGGGCCGGGCCGCGAACTGCGGGTGCTCAACCGGCATGCCGTGATCTGCTGCTGTTGATCCGGTCGCGAAGTGCCTGCGTCGCGGCACGCGCCGCCGCGGTGAAATCATCTCCCGAGCCCGCATAGAGAATGCCGCGCGAGGAGCTGATGACGAGGCCGGTACCGTCCGCGGTTTGCCCATTGCGCACCGCTTGCAGCACGTCGCCACCCTGCGCGCCGACGCCAGGGACGAGGAACGGCATCGTGCCGACGATCTCGCGGACTTCGGCCAGCTCGCGAGGATAAGTGGCGCCGACGACCAGCAGGCAGTTGCCGCGCGAGTTCCACTGGCGCGCAGCGAGCTCCGCGACGACCTGATACAGCTTGCGCCCGCCGGTTTCGAGATCCTGCAAGTCGCGGCTGCCGGGGTTCGAGGTGCGGCAAAGGATGATGACGCCCTTGTTCTCGTACCTGAGAAATGGCTCGAGGCCGTCGCCCCCCAGATACGGGTTCACGGTCACGGCATCCGCGCCGTAACGCTCGAACGCTTCGATCGCATAGCGCTCGGCCGTGTTGCCGACATCACCGCGTTTGGCATCGAGGATCACGGAAATGCCCGGGTAGCTGCGATGGATGTACTCGATGGTCCGCTCGAGCTGATCCTCCGCCTCGTACGCGGCATAGTGCGCGAACTGCGGCTTGTAGGCGCATACGAGGTCCGCGGTGGCGTCTATGATCGCCTTGTTGAACTGGAAGATCGGGGACGGTTGCGCCGCGATGTGCCGGGGGAAAAGCTCGATTTCCGGGTCCAGCCCCACGCACACGAGAGAGTCGCTGCGCTCCCAGCAGGAGCTGAGCTGACGGATGAACGCACTCATGCCACGCGGGCCCGCGCGGCAAGGCTACGCTTCTTCAGATGGACCAGCAGGATCGAGATGGCGGCCGGCGTGACGCCCGGCATGCGGCTCGCCTGACCGACGGTTGCGGGCCGGCACTCGGCGAGCTTCCCGCGAACCTCGTGCGACAGCCCCGCCACCTGCAGGTAATCCAGATCGTCGGGCAGGCGTGTCTCCTCGTTCCTGCGCAGCCGTTCCACTTCATCCTGCTGGCGCTCGATGTAGCCGGCGTACTTGGCGCGAACCTCGATCTGTGCGCGGATCTGCACGGGCAGGCGATCGTCGCTGTCCGACCAGTCCGGTGCGCCGGCGATTTCCCGCACGTGGTCGTAACCGACTTCCGGGCGGCACAGCAGCTCGAAGGCTGAGCAGTCGCGGCTCAGCGGCGCCTGGAGTACCCGCCGCGTCCATTCCGCCGGCACCTCGGCCGGTCGGATGCGCGCGGCTTGCAAACGCTGCACCTCCAGGTCGGAGAGCCGTTGCTTCGCCTCGAAGAGCCGCCACCGCTCCTCGTCGACCAGGCCGAGCGCCCGGCCCGTGGGGGTCAGTCGCAGATCGGCGTTGTCCTCCCGCAGCAGCAGCCGATGCTCAGCCCGGCTGGTAAACATGCGATACGGCTCGCGCGTCCCTTGCGTTACCAGATCGTCGATGAGCACGCCGAGATACGCTTCGCTGCGCTTTGGCAGCCATGCGTCGCGGCCGCGGCACATCAGCGAGGCGTTGATGCCGGCCACCAGCCCCTGTGCGGCGGCTTCCTCGTAACCCGTCGTGCCGTTGATCTGGCCTGCGAAGAACAGCCCGTCGATGACCCGGGTCTGCAGGGAGGGCTGCAGATCGCGTGGATCGAAGAAATCGTATTCGATGGCATAGCCCGGGCGCGTGAGATGCGCATTCTCGAACCCGCGGATGGTCCGGACGAACTCGTACTGCACGTCGAACGGCAGGCTGGTCGAGATCCCGTTCGGATACACCTCGTGCGTGCCGAGGCCCTCGGGCTCCACGAAGATCTGGTGAGAGGTCTTGTCGGCAAACCGGACCACCTTGTCCTCGACCGATGGACAGTACCGGGGACCGATGCCTTCGATACGGCCCGTGAACAGCGGCGAGCGATGCGTGGCAGCGCGAATGATGTCGTGAGTCCGCTCATTCGTATGCGTTATGAAACAATCCCGCTGTTCTGGATGCTCATTGGCTCGTCCAAGAAACGAAAACACCGGTACGGGCTCATCGCCGCTCTGAGCGGCCATCACGGCCAGATCCAGGCTGCGGCCATCGATTCGCGGTGGCGTCCCGGTCTTCAGGCGTCCCACGCGCAGCGGCAGCTCGCGCAGCCGTGCCGCGAGCTGGTTCGATGGCGAATCGCCCGCCCTGCCGCCCTGGTGAGTTTCCAGACCCACATGGATGCGGCCACCCAGGAAGGTGCCGACCGTGAGCACGACGCAGGGCGCCTCGAACGTGATCCCCGAGATCGTCACGACGCCTCGCACGCGCTGCCCTTCCACCAGAAGGTCGCTCGCTTCCTGCTGGAAGAGGACCAGGTTCGCCTGGTTCTCGAGCATCGAGCGGATCGCCTGTCTGTAGAGCTGCCGGTCCGCCTGGGCGCGAGTGGCACGCACTGCGGGACCCTTGCTGGCGTTCAGCGTGCGAAATTGGATGCCTGCTCGGTCGGTCGCGCGCGCCATCGCGCCTCCCAGCGCGTCGATCTCGCGGACGAGGTGACCCTTGCCGATCCCTCCGATAGCCGGATTGCAGCTCATCTGACCCAGGGTCTCGATGCTCTGGGTGAGAAGCAGAGTGCGCGCACCGGTCCGAGCGGCAGCCAGCGCGGCTTCCGTACCGGCATGGCCACCGCCGATCACGATGACGTCGAATGGTTGCGCGAAACGCATGGTCTACAGCTCTCGGGACTGGCAGGCCGGTTCGATCCGGCCGGGCCGGTATTGTAGGGCGGCGGCCCGGGCGAACAAGGATTGCATTATCCTCTCGCCCCGCGTGATCCATCCGGCCGTCTCACTGCTGTTCCTGCTGGGCCTAGCCGCTACCGCAAGCACGGCTCGCGGGATGGTGCCCGCGCCCCCCACTACGCCGTCACCCGCGGCACGCCCCCTCATATTGAGCTCATGCGAGCTAGAGGACCCGTCGGGAATCGGCGCGGTTGCGGCGGAGTGCGGCGATCTGGCGGTGCTCGAAAATCCGACCGATCCCCGGGGACGACGCATCAAGCTGCGAGTGGCGCGCGTGGCGGCCATCAATCGCCGCAAGCAGCCGGACCCGCTGTTCGTGCTTGCGGGCGGCCCCGGGATGGCCGCCACGGTGTTCTATGCGTCGGCCGCCTTTGCATTCGAGCGCATTCATCGCGATCGGGACATCGTCCTGATCGATCAGCGCGGGACCGGCCGATCGAACCCGTTGGATTGCGCGCTGGATGACGATGTGTTGTACAGGGCAACCGACGCCGAGGTTGTCGACGAGGCGCGGCGCTGCCTAGCAGCGCTGTCGTCGAAAGCGAACGTCGCCTACTACACAACCAGTATCGCGGTGCAGGATCTGGATCACGTGCGTGCTGCGCTGGGCTATGAGCTCATCAACCTCTATGGCGTCTCGTATGGTACTCGAGTGGCCCAACACTACATGCGCCGCTTTCCTGAACGAACGCGCAGCGTGATTCTCGATGGGGTCGTGCCCCCGCAACTGGCTCTGGGCCCAGCCATCGCACTCAATGCCGAAGCAGCGCTCACCCGTGTGCTGGCGCGGTGCGCAACCGAATCCGATTGTCAGTCGCGCTTCGCAGATCCGGCCGCGGCCTATCGCCTCCTGCGCCACTCCCTGCAGGCCAATCCGGTGTCGGTCAGTCTTCCCGACCCCACCGGCGGCCAGCCCACGACATTCCAGTTCAGCAGCTATCACCTGGCAACCGTGCTCCGGCTCGCAACCTACACGTCCGAACAAGCTGCGCTTTTGCCACTGATGCTGCACCGTGCAAGCGTGTCCGGTGATTTCACCCCGCTCGCGGCCCAGTTCCTGCTCGTGAACCGGACCTACGGCAACGCCCTGGCGTACGGAATGCACAACAGCGTCGTATGCAGCGAGGACGTGCCCTTCTACGATCTCACTACTGTGAATCGCGCGGAAATCGACAAGACCTACCTCGGCTCGAGCCAGCTCGACGGCCTGCGCAACATCTGTGCGATCTGGCCACACGGACCGATCGACCGCGACTTTCATGCGCCGTTGCACAGCGGCATACCCGTGTTGCTGCTGTCAGGGAGTGATGATCCTGTAACGCCGCCTGCGGATGCCGAGCTGGCCCGCCGCGGGCTCACACACAGCCTGCATCTCATCCTGCGAGGTTTCGGACATGGTCAGCTCACTGCTCCGTGCATCAGTGGGCTGATGGCAAAGTTCGTGGGTCGCGCGGCGGTTGCCGGTCTCGATGTCTCCTGCGCGCGGGACGACAGGCCCATGCCGTTCTTCATTTCTTACGGCGGCCCACCGCCGTAGGCTGCGCATGATCGAGGCACACAACCTGAGTAAGCACTTCGGCCGCATCACAGCCGTGCGCGATGTGAGCTTGCAAGCGCTCGACGGACGGATTACCGGCCTGCTCGGCCCGAACGGCGCCGGCAAGTCGACCACGCTGCGCATTCTGTACACGGTGATAACTCCCGAGACGGGTAACGCGCTGGTCGATGGAGTAAGCGCTGTCGACCAACCTCTGGAGGCGCGCCGCCGGATGGGAGTTCTACCCCACGGCGCCGGCATTTACCCTCATCTGAGCGCACGCGAGAACATTGCGTATTTCGGTGCCCTTCATGGGTTGGGCCGCATGGAGCGGCGGGCGCGGGCCGCCGAGCTGATCGCGCTCCTGGAAATGGACGACTTTGCCGACAGAGCCGCCAAGGGCTTCTCCCAGGGTCAGCGCGTGAAGACGGCCCTTGCGCGTGCGTTGATACATCGTCCTCGAAACCTACTGTTGGATGAGCCCACGAATGGACTCGACGTGATGGCGGTCCGCAGTCTTCGGCGCCTGCTGGGTCGGCTGCGCGATGAGGGACACTGCGTGCTGTTCTCGAGTCATGTCATGCAAGAGGTTGGCGCCCTATGCGATGACGTGGTCGTCATTGCACACGGAATTGTCGTAGCGGCCGGCACGCCAGAGCAGCTCCGCGTGCGTACTGGGGAAAGCAGCCTGGAGGATGCGTTCGTGAAGCTCATCGGCACTGGCGAAGGGCTATCGTGACCGGCGTCGGCAATGGCGTGACCCCGGGCAGGCGGGACCGCTATACAACTCACGCTCACGGAGAGTGAGGGTGCAGGCTATCCTGAGTGTGTTCCGCAAGGAGTTCAGGGAGAACCTGCGCGACCGGCGCACGCTGATTTCCGCGTTGATCTTCGGTCCGCTCTTCGGGCCGTTGCTGTTTGGCGCAGCGCTCTCCCTCAGCATCGAGAGAGGCAGCGCCGAAGCGGATCGCCCCGTGACGCTCGCCGTATCGCACGCGGAGCGTGCGCCGAACCTCCTTACCCAACTCCGTCAATACGGTGTGAAGGTGGAGCACGTCGACTATGACGACGCAGCGGCACGCGCCGCCGTGAAGGAGCATCGAAAACCCCTGGTGCTGCTGGTTGCCGATGATTTCGGCACGCGCCTGGATGCGTCCAAGCCGGCACCTCTGCTGTTATACGTTGACTCGTCCGACGCCTCGAATGGAAAGAGCGTGGCGCGAGTGAGAGCGCTCTTGAGCCAGTACGGAGCGCTTCTCGCCCGCCTGCGCGTGCTGGTGCGCGGCATCGATCCGCTCGTCCTGTCCCCCATCGTGATCAGGGACATCGATGTCTCGACACCCGCGAGCCGTTCGGTGCTGGCGCTGGGGACGCTGAGCTATCTGGTTCTGTTGACGATGCTGATGGGCGGCATGTACCTCGCGATCGATGCCACCGCCGGGGAGCGCGAGCGCGGCTCGCTCGAGCCGCTGCTGACGGTCCCAGTGCGCCGCGAGCATCTCATCTACGGAAAGATCCTGGCGACGTGCGCGTACATGTTGCTGTCGCTGTCGCTCACCGTGTCGGCCTTCGCGATCGTGTTGCAGTTCGCGGGTCTGGAGCGTTTCGGCATGAGCGTGAACTTCGGCCCCCTGGTGGCCTTGGAGGTGGTGCTGGTGAGTTTGCCGCTCGTGCCGCTGGGGGCTGCTCTCATGACCATCGTCGCCGCCTTCACGCGCAGCTACCGGGAAGCGCAAACGTATCTCGGGCTGGTCCTGCTCATTCCGACCCTGCCGCTGGTGTTCGCCGGGGTGCTGGGCTTGAGGCCCACCGCGACGCTCATGGCAGTGCCCTCGCTCAGTCAGCATTTCCTGATCACCAGCCTGTTGCGCGACGAGCCGCTTGCGGCGCCCTATCTGGCCACATCCGTGGCAGTAACCCTGGTGCTGGGCGCCGGCCTGGTGTGGGTCGCGGGGCGGCTGTATCACCGGGAGGCGCTGCTGGGCTGAAGCTGCGGGCGGGACGCATCGTTGGTCACGTCGCACGGCTCCCTGCGAGCAGGCTGCGCAACCGATGCACATGGGCGTCGGCGAACGCGCGTGCTTCGATTTCGAAACGGTTGTTCCAGTAGCCACGGCGAATACACTCGACCACATAGCTTCGCATGGTGAGAGCTCGCGGCTCCCATTGCCGGATGACGTGGCAATACTCATGCAGCACGAGCCATGGGTCGGCGAAGAATTCGGCGGCGCTGCTTCGAAGGTAGATGCGGCCGCGGCGCGTCGTTGCGACCGCCCGGCCGTGAATGCGCACGAACAGGGAATTCTCGACGACGCGCACATGGTCGACGCGGGTGCCGAACAACGCCTCGAGTGCGGCGCCGAGGGATTCCGGCAGGGGTACAGCACGTCCGATTCTGGTCACGGGTAACAGTATGATCCTTACGATCGGCCATTCGAACCACCCCATAGAGCGGTTCGTGACTCTCCTGCAGCAACAGCGCGCGAGTGCGGTCGCGGACGTCCGTTCGACCCCTTATAGCCGCTTCAATCCGCAGTTCGGCCGCGAGAGATTGCGGGATGCCCTGGCGAGCGCCGGCGTTCAGTACGTGTTTCTGGGGGAAGAGCTCGGGGCACGCAGCGCAGATCCGGCCTGTTATGACGCGGCAGGCCGCATCAGCTACGCGAAGCTGGCGGCGACGGAACTGTTCCGCCGGGGCCTCGAGCGCTTGCAAGCCGGCATGCGTGAATATCGCGTTGCACTCATGTGCGCGGAGCGGGAGCCGCTCGAGTGCCACAGGACGATTCTGGTGGCGCGGCAGCTCGAGCGATCCGGAATTGAGATCGCGCATATCCTTGCCGACGGCGCGCTCGAGACTCACGCGGATGCCATGCACAGACTGGCCGCCAGCCTGCAGTTGACGAGCACCGATCTGTTCCGCAGTCCGCGCGAGCTGATTGAGCACGCTTACGATGTGCAGGCGGCGCGGATTGCGTATGTGAGAAAGTAGCCGCGGCGCAAGGCCAGTACATCATGGCACCAGCTTGAAATACGCTTGGCGCACCGCGGCATCGACGTCGAATTTGGGCAAGCCGGGGCGTAGCAAAGTATCCATATCCCGCCGAAGCGCCCGCTTGCGCAGCGTCTCGATGATCCCCGCTCTTGGACTTTCTTCCTCCCGCTAGTATCGAAATAGCATCACCATATGCGATGGCCGCGTGCACGCACAGCACGGCGACGCCGTTACCGCTGAATTCGTCGGCCAGCACGGACATCTTTTCGGCGTCGGCCTTGAACCTTGCCGCCTTGTCGAAATACTTGACCGCAAGGGAGCGGTCAACAGTCGAGGCAGGGTGCTTGCGAGTCATGGCCTCTCAGCTCCACCGAAGCTTCTTGCTCGCACGTTTTGGAGCAAACCGGGAGGCGACCCGAACAGGAGGATACCGTCCCCGCGCGCTGCATCCACGACGGACGCGAGCTTCAGAGAATGCAGCTCAGCTTCCGTCACCACAACAGCGCTCACCGGCACGCCAAACCGCTGCCGCACCGGCTCGAAATGCTCTGCGATTCGATCATGCAGTTGCGCTTTGTCCTTCTTCTTCGGAACGACAAACAGCAGGTCCGCGTCGCGAAAATCGCGCTCGCCGCGCGCCAGGCTCCCAAAAAGAATCACGGACTCAAGCTCACTACCTAACTCATTGCAAGCGTGCGCCAGAGCCTCGATCAAGTCATCCCGTAGTCGCGCCTCCGACTGAAAGAGAGGCTCCAACACGACGTTCGCAAAAGCAAGCTTTCGATCGACCTCGTACGCTGCGCTTCGGCCTACGTCCGTACGCGTGACGACACCGGCGGCGACGAGGCGCTCAAGTGCCTGCCGGGCGGACGACTGCTGCAGCCCGAGACGGATTGCAATCTCATTCCCGCTCAAGCCGCCGCGAATAGCCACGAGGTAGCGCAAGATCTGAATGTTGACCCGGCTCCCCAGTACGTCTTCGAGAATAGGCACGCCACGCCATTAGCAGAACTGTACTAAACCGCTTCGCGGTAGCCGTGAGTTTGAGCCTTCCTCCGACCGATGCTGCGGTGCGATTTCCCTATGGCGGTTCCCCGTGAACTTCCTTGACAAGATGTTGGTGCTGCATGTGCAGCGACATCATCTTGCACGGGAGTTTACTCATGACACCGCTACGTCAACGCATGCTCGAAGAAATGCAGATCCGCAACTTTTCCGAGAACACCCGCAAGTGCTACCTGCAACAAGTGTCACTGTTCGCTCGGCACTTCCGCCGATCTCCGGAAGGTCTCGGTCCTGCCAACATTCGAGACTATCAACTCTATCTGACCAACGAGAAGAAGCTCGCACCGGGCTCGATTCTCATCGCGACCTCTGCGCTGCGCTTTCTGTACGCCGTGACGATGAAGCGGCCCTGGGACGTAGAGGAAGTCCTGCCAATGCCGAAGAAGCCCGAGAAGCTGCCCATCATCCTCAGCCCTGAGGAGGTACGGCACTTCCTGAGTTGTGTTCCGCGGCGCAAGGGCCGCACCGTCCTGACGGTCTGTTACGCCGCAGGACTGCGCGTCTCAGAAGCGGTTGCGCTCAAGCCCAGCGACATCGACAGCCAGCGCATGGTCATCCGGGTCACTCAGGGGAAGGGGCAGAAGGATCGCGATGTCATGCTCTCTGAGCAGCTCTTGACGATCCTACGAGGTTGGTACCGTGCGGCCAGACCCACCAAGTGGATGTTTCCGGGTGTCATCCCTGGCACTCACATCACGAGAGAGGGTATCAACGACGCCTGTACGTTAGGCGTCGAGCGAAGTGGTCTCTCCAAGCCAGTCACGCCGCACTCGATGAGGCACGCCTTCGCCACGCACCTGCTCGAGTACGGTACGGACCTGCGTACCATCCAGCTGCTGCTCGGCCATCGGTCATTGTCGACTACCGCACGCTACCTGCGCCTGGCGGTCTCCAAAGTTTGTGCGACCCGCAGCCCGCTGGATCTGCTGCCCAGGCCGCTGCCGCCGGAACCTACCCAGGCGCCTGAGCACTTCTGATCCACGCTCCCCGTGGAGCGATCCAAGATCGAGCTGGCGGACATCATCCGCCAGCACGGTGACGCCTACCGTGCGCAGCACGAGAGTTCGCTCTCGAGTACGCAGCGGCGCGTCATGCAGGCTATTGCTGCATGCCGTACCGCTGCACTCGGCGGCCACGTCGAGGCCTGCGACGATTGCGGACATCAGCGCATCAGCTATAACAGCTGCCGCAACCGACACTGCCCGAAGTGTCAGTCGCTCGCACGGGCGCAGTGGATCGAAGATCGGCAAGCCGAGCTCCTACCCGTCCCGTATTTCCACGTCGTCTTCACTCTCCCGGAAGAAATCGCCGCCATCGCGTATCAGAACAAGGCCGTCGTCTACAACCTGCTCTTCGCGGCCACCGCCGACACCTTGCGCACGATCGCTGCTGACCCAAAGCACCTGGGAGCCGAGATTGGTTTCTTTGCCGTCCTGCATACCTGGGGACAAACACTCGTGCATCACCCCCATCTGCACTGTGTGGTGCCGGGCGGCGGACTCTCCGCCGACGGTGAGCACTGGGTTTCTTGCCGGCCCGGGTTCTTCCTACCCGTGCGGGTGCTCTCGCGCTTTTTCCGCCGGCGCTTCTTGCAACTGTTGGAACAGGCCTTTGATCGCGGCGATCTGGGTTTTTTCTCCGCCCTGGAGCAACTGCATGAGCGTGAGGCCTTCCATCGTTACCTGGAACCGCTGCGACAAAAGGAGTGGATCGTTTACTCCAAGGCCCCCTTTGCAGGACCCGAGCAGGTCCTCGACTACGTCGGGCGCTACACACACCGGGTGGCCATCTCAAACAACCGCCTTGTGAACATCGAAGACGGACACGTCGCCTTCCGCTGGAAAGACTACCGCGACAGCGACGCCCAGAAAACCATGACCCTCACCGCGGAGGAGTTCATCCGGCGCTTCCTGCTGCACGTGCTACCCCCGGGGTTACAGCGCATCCGCTACTACGGCTTCCTCGGCAATCGCCATCGCGAGGAGAAGCTCGCGCAATGTCGCACCCTTCTGCAGGTGAACAGCACGACGCCGGAGAAGGCCGCCGCCGAGGCGCCCGCAGACTACCGACAGCGGTACGAAGCACTCACCGGTGTGTCCCTTCAGTCCTGTCCGGTCTGCCGCCGCGGTCGCATGATGCTCATCGAGCAGCTCTCGCCCTGTAGAGCACCGGAACCAACACGCATCCTGGACACATCATGACTGCAGAGTGGCTCCTGCAATCCGCACTACCCGATCGGATCGAAATGTTCCGAGGATCTGTGCTGCCGACCTCACCGTTCCGGAGCGGTTCTGATCCGTTTCTCCGCCCTCCATATGCCTGCTTCGGTGTTACTTACAACAGATCGGCGCCTTTACGACACCTTCCCGCATCACGCGCAGCCCTTCCTCACCCGCAGAGACAAGATTAAATCCCCATAGCGTCGAGCTCGGTGGGCGGTTTAGTACAACGCATTTTTGGCGAAGCGTCGCCGGCCGACTCTCGTCCACAACCAACGACAACTGCGGCAACGCTACGCCAAAAACACTCTGCATTGTGCTTATGTAAGCATAATTCTGCTAATACGTACCGCGCAACTCGAACCCTCGGCCTCGGCATTATGAGCCGCACGGTCACGATAACATCAATATAATCATGCATTTAAATGATAGCCGTCTGATTCAGTATTTTCCGCGTTTGCACCTGAAGCCATCCCCCGTGAGGTTCCGTCGATTTGACGGCCCTGCATTTCCTGCTCGCAAGTGGCGGCACTTGCGTCAGCTTCGGCAATTCGAGCCGCTCGCCCGCAAATCCGAAGATGAGACCGCGCTATGCCGCCAGGGTGCTGGCAGCAACGCCTGCCTCAGGAAAAGAGCGAACCACCATTGACCGCAATCGTTTGACCCGTGAGATAGCCATTGCTCACCAACATCGTGACCGCCTGCGCGATCTCCTCTCCACTTCCGGCCCGCCCAACCGGAATGCGCGCAGGGACGCCCGCCTCAATCAGCGCCCTATAGTTTACGGCGACCGCAGCCCCCGCCTCGGCCAGTGCAAGAGCGATTGCCTTCCGATGCCACGCGAGCCGCCAGTTACGAGAGCCACGCGGCCCTTCAGTTCAAGCATGCCGAT
>JBOIAD010000125.1:0-35635 GCA_050738795.1 Steroidobacteraceae bacterium
CGCGTCTTCTCGAGGGCCTTGACGATGGCATCGCGCTCGATGTCCTCGAGCTGTGCGCCGAGCGCAGTCGAGCCGTCGGGGATAGCGGAGCCGCTGGGCGAGCTTGAGCCGCCTGTCGCGGCTGTAGCGGATTCCGAGGTGGGCCGCGTCACGGAGCGCACCTTGATGTGCTCGGGCGTGATCATGCCCGTCGTGCAGAGCGTCAATGCGCGCTCGAGCACGTTCTCGAGCTCGCGCACATTTCCCGGAAACGGATACTCCCGCAACTGCTGCAGGGCCGCCTCGCTCATTTGCGGAGGATCGATGTTCATGCGCCGCCCCAGCCGCGCCAGGATCGTGTCCGCCAGGTCGGAGATGTCGCCGACGCGCTCGCGCAGCGAGGGTACTCGCAGCTCGATGACGTTGATGCGATAGAACAGGTCCTCGCGAAAACGCCCGTCGCCCACGAGATCGGCAAGGTTCTTGTGCGTCGCTGACAGGATGCGCACATCGACCGTTTCTTCGCGCGATTCGCCGACCGGACGCACGGTCTTTTCCTGCACGACACGCAGAAGTTTTACCTGCATGTGCAGCGGCAGGTCGGCCACCTCGTCGAGGAACAGCGTGCCGCCTTCGGCGCTTTGGACGAGGCCTTTCTTGTCGGCCACGGCGCCCGTGAAGCTGCCTCGCTTGTGGCCGAACAGCTCACTTTCCATGAGCTCAGTGGGGATAGCGCCGCAGTTCACGGCAACGAAGGGGCCTTCGTTACGCGAGCCGCTCTGGTGGACGAGCCGTGCGACCAGCTCCTTGCCCGTCCCCGACTCTCCATAAATGTGCACGGGCGCTTGGCTGCGCGCTACGCGCGCGATCATTTCCCGGAGCTGTTCCATTGCGCCGGAGCGGCCGATGAGGCGCGGACCCTGCACGTTGCCGGTGGCATTTGCATCGGTACGGTCACTGAGCCGGATCGCGCTGCCGACCAGTTTGCGTAATACACCCAGATCGAGGGGCTTGGACACGAAGTCGAACGCGCCCAGTTTCAGCGCGCGCACGGCGGATTCCACGTTGCCGTGTGCAGTGATGACGGCGACGGGCAGATTTGCGCGATTTTCCTGGATCCACGCGACGAGCTCGAGGCCGTCGCCGTCGGGCAGGCGCATATCGGTCAGGCACAGGTCGAACTTGTCGCTCTTCAACAGCCGCCGTGCGGTGCCTACGTCCGGCGCCGTACGTGTCTCCAGATTCATGCGGCTCAGGGTCAGGCTCACGAGCTCGAGCAGATCCGGCTCGTCATCGACGATGAGCACGACGGGACGTGCCCCCAAGGCACGATCGCTTGCAGCGGCAACATTCATCACGCCTCCCAACGTCGTGGATCCGCGAAGACCAGGCGGAAAATGCTACCGCCTCCGTGCCTCGGTTCGTAGAGCAGTGTCGCGCCGTTCGTCTGTGCAAGCTCGCGGGCCAGGAACAGGCCGAGGCCGGTCCCGCGTCCGCCCGTGAAGAAAGGCTCGAAGATCCGTTCAGCATGCTCCGGTTTGACCCCCAGTCCGCGATCCATCACCTGCAGAAAGGGTCGCCCGGTGGCGCTCAGTCGGCCGAGCTGCATTTCCACGGGAGCGTCCGGACGGTCATGCATGCCATGCTTCAACGCGTTTTCACACAGATTCCAGACTATCTGGCGCAATTGTGACGGATCGGCCCGGACTTCGATTCCCGGCGTCGCATCGTTCGTACGCAAACGCTCGCGCGGTAGTTGCATCGTGTCGCAAAACTCCTCGTGGAACTCCTCGGCCCAGGCTTGCAGCGACATCGTCTCGAGACGGGTGTCCTCACGCTTCGACAGCTGCAGCACGTTGTTGATGATCGTGCTGACCCGCTCGCCGTTCGTGCGCATGATCTCCGTCAGCCGGCGCTCGTCGCTGCTCAGATGGGGAGACTCCGCGAGAAGTTGGCTGGCGTGGCTCATGGCGCCGACCGGATTGCGGATCTCGTGCGCAATGCTCGCGCTCAGACGTCCCAGCGCAGCCAGCTTGGATTGCTGGACTTTCTCGGCCAGCAGGCTTGTGTCTTCCAGGAATACCAGCACCGGCGCGGGACTTGCACTACCCAAAGGCGCGAAATGGGCCCGGATGAGTCGCGCACCGTCCGCGGCGACAAAGGTCGGATCCGGAGTGGGGAACACCGCAGTGCTGCCTTCGTTCTGACGCCAGGTCTCGAGCAGATAAAGGAGCCGCGGCGAGGCTTCGCCGACGAGTGCCTCGGGGTACGCGTGGTCATCGCCCAGGATCTGCGCCGCGGACTCGTTGATGAGCCGGACTCGGTCCTGGGTATCGATCACGAGAATGCTCTCGCGCAAGTGCTGAACGATGTATTGCGAAAGCTGCGCGAGATTGGCGAGATCTACTTCCTGTCGCCTGACCAGCGCCTCACTCTCGCGCAGCCGGTTTGCAAGCGGCCAGGCGAGCAGTGCAATCACAAAGAGGACGAGGCCGAGGACCCCGGCCGTCGTGTAGTCCGTCGAGGGCGCGGCGTCTTGCAGGTTGACGAAAAACTGCTGCGTGAGTACGCCGATGGCGGCCACGGCGGCGATCAGAAAGGCGTCACGGTGGTCGGCCAGAACGGCCATGGCCAGGACCGGCAGCACGAGCAGAATGCCCAGGCCGCTGGCCACCCCGCCGCTCGCATACAGGATCAGCCCGATGGCGGCAGCGTCGACCCCGGCGTTGACCAGGGCAACGATGCGCAGACTCGACCACTCCAACCGGCGCGCGATGATGAGCAGCACGGCCGCGGTGAAATAGGCGATGCACGCCGACAGGAACAACCTGGGCCGGGCGGTCAGCAACGCCCATTGCGGGCCCGCCAGCGCCTGCGCCACGATCAGCACGAGCGGAACGAGCACGCGATAGAGATTGAGCAGCCCGATGACGCGCCACGCAAGATCGCTCGGAGCGGAGGATGCTTTCGCCGCGTTTACCGGCATGATTGGAAGATAGTGTCTTAGATCGGCGCGCTGCGCGTCGCTGTATTCCCGAAGGCGCCGTTCGCGGCCCCCCGGCCCCCTTCGGCCGCAGACCGTCAATACCCTTCGGTGGTGGGCCCGAAAAACTGCGCGACTCTAGCACCTTGGCGCGCACTGAAAAGCGATGCGCTTCGCAGCTCATCACTTTGCTGGTCAGCCCCGCGGATTTTCGCGAGAATGCCCGTTTTGCGCGGGCTGAATGGCCGCCGGACGGTGACGATGAATCTGCATGAGTATCAGGCCAAGGACGTCTTCAGAAGCTACGGAATCGCCGTTCCTGCGGGCCGCGTAGCGTCGAGCGCGGACGAGGCTGCGGCAGCCGCTCAGTCGCTCGGTGGCTCGGTGTGGGTCGTGAAGGCGCAGGTGCACGCTGGCGGTCGCGGCAAGGCGGGAGGCGTGAAGCTCGCGCGCGACGTCGAGACCGTGCGATCGGCGGCAGCCGGGATGCTCGGCAAGAACCTCGTGACGAAGCAGACGGGGCCTGAAGGGCTGCCCGTCGAGCGCGTCTACGTCGAGACCGGCTCCGACATCGAACGGGAGATCTATCTGTCTCTGACTCTGAACCGGGAGCGGGGCCGCATAGCGCTGCTCGCCTCGGCCGCCGGTGGGATGGACATCGAGGAGGTCGCCGCGAAGACGCCGGAGAGGATTCTCACGGTCAACATTCATCCTGCCGCCGGACTGCAGCCGTACCAGTGCGGGCAGCTCGCCTTCGGCCTGGGGCTGAAGGGCAGGCAGGTCAACGAGTTTCAGTCCATCTGCATGGGACTGTATCGGCTGTACATCGAGAAGGACGCCAGCCTCGTGGAGGTCAATCCGCTGATCGTCGCGAAGGGCGGTGCCCTGATGGCGCTGGATGCGAAAATCAATGTGGATGCGAACGCGGTGTTTCGCCATCCGGATATCGCATCGCTGCGCGACCCGAGCCAGGAAGATCCAATGGAACGGCGCGCCAGCGAGCACGATCTCAATTACGTCTCGCTGGATGGGGACATCGCCTGCATGGTGAATGGCGCAGGCCTTGCGATGGCGACGATGGATCTGATCAAGCTGCACGGCGGCCATCCGGCAAACTTTCTCGACGTCGGCGGCGGTGCCACCAGCGAGCGGGTGACGGCGGCATTCCAGCTCATCCTGTCGAATCCGAAGGTTCGTGCGGTGCTGGTCAATATTTTCGGCGGCATCGTGCGCTGTGACCTCATCGCCGATGGCGTCATCAATGCCGTCAAGAAAGTCGGGGTGAAGGTGCCGGTCGTCGTGCGTCTCGAAGGTACGAACGCCGACAAGGCGCGGGAAACGCTGGCCAGGAGCGGCCTGACGATCACCGCTGCCGCAGATCTTACGGATGCCGCGCGCAAGGTCGTCGCATTGGCGCGGAAACCCAAATAGCGAGCACAAGTGGTCCCGTGGATACGCGGACAGGGCCGAAAGCGCGCCACGGACGCTTTCAGCCCATAACGAAGGACAAGCATGAGCATTCTGGTCAACCGAAATACGAAAGTGATCTGTCAGGGCTTCACCGGCAGGCAGGGCACCTTCCATTCAGAACAGGCGATCGCCTATGGAACCAAGCTGGTAGGTGGCGTTACGCCCGGCCGCGGCGGACAGACACATCTTGGGCTGCCGGTGTTCGACACCGTGCAGGATGCGGTGCGGGAGACTGGCGCGACGGCGAGCATGATTTACGTGCCTGCCGCCGGCGCGGCCGATTCGATTCTCGAGGCCGCGGATGCGGGCATCGAGCTCGTGGTGTGTATCACGGAGGGTGTGCCGGTCAATGAGATGGTGCGCGTCAAGGCCGTGCTCGCGGGAGCGGGTACTCGTCTCGTCGGGCCGAACTGCCCGGGGGTGATCACGCCGGATGAGTGCAAGATCGGCATCATGCCGGGCTTCATCCACAAGAAGGGTGCAGTCGGGATCGTCTCGCGCTCGGGCACTTTGACCTACGAAGCCGTCTTCCAGACGACGAACATCGGGCTGGGGCAGAGCACGTGTGTCGGCATCGGGGGCGATCCGGTGCGAGGGATGAATTTTGTCGATGTCCTGGAGCTGTTCGAGCGCGACCCGCGCACCGAGGGAATCATTCTCGTCGGTGAGATCGGCGGCAGCGACGAGGAAGCGGCCGCGCAGTTCATCCACAAGTTCGTTGCCAAGCCAGTGGTGGCTTATATCGCCGGTGTCACGGCACCGCCCGGCAAGCGCATGGGCCATGCGGGCGCCATCGTGGCAGGCGGCAAGGGCACGGCCGCCGACAAATATGAGGCGTTCGAAGCTGCTGGGGTCCGGACGGTGAAATCTCCCGCAGAGCTTGGATCGGCGATGAGTGAGCTGCTGAGGGGGCGCCGTGCGCGAGCCCCCCGAGCCTCCCTGGTTCCCCGAGCGCCGCATCCTGCGGGTACCCGGCAGCATCCCGCGGGCAGCCCACCTCGGCCCGCGGCGCCTGCCGTCGCGAAACTGGTGGGCAGGGTACGTTCCAAGCGGGCCTCTCATGCCCCAAGACGGCCACCAAAAGCGCTGAAAATCGTCAAAAAAGTAGCGAAAGTGAGGAAAAACACCAAGAACTTGAAAAAGGAGAGGGATCCAAAAAAGGCGCGGAACACTCGCTCCCGCCGGGGGAGTGCGCGCGGCAAGAGCCGGCGCCGCTGAATCGTGGGCGCGCCATTAGAATGAATCGCCACTGACGGCAGACGTGCCGATCGCGGGCCATGAACAAGTCATTCAGGATCGCACTCGCGCAGCTCGACATGCTCGTCGGCGATGTGCACGGGAACGCAACGCGCGTCATCCAGGCAGCGCGGCAGGCGCGTGCGCAGCACCAGGCCGATCTGGTGGTATTCCCCGAGCTGACGCTCTCAGGCTATCCGCCCGAGGATCTGCTCTTCCATCGCGGATTCCGCCGCCAGATCGAGGCCGGACTGGAGAAGGTCCGCCAGGAAGTGCCGTCGCCGGCGCTCGTGCTCGGCTTTCCGGAGTATGCGGGCGCGGCTATCTATAACTCGGCGGCGCTGATTGCCGGCGGCTCGATCGGCGCGATTCACCGCAAGGCCGAGCTTCCGAACTACAAAGTCTTCGATGAGAAGCGCTACTTCCAGGCGGGCGCGCAGCCCACCGTGGTCAACACGCAAGGAGTGCGCGCAGGGCTGCTCGTTTGCGAGGACATCTGGAGGCCTGAGACGACTCAGTTGGCGCGCGCGGACGGGGCCGAGCTCCTGATTGCGATCAACGCATCGCCCTATGAGATCCATAAGCAGCGCGAACGCGAGACGGTCGCCCGTCAGCGCGTGCTCGATGTTGGTTTGCCACTGGCCTATGTCAACATGGTTGGCGGCCAGGACGAGCTCGTGTTTGATGGCAATTCCTTCGTGATGAACGCGCAGGGCGTCGTGGTGATGCGCGCGCCTGCGTTTCACGAAGGCACGTATGTCGTCGATTTCGTCCGTGAGAGCGGGGGAAATATCGTTCCGCAGCCCGCGCGCCTCGAGCCGGAATTGAGCGATGAGGCCAGCGTTTACGGTGCGCTCGTCGTCGGTGTCAGGGACTACGTCAGCAAGCACAGATTCCCCGGAGTTGTGATCGGGCTGTCGGGCGGCGTGGACTCGGCGCTCACGCTTGCGATCGCGGTTGACGCTCTTGGCGCCGAGCGCGTGCACGCCGTGATGATGCCTTCGCGCTACACCTCCCCCATGAGCCTGGACGATGCACAGGAGCAGGCGCGGCTGCTCGGCGTGCAATACAGCCTGCTGTCGATCGAGAGCATGTTCGAGTCGACGCTCGCCACGTTGAAAAATGAATTCGCGGGGCGCCCGCCGGATGCAACCGAGGAGAACATTCAGTCGCGCTGCCGCATGCTGTTGCTGATGGGTATCTCCAACAAGACGGGCAAGATGCTGCTGACGACGGGCAACAAGAGTGAGATGGCCGTCGGCTACGCCACCCTGTACGGCGACATGGCCGGTGGTTTCGCGCCCATCAAGGACTGCAGCAAGATGCTCGTGTACCGGCTTGCGGCGCACCGCAACTCGCTCGGACGCGTGATTCCGCAGCGGGTCATTGACCGGCCGCCCTCCGCGGAGCTTCGCCCGGACCAGAAGGATTCCGACTCGCTGCCGTCGTACGCGATACTCGATGCGATCCTGGAGGCGTTCATCGAGGAGGATCTGTCCGTGGGCGAGATCGAGGCGCGGGGTTTCGATCGCGCCACCGTGGGCCGCGTATTGGACCTGGTCAAACGAAATGAGTACAAGCGGCGCCAGGCGCCGCCCGGAGTACGCGTGAGCCGCCGCGCCTTTGGACGCGACTGGCGCTATCCGATCACGAACGGCTATCGGCGCTGAGAGTCCCGCTTCGGCGGGCCCACCCGCCGACTACCAGATCTTCCACCACGGCTTCTTGATCTCGGCCCGGGTCGGCTGGATCGCGCTCCCGAAATTCAGCTCGTAGACCTTGCGCGTCTGGTCGGCAAGCGGCTTCAGATCGAGGCGGTCGTAGGCCTGGATCATGATCTGGAGCGCTTCGCGCATGGCGGGAGCGCCATCGAACTGCTCGACGCACGACTTCGCTCGCTGCGCCGCGGCGACGTACGCCCCGCGCTTCATGTAATAGCGGGCGACGTGCAGATCGTAGTCGGCGAGCCGGTCGCGCAGATAAACCATCCTCTGCAGCGAGTCGTGGGCGTAGGCGCTCTTCGGATACTGTTCGACAACGGTGCGGAACGCGCTGAACGCCTTGCGCGCGGTACTGGGCGGCCGCTGGGTCAGGTCGACGCGGAACAGGTGCTCGATGGCGTTCGGGCTGCGCTCGAAATCGACGAGGCCCTTGACGTACCAGGCGTAATCCACCCGCGGATGCGTCGGATTCTCGCGAATGAATGTCTCGGCCGCATCCGTGGCCGATTCCCCCTCGCCCGCACGGTAATATGCGTAGATCAGGTCGAGCCGTGCCTGGCGGGCCTGGTCCGTGAACGGAAACCTTGCCGTCAGCGACTCGTACGTCTTGATCGCGTTCTGGAAGTCATAGGCATTGAGACTCTTCTTCGCCCGCTTGTAGAGGAGCTCGGGGCTGGATTTCGTGGCATCCGCGCGATGCGTACGGCAGCCGGCCGCGGCGAGCAGGATCATGCACAGCGCGAGCACTCCAGCGCGCGCAAACCGACCGGACAGGGAGAACAAATGAGGGCCTTTCGTTGGCTTCGCGCCGTGTAATTGCAAAGATGAGCGGGCAAAAGTCGCGCCTTTCGCGGGCGGGCCGAACGGGCCGCGGCCCGCCTTCGACAGCCAAAAGTATAACGAATCCGCCGCCACGACTTCCGACAGAGCAGGGTGCGGCCGAGTTCCGCGCGCATTGCCTCGATCTTCCGGCGCAACTGGCGGGATTGCGCCTCGACCAGGCGCTCGCCCGGGCGCTGCCGCAGTACTCCCGCTCCCGGCTGCAAGGCTGGATCGAGGCGGGGGCGGTCCAGGTCGATGGACGCCGGCTGCGTGGCCGGGACAAGGTGCTCGGCGGGGAGCGGGTGCAGATCGAGGCCCGCATCGAAGCGGACGAGCAGATCGCGGCCGAGGCGCTGCCGCTCGATGTGGTGTTCGAGGATCGCGCACTGATCGTGATCAACAAGCCTGCGGGCCTGGTCGTGCACCCGGGGGCTGGCAACGCTCGGCACACTCTGCAGAATGCGTTGCTGGCGTTCGATACGAAGCTGGCGCTCGTGCCCCGGGCGGGGATCGTCCATCGGCTCGATAAGGACACGAGCGGGCTGCTGGTCGTGGCCCGCACGCCGGAAGTGCATATGGCGCTGGTGACCGCAATGTCGGAACGAGAGATTGAACGGCACTACATCGCCTTGTGCACCGGGGTGATGACCGGCGGTGGAACCATCGATGAGCCCATTGGGCGCCATCGCAGCCAGCGTACACGAATGGCAGTGCGCAGCGACGGGCGGCCGGCCATTACTCATTATCGTGTCCTGAAGCGATTTCGGGCGCACACGCTCGTGCGGGCGGAGCTGGAAAGCGGCAGAACACATCAGATTCGCGTCCACCTGGCACATATTGGCTATCCGCTGGTGGGAGATCCGGCGTATGGCGGACGGCGCCGGCTTCCCACCGGCTGTAGCCCGAGACTCGCCGCTGTGCTCAATGAGTTCAGGCGTCAGGCCCTGCACGCCGCGCGGCTGAAGCTCGCTCACCCGTCAACCGGGCGCGAGATGGAGTGGGAGGCGCCGATGCCTGCGGATTTGCAGCGACTGGTGTCAGCGATGGAATCCGACCAGAAGGAAGGCGGGGACTCGCGCCGGTGATCCTCACACCCGACTGGCCGGCGCCGCCGGCAGTGCGCGCAGCCTTCACTTTGAGGATGGGAGGCGTCAGCGCGGCACCCTACGACTCGCTCAATCTCGGCGCGCGCGTTGGTGACTCTCCCGAGGCGGTTGAGGAAAACCGCCGGCGTATCAGGGAGCAGCTTCGCCTGCCCGACGATCCCGTGTGGCTGGAGCAGGTACACGGCACGGCCGTACTGAATCTCGATGAATACAACACGACCCCCACTTTACCTCGAGCTGACGCCGCAGTTGCGCAGAGCGCAGGTCGCGTGTGCGCCGTACAAGTCGCTGATTGCATGCCGGTGCTGTTTGCGGCTCGTGACGGGTCGGCGGTTGGGGTTGCGCATGCGGGATGGCGGGGCCTGTCCGCGGGCGTGTTGGAATCGACGCTCCGCGGGCTCGACGCGCAGGTTTCGCAATTGCTTGCCTGGATGGGGCCGGCCATTGGAGCTGCGCATTTCGAAGTTGGAGACGATGTGCGAGCCGCTTTCATGGCGGAGGATGTGGGCGCGGCGGGTGCTTTCGTGGCAAATCCGCGGGGGCGCTGGCAGTGCAACCTCTATGCGCTTGCGCGGCGCAGGCTGGCTGCGCTTGGTGTGTCGGAGATCTACGGCGGCGGCTGGTGCACCTACGCGGACGCTGAACGCTTCTTCTCGTTCCGGCGCGATGGCGTGTGTGGACGTATGGCTGCGTTGATCTGGATCGAGCCCGGGCGCACGTAAGACCCACCCCGCGTGCGGGCGATTCCCATTGACGCCCCTGGCTCTACTGACACCCGTGTTAAAGTGACTGCGCGTAACAAGAAGTAGAGCGGCTTTGCCCCTTCTCGGCTGGATCATCCTGTTCACCGCCTTCGGCGGCATCGCCAGCGCCGCGTTCGCGGGGCTGTTTCTGTTGGTGCCCGAACGGACGGGGCTGCGGATGCTCCCCCACTTCGTAAGCTTTGCAACGGGAGCACTGCTCGGTGCCGCGCTGCTCGCGTTGCTCCCGGAGGCGATGGAAAGTGTTGGCCCCGGCGGTGCGCACGGCATTGGAGCGGCTCTCATCGCGGGCCTCGGCGTGTTTTTCGTCATCGAGAAGCTCGTCCTGTGGAAGCACGCGCATTCGCATGAGGGCGGGGATGAGAACGATCTCAGCGACCACGCGGGGCGCGAGCACGGCGGCCACGGCGATCACGGCCATTCCCGGGGCGAGGCCGCGGGCGTGCTCGTCCTCATTGGCGACAGCATTCACAATGCGCTCGACGGCATCCTGATTGCCGCCGCTTTCCTGACGAATGTACCCCTGGGGCTCGTCACTACGTTTGCCGTCGCGGCGCATGAGATCCCGCACCGGGTCGGCGATTTCGCGATCCTGCTGCACGCCGGCATGTCGCGCAGCCGGGCGATGTTTCTGAACATGGCCACCGGCCTGGCCTCGGTCCTCGGTGGCATCGTGGCCTATTTCGGGCTGGAACGAGCGATCGGCGCACTGCCCTACGCCCTTGCCTTGGCCGCGGCGGGTTTTTTGTATATTGCGGTTGCCGGCCTGATACCCGGCTTGCACCGGCGCGCGGACCCGCGCACGAGCCTTGCCCAAGTGGTCCTGATGGGGCTGGGCGTCGGCGTCATCGCCTGGGCCGAATCGTTGATTCATTAGTATTGGCTATGGCCGGACGGCCACTTTCAGCAGGCTGGTCCGGGGCGGCGGTAGCGCCTTGAAGCACTTGGGGTTTGCCCCCATACCCGTCGCAGCCGAAACCCTTCTCGCAGGTCTTCTCCCATGCGGACGGACAAGCTCACCAGCAAATTCCAGCAGGCCATTGCCGATGCCCAGTCGCTCGCGGTCGGGCGCGATCACCAGTTCCTCGAGCCGGCGCATGTCCTGCTCGCGCTGCTGGACAGCCAGGGCGGCAGTGTCCGGCCGCTCCTGATCAAGGCCGGTGTCGACATCAACAAGCTGCGCTCCGAGCTGCAGGCCTTGCTGGACAGGTTGCCCAGGGTCGAAGGCACGCCGGGCGAGATCCACGTGTCGAATGACCTGAACAAGCTATTCAACGTCACCGACAAGCTGGCCCAGCAGCGCGGCGACCAGTACATCTCCAGCGAGCTGTTCGTGCTCGCCGCTTTCGAGGATCGCGCGCTGGCGCGGGTGCTGAAGGACGCCCGGGCGGTGCGCGGCGCGATCGAGAAGGCGATCGAGGACGTGCGTGGAGGCGAGAGCGTGTCCGATCCGAATGCGGAAGAAAGCCGCCAGGCGCTCGAGAAGTACACGATCGATCTGACCGCGCGTGCCACCTCAGGCAAGCTCGACCCGGTCATCGGCCGGGATGACGAGATCCGGCGCACGATCCAGGTTCTGCAGCGCCGCACGAAGAACAATCCTGTGCTCATCGGCGATCCGGGCGTCGGCAAGACTGCGATCGTCGAGGGGCTGGCCCAGCGCATCATCAACGCAGAGGTGCCCGAAGGGCTCAAGAACAAGCGCATCCTCGCGCTGGACATGGGCGCGCTCATCGCCGGGGCCAAGTTTCGCGGCGAGTTCGAGGAGCGCCTGAAGGCTGTGCTGAACGACCTGTCGAAACAGGCCGGGCAGGTCATCCTGTTCATCGACGAGCTGCACACGGTGGTAGGCGCCGGCAAGGCCGAAGGCGCCATGGACGCCGGTAACATGCTGAAGCCGGCGCTCGCGCGCGGAGAGCTGCACTGTGTAGGTGCAACGACGCTTGATGAATACCGTAAGTACATCGAGAAGGATGCCGCGCTGGAGCGGCGCTTCCAGAAAGTATTGGTGGATGAGCCGTCCGTGGAGGACACCATCGCGATCCTGCGTGGTCTGCAGGAGCGCTATGAAGTGCATCACCGAGTGGACATCACAGACCCCGCGATCGTCGCCGCGGCGACTCTGTCGCATCGCTACATCGCGGATCGTCAGTTGCCGGACAAGGCTATCGATCTGATCGACGAGGCGGCCTCGCGCATTCGCATGGAGATCGACTCCAAGCCCGAGGCGCTGGACCGGCTCGAGCGCCGGATCATTCAGCTCAAAGTCGAGCGCGAGGCGCTGAAGAAGGAGCAGGACGAAGCGTCCAGGAAGCGCCTGGCGGCGTTGCAGGACTCGCTGAGCGGCTTCGAGAAGGAATATGCGGACCTGGAGGAGATCTGGAAGTCGGAAAAGGCCGCCCTGCAGGGTGAGGCCCAGATCCGGGCGGACCTCGATCGGGTCCGGGGCGAGCTGGAGTCCGCGCGCCGCGCCGGAGATCTCCAGCGCATGGCAGAGCTGCAGTACGGCAAGATTCCCGAGCTCGAGAAGCGCCTGCAGCTCGCGGTGGACGCTGAGAGCAAGGCCCCGCAACTGGTGCGCAACCGGGTGACGGAGGAGGAGATCGCGGAGGTGGTCTCCAAGTGGACCGGCATTCCCGTGTCGAAAATGCTCGAGGGCGAGAAGGACAAGCTGCTGCGCATGGAGGAGGCCCTGGCCAAGCGCGTCGTCGGCCAGGAGGAGGCGCTGCGCATCGTCGCCAACGCGATCCGCCGCTCACGGGCGGGCCTGTCCGATCCGCGGCGGCCCAATGGCTCGTTCCTGTTCCTGGGCCCCACCGGCGTCGGCAAGACCGAGCTGTCCAAGGCGCTGGCCGAATTCCTCTTCGACACGGACGAGGCGATGATCCGGATCGACATGTCCGAGTTCATGGAGAAGCACTCCGTGTCCCGGCTGATCGGGGCGCCGCCCGGGTACGTGGGTTACGAGGAGGGCGGCTATCTCACGGAAGCGGTCCGGCGGCGGCCCTACTCGGTGATCTTGCTGGACGAGGTTGAAAAGGCCCACCAGGACGTGTTCAACGTCCTGCTGCAGGTCCTGGACGACGGGAGGCTCACGGATGGGCAGGGCCGTACCGTCGACTTCCGTAATACCGTCATCATCATGACTTCGAACCTCGGCTCCCAGGTGATCCAGGAGTACGCGGGCGAGAAGAACTACACCCGCATGAAATCCGCCGTGATGGAAATCGTGCAACAGAGCTTCAGGCCCGAGTTCATCAACCGCATCGATGACATCGTCGTGTTTCATCCGCTGGGCAGCGCGCAGATCCGCTCGATCGTGGATATCCAGCTCACGTACCTGCGCAAGCGCCTGCAGGAGCGGAACATGGACCTGACGCTCGAGGACTCCGCGCGCGATCTGCTCGGCGAGGCCGGGTTCGACCCGGTGTACGGCGCGCGGCCCCTGAAGCGGGCGATCCAGCAGCAGATCGAGAACCCGTTGGCCCAGCGGATCCTGCAAGGCGCCTTCGGGCCGGGCGACCGGATCCGGGTGTCGGCCCGGCGCCAGGAGTTGGTGTTCGAGAAGGCGTGAGCCCCTATAATCGCGGCTCACCCTCCAGGCAAAACCGACAAGAACCCCATGCCGTTCTACGAATACGAGTGCTCGAGCTGCAAGTTCTACACCGAGGTCATGCAGAAGATCACCGACGCGCCGCTCACGAAGTGTCCGTCGTGCGGCAAGAAGACACTGAAGAAGCTGGTCTCCGCCCCGGTATTTCGCCTGAAGGGCGGGGGCTGGTACGAGACCGACTTCAAGTCCGACCAGGAGAACAAGCGCAACCTGGCAGGCGCCGACAAGGAGGAATCCGCGGCGGCCTCCGCCAGCGCGGATGCCTCGAAGGGGGATGTCTCGAAAGAAGACGGCTCGAAAGGGGACGGCTCGAAAGGGGACGGCTCGAAGGGGGATGGCTCGAAAGGGGACGGCTCGAAAGGGGACGGCTCGAAAGGGGACGGCTCGAAAGGGGACGGCTCGAAGGGGGATGGCTCGAGGGCCGACTCATCGAAGACAGCCCCCTCCAGGGAGCCGTCCAAGTCCGAGTCCGGCGCATCCGCGAAGGGCGCCGAGCCTAAGTCGGGCTCCAGGGGCGAGCCCCAGGCCGCACGACGCAGTGGGAGCGGCATCCGCCGCCACAGCTCGAGCAAGGGTGACGGTGCGGGACGGACGGTCAAGCCTGCTGCGCGCCCAGCCTCGTCCGGCAGCAAAAGCCGGCCGCCTGCCGGCCGCTCGAAGAGCAAGACCGCCCGCTCCGGCAGGAAGGTGCGCAGGTGACCTTTGCCCCCTAGCGGCAAGAACGCGAGCTCCGGCGGCAAGACAAGAAGTCTGCGTCGCTATCTCGTTGCCGGGATACTCGTCTGGCTGCCGGTTCTCGCGACGATCTGGGTGGTCAGCTTCATCATTCGCATCATGGATTGGACGTTGCTCTGGCTGCCTTCCGCCTTGCGGCCGCAGGCGCTCGTGGGCTTCGCGTTGCCGGGCCTGGGGGCAGTGTTCGCGTTCGCCGTGGTACTCGCGACCGGGCTGCTGGTGACGAACCTGATCGGGCGCCAGCTCGTCGCCTACTGGGAAGACCTCCTGAACCGGATTCCCGTGGTGCGCAGCGTCTACAGCGGCGTGAAGAGCTTTACGGAAAGCGTTTTCTCGCAATCCAGCTCGTTCCGCAAGGTCGTCATGGTGGAGTACCCCCGCAGGGGGATCTGGAGCGTCGGCTTCATGACCGCAGAAGACGTACCGGAAGTCAGCCGCCGGACCGGAGAGCCGCATTCCTGCGTGTACCTCTCCAATGCGCTCAATGCCACCGCCGGTTTCCTGGTGATCGTGCCGCGCAGCCAGGTCGTCGAGCTCGAGATGAGCGTCGATGCCGCGATGAAGATGATCATCACCTGCGGTGTGGTGGTTCCGCCGGCGGCGGCGGTGGCCAAAGGCCCAGATCGCAATTCCGATACTGTGCTGCCCCCTGGACGAATCGCACCGCGCTCCGGCCCGTAACAGCCCTCCTCGAGGTGCGCACTCCGGCCCATAGCAGCCCGCTCCTCGCGGCGCGCGCTCACGCGGGGCCGCAAGCCTCGCCGGTTGCGGGGGTAGCGGGTGCTCCGTAGTATCGCGCGCCTTATGCGCTCACATTACTGCGGACAGGTCGATGACAAGCTGATCGGCCAGGAGGTCACCGTTGCGGGCTGGGTACACCGGCGCCGGGACCATGGGGGAGTCATTTTCGTGGACCTGCGCGATCGCGAAGGTCTGTTGCAGATCGTGTTCGACCCCGATACAGCCGCGGTCTTCAAGGAAGCGGAGCGGCTGCGCAACGAATTCGTGATCAAGGTGACCGGCCGGGTGCGCGAGCGTCCGGGTGGCACCGTGAATGCGAGCCTCGCATCGGGCCGCGTCGAGCTGCTCGCGCAGCAGCTCGAGGTGCTGAATCGCTCCGAGCCGCTGCCATTCCAACTCGATGAGCAGGTGGGCGAGGAAGTGCGGCTCAAATACCGCTACCTCGACCTGCGTCGCGAAGTGATGAATCAACGCCTGCGCCTGCGCCACCGCATTACGCGGGCCATGCGCGGTTTCCTGGATGCGAACGGATTCATCGATCTCGAGACGCCCATGCTGACGAAGGCCACTCCCGAGGGTGCGCGCGACTATCTCGTGCCGAGCCGCACGCATGCGGGCAAGTTCTTCGCGCTGCCGCAGTCACCGCAGATCTTCAAGCAGCTTCTGATGATCTCGGGGTTCGACCGGTACTACCAGATCGTGCGGTGCTTTCGGGATGAGGATCTGCGCGCGGACCGGCAGCCGGAGTTCACGCAGCTCGACATCGAGACGTCGTTTCTGACTCAGGATGCGATCATGCATCTGATGGAGGGACTCGTGCGCCACTTCTTCAAAGAGGTGCTGGGAGTCTCGCTTCCCGAGCCGCTCGAGCGGCTGAGCTTCGCGGAAGCGATGCGCCGTTATGGGTCCGACAAGCCGGACCTGCGCAACCCGCTCGAGCTCGCGGATGTCGCCGATCTGGTGAAGGATTGCGACTTCAAGGTCTTCGCAGGTCCCGCCAGGGATCCGCAAGGCCGGGTCGCCGCCTTGCGCGTGCCGGGTGGCAGCTCCATGCCGCGCTCGCAGATCGATGCGTACACGGCTTTCATTGCCCGGTATGGCGCCAAGGGCCTGGCGTACATCAAGGTGAACGAGCGGGCCAAGGGTCGCGATGGACTGCAGTCGCCGATCGTCAAGTTCCTGAGCGAGGCGGCCGTGACCGGCATTCTCGAGCGCACGGGCGCGCAGGACAACGATCTCATCTTCTTCGGCGCCGACACCGCGAAGGTCGTGAACGACGCGCTCGGCGCCCTGCGCCTGAAGGTGGGCCAGGATCTGAAGCTGGTGCGGGAAGGCTGGCGGCCGCTGTGGATCGTGGACTTCCCCATGTTCGAATGGGACGCGGACGCGAAGCGCTGGGCCGCCATGCATCACCCGTTCACCGCGCCGAAGAGCGACGATTCGGCCGCGCTGCGCGCGGATCCGGAAGGCGCGCTCGCGAAGGCCTATGACATGGTATTGAACGGGTCGGAGATTGGCGGCGGCTCCGTGCGTATCCATCGGCAGGAAATGCAGTCCACGGTGTTTGATCTGCTGGGCATCAATACTGAGGAAGCGCACGCGAAGTTCGGGTTCCTGCTCGATGCGCTCAAATACGGTGCGCCGCCGCATGGAGGTATCGCGTTCGGACTGGACCGGCTGACGATGCTGATGGCGGGTGCCGACAGCATCCGGGAGGTCATCGCATTCCCGAAGACGCAGACCGCGGCGGATCCAATGACCGATGCGCCGACCGAAGTCACCGAGGCGCAGCTCCGCGAGTTGCACATCAGGGTGCGGACGCCGCCGACGCCGACGCCGCAGGCGTAGCCCTGCCCTCAGTTATATTCGAATTGGTAGGCCAGTCCGACACTGCTTCCCGGGTCGTTCTCGGGTGTCGTTCCCTGCGCAGTGGCGGTGCCATTTCCCAGGCGCGTCTGCAACTTGAGATGCTTCGTGAGGTCCACATCGACTGCGAGCTGGCTGGTGCCTGTCGTGCTTTCCTTGACCGCGACAAACACGCGACTGGAAACATAGCGACCGGCCTCGATGCTGGCGCCCGTATTCGTCGTACCGGGCGCGCCGCTGTTGGATCCGCCGGCGACCGCTAGCCGATCGAGCCCGAGGGCTTTCTGAATTTTCGCGACCGGGTTCAATCCGCCGCCGCCGCTGAGCGAGGCCAGGGCGGCTCCGATCTGCACGACCTGCAGCGCGGAGAGCTGCGAGGCGCTCTGCCCGAACAGCAGGCGCGCCAGGATTTCGTCCTGCGGCAGCTCGGGGGTGCTGCTCAGCTCGATCTTTGGCGAATCGGCCAACCCCGTGATCCTGACGATTGCAGTCACGTCCGCGACGACTGTCTGCGCCGTGAAATCCAGCGTGGGATCGATCTTGTTCTTCAGCCCAGCGCCATTGAAGGTCACGGTGCCGTTGGAGAATGTGAGCTTGTTGCTGGCGAGCGTGAAGAAGCCGCGCTGCAGCTCGAAGCCCCCGCTGACCTTGGGCGCATCGGTGGTGCCACGAACCCGGATCTGGCCGCCCAGCTCGGCATCCAGTCCGCGGCCTTTGACCAGAATCTGGCGAGGAGCCTCCACGGTAACGTTGAGCCCGATAATGAGGGGCTTCGCGTTGACGGGCTGGGGCGCTTGGCCGGGACGACGCACGTCGAGTACAGCTACGTTCGGTGGCAAACCGCTTGGGACCTCTACATCGGCGCGATTGATATGTACGGTGCCGGCAACGTTGAGTCGTTCGCGCGCAGTACCGCTTACATGGATTTCCGTGTCGAGATTCGCCGTGATGATGTTGTTGGCGATCGGCTGAGCGTTTCGGGCTGTCAGCTTCAGATCAACCGGTATCTTCGGCTGTAGCACGCCGATCGTGCCCGCCACCGATACGTCGCCGGGCGCCGCTCGCGCCGTCAGTTTCTCTATTCTCAGCGTTCCGTGCTCACCGCTGAGCACTCCGTTTATGTCCGACAGATTCGTGCCTTGGGTGTAGTCGCGCAGGGTTCCTTTCGCGAGACGGACGGTGCCACCTATCTCCGGTGAGGCTGCGGCGCCTGATACGGAAGTTGCGACGGCGAGCTGACCGGTCACGTGCCGGCCGCGCGCTTCCAGCAGCGGATTCAGCAATCCCAGGTCGAGGCGGCCGGTGAGTTTCAGGTCCAATGCGCCGTCAGCCGCGAGCGGGGCACTCCCAGTCAGTGCCAGCTCCGAGGCGCTGCCGGCAACCAGCTTCGCATCGACGCGTGCCGCATTTCCCATCAGTTGCGCCCCTGCGTGCACGTCCGTCGCAGGTAATCCTCGCGCAGCATCGTTTGCCGCGCGCAGGCCGGTGGCATCCAGTTGCACCTTGCCTGTGGGGGAAGCGAAGCTGCCTTGCACCTGGACGTCGGCCTGTATCGTTCCGCTGGCCAGCAGGCGCGGGACGAAAGCGTTGATCAACTCCGGCTTGAGTTGCCGCAGAGAGGCGCGAACGTCCAATTCGGGCGAGAGGCGTCCGTTCACTTCGAGCACCGCCTCCTGTGCGCCGAGCTTCACGCCCCCGACGGAGAGGCCGTGCGCAAAGGATAGCTGTGCCGGCGATAACAGCTTCACTGTCTGATCGCGATACTTGACCTGCGCACTGGCAAAGTGCAATTCATGTGCGGTCATATTGAGTTGCGCGGTGGATTCCACACTCGCGGGCTCGCCGCCGACTGCAGGCGACTGTGCGGCGAGGTGTATGTTCAGCGCATCCAGCGTGCCGTCCGCATTCAGTTGCGCGTTGGCCTGAATACCTCCGGCAGCCACGTCGCGTGCTTCGAGTTGCAGTTGTGTACGGGAATGTCCGGCGACTGGCGTGAGAGTGAGGTTGCCCGCAACGCTGCCCTGGAGGGTACTGCCCAGAAGCCGGTTCAGATCGCCTAACTGGCCCATGCGCAACCGCACGACGCCCCTCGCCTGAGCAACGTCCGCACCGGTTGTCACGTCGCCCTCGATATGGGCGCTTTTCCAATCCGCATGGTGAGCAACCGCGTGTATCGAGTCGCCACTTCCTTGCTCGACGGACACGTCAAGAGCGAGCGGCGCACCGTCAAGGTCGCCATGAGCCTCTACCGTTCCGCGGGGTTTTTTCGGCAGACCGTCGGCATGTATGGTGGCCGACAGCGTGCCGGCCGGTGAACCGTGGACCGAGAGCGTCGTGGTCAATTCCGTCGCGGCACTCAAAGAGTGGCTCGGTCCGCTGACTTTGCCCGAGAGCTTCAGGGTTCCGGCGAGTGCGGGCGAGAGTCTTCCCAGGTCGGACAGGACGAGGTCCAGGCGCGCATCCAACTCCTGTGCCGCGGTTCGCGCCGCGGTTCCGTTCGCCGAAAGACTCATCGCGCGGCCTGTCAGTTGCAGCCGATCGATCGTTATCTTCTGATCGGTCATTTTGCCGGCGAGCTGCAGCCTGGTATTGGCGCCGCGTAACAGGCCTGCCCACGCAGCCACACCACCATCGATGCCGGCGTTGACGTCCGCCGTAAGATGCGTTGCCGAGTTGTCGTGCGAGACCTGTGCCTTGATGGCTGCATTGCCACGCACCGTCTGGCCGAAAAGCGCCGCGAGCGGAGCGACGTCCGGCAGGCTGAGATCGAGTTGTGCGCTCTGTTCGCCTGCGGTGATTGCGTGCGCCTGCAGTGTAAAGAGCTTGTGTTTGGCCGTGATTTCAACTGGCCGCTTGTCCTCGTTCAGATGGACCGCAGCATCCACTGTCAGGGGTGCGTCCTGCAGGAGCTCCGGGTGCGGTCCCGGGATCACGAGTCCGTCGGCGACTGCGCGGACGGTCAACAATCCGGCCGCGTTGGCGGAGAGGTCCGCACTCAGCGCGGCAAGTTGGGTGCCGCCGGGAATCCGCAGCTGTCTGGCTTGCAGGTGGCCGGCAGCGGACGGCGCCTTCACCGTGCCGCGCCAGCGCCCCTGCAGCTCGATGCTTTGCCACGCGAGGCCCGGGTAAGGGGCCATCTCGGGGGCCGCCAGCGAGTAGCTGAGCTCGGCTGACGCATCCTCGAGATCGACAGTGCCTTGTACGCGGCCCCGCAGTGTTCCGGCGTCCAGTGTGAGTTGGATCTTTTCCGCGGTTCGCGGCCCGTGCACGCTAGCCAATGCGGACAAGGCCCCCAGGCCCGGCATTTTCAGGATGTTCTCGAGCGGCCCGTGGGCGGGCTCCTCCAGCTTCAGCGTTGCATCCATGCGAGCGGGGTCGAACTGCAACTGCAACTCGTAGTCCCCGATCCCGCCCGTGCGCTGCGCGATCACATGAGCCGTCGCATCCTGCAGCGACTCCAGATGCGCGCTCCCCTTTACAACCAGCGAGACGGGCACGCCCGCGAGCTCGGGTCCGAGCTCCAGTGTGTCGATGGAGAGATGGGTCAGATCCGAGTGGGGAATGGATGGAATCCGGCTGGGCTTCGGTTCCTTGGCGGGCAGGGGGCGGCGATCCATGTGCAAGCGAGCCACGTGCAGGGTGTCGACCAGAACGTGGCGCGTCAGCAGGGCCATGGGCGACCAGCGCAGCGAGATGTGCTCCGCGAACAGCCACACCCCCCGATCATCCCTGAGCTCCAGGCGGTCCAGGTCCAGCGCCGCCGGAAACGATCCGCCAATGCCGGACAGTTGCACGTGACCCTTCGTGAGCCGGGCGGTCATGCGCACGATCAGTGCCCGGCCGCTGTCGGTGTTGCCGACGATGAGCACTCCGCCGACGAGCACCAGGAGCAGGGCCAGCAGTCCGGCCAGGCTCCACGCGGGGATCTTGAGGGCGCGGTGCATCAGAAAGCCTGTCCCAGTCCGATGTAGATCTCGAACGAATCGTCGCCGGGGATCGTGGCGCCCGTGCTCGTGACGACCCTCGAGCGCTTGTTGATCGGAACAGCCACGTCCACCCGTATCGGACCGATCGGGGTGTAATAGCGCACGCCGACCCCGGTCCCGAAGCGCAGCGTGGAGCCCAGCACGTTCAGGTTC
This sequence comes from Steroidobacteraceae bacterium, assembly GCA_050738795.1. Classification (GTDB taxonomy): domain Bacteria; phylum Pseudomonadota; class Gammaproteobacteria; order Steroidobacterales; family Steroidobacteraceae; genus 13-2-20CM-66-19. Next base: position 21,173 of record JBOIAD010000125.1, read on the forward strand.
CTGCTGACCTGCCCGGCATCGACGAAGACTGCGGTACCAAAATTCGTGCCGATGCGCTGCCGGTATTCGGCAGTACCGGCATTAATGGCGGTTCCTCCGACGGGGTTTCCGTCCGGGAACAGGGGTCCCACGGACTGGTACCGGTAGCCGCGGATCGTACCGCTGCCACCGGCGTAGAAGCGCTGGTCAGGGGGCAGGCTGAACTGGCTGGCGCCCGCCGCGAGGCCGGCCAGTGCGCGCAACGCCAGAATGCTGCGGCCTGGATCCTTGTTGAGACCCAGGTTCTGCAAGTCGAAATAGACCGAAGCGCTGGCCTGCGTCACGAAGAACCGGGTGCTCGGGTGGCCAATCGAGAATGTCGGCGTGACTCCCAGCGAGATGCGCATCCCCTTGCGGGCATCCTCCAGGGGTGACTCCAGGCCCGTGGTGTTGTAGAGCGCGTTGATGGGCAGCGAGAGCAGCGTGTAGTGAAAAGTTTGAAAGGTGCACGGCGGCAACGGCGCCTGTGCCGCAACGCACGTCTCCTGAAGAATGCACTTCTGATCGATGGTGCACTCCTGCTGCAGGATGCGTTCCTGTTCGACGTTGAAACCGGCACTGGCGCTCCAGATGCTGGAGAGCTTGCGGTTCAGCGACACGCCGAACGTGAAAGCCTTCTGATCGTACGCGTCCAGCGACTGGCTGAGGGCACCGAGGGCAAACTGCAGCGACTGGTTACGGCGCCTGAAGTCCGGCAGGATGTATTTGCCGCTGGTGTCGTAGCCGATGCCGTTGGCCGCCGTACCTCCGCCCAGGTTGATGGCCGTGGCGGAGAGAATCAGGGAATCCGCCTTGCCGGAGATATCCCGGTCGGTCCAGTTGACCCCCGTGCTGCCGCCGAGGTCGCTGGAATAGGCTCCGCTCACGCTCATCGCGTGCAGCAGGCGCTCCCGGATCTGAAACGTGACCGGGATGCGTCCGGCACTGTCCGCCGCCGTTCCAAGCCTGACGCTGACCGAGGAGAAGACACCCAGCGCCAGCAGATCCTTGCGCGCCGCTTCTATTTTGGTTGCGCCGTACTGCTCGCCCGTGTGCACCAGGAGCCGCTTGCGGACGTACGGCTCCTTCATATTCTTCAGTCCGCGGATCCGAATCTCGCCGATCTGCACCCGGGCCCCGGTGACGGCCTGGAAGCTGACATCGAGCACGCGCTTGGCAGGGTCCTCGTGAGCTATCGGCGGGTCGACTTTTGCAAAGGCATAGCCCTCATCCTGAAGCGCTGTCAGCAGCCGATCCCCGCCGGCGAGGACATCCGAGGCTATTGCCGGTGCTCCCGAGGGCAGGCCGAGCGCGTTCGCGGCCGCTTTGGGGACCTCGCCGTCGATCTCGACCTTGCGCAGGTGATACAGCGGTCCGATGCTGAAAGTGATCTTGACGTGCGAGTCGTTGTCCTGTGCTCGCGAGCTCAGCTCCTCTCCCAGCCCCGGGTCGTCCAGGGGCAAGCCATCGATGGTGATGGCCACATAGCTCTGGTAGAACCCGAAGCTTTCCAACACCGTCTTCAGGCGCTCGAGATCGCCCCGTGCGCGACCTATCAGTCCGAAGGGCCCCACCGGGGCTGAAGTGCGCAGCGTCAGCAGCTCCGAAGTGGCTTTCAGGGTTGCGTTCAGGTCGCCGTCGCCGGTGCTCGCAATATCGACTTTGTAGGGTTGCGGATCGGCGGCGGCGGCCATCCGGGGTCCCAGCAACAGAGCACCCAACACCAGGGACGCTCCGAGGGTGAAACGCAGCGCCGTGGCAATGCGCCTCGGCGCGACGCAGACCGGATCGCCATCACGGTCCGCTGGCGCCCGCGACGCGGCCGCCGCTGGCCAACCTCGCTGGAGCCGGGCAGCGTCCAGCGCCGGACTTATCGCGCAGTTGCGCGCCGGCGCCATGATTCGGACTGCCATTTCTTGGTAATGTCGGCCTCGTTATTGGGTTCCGGCACAGGGCGAGGATTGTCCAGCAGTATGGGGGAAGAGGTAGTTTACGTTCACGGCTTGTGGATGTCCGGGGGCGAGTCGTTGCTGCTGCGGCGGCGGCTGGCGCGCGAGTTCGGGCTCGAAGTCCACGCCTTCCGCTACGCGGCCGCGACAGCCACGATGGCCGAGATCACTTCCAGGCTGCAACGCTTCGTGCGCGACTTGCGCCCGAGCACGCTGCACTTCGTGGGGCACAGCCTGGGCGGACTGGTGATCTACCGCTTTCTAGAGCGCTATCCCCAACAGCCGCCGGGGCGAGTGGTCTTTCTCGGTACCCCCGCGGTGGCCAGCCGGGCGGCCGTGCAGGCGGGCCATATCCGGCTGATGGCCTCGTTGATGGGGCACTCGGTGGCGGATGAGCTGCTGCGGCCGCGGCAGCGGCGCTGGCAGATCGATCGGCCGCTGGGAATCATTGCGGGCACGCAGCCCCTGGGATTTGGCCAGATCGTCGCGAAATTCGATGAGGACTGCGATGGAACCATCGCCGTCAGCGAGACGCAGTTGCCCGGGGCGACCGATCACATCACCTTGCCGGTGAGCCATCTCGGGATGCTCGTGTCTGCGCGTGTCGCACGGGAGACGGGCGCCTTTCTGCAAGAGGGGAGATTTTCACTGCGGTAGCAGTTTGCGTAAACGGTACAACGTCTCCAAGGCCGCTTTGGGGGACAGCTCGTCGGGGTCGACGGCTTCGAGCGCCGTGCGCAGTGGGTCGGGTTGCGAGGATGCAAAGAGCGGCAGCTCCCGTTGCGCCGCCCGGGGCCCATTCGCGGCGGCGCCATCGTGCTCGTCGCGTTGCGCCTCCAAGGCCTCGAGGTAGCCCCGGGCCTGAGCAATCACGTCGTGCGGCACACCTGCGAGTTGGGCAACCTGCAGGCCGTAGCTGCGATTCGCAGGGCCGTCTTTCACGGCGTGCAGAAACACTATGCCGTCGCCGTGCTCGGTTGCGTCGAGGTGAACGTTTGCGCAGCCCTCCACTTCGTTCGCGAGCGTGGTGAGCTCGAAATAGTGAGTAGCGAACAAGGTGAAGGACTTGAGGCGCATGGCGATGTGGCGTGCCATCGCCCACGCGAGCGACAGACCGTCGAAGGTACTGGTGCCCCTGCCGATTTCGTCCATGAGAATCAGGCTGCGGGCGGTGGCGTTGTGCAGAATGTTTGCCGCCTCGGTCATCTCCACCATGAAAGTCGAGCGGCCGCCGGCCAGGTCGTCGGCGGCACCTATGCGCGTGAAGATGCGATCGAGCGGACCGATCGTGGCTCGGTCCGCGGGCACGTAGCTGCCCATGTGCGCGAGCATGACGATCAGCGCGGCCTGGCGCATGTAGGTGGATTTACCGCCCATGTTGGGCCCGGTGATGATCAGCATGCTGCGGCCGGCGTCCAGGCGAAGATCGTTCGGCACGAACGGTGCCGTGGAGAATCGCTGGACGATGGGATGACGTCCGCATTCGATGTTGAGGCGCGATTCCGCAACGAGATGTGGGCGTGTCCAATCCAGTGCGCAGGCCCGGTCGGCGAGTGCGGCCAGAGAGTCGAGCTCCGAGAGCGCGGTGGCGCTCGCCTGCATCGGGCCAAGACGGTCGGTGAGCTGTGTCAGGATGGCTTCGTACAGCTCTTTCTCGCGTGCGAGCGCGCGGTCGCGCGCGCTCAACACCTTGTCCTCGAATCCCTTGAGCTCGGCTGTAATGAAGCGCTCTGCGGATTTGACGGTCTGGCGGCGGACGTAGTCCTTGGGCACGCGCTCGGCGTCCTTGCGCGTGATCTCGATGAAAAAACCCTGCACACGGTTATAGCCGAGCTTAAGGCCCGCAATGCCGGTCCGCTCGCGCTCGCGTCGCTCGAGCTCAAGAAGGAACTCATCGGTGTGAGTCGCAATGCGCCGCAGCCCGTCGAGCTCCGCGTCATAACCTTCCGCGATGACAGCGCCATCCCGCACGAAGGCGGCCGGTTCGTTTGCAATAGCCGCTACGAGCAATTGCACTACGTCGCCATGCTCGTCGATGCGAGTGCGCAGGGTCTGCAGGAGCGGGGAGTCGAGGGTCGCGAGATCCGAGCGCAGGGCAGGCAGCAGAGCGAGCGATGCACGCAGCTGTGTCAGATCCCGAGGGCGCGCCGAGCGAAGCGCGACCCGCGCCAGGATGCGCTCGATATCGCCGATGCCATGCAGGTGCTCGCGCAGGCTCTCAAAGTGCCGGCCATCGATGAGGGTGCCGAGTACGTGATAACGGTCACGCAGGATCGTCTGATCCATCAACGGCCGATTGAGCCAACGCCGCAGATGCCGTGACCCCATAGCGGTCACGCATGTGTCGATCAGAGCGAACAGAGTCGCATCGGTGCGTCCCGACAAGCTGACATCGATTTCGAGATTGCGGCGTGTCGCCGCATCGAGGATCAGGGCGTCCGTGCGCTCCTCGACGTGCAGACTGCGAATATGCGGTACAGCGGATTTTTGCGTGTCGCGGACGTATTGCAGCAGCGCGCCCGCCGCGCAGATGGCGAGCGGCAGATCGTCGGCCCCGAATCCCTTTAAATCCAGGGTGCCCAGCTGATCCGTCAGCAGGCGCGAGGCGCTCGCCAGCTCGAAGTACCACGGGGGACGCGTGCGCACCGCTGTGCCGATACGGGCGAGCCCGTCGTCGCGCGCGTTTTCCGAAACCAACAGTTCTGCCGGCTTCAGACGCTCCAACTCGGCCGCGAGCGCGTGACGCCCTTGCGATTGCAGAACGGTAAATCGTCCCGCCGCGAGGTCGAGCCATGCCAGGCCGAAGCGTTCGCCGTCCCGGGCGACAGCGGCGGCGAGAGTCTCCTGGCGCTCATCCAGCAGTGCCTCGTCAGTCACGGTACCGGGTGTGATGACCCGTACGACCTCACGATCAACGGGGCCCTTTGATTTCGCCGGGTCGCCGAGCTGCTCGCAAATGGCAACACTTTCGCCTTTGCGGACGAGTCTCGCGAGGTAAGTCTCGACGCTGTGAAACGGTACGCCGGCCATCGGGATCGGCTGGCCCGCCGATTGTCCGCGCGAGGTGAGCGTGATATCGAGCAGCGATGCCGCGCGTCGCGCGTCGTCGAAGAAAAGCTCGTAGAAATCGCCCATCCGATAGAACAGAAGAATGTCCGGATGCTGGCTCTTGATGCGCAAATACTGCTGCATCATCGGCGTGTGGGCTAAGTGCATAGATCGCAAGCGTTTTCAGTAGAGGCGCTCATTATGATGCGTAAACTCGTCATGCCGGGAACGCATTATGCAAAATCGGTGCGCGGTGGCATCGGTGTTCCCGTGGGCGATTAAAGACTTGACTCGACGCATCGCAGCTCCTAGCGTTTGCTCCCACTAGCGCGCTTCCTTAACAAAACGCGCGCAATAGGGAGATAAATCATGCGTACGTTTCGTCACGTCGGCGCCGCCGCGTCTGCGACGCTGTGCCTGTTAGTCATCTCTGTGACTCCCGCGGCCGCTGCGACAGCACCGCTTGGGTCAGGATTGCGTGAAATGTCAGCCGCGTATGATCGCGGTGATCCGCATCTGGCTGCAATTTTGAAACTCCATCTCACCGATCGGGGGGGTGACCCGCTGGTCAAAGTCCGGCTGCTTCCGGGAGCCAAGGCGGACGCGGTGCTCGCTAAACTGGCCGCCGCCGGATTCCGCCTGCAGACGCGCAGCACGCTCAATCACTCGATGGTCGAAGGATTTCTGCCTCTCGCAGACGCGCACAAGGCAGCCGCGGTCGATGGCGTTCACTCGATCCACGCGGAGCATCGTCCGATGAGACGCGCCGGCGCAGTGCCGAGCCAGGCCGTCGCACTCGAGAAAGCCGACGTCGCACAAAAGCGCGGTTTTGATGGTACCGGCATCCGCATCGGTGCGCTGTCGGATAGCTTCAATGCCTGCACGGACTGCTCGACAACGGCGGCACAGGACGAGGCGAGCGGCGACCTGCCCAAGACCGTCACCGTTCTGCAGGAGATCGATCTCGCGGCCGGGAATGGTCCCGGCGAGGACGAAGGCAGAGCAATGCTGCAACTGGTGCACGACATCGCCCCCGGGTCAGCCCTCGGGTTTGCCAGCGCGTTCAACGGCGAGCTGCAGTTTGCGGAGAACATTCTCGCGCTGCGCACGCAATTCAACGCCGACGTGATCGTCGATGACGTGGGCTACTTCGATGAGCCCATGTATTCCGATGGGCTGGTCTCACAGGCTGTCAATATTGTCAGCCAGAACGGCGCTGCGTACTTCTCCTCCGCGGGCAACAACGGGCTCGAGGCTTACGAGGACACCTACCGCCCGATTGCGTTCGCCAAGGCGAAGAAGCTGGCGGACAGTGGTCACGGCAACATCCATCTGGAGCAGATTCCGAAGTCGATCCGTCCGCTCAGTGTGCACAACTTCCGCAATGCGGACGGATCGGTGAGCATCTCGCAGCGGGTTAGCGTAGGCGCGGACGACATCTTCGACTTCCAGTGGGATGAGCCGTTCAATGCCGGGCTCGTCAAGACGGACTACAACATCTACGTGTTCGACAGGGACGGCAATTGGATCGATCCGAACTCGCCGACCGTGTTCTACACGACCGATGACAACGTCGCGACCGACCAGGCGCTGGAGCTGGCGGAAATGGTTCCGTTTTCCGGCGACGTCGTGGGCGGCGCGAATGTGACCGACTATCAGATCGTCATCGGCAGCGTCAACGGCGGGCCGGCGAAGCACATCAAGTACGTGGTCGACAACGGACTGGGTGTGAGCGAGCGGCAGAATGCGCCGTCGACCTTCGGGCACCCGACTGCCACTGGAGCGATGGGCGTGGCTGCGATGTATTACGCCATTCCGCAATTCCCCGAGGACTTCAGCTCGCCGGGCCCGGTCACGATCTACTTCGACACCGCGGGACGCCGGCTGCGCAATCCTGAAGTGCGCTTCACGCCGCAAATCACGGCGGGCGACGGTATCGACACGACGTTCTTCGGCGGCTCGGACCCTGACCTGACCGGCTTCCCGAACTTCTTCGGCACCAGCGCTGCGGCGCCGGATGCGGCGGCGGTTGCGGGGCTCGTGCTGCAGTCGAAGGGCGGCCCGGGGAGCATCAAGCCCCAGGCGCTGTACAAGCTCCTGGAGAACACCGCGACGCCCGTACTGCTGCCCAATGTCCGCTGGATCGCGGGCACGATCGCGGGACCGGTAGGATTTGCCATCAACGCCGACTGGACCCGCCAGAATCGTGATTTCAGCGTGGAAGTGGGCGGCTCCACCGGCAACCACTCCATCACATCGATCACCCTCGACACGGGGCCGATCGGGCTCACGTTCAACCCGAATCTGAACCGCTTCTCGGTCGGTGACTCGAATGGCCTGTCGCCACTGGATCTGATCTGGAGCGTGAGTGCCGATACGACCAAGGGAACCATCACGATTCCGAAGGGATTGCTGCAGACGGGCGATTCGTTCGAATTCGGCCTGTCGGTGTTCGCGCCGATCCTGGGCTCGACGCAGGAGGATCCGGACCGCTTCCGCGGCATGAAGCTCACCGTGGCCCTCGACAACGGCCAGAAGTTCACCTCGACGGTCACCGCCATGCCAAAGGTGGCGATCAACAACTTCACGGGGTACGGCCTCGTGAACGCGGACGCCGCGACGAAGAAGAACGCTCACTGAGCCAATCCTGAGCCGGATGCCCGGTTTCACAGCCGGGCATCCGGGCACGGGCCAGGACTTCACAAGAGAACGGGTCAGGACCTTCGCAACAGGTCAGAGGGTCCGCTGCACGCGGCGCCGTCATACACTTGAGCGTATGACGACCGAGCATTCGCTGTCCGACCTGGTCAAGCTCGTCGCAGAGCGGGCCCTGGAGAGCGGCCGCCGCATCGTGACGGCCGAATCCTGCACGGGTGGATGGATCGCGAAGGTCTTTACCGACGTTGCGGGCAGCTCCCGCTGGTTCGAATGCGGCTTCGTGACCTATTCGGACGCGGCCAAGATGCGCGATCTGGGTGTCTGCGCTCGTACGCTGCAGGAGCATGGGGCGGTCAGCGAGGCCACAGTCCGTGAGATGGCGGCAGGAGCGCTGCGGGTCTCTGGGGCCGGCATCTCGATTGCGGTGAGCGGGATCGCGGGGCCGGACGGGGGTTCGGCCGAGAAGCCGGTAGGAACCGTGTGGTTTTGCGTCGGACGGCGCGGGAGTGCGGCCAGCCCTGCCGGCGGGGTGGTGCTCGTGCCGGAAGGGAGGGTGTTTGGAGGCGATCGGGAAGCGGTCCGGCGCCTGTCGGTCGAGCATGCGCTGAAGCTTGTTCTGCGAACGGATGCGCCCGGTGATGGGCGGTGATCTGAGCCCCTCCGCGGCCTCGTCGAGTCGCCCCCGATTATTCTTTGCACTGTGGCCGAGCGCGGTCTTTCAGGCCACTCTTGCGGCGGCAACGCGCGATGTTGTGCTGGCCTGTGGCGGGCGGTGCGTGCCCGCGGCCAATTTCCATGTCACCTTGGCTTTCCTGGGTTCCATGGCGGAGCACCGCATTCGTGCGCTGCTCGCGGTTGCCCGGAGTGTGGCGCATGACAGCGGTTCGGAGCACACGGGCAGCGATGGGGCGCTCAAGAGTGAAGCGTTCGGGCTGGGACAGTGCGGGGTGACGCTTGAGTTCGATCGCATCGAATACTGGAGGAAGCCCCGGCTGCTGTGCGCGACCGCGGGCGATAAGGGCGAATCCACCGGTCAGCGGCCGGAATCGGATGTTCGGCAATCAGGCGCCGGCGCACTGGCCAGGTTGCTGAAATCCCGTCTGACCGCCGCCGGATTTTCGCTGGATGCCAAACCCTTCCGCGCGCATGTCACGCTCGCGCGCAAGGTGATGAGCGGACCGGAGTCGCCTAGTGGTGCCGGAAGCGACGAGCTCGTGATGCGCCCGATACGGTGGACCTTCACGGATTTCGCGCTCGTTGACAGCCTTACTGCGCCGGGCGGCTCGTTATACAGTGTTCTGGATTCCTGGCCACTGTGTACGAAAAGTGCGCAAAAGCCGGGAAAAAAAGGCTGAATGACATCGTTCGCGCGACCCCGCGGCGGGTTGTTTGTGTGATAATCGGGAATGGAAAAATCCTCGCACCGATCGATATTCTCAGGAACCGAGCAGATGGAAGAGAACCGCAAGAAGGCGCTGTCCGCCGCGTTGAGCCAGATCGAGAAGCAATTCGGCAAGGGCTCGGTGATGCGGCTGGGCGATGCCGCCGCGACCTACGACGTGGAGGCCATATCCACCGGCTCGCTCGGGCTCGACATCGCGCTGGGAATAGGCGGATTGCCGCGCGGCCGTGTCGTCGAGGTCTATGGACCCGAGTCCTCAGGTAAAACGACCCTCACCTTGCAGGTCATTGCCGAAGTACAGCGTGCCGGCGGCACTGCCGCATTCGTGGATGCGGAGCATGCGCTCGATCCTTCCTATGCCGGGAAGCTCGGCGTCAACATCAACGATCTGCTCGTGTCGCAGCCGGATACCGGCGAGCAGGCGCTGGAGATCACGGATATGCTCGTGCGCTCGAGCGCGGTTGATGTCGTGGTCATCGATTCCGTCGCGGCGCTCACGCCGAAAGCGGAGATCGAAGGCGAGATGGGCGAGATGCAGATGGGCCTGCACGCGCGCCTCATGTCGCAGGCGCTGCGCAAGCTTACCGGCAACATCAAGCGCTCCAATACGATCGTCATCTTCATCAATCAGATCCGGATGAAGATCGGCGTGATGTTCGGCAACCCCGAGACGACCACGGGCGGTAACGCGCTCAAGTTCTATGCGTCAGTGCGCCTGGACATCCGCCGTATCGGTGCGATCAAGAATGGCGAGGAAGTCACCGGCAACATGACGCGCGTGAAGGTGGTCAAGAACAAAGTGGCGCCCCCGTTCCGCGAGGCGGAATTCGAGATCATGTACGGCACGGGCATTTCGCGCGAAGGCGAGATCATCGACTTGGGCAGTGCCCAGGGGATCGTCGAGAAGTCCGGATCCTGGTATGCCTACAAAGGCAGCCGGATCGGCCAGGGCAAGGACAACGCCAGGACATTTCTGCAGCAGAACAAGGAGGTCGCCCGCGAGATCGAGGAGCAGATCCGCGCGAAGCTGCTGCCGGTCAAGCAGCCCCGCAACGGCAATGGGGCTGCCGAGCAGGCGGATTCGGCCTGATAGGTAGCCGGACAGCCTGATCGGTAGCCGGGCAGCACCGACTGCCGGGCGTCCGTTGCGATCCGTCTCGACCGTTGCGGGTTTCGGGCTTATAGCCCACCGAAGCAACAAACCGCTAATCTCCAGCATGAGCTTCGGCAGACAACGCAAATCGATGGAACCGCAGCGGGCGGGGGACAGCGCGGCGGCGCGGCAAAGCGCGGTCGCCTTGCTGGCGCGGCGCGACTTTGCCAGCGGCGAGCTGCAGCGAAAATTGGAGCAGCAGGGGTTCGAGGCGCCGGTGGCAGCGGCAACGGTCGCACTGCTCGCCGGGGAGGGCGCCTTGAACGATTCGAGGTATGCCGAAAACTATGTGACTTATCACGCTGGCCGCGGCCAGGGTCCCAGGCGGATTGGCGCGGACCTGAAGGCGTTGGGCCTGCCCGAGGAGCTGATCGGGGCAGCGCTCGCGGGCGGTCCGGACTGGCGCGCGCTCGCCCGCGAGGTGCGGGTGCGCAAATTCGGGCCGGGCGAGCCCGCGGACTGGGCACAAAAGGCCCGGCAAGCGCGCTTTTTGCAGTACCGGGGGTTTTCATCGGATCATATCCGTCTGGCCCTCGGGGCCGATCTCGACCCGGATTGACCACCTTGAGCAAACCTTCGTACCTGAGCGCGGCGGATGTGCGCCGCGCATTCCTCGAGTTTTTTCGCGAGCAGGGCCACTCGGTCGTGCCGTCGAGCCCGCTCGTGCCGGGAAACGATCCGACGCTGCTGTTTACGAACTCCGGCATGGTCCAGTTCAAGGATGTTTTCCTGGGCAAGGAGCGACGCGATTTCGTCCGGGCGGCTTCCAGTCAGCGGTGTGTGCGTGCCGGCGGCAAGCACAACGACCTGGAGAATGTGGGCTACACGGCCCGCCATCTCACGTTCTTCGAGATGCTCGGAAATTTCTCCTTCGGCGACTACTTCAAGCGGGACGCGATCCGCTTCGCGTGGGACCTGCTGACTGGCACTCTCGAGCTGGATCCCGCACGCCTGTGGGTTACGGTGTTCCGAGACGATGACGAGGCTGCGGATATCTGGCTCAAGGAGGTCGGCGTCCCGGCAAGCCGCTTTTCCCGCCTGGGAGAGCAGTCGAATTTCTGGTCGATGGGGGACACCGGCCCCTGTGGCCCGTGCAGCGAGATTTTCTACGATCACGGCCCCGGGATCGCCGGCGGCCCGCCGGGCTCGCCGGACGAGGAGGGGGACCGGTACGTCGAGATCTGGAACCTGGTCTTCATGCAGTTCGAGCGCTCGGCCGATGGCAAGCTGACGCCGTTGCCAAAGCCATCGGTCGACACGGGCATGGGCCTGGAGCGCATGGCTGCGGTCATGCAGGGTGTGCACTCCAACTACGACATCGACCTGTTCAGGAATCTCATTCGCGCCGCGGCGAAACTGGCCGATACGCAGGATCTGGCCTCGAGCTCGCTTCGCGTCATAGCGGATCACATCCGCGCGTGTACTTTTCTGATCGTCGATGGCGTGCTGCCCTCCAATGAGGGACGCGGTTACGTGCTTCGGAGGATCATCCGCCGCGCGATACGGCACGGCTACAAGCTCGGGATCCAGGAGACGTTCTTCTACAAGTTGGTCCCGGTGCTCGAGGCGGAGATGGGCGCGGCATATCCGGAGCTGCGGCGCGGCCGCGCGCAAGCCGAGCGTGTGCTGAAGCAGGAAGAGGAACGCTTTGCGGAGACGCTGGCCAACGGGATGTCGCTGCTCGAGGATGTGATCAAATCAATGACAGCGCCGGGCGAGAAATCGGGTTCCGCGATACCCGGCTCAACTTCGAGTGTTATCCCCGGGCAGGTCGTATTCAAGCTGTACGACACGTTTGGATTTCCGGCGGATCTGACTGCGGACATCGCGCGCGAGCGGGGCCTTGCCATCGACCAAGCCGGTTTTGACGCGGCGATGGATGAGCAGCGGCGGCGCTCGCAGGAGGCCAGCAAGTTCGGCGTCGATCTGAGCGGCAGCGCGGCGGTCGACTCGCGCACCCTTTTCCAGGGCTATGAAGGACTGGATTCGAAAGGCAAGGTAGTCGCGCTGTTGCGCGCGGGGTCGGCCGTCGGCGAGTTGAATGTGGGCGAGCAGGGCGAAGTTGTGCTCGACCGCACGCCGTTCTATGCAGAGGCCGGCGGCCAGGTGGGGGATGCGGGAGAGCTGACGGGAACCGGCGCGCGCTTCCTGGTCGAAGATACGCAGAGGAGAGGCGCGGCGCACTCGCACATGGGCCGCGTTGCAGAAGGGAAGATTCGGCTCGGCGATCCGCTGGACGCGCATGTAGACGGCGACCGGCGGCGTGCGACGGCGCTCAATCATACGGCGACACACCTATTGCACGCCGCGCTGCGCAAGGTGTTGGGCACGCACGTGCAGCAGAAGGGGTCACTGGTGGCACCCGATCGCTTGCGGTTCGATTTTTCACACCTCCAGGCCGTGACTGCGCAGGAGCTGCGTGAAATCGAACACCTGGTGAACACGCAGATCCGGCGCAATACCGCGGCGCAGACGCAGCTCATGGACTACGAGAGTGCGGTAGCCGCCGGGGCGATGGCGCTCTTCGGCGAGAAGTACGAAAGAGACGTTCGCGTGCTGCGAATCGGCGATTTCTCGATGGAGCTGTGTGGCGGCACGCACGTCGAGCGCGCGGGCGACATCGGCTTTTTCAAGATCGTGAGCGAAGGTGGTGTTGCCTCCGGCGTGCGCCGCATCGAGGCAATTACCGGCGATGCGGCGCTCGACTACGTCGAGAAGGGCGACGAGCTGCTGAAGGATATTTCAAACCTCTTGCGAGGGTCGCGGGATGAGGTGAGGGAGAAGGTCCGGGATGCGCTGGAGCGCGTTCGGCAGTTGGAGAAGGAGATCCGTGCGCTGAAGGATAAACTGGCTTCCGGGCAGGGCGTGGATCTCGCCTCGGGGGCCATCGATGTGCAGGGCATCAAAGTGGTGGCGACGAAAGTCGACGGTGCGGATGCGGGCGCACTGCGCAATACCGTGGATCAATTGAAGGGGAAGTTGAAGACCGCCGTCATCATGCTTGCCTCCGTGGAGAGCCCTGCCAAGGTGATTCTCGTAGCGGGGGTGACCGCGGATGTGACATCGCGCGTCAAGGCTGGCGAACTGGTGGGTGCGATTGCCGCACAGGTGGGCGGACGCGGGGGTGGACGCCCGGACTTCGCGCAAGCCGGAGGCACCAATCCCGCTGCGCTCGATGCCGCGCTGGCTTCTGTGCAGGAATTCGTGCGTATGAAGCTCACGGCCTGAGCACTGGGTGTGCGCGTATCTTACCCAATGGCAGGCGCGTACGCCGTTTCCTGGCTTACTCTGACCTTCCTGTGATATTTCTGGCACCGCCGGCAGGGATGTGCCGCAGATTCAGGGTTTCTCTGATTTGTCTTCCCCGCGCGAGTCCGTAGATTCTTCCGTGGATACTTGCGGCTCTCGAAGTCCGGGTCGCCCAAGATCAAGGAGGAAGAATAATGCTCATACTGACGAGACGGGTGGGGGAGACCGTGATGATCGGCAACGATGTCACCGTCACCGTTCTTGGGGTGAAGGGGAACCAGGTGCGCGTCGGCATCAACGCGCCGAAGAGCGTTGCCGTTCACCGCGAAGAGATCTACGAGCGCATCAAGCGTGAACAGCAGGGCGAGTCGCCGGGGGAGCCCAAACCGACTGCCGAGTACGTCTCCGCCTAGTCCATTGGAAAAAGTCGCCTGCGGCGCTTTTTCGGACCGTAGCTGCGTTTCCGGCTGCAAAAGGGGGCGACGCATGCGTCGCACCTTTTGCGGCCTGCTCGGCGACAACGCGCAAGTCCGACAAGCTGCCTAGGATCGATGCGGTTCCGGCTCCCGCGCGGCAGCCACCGAGCGACCCCGGGACGCCGCCGCGCGCCTCGCCCGGCTCCTGCTCCCGACTTGACTAGCTTGCCCCGAGCAGGTGGTGCGCTTACGTTTTGCCGGATGCTTGAGTATCATGGCCGCCCCGCGCTCGCCCGGGCCGCTGCCGGCCCCCTTTCAAATATTTGAAAGCCAAGGCTTTTTCCGGACGCGGAGAGATGGCCGAGTGGTCGAAGGCGCACCCCTGCTAAGGGTGTAAGGGTCAAAAGCCCTTCGAGGGTTCGAATCCCTCTCTCTCCGCCATTCACCTAGATGGCGCGAGAAGGACTATAAAAACAGGCATTCTCAGAACGCGGCTCACTACCTGATGTAGCAGGTCGATGTAGCAGGATTTTACTGCTAAGCAACGGTCGAATCTGCGGAATACCTCGT
>JBOIAD010000126.1:0-10605 GCA_050738795.1 Steroidobacteraceae bacterium
CCGCTCGGCCGGGCGAAATCACGGGGACCTGCGCGACCCAAGAATTCGGCTCCGGGGTGCTACACTGACCGTGCAAGAATTTGCGGGTACCACTTGGCGGGGTTACTGGAGTGGCAACGCTCACTCGTCATTTCAACTCGATCGATGATCTGTTGACGGTTTTGAAGGCGGACGTCCCTCTCAATCCCTTTCACGAGCACAAGAAGGTCGCAGAGTACCAGTGGGTGCGAGCCGGAAATGGTCTGCAGCTCGTACCATCGATCTCCTCGTCGTTTTGGTCTCCGTTCCTATACCGCGGACAGATCGAGCGTCACCGGCTATGTTTGCCGAGTGCATTTCGCGGCATCAGCACTGCAAGACATCCAAGAGACCTGACAGTCGAAGATCGAACTGATCCTGCGGAGAGTGCGGCTAGAGGAGTTTCTCTTGGCTCTGGATGAACATGCCGCGAGTTCATTTGCGCGGCGGATCTCCCTCGTTACTTACCCTATAGCCATTGCGCAGCTTTGCGACTAACAGGCTCGCGGACAGTGGGCGTTGGGCGGCAGCGATGGCGACCACCCGTGGGGTAGTCTACGGGCTCCATCTGCCAGAAAACGCGTTCGGAAATTCAACACCGTTCGAATGGATCGGCCGGCAAGCTCTTCCGCGGCCGGGCGAGCAGCGGGCTTGGGCGCTTCGTCTCCCGATGGGGATCGACTTTGAGCAGCTGCAAGTGGATGTCTTTACGTTCGATCACCGCAGGGCGAGTGCAGCAAAGTTGCGGCACAAGTTTCAGGGCGGTAACGCGCTATTCCCGCCGGATGTGATTGCCAAGGTTGCACAACGCGTCAGAAGCATCTCTTCAGTGCCCAGAAACATCGTGGCGAGCGTCCTGTCCAGCTACGGCTGTGCGCGCAACGCGCTCGAGCTCGCCTTGAGAGATGCGGATGAGAGGCTTCGAGAACGTGGCATCTCGATGGTTGATCGACATCCAGTGTCCCTTTCGAGGGCAGAGCACGAACAAGCGCGAGCCGCGGTGCGTCGACTCAAGACGGATTTTTCTGGCGTCGTGCGGGCGGTTCGTATGTCCTCCCCCCAGGAGACTTCGCAGGAGCCCAACCTTTACAGTCTAAACATCGTCTCGAGTGCTTCAGGCGTTACAGGCTTGACCAAATGATCGTTGAAGCCGGCTGCCATCGACCGTTCCCGATCTTCCTTCTGCCCATACCCTGTGAGGGCGATCAAGCGCAGCGGCACGTGGCCATTATGCGACCGCAACTGCCGCGCGACTTCGTACCCATCCATGAGAGGCAGGCCAATATCGAGAAACATCATTTCCGGCTTCAGCCGCGTGGCCGTTTCAAGCGCTTCCGCTGCACCATAGACGGTATGGACCTCATGGCCGTCGAGCCTCAACAACGTCGCCAGGGAGTCCGCCGCATCGGCATTGTCGTCAACGACGAGAATGCGCCGCGGCACCGTGGAGTCTCTCGATTTGGCGCCCGACGGCACTTGCGGTCGTGAAATTCGCGGTAGACGAATGGTGAAGGTCGAGCCTCGACCGACGCCCGGACTGGCCGCCTGAACCGATCCATGATGCATTTCGATCAGCCGCTTAACCACGGACAAGCCAATTCCGAGACCGCCCTGCGAGCGATCGAGCGTGCGTTCGCTCTGCACGAAAAGATCGAACAGATGCGGCAGGAGTTCCGGGGAAATGCCGGTGCCATTGTCCTGCACTTTGATCCCGACCTCATCTTCCGAGTCAAACACCTCCAAGTGGATCTCCCCACCGGCGTCTGTGTATTTGATGGCGTTATGAATGACGTTCGAGACGGCTTGCACCAGTCGAGTCCGGTCGCCGCACACGTAGAGGGAATGCGCAGGCTTCGCCACCAAAAAGCGATGCGCCTTTTCCCGAATGAGCGCTTGTACGGTTTCTACCGCCTGATCGATCAACTCACCGATTTCGACCGGCGCTTCCTCGAGAGTGATGCGTCCCCGCGCAATACGGGAGAGATCCAAAAGATCATCGACCAGACGCGTCAACTGCTTCGTCTGGCGCTTGAGCAGCGCGAGCGATCTGTCCGTGCCGGGATCCCCGGTGATCGTACGTGTCAGGAGCTCGCTTACATTACTGATCGAGGCGAGAGGATTTCGAAGCTCATGTGCAAGCATGGCGAGAAATTCATCCTTCTGCTGATCGGCCTCGCGCAGCGCCGCTTCAGCGCGCGCGCGTTCGGAGGCTATCCAGGTTCGCCCGGCAACCTCGCGGATCAGGTCAAACTCGTTCGCGCTCCACTCGTGCGGACGAGTGTCCTGCACGCCAATGCCGGCAGAGTAGCTGCCATTGCGCAGTAGGGGCACGTTGACGAACGCCCTCACGCCAACTGCGCGATAGGCTGCGCGTTGCCCTTCCGTTACTGTGCAAACGGCCTCGATATCCGCGACCGAGATCACCTTTCCGTGCGCGAAGTCTTCGAACATCTCATCGCCATAATCCTTCAGCGCATAGGAGCCGACGAATTCAGGCAAAGCCGGGTTGTTCCGGTAGCCGCGCTCGATGACATGAACCCAATCGCCGTCCGCTTCGCGTTCGACGTTGAAATAGTATGCACGAGCCACCCCGAGATGCTTGCCCAGAAGCTGCATGGCAGTCTGACGGATCGCAGCCGGATCGCTGAGCGGCCGCAACGCATCGCTTAACGTAAGCAGCAACGCTTGGCGTGCTTCAGTGACCCGCAGCGCCGTCTCCGCTTTGTCCCGCGCGGCAATCTGGTCGGTTAGCTGCCCTGTGCGATCAGCCACCCGCTCCTCCAAGGTGTCCAGGAGGGTACTGTTCTCGAGGGAGATGACCGCTTGTGCGGCCAGCACCTGCCCAATCTCGACCAATTCTGCGGCGAATGCCCCCGCCATGGCGTTATTCTCAAGATAGATCAATCCCACCAACGCCGACTGCTTTACCAGCGGGACGCACAGCACAGAGCGGATTTTCCGTTGATGCACAACGGGATCGCGCGCGAAGAGGCCCGCAGCCCCGGCGTCCGGAAGCAACAGAAATTCCCTCGTTCGTAGCACGTAACGAAAGATGGCCGACGGGAGATCGGAACATTGCTCCAGAGGCAGCTCGGCGAGCGAGACCGAAACTTCATCTGCCGCTTCGATCCGCGCGTGAACCTTGAGCATGCCATCGGCGGTCAGCGCCAATACACCCCTCTGGGCTCCGGCAACTTCGACGACCACGCGCAGAATCTGCTCGAAGAGCCGCTCCGGGATTGTTTCGATTGAGATGGCCTGCGAGGCCTTGATCAGGGCCATCTCATCGATCGAATTTCCCCGACGTGTCGTCAACGGCTCAGGACGACAGTAGTCTGGGAATTCCCGCTCGAGCGCCGAGACCTTCACTGTGGCGCCCCACCGGCGATAGCGATCCCGTGCCAACCGGATGTGCACAGCCGCGAACGCCGGCTCCTGCTCGCCGAGCCAAAAGCGCGCGCGCAGCTCATGGGCGAGCGCTTCATCCTGGAGGAACCGTTGACGTTCCGCCTCGTCGATCGCGGCCCGGTAAAGAAGGGACGCCTCACCCAATGTTCGATCGAGCCGGGCAATTTCGGCACCGACGAGTGATGCCTTATGAGCGAAATTCTGCGGGCAGTACCTAGCCCAGTTGACCAGCTTGCCGTGCAGCGCGCGCAATTCATCGAATGACGACGGGGATTTATGGGTAGCCGAAGGAGTGGCCGCGGCCATCATCAGTGCCGTATAAAAGACGTGCTCCGCCGAGGTGATCATGCCGAGAATGCCGGTCGGAATGCGCTTCGCCGCTTCCCGTGAAGCCTCAAAGGCCCTCTCGTAGTCGCCCATGAGGTAAGCCAGCTGGAGTTTCGCCACCCAATAGTGGCCAAGCGCGGTTTCGTGGTTACGAGCTGCCTCTAGAAAGTGCGCCTCGAGGAACTCCTGATCGTCAAAGACATCCGGTCTGGAGGTCGCACCGGTCAGTGCGCGGGCAATTTGCCGCTGCGGTAGCGCAATCTCCAAGCTGGTTCTGTTCTTTTGTGTGATCGCGAAATCCAGGGCGACATCCGCTTCCTGCAGCAGTTCATTCAACGGCATACCCGCAGGCAAGGCGTTGATGAGCACTGAGTTGAGACTGAACGCGGCAAAGGCGGTTTCACCGGATTCGACGCCCGCTCTAAAGCCCTCTTTCAGCAGCGGCAGGCCATCGCACAGCGGGGCTTTCCAGTGATGGACCAATACCCCGAAAACCTCGACCGTCCTGCACTCTTCGGCGCGATTGCCAAAGCGCTGCGCCATCGCCAGCGCCAGCTGGCCGAATGCATAGCCAATGTCGTATTGGCCGGTTCGGGTATTATGAATGCCGCCGTAGAATACATAGGCAAATGCGGAATAGGGCGACGGGCCGTGCATGAGCGAAAGGTTCGCAGCCCGAGTAACGAGGAACGTCAACACTTCGGCGCCACTGAAGTAGGCGGGCGCCCCGAGGAGGGATAACAGGCGCATGCCGGCGCGAATATCTGCATCCTGTACGTCCGGCTCGTCGATAAGATCCTCGATGGTCCTGGCGCCGAGATTCTTCATGACCGCGGCAGCTTCGGCTTCGATGGCCGCGGTCAGGCCCTCGAGCGGCCATTCGAGGCCAAAGACGGCCAACCCTTCCCGGCCCCAGCGCAGCGCCTGTGTCCAATCCCCGACAACCGTCGCCGCCAGTACGCGCAGACCGTAGAGCTCGGCCTTCGCCACCTTCGAGGACGCGTGTTCGAGGGATGTCTCGACCAATCCTTCAGCCACCGCGTGCTCGCCTGCCAGATACGCGCTCTCGGCAAGTTCGCGATGCACTGTAAAAGTGAGCTCCGGGCGGTCATCCCAGGCTCGCTCCCCGAGGTGGCGCCTGGCGACCGTGAGATACTCGAATGCTGCCCGATAGGCCGCGGAGGCTTTGGCCTTTCGCCCAGCGGCGAGGTTCAGTTCAACCAGGGCGCCGCGTTCCGCGTCGTCGATGACATGTGCTTCCCCAAGATTGAACTGATCGACAATCTCAAATAGTTTCGCATCGAGGTCCTCGCCGGCTCCATCGAGCAGCCGACGGCCAATAGCATGGTGAAGCGCTTGCCGACTTTGTTCACTGAGCAGGCCGTACGCCGCCTGTTGCACGCGATCATGGGCGAATTGGAGTGTCACCTGAGAGGGGCCCGCAGTGTCATCGGGGGAGCCCACTGGGTGGTCCGGCGCGAATGTATCGCGCAACGGAACCAGCAACCCGTCTTCAATTGCCGGCCAAAGCTGCTCAGTCACGGCCACGCGGGAGAGATCGGTCAAGTCGGCGAGTGTGCTGAGCGCGAACCGATGTCCGATGCAGGCCGCCATTTCGAGAAGTCGCTTCGCGGGCGGGGGCAGTCGACCAATGGCCAGCACCATAAGGTCGAGCACGTTGTCCGATATCGGAGCACGCTCGATTTCCGATTCATTCCAGGTCCAACTGCCGGAGTCCGCAAGGAAACGAAACAGACCCTGGGCATACATCAGGTGAAGAAGGCGCCGGACGAAGAACGGATTGCCGGCGGACTTGCGAATAATGAGGTTGGCCACGAACTGCAGCTGCGTGGCGTCTTTGCTGAAGGTCTCAGCGGCGAGCTGCGCGATCGCGCTCGAGCCGAGCGGCCTCAAGTGAATCGTTTGGATGTCACACCCTGCGTCGCGTAGCCTTGCGAGGGAAAGCGCCAAGGGGTGGGATGGGTTGACCTCGTTGTCACGATAGGCGCCAATCACCAGCAGATGATGGCTAGCGGCGTCGCTCACCCACTGCTCGAGGAGTTGCAGCGATGCGGCGTCGACCCACTGCAGATCGTCCAGGAAGAGAACAAACGGATGTTCGGCCTGGGCGAAGACGCGCAAGAACCGTGTCAACACGGAGTGGAAACGGTTCCTCGACTCGACTGGACCGACCTCGAACACCACCGGTTGTGGGCCGAGGATGCGTTCGAGCTCTGGCACGATGGCAACCAGAAGCTGTCCATTCGGTGCCACCGCCTCCTCGATGCGCTCCCGCCATCTGTCCAACGCTGCTTCAGACTCCGTGAGCAACTGCCGTACGAGACTTCGGAGCGCTTGCGCTAAGCCTGAGAACGGGACGCTGCGCTGGAGCTGATCGAACTTGCCGGCAGCATAATATCCGTGACCATCACTGACGCGGGGGCGGAGGCGATCTACAAGGGCCGACTTCCCAATTCCCGGACCCCCGGTGACGAGTACCAATTCTCGTCCTCCCGCACAGGTTCGCACGAACGCCTCGGTGAGCGATTGCCGTTCCTCGTCGCGGCCATACAGCTTGTCGGGGATGCTCAAACCGCGCGGGACCTCGTGAGCGGCGAGTGGAAACGGCTCAATCATTGCCGATTGCAGCCATTGCCTGTTGGCTTCGCGCAGATCCGCCGCCAGTGCCTGCGCGGTCTGATAGCGTTGCTCTGGATCCTTTTCAAGCAACCTGAGCACGATGCGCGATAAAGTGACCGGCACCTGCGGATTTGTCTCGTGCGGCGGCCGGGCAACGCGTGCGATCTGGGCATGGGCCAACGCGACGGCGTCAGGTTCCGTAAACGGTGGCGCGCCGGTTAACATCTCGTAGAAGGTGGCACCGAGTGAGTACAGATCCGCTCGCCAGTCCACCGACCGGCCCGTGCGGCCGGTCTGCTCCGGCGACATGTAGGGGAGAGTGCCTTCGAGCTCGTTGGGATTGGAGCTTTCCACGACCAGTGTCGGCAAAGTCCTGGCAATCGAGAAATCGCAAAGAGTCGCGACCTCACTCTGCGAATTCCAGACGATGTTGCCAGGATGGATGTCGCGGTGGATGATCCGAGCTTCGTGTAGCCGCGCAGCCGTTTCCGCGAGCTGAAGCGCGATGTTCAGGAAGGCTGTTATGGAGAGCGGAGCCGATCGGAGCCATTGTGCAAGGTTGCCTTCCCCCGCATCCTCCATCGCGAGCGCGAGCCCGCTTGCCGTATCGATCAGCCCGACCACTCTGACAATGCCGGGCTGCCTGACATCGCGCAGAATCTCAAATTCATGACGCACGGAGGCGATGGCGTCCGCACGTGTCGGCTCCCCCGTGTTCAGTTTGATGACAACGGCGGCGTCGAACCTACGGTCGCGATACAGCTTATGCCTCGGGCCTGAATGGATCAGCTCGAGCGTCGACAGACCTCCATCCGGGCCCGGATGGACGAGAAGGCCGTCAGATTGGCCGTCATCAGTCATGGCGACCCTTCCCGCGCGACTGTACTTGAGCGGATCGTAATCGTTATGGGGCTTTGCCGCATTATTCGCTCAAATCCACCGAGGCAGTTGCAAGGGCTTCATCAAGTGCTTCGGGAGTTACGGGCTTGACGAGATGGATCTTCATTCCCGCTCGCCGAGTGCGGTCGCGGTCTGCGGGCTGTCCCCAGCCTGTCAATGCGATGATCTCAGTGCCATTTGCTTCCGGCAGAGCGTGAATGCGGCGTGCGGCCTCCACACCATCCATTCCTGGAAGACCAATGTCCATGAAGATGATCTGCGGGCGGAACCCCCGCGCCTTCTCGATCGCTTCCTCGCCGCTCGATGCGGTGTAGACCTGGCGCCCCTTCAGTTGAAGAAGCATTTCCAGAGAGGCTGCTGCGTCAGCGTTGTCATCCACGATGAGAACGCTGCGGCCATTCACCGTGTGAGGGGCGGGAGCGCTTGCCCTGGCTGAGTTGGGGTCTATTGTGGAACCCGCAAGCGGAAGGCGGACGGTGAATGTGCTGCCCATGCCGAGCCCTGCGCTCGCCACCTCAATGGTGCCTCGGTGCATTTCCACAATGGCTCGAACCAGTGCTAGCCCGATGCCGAGACCGCCTTCCGGGTGTGGCCGCTGGGTTTGGATTTGCGAGAACATCTCGAATAGCTGAGGCAATGCCTCGGGTGCTATACCAATCCCATTGTCACGGACAGCGATGACTGCATATCCGTCTTCGCGACCGACGGCTAAGTGGATTCGGCCGCCGGCATTGGTGTACTTGGCGCTGTTGTTGATCAGGTTGGCAAAGACCTGCACCAGGCGATCTGCATCTGCGACGACAACCAGATCTCGCGCGCGAACCTCGATCTGGAACTCATGCCCATGTGCCTCCACCAACATGCGCGAGGCCTCGACGGCGCTCGCGACAACATCGGTCAATTGAATCTTCTGAGGTCGCAGTTGAAGCTTACCGTGCGTGATGCGACTGATGTCCAGAAGATCCCCCACGAGACGCACCAGGTGTCTGACTTGTCGGTCCATTAAGCCTAGCGTCCGCTCCGATACGGGGTCGGCTGGAGCTCGAAGCCGCAGAATTTGCAACCCATTTGCAATGGGTGCCAAGGGATTACGAAGCTCATGCGCCAGAAGCGCCAGAAACTCATCCTTGCGACGGTCAGACTCGCGCAGAGAGGCTTCCGTCTCCTCTCGCTCGGTCACGTCTTGGACGACGCCCACGAGACGCTCCACGCTGTCGTTACCGGCTCGCTCACAACCGCCATCAATCTGGATCGAGCGCCAAGTGCCCTCTGCCGTCCTGATGCGGCAGATCACTCGGAGGGACTGGGCAGAGCGCATCGAGCGCACGAGCCGCCTGAGCAGGATGCATCGATCTGCGGGATGAAGAAGATCGACCACGAAGTGTAAACCCGTGAGGGGCGCTTCCTTTACGATCCTTGAAATCTGGTGAGCCGGTTTGTTCTCGAATGAGATCCGGTCGGTTTTCTTATCCCACGTAAACACTCCAAAACCAGCGACACGCGTGGCCAATGCCAGCCGCCACTCGTGGCCCTGCAGCTTTGCAAGCGCGGTTTGAAGTTCTTGCTCGGCGTGCTTACGGTCGCTCACATCGTGGAAGTAGACGGCAAGTCCCTGGCCGGTCGGATACACCCGTATATCAATCCAACGCCCGGTCAGTGGAGAGTGCATCTCGAATGAGGCGGAGGATTGCATGTGCAGTGCCCGCTCATAGTGATCCTGGATCAAGGTTCCCCTCAGAACCGCAAACACCTGCCAGATTGACCGGCCCAGCAGCTCCTCGCAAGTCTTGCCGTAGTAGTCGAGCGCTCTCTGGTTAACGTAGATGAAACGCAACTGCCGATCGAGTGCATAGAACGCATCCGTGATGCTCTCCAGCAAGACCGCGCGCTCGGCCATCGCTGTCCGTTCGGCCTGCTCGAGCGTCTCGCGACGAGCCGCTTCGCGTCGCTGTTGTGCTGCCTGAAGCATAGAACCGACGAGCGCTCGCAATTCCCGCTCGCTATAGGGTTTGGCCAGGTAGCCGTCCGCCCCTTCCTGAAACCCCTCGATGCGTTGCGCCTCGGGGGCTAGTCCAGAAATCAGCAACACCGGGATGTGCTGCGTGTTGGGCTGAGCGCGCAGAGTCTTGAGCAGCTCGACGCCATCCATCTCCGGCATGACGATATCGGTCACGATCAGATCAGGCTTGGCATTCATGACCGCCCGGAGTGCTTCCGTACCGCTGCCCGCCGTATCCACGTAGTAGTCGGCGGACAGCACCTGCGCCAGATGCTCACGCAGGACTGCCTCATCTTCGACAAAGAGGATCCGCGGCCTTGCCGCGGCAGAGGCCAAGCCCTCCTCATGAACCGTCACGGTGGCGAGTCCTTTGCATATCGCGACAAGACCGAGGGAGAAACCGGAGTTTGCTTATGGTTCGGGTGAGCCAGGGCGCCCATTTCAAATGGCAGCGCACACGAGGTTCGGCAGCTCATCGACGGCCGAGGATTCAAGCGACGGCGACCGGCGAATCGTTGGAGGACTCCCCAATACATTGAAGATATGCCTACTAGCGCCGGCACCCTATGCAGGCGGTCCTCGGGAGTTCCCTTGGCCTGCGTATGGGCGATTTTTGTTCGTAGGTGGCGCTTCATCTCCGATGGATGTTCGCTCATCTCAGGGGGCACCAGGCCGAACAGATTCCGCGCTACGCCGGCCGGAAGGGGCGCGCTAGCGCCCACAGCTTTGGCCCGAGCTTAGGCGCCCTCGGCGGAGGTGATGAAACGGCTGCTTCAACGGGAAGTTCCGCGATGAGTGCCGGAGTATGCAATGGTTACGACCGGATTGATGCCAAGATCCTGATCGAACGGTTCCGGCCGTCAGTTCCATGAGGTGCAACCCCATTCGACCCTGAGTCAGCCTGCCCCGGCGGAGTTCAACGAGAACTGTCAGCAACAACACCCCGAACGGCCATTTCCTAAGTCACAGTAGGTCCGAGGAACGCCAGTTGCGGCTCATCGAATGACTTGCCTCGACAGAAGAGTGCTGTGAATGCATGGCGCGCTGTGTTGTACCCACGCTTCACGCTACGCGGTGTTAGTCCGGAGCCTCGCCAGTGCCACTGGCAAATCTGCTGGCAAATCGGGGGGCACCGGGGGATCACAGGGGGCTGGAGCCCTTTTTGGATCAGTAAGTTGTTGATTTACAAGGGGTGTCCTTCGAGTCCCTCCCTTTCCATTCAATCTTCTCCTGAGAATTCAATAGCTTGCGATTTTGATCCAACATCTGCTGACAGATGGGCTGCCAGACTGCCTGCGCGCACGTGACCCAGG
>JBOIAD010000127.1:0-30658 GCA_050738795.1 Steroidobacteraceae bacterium
GCTCGGTCGCGCTCAAGGGCTCGGTTCCGCCAGAGAAGGTGTCGAACCCTGGTGGCTCGTGCGTGTGATCGCGGTGGCTCTCGTGCCCTTGACGCTCTGGTTCGCCGCCTCTCTCATCGCGCTAACATCCCCGTGACTTGGCGCGCAGTGGAGCGAAGTCAGGTCGTTCGCAGACTTTGGCGCCTTCGCGCGGGCGACAGAGCGTATACGCTCCGCCTCGAGTTCGTGCGGTCTGCGTGGGAGTTTCTTTCCTTGCCCAAAGGGAAAAATAGCTATGGCTGCGGATAGCGTGCTTGCTGAACCAGTTCAGCCGGACCCAGTCAGCAATGTTCTCAAATGGGTGCTGCTGGCCGTGGCCGTCGGCACTTTCGCGCTGCTCGCTTTGGCGACGCTCAAGACCTACCAACGTGCGCCACCGCAACCTGACCGATTCGTGACCTCGGGCGGCAAGGCGCTGTTCACGAACGAGGATGTCATCGCCGGCAAAGGAGGCTTTCAAAAGGCCGACCTGATGGATTACGGCAGCCTCTACGGCATGGGATCGTATTACGGCGAGGACTACACCGCGAGCGTACTGGTGCGCATGGCGAGCCTCACGCAGAGCGGCATTGCGCAGGCACGCTACGGCGCCGCGTTTTCAGCCCTGACCGCCGACCAGCAGGCGGCCGTTACCAGCGCCATGCGCGCGCAATTGCAGAAGGTGGACCTCACTCGAACCGAAGTCGTCGTACCGGATGCGCTGGCCGGGGCGATAGTGAAGCTGCAAAGAGACCTCGCGTCTGGCCTCACCACCGTCAACCGCGCCGCCGGCTGGACGCCGGCCTCCAGTCTCTCGAGCCAGGATGCCCTGCACACCGCGGACTTCCTGATCTACTCGGCCCTCACGACCGTAGCTCGCCGCCCCGGGGTCAGCTGGTCGTGGACCGAGAACTGGCCCTATGAGCCCAGCGTCGGCAATACGCCGACGACCAACACCTTCCGTTGGACCTGGATCAGCTTCTGCTTCACGTTCCTGATGTTTGGCGTAGTGCTGTTTATCTACGAGTACTGGCTGAATGACCCCGACATGGGCCCCATGGATCCGGTGCTCGCCAAGTTTGGGCCGCTCACGCCGAGTCAGAGGCGCATCGGCAAGTATTTCCTCGTGGTCGCAGCGGTACTGCTGCTGCAGATTGCGGCCGGCACCATCATGGCTCATTCCTATTATGATCGCACCAGCTTCTACGGCATCGACATCAACTACTACCTGCCGTTCAATTTTCTGCGCGACGTACACACTCAGTCGCCCATCATCTGGATCGGACTCTCCTGGATCGGCGCCGGGCTGTTTCTTGCTCCCGCGATTGCGGGCGGACGCGAGGCGCGAGGACAGAGTACGCTCGTGGATATTCTCTTTTGGGTTACCCTGCTCATCGTCGCGGGCGCGCTGCTCGGCAACTATCTCGGTATCAAAGGGTATATCCAGGACCGTTGGTTCTGGTTCGGGAATCAGGGCCTGTCGTACATCCAGCTGGGGCGCTTCTGGCAGATCGGCTTCTTCGTCGGACTGCTGCTCTGGAGCGTGCTCGTGTATCGCGCACTCTGGCCGACGCGCGAGGCGTTGCGGCAGGCCACACGCCAGTTCTGGTCCGGCGCCATCCGCCTCGAGAACCTGATCTGGGCCTCGACGATCAATATCGCGCTGCTGTACGCCTTCGGGATGATTCCGCTCACCGGCATCGGGAAGTCCTTCACGCTGACCGATTTTTGGCGCTGGTGGGTGGTGCACCTGTGGGTGGAGCAATCCTTCGAATTCTTTGCCGCCGCGATCAGCGCCTATTTGTTGATGGCCGTGGGTCTGGTCTCGCGGCGACTCGCAGAGCGCGCGGTGTATTTCGAGCTGATCCTCATCTTCCTGGGCGGCGTAATCGGCACTGGCCATCACTTGTATTGGGCCGGTGGCCCCAGCCTGTGGGTGCCTATGGGAAGCATGTTCTCCTTCATCGAGGTGCTGCCGCTTGTGCTGCTCATCATCGATGCCATCAATCACCACCGGTTGATCCGGCAGCACGAGCAGTTCAGCTATCGCCTCGCTTATACGTACATCATCGGAGCGGCCTTCTGGAACTTCGTCGGCGCCGGCGTGTTCGGCGGGGGCACGCTCAACGCGCCGCTCGTCAACTACTACGAGCACGGGACGTTTTTGACGCTGAACCACGCGCACACGGCGCTCTTTGGCGCGTTCGGCCTTCTGGCGGTCGGGCTCATCTATTTCTGCCTCCGCTACGCCGCCGGCGAGCGCGCGACGTTCAGTGAACGCGCCGGCATCTGGGCGTTCTGGCTGTATAACGCGGGCCTCGTACTTTGGATCGTGCTCAATTTCTTTCCGATCGGGTGGGCGCAGCTCGATGCCGTGTTCGAGCATGGCCTCGCTTACGCCCGCAGTACCGAGTTCTACGGCAAGACCCTCTTCTGGCAATGGATGCGCCTTCCGGGTGATGTGCTATTCGCTGCGGGAGCGCTGCTGATGGCCTGGGACTTCCTGAAGAAGATCGGCCCGCTCCTGCCGGGCGTGCGCGCGACGGAGCTCGCTGACGAGTCCTTGGCGCGAGGCGCTGCCACGCCAGCGGAATAGGGAATCGGATTCGGCCTATGGCGACGCCAATATGCTGATGCGGCCGCAGCAGATTGTTCAAAATGTCAATCGCCGTGTTTGGCTATGGCTTCAGGCCTTTCTTCCTCGCGCTGGGCCTGCTGGCGTGGTTACGGGCTTCGGCCTAGTCCTGGTGCGTCGCGATCACCGGCTGGCTATATTGGGCCGAGCCGGCCCCGCAGGAGCACAGTCGTGATACGCAATAGGCGCGCGGATTTCTTCACCGATCTCGAACGCATCGAACAAGTGATCGCGCAGTTGCTGGAAGCCGAGCGCGATGCCTTCCGGCGGATGATGACCGCTCCTCAAGGACCCGCCAAGAGCGCAGCCTTGAGCGTCTACCGACGTGCGGCGGCCGGCCAAAAGAGAGCCGTCGATCGACGGCAGCGATTCCTCGAAAAGAATCGGCCCTAGCGGACCCCTTTGCCCCGTTTGATAAACTCTTCCGCAATCAAGGCGTAAACACGGTGAAACCTTTGAGTTACCCCAAAAGTTACCCATCGGTTGCAGTGCTGTGCGATGTTAGTTGGTAGCGCCCGCTATCTGCCGATACGCGTCTCCATTGACTACGGGCCGGCAGCTCGCATGAGTCCGGTTCGATCATGACAATTCACGTACTCGAAGCTTTGCGCCTCGGCCGGTAAGACCATTACTTCGTGCCAGAGGCGCAGCTGCATCGCGTCACCCAGGGGCGCCATCTCCTGAATGAACGTGCCGAAGATCGCGAGATGCGTCGGGTGATGCTCGGCCCAATGTTCGAGCGCGCTGAGGCTTGTGAAATACGCCTGGCCGAAGGTCTTCTCAGTGGCAGCGCCGGCGCCGTCCAGTACCTGCATGAAGCGGCACGAAAAGCAGCCGATCGGCAGACCCTCATCGCGCAGATAGGTCATGCCGTCGATCAGCTTCGGCCGCACACGGCCGAGATAGGTAGCTCGCTCCTCACCCGCGGTGTCAGACCAGTCTTGACCGGAACGGATCATGCAGACGTTATGGCCAGGTCCCACCCGGACGCGTGCCCCTGCGCGAGTCAGGGCGAGCGTACCGGCGCTGTTATCCAGCGGATCAGTCTGCGCGGCGGGAATTCGATCGCGTGCGCTACCCCAGTAAGCATGCTCCGCGACCGGACACGCACTGACTCGGCTCTGTAGATTGCCCGCACCTTCCGGCAGCTCCGGAGGGGAGTAGGCGACTTCGAGTCTCTCCATGGGCGGCGCCACGACTTCCATAAAACGGCCCAGGGGCTCGGCCTCGCGGGCCGGGTCTGTCCACCACGCATCGAAACCGCTGGCTTGACGCCAGGCGATGAAGCTCCTGGCGTCGCGCCAGTAGGCGATGATGATCCGTGTATCGTAGCCGGCCCCATCCCGGCACTGCGCTTCGATCCAGTGGGGCGGCGCGGGCTGCGCCGGTAGCATCGCCTTGATCCGCGCGAGCGCATCGGGCGGCAACGACTCAGGGTGCTGGACGCCGAAATAGGCCATAACGAGCGGGGCTGCCCCTTCATCGAAGCGCGCCATCCAGGCGGCGTATGGCGCCTCGAACCCCGCTGGCATGCGAGAGGGCTGCGTTCGCGGGCAGCGCAGATGCAGCGGGATGGCAGACTCGACGCTGATGTTTCGCCCTGATCCCATGTTTCCTCGCAGCGCGCCGACGCTCGTACCGGCCGTAAGGTGATGATTTCACCAACGACCCTGGCAGGCAACCCGCCCATCGGGGAAGTTCGGGGGATTAGCTACCTCTGTGGCTGCGAGCTCGTCTGTACGGATTTTCCACACCGCTGCGCAAACCCGGTGTGAATTTCTGGCGCACTTCCGGGCTCTGGGTAAAGCTCTTGGAAGAGCTGGGCTATCCGCGATTCGCCGCGCACGGCGCCGACTGGGGCGCGCTGATCTCGGCCGATCTGGGGCATCGCTATCCCGCCCGCGTGATGGGGGTGCACTTCACGATGATGCTGGCGCTGGACCTGTTCACCGGCGGAGCGCCAGCGCCCGAAGACTATGACGCCGACGAGGCGTCCATAGCCACAGGATTGCAGAACTTCTTCGCCGCCGAGTCGGCCTATTCGGCCCTGCAAAGCACCAAGCCGCAGACGATCGCGGTGGCGCTCAATGATTCGCCGGTGTGACTGCTTTCTTGGATCGTCGAGAAACTCCGCAGCTGGAGCGATTGTCACGGCGACGTCGAGACGCGTTTTAGCAAGGACGATCTGCTGACCACAATCATGATCTACTGGTCACGCAGAGCTATGGCACATCCGCGCGCTACTACTACGAAGCTGCGCACAACCCCTGGAAGCCGGTGTATGGGCGCATGCCCGTGATCGAGGCTCCGACTGGCATCTCTGTGCTGCCGGAGGAGTTCGCCAGTGCACCGCGCCGCTGGGTCCAGCGCTACTACAACCTCAAGCAGAAGCGGCGTCACGCCAGCGGGGGGACATTACGGCGCCTGGGAGGAGCCGGAGGCCATCATCACGGATGTCCGCGATTTCTTCCGCACGCTGACTTGAACCAGTGTTGATCGGCAGGCTTTCCTCCCCAGACACTGGGGGACGCGTTCGCAACCGCAGCGCGTTTCCTTCATGCAAATTGCCACGGCCGACCGAAAGCCGGATCTTGCGGATCTGTTCCCGATCAGAGGATCAGAATGAGCGAGCTGCACCCGGTCATCCCGTCGATCGCGAGGACTTTTGCGTCTATCGGCGCAACGAGCGTGAAATCATCCCGTTGATCCGACCGCCTCGAGAAATGAGCGGACAGCGCGTGATTTGAATTCCGGTCCCGTCACCCCAAAGAAGCGGTGCTAGGATCGCGCGGCTAAAAGATCAACAATCTCAGCGCAGGCGGCGCGAGGGAGCTCCGCCCACCCAAGGCGTGCAATATAACCCGACGGCGTGAGTGCTGCGACCCAGAAGCGGTCATCGACGCGCCGGCCACGAGATTTGGTCGCAAGCGGCCGGTCACGGTTTGTGTCCTCCGTTTGCGGGCGTTCCGGCCGCGGTGTCGCGCGTTCAGTTTGTCGGACCAGATTAGTGCAGCCGCCAATACCGTCGCGCCGCGCGGCTCACCTTAATCGAGATAGGTAACGGTGCCTGTCTTCAGGTCGTAGATCGCTGGGACGATCTTCAACTTCCCCGCGCCGGCGAGGCCAGCGATCACTGTGCTTGCCGCAGTCAGTCGCGCCGCGGTCCGCTTGGCGCTTGATTTTGCTGCGTTGTTGACGAAATCGCCGAGGTCGCTCCTCACGGCGAGCGCCGCAGGAACGATCGGCTCGATCATGGGACCGATCGCGCCGGGATAAGTCGCGTTCTTAGTGACGACGTCACACGCGGCCTTCACGGCGCCGCAGCCGGTGTGCGCCAGGACGACGATGAGTGGCGAGCCAAGCACGGCGGCGCCGTATTCAACGGTGCCGAGGGTCGCCGTGTCGACCAGATTACCGGCGTTTCTAGCAACGAAGAGTTCGCCGACGCCATGTCCGCCGAATATCAGTTCTGGGGGAACGCGGCTGTCGGCGCAACTGATGATCGTCGCCCAGGGCGCCTGGTGCACCGCGACCGCGCTACGTTGCGCCGCAAGGTCGATCGAGCAGAGTTCCGGATGGCTGACATAGCGCGTGTTTCCCGATTTCAACCTGGCGAGCGCCTCGTCGGGGGAGAGCGCGGTCGCCGCGCCTTCAGCGGCGCGCGCCTGCCAGGACACGTGGCCGAGCCCGAGCGCGACGATGCCCGCGGTGCCGAACTTCAGCAGATCCCTCCGACCGATCCCTTCGTTCTCGCAATTGCAGCGCATGATCCGTCTCCCCTATGTCTTATGTGGCAGCCCGTGGATGCCCTGTCAAAGTAGCAGCCGGCGTGTCACCTGGCCACCGGCGGCCGCTCCTGGGCCGCGGAGCTTCTCAAACGGTTACTCACACAAGGGGTACATATGCCGATCACTGCCTTTAACAGTTTCACGGACGGCCTCGATTCGAATCGAAGGAGCGCGAACACTTCATAGCCAACATCAACGTCGAAGACGACCGCCTCTGGGTTCCTTATGCGGAAGGGGTCTGGCTCCAGCCCTGCTGCTTTAACGTCACGTCTGGTGGATTCAGGTAGGAGCTCGCATGGCGATGATGCTCCTGCCTCGACGTCTACCTTCGAACGGATGACTCCTGTCGCTGGAGTCACCGGACAAAGCGCCGAACGTCGATTTCTTCTCCGATCTCGATCGTGAGCATGTCTTCTGCGCCTTGGAGCGGACCCGTATATGTTTTCCGTGTTTCAGTGATGACCCTCTCGGTGTTGGGGGCGTGTGAGTAGACGGCCAATCGAGGCTTGACGCGGGCGAACACTTCGCCAGCCTGTTCGGGCGTAGTGTGTTTCGCGAGGATCGCTTCCGCCACTGCATGGTTGGTCGGGAACCAGGCTCGCACGGTGTCCGCATCCAACACTTCATGAACAAGGACGTCCACGCCCTGTGCATACCGAATCCAGCTCTCGGACACACGGGTGTCTCCCGACAACACCGTGGAATGGCCGCGGTAGTCGACCCGGTAGTCCGAAAGCGGGTTTGACGGGGCTGTGATCAACCAGAAATGCGGTTACTTTGACGCCCCGTTGGTCGAATACGATGCCTTGCCTGATGTCATGGGTCACCACCTTGATGCCGTCCCCGGGGGCTTTTTCGTCCACATCGCGGCGCATGTGAATATCAAAGGCAAACGCCTACTGAACGTGAGCCATCATGTCGCGCGTACCCTCCGGCCCCCAGACCTCGAGCGGGACACCGCGCCCGCAATCGAAGAGCAACCGCGCGCTCCCGGCCTCGATCAACGTGCTTGCTCCGAATTGCTGCAGGTTGACCCGCGGCCCCATACCGGTGCCAAGTAGAACGACCTTCAGGCTGTCTGATGATGCAGATTGAATGACGGCGCTACTGTGCTCGTGAAGCTCAACTTGATTGTTCAATAGTGGCTTCACCTGGGCGGCTGCTTGGGGTGCAACCATCAAGGTGAATATGGCGATCAGATAGGTAGAACAGCAGCGAAAGAACAATGTCTTCATGACTCTCAACCTCCATGGCTCATCGCGGCGAGGAGCACGAGATCGTTTACTGCCACACGACCGGGCTCGACCGTCGAGCCATAGACGCCGAGGCTGCCCTGACGATCGCGAGCTACTGCGCGCAAGATGGCGGTGTTGCGCTCGGTGGTCACAGGATCGATCGTGATGACGACGCAACGACTGTCGCGCTTATCGACCCGCATGCGCGCTGCAGCGCCTCTCGACGGCGGGTGTGCGGCCGTCACCGCCGGCACGCACTTACAGACGCAGCAAACCATCCGCGGAAGCAGCCGTCAAGCTCATTCACGCCGCCGCAGCCCGTTCGTGCCAGATTCCACCAAAGTCCACCGGCGCCACTCCGCCACTATGACTTACGGGAACGGGACGCGTGGTGCTTGCCAATCATCTCGCCGAAAGCCCGCCAATTCGCGCGGTACCGCTTCGGGTCCGCCACCTGCCCCGCGGCCACGGGTGGCGAGGTACGGCCAGGAGCGGCCGTTCGCCCTTGCTCGCTAGTTTTCCCGCGAGCGGACGTTCACGACGGCAGTCTGTCGTCGTCAGTCACCTGCCGCGCGTCAAGCCGGTCTTCCCTCAATCACGCTGACCGCAGATTTCGTCGTCGTCACCTTGGCCAGCCGGAATCCGGATTGCTCGAACAACGCCCGATATTCTTCATCGGTGCGCTCCATGCCGCCCGGAAACGTGAGCATCATCATGTCCGCATCCTTGCCGAGCGACGCATGGTTGGCGGTGGGCACGGTGAATTCGACAAGCAGAACCCTCCCGCCCGCCGGCACCACTTTGCGGCAGTTGCTCAAAATCTGAACGGACTGCTCGTCGGTCCAGTCGTGGATGATATGCCGCATGACGTAGGCATCGGCGCCGGTCGGAATCGATTCGAAGAAACTACCCTCGATCACCGAGCACCGTTGTTCTAGTCCGAGCGCCTGCATCCCGGACCGTGCACGACCGACCACATGACCGAGGTCAAAAAGGATGCCGCGGAGGTGCGGGTAGCGTTGCAGGACCGCCGCGAGCAGCGAGCCATTGCCGCCGCCAATGTCGGCCAGAGTCTTGATGTCACTGAAATCGTAGGCATCCAGCATCGCATCCGTCTCGTGCCCATGGAACGCGGTCATTCCGGCGTCGAAGAGAGGGGCGAGATCCGAGTGCCGACCGATGTAGTTAAACAGCGGCTCTCCATATACCTTCAGACAGCCGGATTCTCCGGTTCTGACGGAATGATCGAGTCCGTCCCATACTGTAAACATGCGGTGGAACATTTGTGCGGCAGGCCGGAATGTACCCTTAGCATCACTTCTTAAAGCTGCAGAAAGCGGGGTGTGGTCGAATTCGCGATCGCCCGTTTCCCGAAACACCCCATAGCTGGCTGTGAATCGCAGTAAACGGTACAGGGATCGCTCGTGTGTCCCCGTGAGGCGGGCGAGTGTTTTGGCCGGTTGCGGAGTGCCGGCCTCGATGTGATCGGAAACCCCGAGTTCACCGATCGTGCAGATGGCGCGGCTCAGCGCCGCACCAGCAATCATCCGAGTGAGTTGTTCGGTTTCTGCCAGTGCCATTGGATACCCCCAACGAAAACGCGTGTATAGCAAGTACGGCCTGAAAGTCCCCGGCATCTTAACAGGCGTATCGTGATGCGAGTTCATGTAGGGGTTACTTGCGAACGTTTGACCGGCAGCTTCCGGGAGACGTGAATGACCGAAACGAGCACAAAGCAGCCCTCCACCATCCGGCCGCTTCCGGCCAGGAGCGGTCAGTCGGCCTCGGCCGACGCGCCTAAGTCTGAGATCCAGCGCGCAGCGGCCGCGCCGCTGTCGTCGGGGCGGGTGTTGAAGGCGATGGGCGTTTGCGGCGCGGCGCGGCGAATGGCATTAACTACCGCTTCGAACAGAGCCAGCCTGCTCGGTGGCAGGCGGACGCCCGCGCCGACCACCACGCAGTCGTAGCGGCCACTAGCCAGGCGACGCTCCACAGTCGGAACCGCGGTCTCGTCGGGGTTGATAAAGCAGTGCTCGGCAAGCCAGCCTCGCCCCCCCATATCATCGAGCGCGAGCTTGACTCCCGCGTGGATCTTCTCCGCGGTCATGCCCGGAGGCAGCGCCGGATCCGAAAAGTCCACCATCGCCGGGTCGAAGCCGACCAACAGAACCCGTTTCATCCGTTCATCCTCCGTCAAGCCCGCGGCTCACTCTAGCCCGCACAGGATTGCACGCCGGTATTACCACAAACGGGAGTCTATCCGAATTCGAACGTCCGCTCTCCAGACCAGCAACGGACTGCTTTGGGTCGACATCGGCCCGCCGCCGATCTTTTGGTCACGGGTCCTGACCGGCCAAAAGCGGCTGTTCGGCTGGGGCGTCCGTTCTCCCCACGGTGGTCTCATGCCGGAGTAACATCGTGCGTATCGCCAAAGCATTAGACGCGTGCCCGGAATGAATCGTAGACCGCGGTCGCTGGACACCATTGTTTCCACTATTTGCGTCGCACTTCAAAGTCTGTGCGATGGATCGACGTGGCCACGGCGCAAGCGGAGATTCGCCCGATTACTCCTTGCAGAAGGAAGCAGAAGACATTGCAGCCGTCGTGAATTCCCAACCAGGCGACGTGGCCGTGATGGGCCACGCCTATGGAGGTGTGTGTGCCTTGGAAGCTGCATTTCTTGCGACCAAAATTTCCGAGCTGATTCTGTATGAACCCCCGGTGCAAGATGCGAACCACTCAGCTGTCATTGACAGAATCCAGAAGTTGGTTCGCTCGGGTGACCGAGACCAGGCCGAGCGCGTCTTCATGCAAGAAATCGTGATGATCACCCCGAGTGAGCTCACGGCGATGAAAGCGCGATCGTCCTGGGCCGGGCTCGTGGCCGGCATCCCGCAATTGAAGCAGGCGATCTCCACGTTATTGGCGACGTTGCCAAACCGCAGCCT
The DNA here is from genome assembly GCA_050738795.1 of Steroidobacteraceae bacterium. Classification (GTDB taxonomy): domain Bacteria; phylum Pseudomonadota; class Gammaproteobacteria; order Steroidobacterales; family Steroidobacteraceae; genus 13-2-20CM-66-19. The sequence goes on from JBOIAD010000127.1 coordinate 10,625, forward strand.
GATGGTCTTCAAAGGCCAGCAACATAACGCGATGGATACAGTGCCGCAGCAGTTCGCCGATGCGGTGAGCGGTTTCTTGCTCGGCTCGCAGAGTCGATCCACTGAGTAGTCTTGGAGGCCGATCTTGCGCCCCGGCACACACCGAGACCTCTCTGCGATCAGCCAGTGCTCATCGCGCGTCCTCGAAAGGTTTCTTGCCGGTAGCGAAGGTCCGCTTCGGGTCGAAAGCGGTCGCTCAGTCCGCACGCGACTCAATCTGGAAGCCGATGTCCCTCCAACGGGACCTCGTCGCGTCCGTGCTGCACGGCTTGGGTTCGTGGGGGATGATTCCGTGTCCGCGCCTCAGGCGAGGGATGTCGGTATGGCGTATCCTCTTTGTTCCGGTGCAATGACCTGAAACCTCCCGATCGCCATCGGATGCTTGCATGGAACCCTGGATTTCCGGCCTGGCTGCGCACGGGTATACGATTGTCTTCGCCGCGGTATTTCTGGAGGCCGTGGGCTTCCCCGTGCCCGCGGCGTTGGCCTTGCTGGTGGCGGGTGGCGCCAGCGCGCGGGGATCCTTGCAGGCCTCATCAGTGCTTGCCGGTGCTCTCGCGGCGATGGTCGCCGGTGACACGATCATGTTCGTTATCGGCCGCTATACTGGGTGGTGGTTGCTAGGTGTCCTTTGCCGCCTTTCGCTCAACCCCGAATCCTGCATTCTGCGCGGGGCCGATGCCTTCTTTCGTCGTGGCCGCACGCTTCTCGTAATCGCGAAGTTCATTCCTGGAATCAACACCATGGCGCCGCCGCTGGCCGGCTGCATGAATATGCGGATCGGGCAGTTTCTGCGGTTCGACCTCGTCGGCGCAGCTTTCTACATTGTCGCGTACTTCACCGTGGGCTTCGTGTTCAGTGGGGCGCTCGAGGCGGTCACAAAAGGCTATCAGACGTTCGGCCGGGCAGTGGGTTGGGCGGTCATCTGCTTGTTGGCCGGCTATGTAGCGTTTCTGTTGTGGCGGTGGGGCAGGGAACGGGCGTTACGCGCCGTTGCCTACGCAATTCCTGCGGAAGCTGCGCGGGCAATGGACGCCGGCGCGCGTATCTACGATGTTCGCAGTCATGGCTACCTTGATCCGAGAGCAACGCGAATCAGGGGGTCAAGGAGACTGGATCCTCACACGCTCCACCGTTCGAGTGAGGAGTTTCCGACGGAGCAGCCCGTTTTTGTTTACTGCACCTGCGTGCGTGAGGCGACCAGCACCCGAGTGGCGCGTGAACTGGAAAAGAGCGGGGTTCAAGTTTCGATCATCAAAGGAGGGTTGCGGGCCTGGAAGCGAGCTGGCCTGCCGCTCGAAGCCGTACCGGCGACGGAATTGGCGACCTTGCCGGTGTTTGGTTAGTGTAGACGGCACAGCAGGATGTTGGCGTGGCGCGTCGGGATGAGGCGGCGTTCGCTTACCGCAAGGCGGTCTTAAGCGCATTTCGGGATGGCTTCTTCTGAGCGCGGTTGCGACAATTGCTTCTTGAACTCTGCTGGCCAGGTTCAGAGATCTTGCGCACCTGTTCGACGGACCCGAACGCGGAGGCGTCGAGTACGTTTTCCCGATATCTCAACAGCATCAGCGAATTAGCATCGGATTTCGGAGTCGACTGCGCGAAGCCGAGACAGCGTATGTCGGCCTCAGACACGCGAAGCTTGTCCAAAAACATAAACAAACTGTTGTGCTCTGGGCCGGTCTGAGCAGTTTGTACATGTTGGGAGGGTAGCCGACGTGGCGAGGCGACGCTTGGCGCAACACCTCGGCGGCGCTGAGACCCTTTACGCGCCTGGAGGCGGCACCGGCTTCTTCTGCAGGAAGCTCCCCGTAGGCAGGGCAGCTACGTGATAGTAGTTGGCCTTCGCGAGAGCCTCGTAGAGCGGCGGCGTGAAAAAGGCCGAGATGCGCGAGGCAACGAGCGCGGTCGCCATCATCGGAATCACCATACCGGTGCCGTTGGTCATCTCCATCACGATGACGAAGGATGTAATGGGCGAGTGCGTCACCGCGGCGAGATATCCCGTCATGCAAAGCGCGATCACCGCCGCCATCGGTGCCCAGGCGAACGCCGCGTGCACCCACTGCGCAAGCCCCGCGCCGATCGACAGTGACGGCGAGAAAAGACCACCCGGAATGCCGGCCATGTAGGTCATCACCATGGCACCCCATTTGGTGATCGCATAGCCTTCCGAGAGCGGCGCGGTGCCCGTCAGCAGATGGCGCGCCTGGTCGTAGCCGCTGCCCCAGGTCTCACCCTGCGTGCCGATCCCGAGCGCCGCCACTGCGATCCCGATGACCACCGCATACAGTAAGGGCTTGCGCGCGCGCAGCGCGATGAGCCAGTCCGGCATCCACGTTCGCCACCGCAGCAGCGCCAGGTTGAACGCCGCACCGGAAAGCCCACAGAGCGCCGCCGACAACAGGACCGGCAGGACGAACGCTACACCCAGGTTGTCCGGCACGTTGATCTGGCCGAAGTAGAGATAGTTGCCCGCGAGCGCCAGCGAAGTCAGGCCGGAGAACACCACCGCCGTGATCATGATGCCGTTGGTGCGGCTCTCGAAATCCCGCGCCAGCTCCTCAATGGCGAAGATAATGCCGGCGAGCGGCGTATTGAACGCGGCCGACAGCCCCGCCGCCGCGCCAGCCAGCAGGAGCCGGCGCTCGAGTTGCGCGTTGCGATGCGGGTAGAAGCGCCGGATCTCCGCCATTAGCGCCGCGCCAATGTGCACCGTCGGTCCCTCGCGGCCGATGGTGAGCCCGCCCAGCAGGCCGATCAGCGAAACCCCGATCTTCCCAACGATCACTCGCAGGCCGAACAGGCGTCGCATCAGCGTGTCTTCCTCTTCCGGGCGCGACGCATGGAGCGCCGTAATCACCTGCGGAATGCCGCTGCCCTCGCTGCCTGTGAACCAGCGTTGGGTGAGAAACAGCGCCAGGACGGTCAGCGCCGGCGTGATCACGAAGGCAAGCCAGGAGCGACCCGCGATCCAGGCGAGGAAGGTGTTGGAAGCGTCCGCGCTCCAATCGGCGTACCACACCGAGATCAGACCCACGAGGAGCGCTGCGCCCCAGGGCAGGCCCACCTGCAAAAACAGTCGTCTGGATCGAGCGCCGAGAAGTCGGCGCTTCGCCCGCTCGCCGAGTGTCTCCCGTGAGTCTTCGCCCAGATTTTTCGCTGAGCCTTTCGCTCGGTCTTCCTCTGGGCGTTGCTGCGCCGAAGGCATCCCGGCGGCGTCAGCGCGCAGCTTCGAGCGCTGCCACCAGCTCATAGACCTCCGCAATCGTCGTTTCGCCGTGTGTGGCGCAGATCCTCACCACTTGCCGCCCTTCGAGCTTTCGAGCCACCTATGCACGATCGGATGTTAGCACCTTGCGCGCGATCTCGCGTGGGGGAGCAGAGGCCGCGGACGGCAACACGCAGAGAACGGCCGACCGCGCGCGGCCTCCTGCTCGTGGCGAGGCAGGTTTAAGCACACGGTGGAAAGCCCTGCAAGCCGTATCGATAGATCCTGGCAGGCAATCAACCAGCCACCTGTGCCGTATCTTGGTCGATCACCGATCATGTGTACCCTTTCTACGAAGATTTCCCCAGTGTTGTAGACGAGCGTGTCGCGACGCTGCGATCGTCGTGAGTACAACGAGGAGCGACCCAAACGAGTCCTCAGCGGGCTGACGCCCGCCCAGTATGCGAGACGGTTCACCGAAAAGGTCGTTACAATGCCCGGAACACTCTAAATAGGCAGTATCCCGAGAAAGGCCGTGCGATTGCGCTGTTGCGGTCGATGCAGGATCGCGGCGCAGATTCCACAACCAGAATGGGCAGGCCCGCGAACCGTATGAACAGAGCGACGGTCGATTGAGATGGCGGGTCGGATCGCTGGTGAAGCGCTTTGTTCGCGGCGAACGTCAGCGCCGTTAGCTGAGCGAGGATCCGAGTGACTGGCCGCTGGAATCCGACATCGCAGCCTCTGCCGACTCGCGTCCCATCGAGTACCTGAGAGCTACGCCTGGGGTTCCAATCCTGGGCCGTCGCTCAGAACTGCGGGGCCGCTATCGCAGCGCGAACGCCACAACAGCATCGCTCTGCGGCTCTTCCGTGAATTTCGCATGCCCTCCGGCGGCGATCACCACGTACTGCTTTCCGTGGAATTCATAGGTCATGGGTGTGGCATGTCCGGGAGCGGGCAGATCCGCACTCCAAAGCTCTCGCCCAGTTTCGATGTCAAACGCGCGAAAATGGGAATCATGGAAGGTGCCCGCGACGAAGACCAGGCCACCGGCGGTTACGATCGGGCCGCCCAGGCTCAAAGTGCCAGGTGCCCCATTCGGACCCGCCAGGTTGAATGTGCCGAGCGGCACCTGCCAACGGATTGTCCCACGAACCATATCGACAGCGGTCAGCGTGCCCCAGGGCGGCGGAACGCATGGGCGATTCTCAGGCGAGATCAACGGCCGCCGGTACATCACGTAGGGCGATCCCGTCTGAGTTCCGTATTCTGAGTGTTCCTGGATGAGTTCCGATGCCGAGCGGTGGGCATCATCGCGAGGTACGAGCCGCACCTCGAACGGCACATTGTTGCTGTTCGCGATCAGGAGCCCGCGATGCGGGTCGAAGGCATAGCCGCTCCAGTTCAGGCCGCCCAAATTCCCGGGGGTCGATACGGTCCCTCGAATGGCAGGAGGCGTGAACACGCCCTCCGCGCGCAGCCCCTGCACTTGCTTGCGGCAGGCCTCGTATTCCGCGGACGTTGCGCCCCAGATCTCGAGCTCTTGCGGCGCCAGGGATGGCGGTGCTACCGGAAAGGGCTGTGTCGGCGAGGTGACCTCTCCTGGCACATCGCTCCGGGGTACAGGCCGCTCCTCTACTTTGAACACCGGTACGCCGGTGTCACGGTTTAGAACGTACAGGAACCCGCTCTTGTCACCAGCAATGACCACGGGAACCTTTACGCCTTCATGCTCCAACGTTGCGAGCAGCGGGGGAGAAGCCACGTCGAAATCCCACAGGTCGTGGTGGACGAGTTGGAACCCCCAAGCCAGCTCTCCGGTACCCGCGCGCAACGCCACGACGGAATCGGCCCACTTGTCATCCCCGGGCCGCAACCCGCCAAAGTAATCGGGACTCGCGCTGCCGGTGGGCACGAAGACCAAGTGCCGCTCGGGGTCCACCGTCATGATGGACCATGCATTGGCGGCCCCCGAGCGAGATTTCCCGGCGTTCGGCGGAATCGGATCCCAACTCCACCTGAGTGCTCCCGTGCGGGCATCGAACGCCCGTACGACTCCGCGGGGCATATCCACACGAGTGTTGTCATCGATCGACGAGCCGACCACGACAATGTCGTCCACCACGGCGGGTGGTGAGGTCATGTGATACCAGCCGGCGTGGAAGCCAGGCACATCGCGCAGGCTCACTTCGCCTCTGTTGCCAAAGTCGAAGCAGGCGCGGCCCGTGGCGGCATCAACCGCGATCAGGCGGGCATCGATGGTCGCCTCGAAGAGGCGCCGGCGACAGGGAGCGCCGACGACTCGTTTGGAATCAACCCAGGTCGCCAGGCCACGATTGATCAGCCCGTCACCCGACTGCCAAGTCTGATCGATCTTGGGATCGTATGCCCAGCGTTGCTGACCGGTGGCCGGATCAAGCGCGATCACGCGGTTGAACGGCGTAGTCAGGTACAGCGTGTCGTCCACGAACAGTGGCGTCGTCTCGAAACTGCTGCGCCGCCGACCATTTCCGTCGGAGATATCGCCGGTGTGGAAGACCCACGCCGTTTTCAGCTCCGAGACGTTCTCGCGTGAGACCTGAGTCAGCAGGGAAAAGCGCAACCCTCCCGCATCGTTGCCGTAATTGGGCCACTCGCCCGCGACGCTGCTCGCGCTCGCAAAAGGTGCACAGGCAATCCAAACCGTGAGCACCAGTCCCAGGAAGTCGTAGCGACTATCTTGTTGCATGACCGTGACCGTCCTCTTCTGCCGGGGTCCGCAGCATCACGCCATACACGAGCGGTTGCAGCCATTCGGGGGTCATCGGAGTCCCCGCCGGGGCAAGCGGGACGTCAGCGCTGCATGCGGGCAAACAACGCGTCCTTGTAACGGCGCGACAGGCGCAGAGTCTTGCCACTGCGCAGGTGCACGTCATGATCACCCTTGAACAAAGGTGCCAGCGCCCGAATCGCCGCGAGATTGACTGCCGCGGACCTATGGATGCGCGCGAACCGGCGCTCCCCGAGCTGGGTGAGCAGATCCTGCAGGGTTCTGCGCAGCAGGTAGCTGCGCACAGGCGTGTGCACGTGCACGTAGTTGTCGTCCGCTTCGATCCATTCGATGGTCGAGGTATCGATGAGCTGCAGCTCCTCGCCGTTCGGGACGAGCAGTCGTTCGCTCGCATGTGTCTGCGCTCGGGCGGTCGCGATTGCGCTGGCGCGCGCCTTCGGGTCGCGTGTGCGCCCTCGCACGCGTGCGAGCGTTAGGAGGAGCCGGTCCTTGTCGAACGGCTTCAGAATGTAGTCCACAGCGTTCAGCTCGAACGCGCGGATGGCGTGGGAATCGAAGGCCGTGACGAAGACGAGCAACGGCGCATCGTCCTGCTCGAGCTGGGCGGCTACTTCGAGGCCGGTCAGTCCGGGCATCTGTATGTCGAGGAAGGCCACGTCGGGCCCGTGCCTGAAAATAGCCTCGGCGGCGCGAATGCCGTCCTCGGATTGCGCAACGACCTCGATGTCGCCCTGCTCCCGGAGCCACAGTTCAAGCTTGGCGCGCGCAGCCCATTCGTCATCGGCGATCAGCGCGCGAATCATGCGGATGGCTCACGACAGGGCAGGGACACCAGGGCCTGGACGCCCGCGGCGCTCTCGCTCAGGCGGGCCACAGCCGCTGCGCCGTAGATGACCTGCAGCCGCTCGCGACAGTTTCGCAGGCCAACGCCATCGCGCCAGTTCGGAGGCAGCGACGACCCGTTGTTTCTAACGGAGAGCACGAGCTCGTCGTTTTCGCGCACCGCTGCGATCTCGATGCAGACCTTCTCTCGCCCCCGCTCGACGGCGTGCTTGAATGCATTCTCCAGCAGCGGTTGCATCAGCATGGGGGGAACACCGAACTTCAATGCCGCGTCCTCGACTCGCCACTCGACCGTCACGCGATCCGCGAACCGCTCCAGCATGATCTGCGCGTAGAGCTCCAGCAGGCGCAGCTCCTCGGCCAGCGGTACGAGATCCTGGCCGCTCGATTGCAGGCTGGCGCGCAGCAGTTCCCCGAGGCGGGCCAGTAGACGGTCGGCGCGCTCCACGTCCATGTGCATCAGTGCCGAGATCGTGTTCAGAGAGTTGAAGAAGAAATGCGGACGCAGCTGCGAGCTGAGCGTCGCTAGACGCGATTCAGCGAGCGCGCGCTGCAGGTCCAGCAGATGTCGCTGTTGTGCATGCCATCGTGCGAACGAGTCGAAGGCAAAGATGACGCCGAGCCAGAGCCCCGTGAACAGCAATAGCTTGATGGCTTCGTAGGGGACCAGAACCACCCATGGGTCGTGATCGTAGGTTTCGCCCAGCAGCGCATACACGCCGTCGCGGACACCGTACACGACAACCAGGAACGCCGGCAGGCACAGCGGAAACCATTTCAGATGCTGTCCGAACCATTTTATCGGCTGGCCAAGCCAGCGGTCATAGCTGCGGCGAGCGACTGTGCGCTGCAGAGCGAGCAGCAGCGTTGCGAACGACATTGAGCTGCCCTCCCAGAGGAGGGGCTTCCACAGGCTCTGGCCGCCGCCACGGTAGTAATCGCGTACGGCTACCCCGATCATGATCACGCAGAACAGGGCCCACAGCGCGTACAGCAGCCGATCGGGATACCGTGCGGCGCCCCGTGTCGTGGACGGCTGGTCCACAGGGACCCCATTCTGAATCGCTTCCACGCGTGGATTCTAGGCGCGGTCCCGGTCGGCCGCCGCCACTTTGGGGTGAGTGGGACTTCGGCTGATCAGGACGAGCGCGTGCGCATACAACTGCGAGCGGTGCGGGGCACTAGCGTCGAGTGTCCGCTTACTGGATACCTGAGCAATGACTGGCCACGGCCGGTTGTAGGCCGATTGGCGACTGTTGGGTACAGGAATTTTCCGCACATATCGCGCGTCATCACGCACGCGATTCCACACACGTCGCCTCGGTCCTTGAGACGATGCAGAGCTGTTGGTGGAGGAGTTCGCGCACCCGCAGATGAGGCGCCTCGCTGAGGCCGACTGATGGAGGAGCGATCGAGGAACGCCTTCCAACACTTCGGTCGAAATTGGATGCGGGGTGGCGCGTCAGCGACCAGTCAAGATCCGTAGAGCCTCCTCAACTCTTTTCAGGAGGTTGGATGTCACCGTGCAATAGCGAAACATGAATCGAGCGTTGGAGACGGCCCGGACCTGGTCAATGAGCAAGTCCGTATCGTGCTTCAAATCAGCCGTTTTCTGAATGCGAACTCGCAGCGGGAAGTGATCTCCTGGGGGCAGCGGGTCCACTTGACTGGTGCCTGGAATGACGATGGTCGTCGGATGACCGGCTTTGTTGAGCGCGTCCGTTTGGATTATGAGTGCCGGCCGCTCTTTCTTGCCAGGCTCCTGCCGGTGCGTTTGAGGCTCGAAGTCGACGGCCCAGACCTCGCCACGTCGAACAACGGCCTTGGTCATTCAAGGCCGTCCGACGTGCTGTTCTCCATGGACCCGGCGGCGGAAGCGCTATGGGCGGCAAGCCGGCGTGAGAGCTCAGCTATGCGCTCCTGCATCAGACGCTCCTCGAACTCCTCCATAGCACGACGCGCGTACTCGGATTTACTTACGCCCAAGCGCTTGGCAGTGGCCTCGATACTGGCTGCCAAGGTCTTGGGGATGCGGAGAGAAAAGGAAATTTGATCATCCATACGCCCACCAGATTTCGCACTGTAACACGGAGTGTAATACAAAATGTACGTATGTCAAGTAGGACAAAACTGCGTTACGCGACTCGGCTGCGCCCTAAGATCACTGAACAAAGTACCGAACTCGAAGCCCAGGTACCAGCAGTTGGAGTTTCTCCGGCACAGATTGTTGAGAGAACGCTGGTTCTGGCGCGACGAGCGTTGTCTGGCGGACGCGTATATGTAATTTCAAAAACAATCCGGACGTACCTGGATGAGAGGGCGCCGCACGTGACCAAACAAACCTTGGAGCAAAAGGAGCGCCAATGGCCGCTGTCAGGCAGTCGGCGCATACACGGGAATGCGACGGGAAGGAGATCGCTCGGCCGAGCGTCTCCGACGTGACCGAGGACGGTGGGCTAGTCGTCAGGCAGGGAAAGACGGCAGCGGCCGTGCGTCGAATCCCGATCCATCCGGCGCTGCAGTCACTGATTGACCGGCTGATGAGGGCTGACAACCCGTTCTCAGCCGTGCGATAGTGCCCGCGTACGAACTCCTTCCATCACATCGCCATCACTGCCTGCCCTAGGGGCGGTGGGCCCGGTGCCAGGCCCGTCGAGCCAAACCTTCTTCGCCAGGACGGGTGCCACTTCCGTCGCCCCAAGCGCTTTTATATGCGTGTGCGTGTACTTCATCTTCCGGAGTTGACCTGCGGTGGCGGAACCGCAGGTGCTTTCTGGGGAGCCGCGTGTCAGGAGTGACCCGACGATCCACTTCGTCTGGTCCCACGCGGATTTGTTGCGCCGGCCCAGCGATGATATCATTGATAGCACCTTATCGGAGCTCGTCCATGGCCCAGCTCGTTGTCCGCAATCTCCCCGAGGATCTCGTCAAGGAGCTCAAGCGCCGCGCCGCCAAGCATCGCCGCAGTGCCGAGCAGGAGCATCGCGAAATCCTCCAGACAGTTCTCCGCGGACCCCGCCGGCGTTCCCTGGCCGAAGTTCTCGCCGCTATTCCTAATGTCGGCAAGGACGAGGACTTCAAGCGCGTCCAAGACGATTCCCGGAGCTGATCGTGTATCTCCTCGACACGGACGTCATCAGCGAGGCCAGGAAGGGCGGGCGCGCCAATCCCGGCGTCCGCGCATTTTTCGACAAGGTCGCCGCTGACGCCGCTGCCGTTCACCTCTCCGTCATCACCCTCGGAGAGCTTAGGCAGGGCGTCGAGCGCATCCGCCATCGTGGCGACGAACCCCAGGCCCGGCTCCTCGAGCGCTGGTTGCAACGCGTAGTTGCCAACTATGCCGATTCCATCCTTTCATTCGACGAGGACGCTGCCGACATCTGGGGCCGCCTGCGCGTGCCCAATCCGCATAACCCACTCGACAAGCAGATTGCCGCCACGGCGCTGCTCTATGGCCTGACCGTCGTCACTCGTAACGATTCCCACTACGCCGACACCGGGGTCCCCGTTCTCAATCCGTTCTCATAGCGCCCTGCGTTTCGTACGTTCGCACCTGGCGAACGACATTGGCGCGGCGGCAACGGAGACCGCCGCTAGCGCTCGAAATCGTCCCAGGACCTGGCCAAGTTGCCGTGCGACCCCATGGCTTCCACGATCTACTCCAGGGGTTTCGGGTATGCAGATGCTATTTGAGTGACGCGGGTCGGACCCAAACCTACAAAGAGTTGGCCGCCGCGGTTGAACGCGTAAACGGCGTCCCTATTAATTCGCCCCGTTCGGAATTACTTTGATTTGCCATTCTCGCTCTCTGCGGTGGTGTGCGCGAGTAGCGGGGTGTCTCACCGGAACCGAACCTTCCGGAACCGAACTGATTTTTACCCGCTGATTTACCCGCTACAGGTGCTCCGCTAGGCTCCCTCAGAGGCGCTGGTTGAGGGCTTCCGCTCGTGATCGCCGCTCTGCGCGCCTCCTGCGATCCTGCAGAAGAATCATCTAAGAAGCGCGCGAAAGTTCGAGTTCTGTCTCGAATCTGGAAGTTATTGAAAAATATGAATAAAATGAACCTGGTGCCCGGGAGAGGACTCGAACCTGCAGCGTATCTACTTGACTGATTTGATTCGCTTTTCCAGCCAAAACGCGCTTACCCGATAAGTTACCCAGCAATGTCTGGGCTGGCGTGGGATTCCCTTACCATTCGCGAGGCCTCGTGGAGCCTCATCCATTGCCGGGTCTGCAATCATTGACTAAAATGCAATCATTGATTGGAGAAAGGTCGCATGGCCAGCATGACCATTCGGGACATCGACGAAAAGCTCAAGGCCCGACTGCGCGTTCAGGCAGCCAAGCATGGCCGCTCCATGGAAGAAGAAGCACGCGACATTCTCAAATCGGCGTTGTCGACGGCTCGCTCACGGACCACGAGCCTTGTGAAGTCAATCAGGCGACGTCTGGAGTCGAGCGGAGGAGCTGACCTTGAGATCCCACCGCGCGAGCCAATGCGGGATCCGCCTAAGTTCGAGAAATGATCATTCTCGATACCAACGTCGTCTCTGAGGTCCTCCGACCAACCCCTGAACCAACGGTGCTTAAATGGCTCGAGCAGCAGCCGGCCAGTTCTATCTTCACCACCGCAGTTACGGAGGGTGAGATTCTCTACGGAATACGTCTCTTACCGGAGGGCAATCGACGAACGAAGCTGTGGACGGCTGCAGAGGAGATATTCGGTGCTGATTTCGAGGGGAGGGTACTGAGTTTCGACAGCGAGGCGGCGATTCACTACGCTGAGATTGGTTCTTCCAGGCGAACCGCCGGTCGCCCGATTAGTCAGTTTGATGCCATCATCGCCGCAATTACTCGGTCCCACGGGGCCGCTCTCGCCACTCGAAACGTCAGGGACTTCGAAGGATGTGGCATCGAAGTTCTCAATCCCTGGAATGAATGAGCGGCGTCGTCGCGACGAGCACTATTGGAGATGACCCCGAGTCTCTGACAGATGGTCCACGTTGCGCTTTCGGCGCCATCCCCGGTTGTTCACTGGATTATCCGGTCGCGCCTGGATCAGCGCCGAGTGACACGTTGGCAGCGTAAGCGTACGGTCTTGTACGGTCTTGACCGCACCGAACGCTTACGTCAAAACCCTCAACGCGACAATCACGCTCGACAGCGGAAAGAAATGGACGTTGGGGCTTTTTGGCACGAACCTCACCAGCGACACGGGCGTCAGCGGCGGCACCGGAGTTCAGACGCTGCCGGACCCACTCGCATTTCGCAATGTCGTACGACCCCGCACCGTGTGGCTGGAGTTCCATTTACGCTTTTAGCTGGGGCATCAGGGTCATGCGAACGGCCGTTCTGATGAGCCTCACGCTACTGAAGGCGCCGCTCCTAGTAGCGTGACAGTTAAATAACGGAACATATAAAATGCGCAGACCCGGGATACACAGAGGCGTCAGGCATGCGACAGACAGAACTGAGCTTGAACAAGCGGGACCGTCGGATCGTGGATGAGTTTCGCTCCAAGGGCCTGCATATGGCCCGAGAATTCAATCGGGCGCACATTCTGGCGGCGTTGGATCGTAAGGTTCCCGAGCCGCTGATCATGCAAGTACTGCACGTGGGCCGCACGGCGGTGTGGCGCACCCGTGCAGCGTATCTGAAGGGCGGTGTGGATTTCGCGCTGCATGACGAGCCTCGATCTGGTAAGCCCAAGCAGTATGAGGCGGATGTCGAGGCGCAGGTGAGCGCCCTGGCCTGTTCGAGTCCTCCCGCGGGTGCGCAGCGCTGGACGATAGCGCTGCTCACGGAAGCGGCGCGGCGGCGCCCCGAGATGAAGGCGATCAGCCGGGAGACGATCCGGCGAAGCCTAAAAAAAACCTCCTCAAACCCTGGCGCAAGCTGATGTGGTGTATTGGCGAGCTCACCGCAGAGTATCGCAGGCGCATGTACGGGCTGCTGGAGCTGTATGCTCGGCCCTACGATGCATGCGAGCCGGTGATCTGCTTGGACGAGAAGAGCAAGCAATTGCTGCGCGAAACCCGTCCTGCCTTGCCCGCGAAGCCCGCAGCTGCGATCAGACGAGAGGATTACGAGTACCAGCGGGCCGGTACCTGCAATATCTTTGTGGCAGTCGAGCCCCGCGGTCAACGCCGCATCGCGCAGGTCACTGCTCGGCGCACCAAGGTGGACTTCGTGGCCTTCGTGTGCCGGCTGCTGCGCAGCGGGTACTCCCACGCCCGCAAGGTTCACCTGGTGATGGACAACCTCAACACCCACTTGGCCGACAGCTTCCAGGAAGTGCTCGGTTTGAAGACGGCGGCGAACCTGCTGCGCAAGATCCAGTTCCATTACACGCCCAAGCATGCAAGCTGGTTGAACACGGCCGAGATAGAAATCGCAGTGATGCAGCGCCAATGCCTGGCGCGCTGTGCCGCAGAGCAGGCCACTTTGATCAGCGAGGTGGCCGCTTGGCAGAGACGGCGCAACAGCGCTCGATGCGGCATCGAGTGGGGGTTTACGCGCCGGGACGCGGACCGCAAGCTTGGTCGCCATTATGTTTCGTAACTAACGTGTCGCGCTACTAGGAACTAGGAAATATAAGCTATTGATTACTATTGATTTGTTTCAACTGGTGCCCGGGAGAGGATCCAAATCGGCAGCCAAGAATTTGATTCGATGAGTTTTTTTCCAAGAACCCACAGAGTTGCCCGCTACCTTACCCTCTAGTGCAGTTGGCTGTTGTTGGATGTAACTGGACGTCCTTGAACGAGAAATTGCAGCCTACGCGGATCCACGTTACCGAATCTTAGTCGCCACTGTCAGCTCCAAAATGGGACTCGAACTTTGCACCATATACCGCCGAGTGAACACTCCTAACACATGGGCGCCGATCGCGTATTGGCCTGATCCGAGGCTCACCCCAAAGCGCTCATGAGGCGCGAAAAGTAATTTCTGGCAGCGCGTCAGCAGCGTGTGATTCAGGCTTCCGAGCAGCTCACGTCCAGCTCCGGCGATCCCTGGCGACCCTCACAAGTGCCCACTGCGAGCAGGGTAGGGCAGAGCGGAAAGAGAACCATCGTATTGCGTGAGGCAAAACCCAGCAGTTGTCCGGGAGTGTGAAACCGGAGTCAGAGGGACACAGCGCCACAGGGCTATCCGTCGTGATGAACCCGCCGCTGTCTGCTGAAGCCTCGAGCAGCAGCCAGCAACGTTGCGTGAGTCGCCGGTATATGCGATCGGCAGCGTGCAGTTCTCCTGTGATCAGGAAGTTTCGATGAAACAGAAGCCTGAAGCGCCGGTTTGCAAGAAACGCGCGGTGACGTTCGAAGTCTAGTGCCGAGCTCTTGGGCGAACGTACTGCCGCCTGTGCACCCGCCACGGCCGCGGCGAACTTCTCGGGTGTGTCCGTTGCCCGACCATATTCTTCCAGGAGCCTGTCACCGACATAGCGACCCATCCGGTTGCGGGCGTGAGGACTCCTGGCGGCTAGGAGAGACACGAACTTGAGCACCCTGTGCCGCAAAGTTTCGCCGAAGAAGGCGTCTGGCTTCTCGATGATCTTTGTCAATGCACTCTCAACTTCGCTCTCAAACGAACCGAGTGACGTCTCGACTATGTCGGGCCGATGCGATTCGCAGATGATTCGATTGAAGTCCCGCTGGGCGCAGACGTTGCGAGGGCGCGTTCGGTACGTCCGTTGCTCCTGCAAGTCGAATACGCACAGCTTCGACTTCTTGTGGCCCGCCTCGGTGAATTTCGCGAGGTACAGTTGAGATATCCAGTGGTGATTCCGCGCGGAAGCTACGGCGCTTGGGGCAGTCATTTCAGTCGCCTGACCGTTTCACCCGCTCGATAGTCCACCACATTCTTCTTGCGCAACTTCTTCGCATGCAGGTTGCTTAGGACCCCCTCCTCGATGAACTCGCGAAGCGATGACTGCAGCTGAGAAATTAGGCAACCGCCGTTCTCCGCCATCTCTACAATCACGGGCTCATCCACCCGGATCTGCGAGCCCGCGTGCGGCAAGATCGCCAGCCACTGTGCCCGGGCAGCCGCTTTCGCCACGGCGTCGGGCTTGGGCTCCGTATTCAGCTCATCCCCGAAGAAATCGGAGATCCCCGAGTCCTTTTCCCGTTGCGCTTGGCTCAGTGCGAACTTCATCTCACGTTGCCCCTCACGCGCACGGTCCGATTCCTCGAGGAACGTAATGATTCCCTTCACCTGGTGGGTTGCGTACACGAGGTAGTAGAACACCCGATCCGCATCGGGAAATTCCACCGGGAACCATGCGGTCCGCAGTCTTGTGCGGCTCTCCGTCATGCCAGCAGTCCCTCTCAAGCCTTCGACGTAAGCGCGATGAACTTCTCGGCCTTGTACGAGCCGCCCAAGGCGCTGCCGATCAATCTGTCCAGTTCACTTCCAAAGACTTCGCGCAGATTTTCCTGCTGCGTGGCATGCCCGGTCGCCAACGACACGAAGTTCCACATCACATTGATCAGCAGCTCGACGTTCGACTTGCGCAGCAGGGGAGCCAGCGTTGCCGGCGCTACCACTGTTTTCCAGCCAGTCGGATCGACGAGGACGAAGCCCATCTCGTGGGGCCGAATCCACGCAGTCACCGTGCCCGCCGACTGCGCAAAGTCCTCATTGACCGCCCTGATCTCGATCTGAGCCGTCGACCGACTCTCGGCGAATGCTTTCAGCCGCGCATATCGCTCCGGATCGCGTTCAACGAAGAGTGCGCGGAACGAGACAGATCGACCGAATCGCTGTGCCAGTGTCACTCGACAGCTCTCCATCACCTCGATCGCTTTCGAGAACGAGGTATCGCTCAGGTCCTCCTGTACTGATTTCCACGGGCCCGCGAAGGCATCCACATACGCGATGCGCTGATACTTGCTGCGCGCCGTGATCATGACCACTCGCGCCAGGTAAGACTCTAGCAGGAAATGCTTGACCCACGCCTGTTCCCGACCGGCATAGGGGATCAGCTCGTTGCGGTCCATGCGTTATGTTGTCGTTTGAAGTGCGCTGACTTCCAACCAGCCACTACGCAATTGCGACCTGCGGATACTCCTGCCACCGGCGCCCATCGAGTCGGTTCCCGCGCGCCTTCGGCGTCCGACCGCCCCACTGCTTAAAGAAGAACGCCACCCCTTGCATTCGGCACTGATCGCGAATAGACCGCACCCACTCTCTGTTGATCGGCCGCGCTGACGGGCCGCTCTCGCCACCGGCAATCGCCCAGTGAACATCCGACAGATCGAGCGCCTCCAGGTCTTCCAGTAGCGGCTCAAAGGAGACGAACCGAATGCTCGCGTGTGCCTGTTTTAAATGCCTCAGACGAACCAGCGCCTGCCGATCCTCCACCGATACACCGAGCCAGATATTAGGAGGCGCCGCTCCAGTGGCGTACCGGTCGTTCACGTAGCGCCGCATCGGAGAGCTCCGCTTCGTCAACACCTGGAACACGTGCCAGTGGGCGTGCTCCATTGTTTCGAACACCCGATCGATGAAGTCCTTCGGGACTTCCTTGTGAAAGAGATCGCTCATCGAATTGACGAACACTCGCCGTGGGGCACGCCAGGAGAGAGGCTCACGTAACTTGTGTGGGCGCAGCGTGAGGTCGAATCCATTCTCAAAGGGATGGTGGGGGACGCCGCGAAAGCGCTCTGCGATGCGCTCGGCGTAGCAGTGATCGCAGCCGCGGGTTATCTTGGAGCACCCGGACACCGGGTTCCACGTTGAATCGGTCCATTCGATGCTGGTCGCGGTGCCCACTCGTGGGACTGTACTTGTATACAGTAGTCTGGTCAACCGGCCATACCCGGTCTCTCCGCCATGGTCCCGGGCTCGGCCGAGCGCCTGGATAGCTGGTTCAAGTGCGAGCTCGTCCACCTTGAAAGTGCCCGATTGCTTCCTTCGGCCTGACGCACTCGGGCGTCTATTGCCGCCGCGATTCCAATTCCTCAGCTAAATGCCTCTCACCTTCGGTCGCTGCGCTGGCCTGTGGCCATCAGAAGTCGGTGGGTGAGTAAGTCATCCCCGGCAGGTCGCTTGTCTTGTACTGCCCCCGACCGCTGACGGCGCAGCGCTCAGGGGAGGATAGAGAGAGCTTGAGGTCTGTGTATGCCGGGCCTCCGTGGGGCAGCCGCAGTGTCGCAGCGAGAACGAAACTCGCAGCCACACCGCCGACGAACGGCACGGCTATCGACTCTCCAACTACGCCAACGCGACCACACTCATCAGCGTCCAACGCTAGGTACGCGGGGTTCTCACGCGCCATCCGCTCGCGCTCCAGTTGCCTCTTTTCCAGCTCTTCCGGAGCTAGGTCTGGCCAGAGAATTTCGGGGCCGCGCGGGTTTGGAAGGGTGTGCAAGCTGATCGTGTCGAAGTTCTGCGCAGTCCCGCCAAGGCCGCTCTCGATGACGCGAACAAACTGGGTCGTACCGGATCGATGATCGCAGGGCGCGGACGATGACGGAGTGGCTCAAGGAGCCCTCGCACGGCGTCAGCGACGTTGGTCGTGGCAAGTCCGCGAACCACCGCAAACTGCAAGACCCGGGCGCAGAGTTGCCGGGCGCGATGTGCCGTGTTGTAGAGGCCCTTCGATTCGAGCCTCTTCAGCAAGATGATTACTTCCTGAGGTGCGAGAGAGCAGACGGGTCGTGTCCCGATCTCGGGAAACAGATATTTGCCAAGGATCCCGGCTTGTTTGCGGAACGTGCGCGGCGCGATCGCTCCTTGAAGTAGCAACTGTCCGCCACCCGCGAGCCATTGGCGCCCCAAGGTCTCGAACGTCATTTGTCGGGCGGCTCTCTCGCCACGCCGATGCGCACTGGGGTCGATGTGACGGGCGAGCAGGTCATGCGCTTTGGCGAGCCCGTCTCGTGCAGCATCGAGAGATGTATCGGGGTAGGTACCCAAGGAGAGCATCTTTGCGCGACGCTCAAAGCGATAGCGGAAGCGCCAGTACTTGGCGCCGATTGGCATGACCTGCAGCGACAGACCGTGTCCGTCAGCCAATGTATATCGGCGTGACTGCGGTTCGGCGGCCCGGATCGTGGATACCGAAAGCGGCACGCGGCACGCTCCTGCGCCGCACGCGGAGTGTTTTTTTGCCGGGTGTGGGCTTGCGCTGCCCGCTATGATGCGCCGTTAAATGGCACTTGAGAGCACGCGTCGCGACCCGGACGAGCACGTGCCGTCGTGTACCCTTGAGTTACACACATCGCGAGCGCTCCCTTACGAGGGCGAACTCGGTATCGCAGTGACGGAGCTGTCAGCGAAGTGCTTCCGGGACGCAGACTTACGCGACCCGGCGATGGCCCAGCCCGCGGCTACAGCGCCATTCGAATTACTCAAGATGATCTTGAAGAGAACTACTAAGTGATTGAAATGAAAGACGAAAAAAGGCTGGTGCCCGGGAGAGACTCGCAAAGTAGCGGAACCTACTGAATAGGCTGGGAATTTCCGGAAAGTCGCGAAGAGTGACCCCCTAAGTTACCCCCTAGTGAAATTGGCTTTTCCGGGACGTCCTGAGTCGCCATTGGACGTATTTAATTCCGATGAGGCACTTACGGCACGCTTGCCGAATTCCCGACATACACGGTGTCCAGGCGCTCAAGTACGCAGTTGGAGTACCCTCTCGAGCGCCGCTAAGCGATGAGCTGCCGCGCGCTGGTTCCTCGAGGGGTGACGACATTGGTGTCGGATGTAACGTTTGTGGCTGGGGATCGTTTGCACCGGCGTCACCGTTCGCGACGCCACAGTGACGCAAAGCAGCCTCCTGAGGTCGCGTACAGGTGAGTCCCACCAGGAGGCCGCTATCGGGCGTCAGTGAGGACGCCAGTAGCAACGCAGGTCGACGTCCGTGCCGACCTCGATGTGCTTCTGGCTGAGGTCGTCCGTATTTTGAAATGGCAGGCCGGATTCAATGCGGTCCCGACCCAGCGGGACTTGGGCGGCTGCACAAGCGAGGGATGAATGGTCAACTTCCCGCTGATGACGCCATCTGGAAATCGCGCCCGAGCAATAGGGAACCGACCATGAACCGAAATGACCACGGTTCATCTTGGAATCCTGGAGTTTTTGGACCGACAGACCGGTGTTCGCGATGCTGGACGCCCATCGCCCAGGACCTCGCGTACTGCACCAACTGTGGGCATGTTTCTCTGGCCTTCAAATCGTTTCCCTTGGAACACGGCGAGCCGTGTAGTTTCCACAACGACTGTCCCGCGGAGTGGACCTGTTGTCTTTGCCGGCGAGCAATCTGCAGGGAGTGCTGTGCCCGCGAAACGACTCCCTTTACTACCGCTGGGCCACTCTGGTATTGCCGCGGCTGTGTTGACGCGGCATCAAGGATCGAAGAGCAATACTTCAAGGTTCTCGCGGAGAGAAACTGCTGTTCCAAGCACATGAGTCTACCGCTGGCTTTCGTCTGCAACAGCTGTCAGTTACCGCTGTGCCTCTCCTGCTCGTATTTCACTGCGCAAGGCCTCTTCAAGAAGAGGCCAGGTGAAGGCCCATACTGTCTTGGGTGCTTCCGGGCTGCGACGCTGGGCCGCCGACGGGATGCATGGTTTTCGGGGCATGATCTGGCCCCGGAGTTCTTCTGACGAAAGTGAGGGCCTTTTCCGATGGTTATCGAGCAGAGAGGCTGAAGAGAGGGCGCGAACTATCGGTGGTCGAGCGAGGGCGTGGGCAAGAACCCCAAACGCCTCCACCTCCGGCGTGTCCCACGTGTAGATACGCAGATTGAGGAGAATGGCGCGCCAAAGAAAGAAGCGTCCCAGAGCCGCTTCCGGATTGCTGCGCTCCCGGGCCATCGCGAAAAGTAGATGACGAGTCGGGTCGAAGGCACCATCCGTCGCCCGTTGAAGTAGAGGCTTCAGGGTCCTCCGAATAGCCACCGGCAATTTCCATCGGAGCAGGTCGGTCGCACCGTGATACACGCGGGCCATCAGAGGAAGTCGGGGCGTTGAACCGCTTTCAAATACCCGGCGCCCCCGTCGCGCTCGGCGTCGAGAATCTCGAGCACATGACGTGCGAGATGGATGAGCATGCTCGCGTTTTCTGATGGGGAGGTTTTCAGGTTATTTGAGGGACTTCCGAGTACCGCTTCCGGCGCGCTGTAGAGAGTGCGGGAAGCGGAAGTGGATTAGCCGGCCGC
>JBOIAD010000128.1:0-7738 GCA_050738795.1 Steroidobacteraceae bacterium
GAGTCGCAGGCTGTGCGCCAGTCGCTCGCCGCGGCGCGGGGAATTCTGTCGCGCGCTGCGGAGTTGCTCGGGGTGACTCGTCCGACTCTGTACGACCTGCTGGCGAAACATCAGATCGATGCGGCGCAATTCGGACGGCCGGTGGCGCCCACTGCGGTGGCCGGTGCTGCGGACGGTGCTGCGGACGGTGCCATGGCTGGTGCTGTGGCCGGGTCTACTGAGCCTGGCGCAGAATGACCGTTCGTTCGCCCTGGTTCCTCCGGATTTGTTCCCGCGCCAGGCTCCGTCCCGCCAGCATGAAGTCACAGATGTTCGCGCACTCGCCCGGTCTTTCTCCCATTCAGAGCACCAGCAGCTTTGCGGACGCGGATCAGCGGATTGCCGACTCCATCCGGCAGGTCGCGAAGCAGGCCAACCGTCCAATTCGAATACTGGAGGCAGGTTGTGGCAACCGATGGCCTCTAGTGCTCGGTGACATCGACTACCACTTGACCGGCGTCGATCTCGACGCTGCTGCGCTTGACATCCGCTGCCGAGTTCGAAAAGACCTGAACGAAGCCATTCACGGCGATCTGTGCAGCGTTGCTCTTGCGAAAGAGTCATTCGACGTGGTCTACAGCGCGTACGTCCTGGAGCACATTGCGCGTGCCGACCAGGCCCTGACCAACATGACCGGGGCGCTCAGGGCGGGCGGCCTTCTGGTATTGAGCATTCCCGATCCGCAGACGGCGCGCGGCCTGGTGACCCGGGCAACCCCTTTCTGGTTCCACGTTTTCTATCACCGCTGGGTGTTGAATCGAAGGCAGGCCGGGACACCCGGGCACGCTCCGTATCCGACCTATTACCATCCCGTGATCTACCGGGCCGGGCTCGCAGCATTCGCGCGGGAGCGGAATCTGGAATGCATTGCCGTGTACGCGGATACCTTCGCCCGCTATGGCAGGGGTCTGGGTGGGCTGCTGTTTCGCGCGGCGGCCAGGATCCTGGATGGCCTCAGTGTGGGCCATTTCACCAGCCGCTATAACAATCTCACCTACATCTTCCAGAAGAGCTGACGCGGCCGCTGCAGGTCATCGCCCTGGACGCGCGCCTGCGGGTGTCAGTCCACTTGCGTGGAGACTTCCGGCGAGAGTGAGCTCTCCACGCCCGCGGAGTTGTATGCGGTGACGGCGAAGTAGTACGTGCCCGCCGCAAGATTCTGTACGACGTAGGTGGTGAGGCCCGGATTGGCGACTTTGATGCTGTCCGAATAGGAATTGGAGGCCGCACCGAAATGTACCTGGTAACCTTTGAGATCCACCAGAGGCGTCCCGTCCGCGTTCTCGGTAGGGGCCTGCCACGACAATACGACGGTCGCGCTGGAGGAGTCTGTCGCGGCAACCGTGATCGTGAATGGCGGCAGAGTGGCCTTGGCGATGCCGCCCTCGATCAGCGTGATCGCGATGCCGGGATATTGGCCGACCTGGCTCTCGCCAGGCGTGCCGGACAGCAGTCCCGTCGTGGGATCGAACCTGGCCCAGGAAGGCAGGTTGGTAATGTTGAAACGCACCTGTGCGCCGGCGGTCGACTCGAATTCGGGTTGAAAGCTGTAGGGCTGTCCGACGATCGCCATCTGGACGGGAGCTCCCTTGATGGCCGTGCCGCTCCCTCCGCCGCTGGGCGTGGGCACCCGGTCTATGGGGAAAACCGGACGTGCAGCGCTTGCGGCATCCGACGCGGCTGCCGCGCCTCCCATCGAGGAACCATCGCCGCCGCATCCGGCCAGCGAAGCGCCCACCAACACAACACCCGCGACCGCAAGCCACCGCGCGTCCAGACCGACTCTCGTCATGCGAACCCCCGCAACCCCGGAACCAAGAAAACCATGCGGCGCAGGTGCGTCCGGCAAGATCACAAGCCATGCGGGGGGTTGCTCACGGCAGCCGTGCGGACTGCCCGATAACGGAATCGCCTGCTTGGATGCGATTCCGGCAACTCCGCCGTCGTAGGCCCGTGAGCCGTTAGACCGGAAGCTTTGCGCCCCCACCTTTCGGATGGGTTTGCCCTTTCAGGTGCCGTCAGTCGCACCTGAGCACCGATGTGCAGCGTAGCAAGTGCAACGGGCGTGCCACGATTCATAAGCCCTTGTTCTTCTTATGTTTAGCGCCCCGAAAAATGTTTCCGGACAGCGGCACGCGGCCTGTTTCGTTGCCGCGCGCCGACAACGGCGCTGTGATGCAGGGCCTATTACATTACAACTCCATGATTCTCAAGCCAAAATGGACGGTCGCGGATCCACGACAGTGCAGCCCGTGCTGCATGCCGAGTGTTGGTCCCGGATACCCTTTGCGGACGCTCGGGCGCCGGGACTGATTGCAGAAAATGGGTCAACTCGTGTACGGTGTTCACGGCTGGCGCGCGGTTTTTGCCCGAGGAGTCGCGTAGAACTTCTGGGCGCCGCGCACAGTCACATAAAAATAATCTTCCGTCTTGTGTGATACACGTCAACGACAAGCCTCGAACAGCAAGGGTTCAACCTGCGAGGAGCTCTGCCGGGCATCACGATCGTCTTGTATGACATCCACCTCTGGAGGGAGCTGCTGAGTGGCGCAGAATTTGCATCTGAGCGGAGTGCCTTGATGCCTTGCGCGACATCGTGATTCGGCGGAAAGAAATATGACAAATCCAGTCGTGTTCAAGCACACGTTACCGGTTGGCCTGCTGAGCTTGTCGCAGGCCATCGCGCTGCCCGTCCTCGCCGGTGCATTGCTGGTGTTCGACGGCTGGTACTTCGATGTCGAGCTCAACGCTCATTTCATGCTCCTGCTGATGCTCGTCATGGTATTGGGTGCGGCGCTGCTGCAGCCTGAGAGGGGCCTGATGCCGGAGCTCATTGGTGGGCGCCGGCAGCTCATATTGCGGATCGCCGGGCGCTGGCTGGTCCTGCTGTTCATGCTGCTTGCATTGGGCTACGCGACGAAGAGCTCCGGCGAGTTCTCCCGCAAAATGGTATTCACCTGGGCAGTGACGACACCCGGAATCCTGATGGGCGTCGCGCTGCTGATGCGCGAAGCCCTGAAACAACTCCTGTCCGATCCCCAGAGCGCGCGCCGCGCAATTTTTGTCGGGTATAACGACATCAGTGTGTCGCTCGCGCAGCGCGTGGAGCGCAACTCGTCGGCCGCCTTGACGGTGGCGGGCTTCTTCGATGATCGGGCGCCGCACCGCCTGGGCTCGCAAACGCCGACTCAGGACAATCCGGTGCTGCTGAAAGGCGGGTTGAGGGATATCGTCGGTTACGTCCAGCAACATGCCATCGACGTCATCTTCGTCGCGCTTCCCGTCAGCCATCTGAGTCGCGTACAGAGGCTTCTGGATGACTTGCGCGATACGACGGTTTCCGTCTACTACGTTCCGATGGTGTTTCCGTTCGACTCGATCCAGGGCGGTACCAGCGAGTTCCTGGGCGTACCGCTCATCGCATTGTGCGAGACGCCGTTTCACGGCTACCGGGGCGTCAGCAAGCGCCTGACCGATCTGGTGCTCGCTTCCGCCATTCTGATTCCTGCCGCGCCCCTCATGCTGTTCATCGCGTTGCTGGTGCGCTTCACCTCGCCGGGGCCGGTGATCTTCAAGCAGCGCCGCTACGGCCTCGACGGCCAGGAAATCATCGTTTACAAGTTCCGCACGATGACGGTCACGGAAGACGGTGCATCGATCCGCCAGGCGACGCAGACGGATTCCCGGATCACGCCCCTCGGCCGGATGCTGCGCCGGACGTCGATCGACGAGCTGCCCCAGTTGCTGAACGTGCTTCAGGGTCGCATGAGCCTGGTCGGCCCTCGGCCGCACGCAGTGGCCCACAACGAGCTGTATCGCAAGCTCATCAAAGGTTACATGGTGCGGCACAAGGTGGCACCCGGTATGACCGGGCTGGCGCAGGTGCATGGCATGCGCGGCGAAACGCAGACCCTCGAGCAGATGGAAGCGAGGCTGAAATATGACCTCGAATATCTGCGCAACTGGTCGCCGTTGCTCGATCTGAAGATTCTCGCGAAGACCGTCCTGATCGTCGCACGAGGCGACAAAGCGTATTGATACACGGGGCCTGGCCCTGTTCGCGCCCCTTGCGCCGCCGCTCAGGGCGCCACAGTGCGTACGGCGGCGTCCTCAAGTCCCGCGAGACACGTCATGATGCGGGCGCGTATCCGATCGCCCGTTCGCGGCCAGGTGTACCGATCCGCGGCCCCGTCGTAACCACGCTGCCCTAACGCCTGGCAAAGGTTCGGGTCGGCAAGCAACTTGCCCAGCGCCTGCTCAATCCCGTCCACATCTCCTGGCTCAACCAGATATCCGTTGACTCCGTCCTCCACCATGTCCGGCACGGCTCCCACGCGCGTGGCTACGATGGGTAAGCGGTGCATCATCGCCTCGACGAAAGCAATACCAAATGGCTCGCGGCGCGTGGGCAGGCAGAAGATGGATGCCTGCGAGTAATGCCGCGCCAGCTCTTGCGCCGACACTTCACCAAGGACTGTGCAGTTCGGAACATCAAGTGTTATGTGCGCGCCGGCGATGGTCAGATGAGCATTGGGGTATGCCTTCAGCAGGCGTTGGAAGGCTTCGATAAGCTCGGGTCCACCCTTGCGCGGCCAGTCGATTCCCACGAACAGGATTCGCTGGCGGGTGTAGTCCGGCAGGCCGGGATTGCCCACATTTACATTGCTGCCCGCGTAGACGCACTCGATTTTGTCCTTCGCAATGCCATAGAAGCTCGTGAGGTCCGCTGCTACGTCGCTGCTGCGCGTGAAGATCCCGGTCGCGTTCTCATAGACGGTGCGCTCGAGCGCCACCCATGGCGGCGGACGCAGCAGCCTGCGGTCGAAGTCCGGGTAGTGCAGATTGGAGAGATGGGTGTGGTCCGTGTAGATGAAATGCGGAACACCCGGAACGCTCGTGTCATATAGCGACTGCATCTGGAATGAAAATGCGTGGCGCCCAACCTGGATGAACGGTCGCATCGCCTCGTGAAGCTTCTTGAAAGCATAGGTCGTCGTGAAATAGGCGAGACGCAGACTCGTGTGTCCCCGCACGAGCGCCGGTCCGTATTGCGCGGCGACGTGCCATAGGTTCGGCACTATCCACGATCGATGCTTCCTGGCGATCTCCACGACGGAGAAGTTTTCGATCTCGAATTCCGGGAAAGCCTCCGCCAGCATCCGCTCGATACTGTCGCGCGTGGGATGGGAGTACGTGCTGATGAGCGCGATTCGGCGCGGGAGTGGCATGTCCACTTGGCGGTTGCAACCTCTCAGGCGTGCAGCAAGCCGACACGTTGCAGTAGCCGTGCGCCTTTGCTGGGCACCACGGATTTGAGAATGTCCCGATCGGACGCTGACAGCGCAGGGCTGCGCACATAAAGCAGGCTCGTCAGGATGAACACGACACCACCCATCAACAGTCTGACCAGCGCCGGGGCCGGAATCAGGATTTTGAGCCCGTAGCAAGCCGCGACCGCGGCACCCCACAGGCCAACGCTCGCCAACGTCGCGGCTCGTGCATTGATCCAGCGCGCGCGGCGGCGGACATGCCACCAGATGAAGAGGTTCTTCATCGTCTGGGCGGTTCCTCCCGCCAGTGCGGCCCCGTAGATCCCCAGGAACGGCACCAGAACGATCATGGCCAGGATGTTGTACGCCGCAAACAGCTTGCTGGCGAGCAGGATGCCCACCTTCTCCTCGTATTGTGCGACCAGCGAGGCCGGATCGGCCACCGTGTTGAGCGTTGCGAAGCCCATCAGCACGGGCAGCAGCCAGGAGTGCTCGATGAACTTTCCGCCGAATATCACCTGCACCATCTCCGCGTGATAGGCGCAGGCGAAGGCCAGCGCGGGCCATTGCACCAGCAGGTTGGTGTTGAGGAGGAACGAGAAGTAACGGGGGATATTGCGATCCGCCTGCTCGGCGGGAATCGAGAAGAACAGCGGCTGAACGATGTTCCAGAACAGCTTGGCCGGCAGCACGTTCAGCACCATCTGCCGCAATCGCGAGTAGAAAGAGTAGATGCCGACGGACAGGGTGTCCAGGTAGGCTGCGATGAAGAAATTGTCCATGGTCGAATACAGGAAAAACACCCCGGCATCGTTGAAGTTGTTCAGCAGGCCGTATCGGATCAGTCTTTTCTTCTCGGCGGGCTGCGGCGTGTAAGGCTTTCTGGCCTCTGGCGGAAGACACTTCGTCCGATATGCCACCCGCATCGACACGTACGCGCAGGCGTAGGCGAAGGTGTCCGTGAGAATCGCTGATTCGAGCGATAGCCGATGCAGCATGTACAGCACGCTGTAGCAGATGAGCTTGAGGACTGACAGCATGCTCATCGAGCCCATGCTGTAGCGGTGCATCATGTGCGATCCCAGCGCGAGCTGCAGGATGCCCGACTGGAAGTAGATCAAGATGAGCAGGGTGAAAAACGCGAAGACGTTGCGGTACGGAGTGAGCTTGAAGAGCGGTGCGATATAGTCCCAGGCGAGCAGTACGGCCAGCAGCATGAGGATGTTGGCCACGAGGCGTGCCGAGGCAATGGTGCGCATCAGCCATGCGGCGCCCGGTTGGTTGCCGGCGCGCAGGTACTCCGGCTGGAAGCGCTGCAGGACTTGCTCCAGACCCAGCGACAGGACCGTTCCGATCACCGGGATGAAGGAATACAACAGGTTGAATACGCCGAACTGCTGCTCCGACATGCCGCGGACCAGGACCACGTATCCCAGTACGGTTGCGATCTGGGACAGGATCCGGAACGCGACCGTGTCGATCAGGGACCTGCGAGCCCGGTGACGGGTATAGATGGGTGTATCCACGGGTGATCCGCAACTACGACGACAGGTTCACTGTGGATCTACGCGGACGCTCGCGGCCCTCTTGCGGGGAAGAATGCCGTGGACCACGCGGCTCGCCACGTTGCGCGCGTGGTATCGGACCCGATCCGGAATATGACCGAGGGCGCTGCCTAGCGCGCCGAGCGTCGATCGGGGGATGCGCCGATACTCGATCTGCTGACGCGCCTGCTCGTCCAGGCCGTGCAGGGCCTTGATGCGCTCCCAGACTTCCTGTCGCTCAGACTTCGATTGCAAGCGATCGATTTCGCGCCCGCCGCCCTTGCTGCGGTCGAACGGATTGATGCAGGTGATCTCATCGACGATGGCGACATGATTCTCCAGGTCAGGCCCCAGCGAATGCAGAAACCACCAGTCGGTACCGTACCCGACCAGCTCCGGATCATAGACGCTCATGAACGCGTCGAGCTTGTCCCTGCGAAGCAGGGGGCAGGCCATCTCTATGAAGTTCGTGTATCGGAGCTTCGCTTACGGTCTGACGCGCGTGATGTCCCAGCTGATCTTCCCTGCCAGCCGGAACGCGGGCTGCAATGCCCACAGATCCAGCTCCCGCCGGATCCTGAAGAGCTCACTGACGGACGTTGCATTGATCACGATGTCGTCGTCGAGCACCATGATGGCATCGTAGCGGGCGAGCAGGGGCCGCCAATGCTGGTAGCAATAATGGAGGTTTTGAAACTTCGATCCCCTGCGCGCCGCGTAGTAGTCGGCAGCGTCGCGGAACGCGCCTGGGCGGTCCCCGTAGTACACCACCCACAGATCGAAATCCCGTGATCCCTCGAGCCATGCGCGCAGGTTCGAGCGATCGCCCGCCGAGGTGAACACGAGATTCCGCGACCGGGGAACCGGCGGCGCTGTGAGGAGTTC
>JBOIAD010000129.1:0-13240 GCA_050738795.1 Steroidobacteraceae bacterium
GCGTCGGCTCCCGGCCCATCTCCTGCAGCATCTGCCGCGAGATGCGGTTCAGCTTGTTGATCGTCTCGATCATGTGCACCGGGATGCGGATGGTGCGCGCCTGGTCGGCGATCGAGCGCGTGATGGCCTGGCGGATCCACCACGTCGCGTAGGTGCTGAACTTGTATCCGCGGCGATATTCGAACTTGTCCACCGCCTTCATCAGGCCGATGTTGCCTTCCTGGATGAGGTCCAGGAACTGCAGGCCGCGATTCGTGTATTTCTTGGCGATCGAGATCACGAGGCGCAGGTTGGCCTCGACCATCTCTTTCTTCGCCCGGCGCGCCTTCGCCTCGCCGATCGACACGTCGCGGTTGACTTCCTTGATGTCGTTGATCGTGAGGTGGTACTGCACCTCGAGCTGCTCGAGCTTCTTCTGCCGGCGCTCGATCTCGTCCTTGAATCGCGCGAGCGGCGCGGAGTACTTCTTGCCGCTCTTGACGTGCCTCGCCAGCCAGCGCGAGCTGGTCTCGTTCTTCGGAAACGTCGAGATGAAATCCTTGCGCGGCATGCCGGCATCGCGCACGGCAATGATCATGATCTCCTTCTCGAACTGCCGGACTTCCGCGACGTGCGTGCGCAGATTGAGAATGAGCGCATCGAACATGCGGGGCGAGAGCTTGAGCTCCATGAACTCGTCCGCGAGCTTCTTGCGCGCCTTGAGCGTCTTCGGATCGCGCGCGCCGGCCTTCCCGATCGCGCCGAGCACCGCGAGGTATCCCTTGCCGATGGACGCGAAACGCGTCGCGGCCTCGAGCGGATCCGGCCCGGTATCGACCGCTTCCTCTTCGGTATCGGCGCCGTCCTCGGCTTCCTCTTCGTCATCGGACTTCGCGTCCGCCTCGACCAGCTCCATCTTGGTCGGATTCTGGGGCTGGGCGATCACGTCCGGCGCATTCGGATCGATGAAACCAACAATGACGTCGACCAGGCGCGCCTGGCCTGCCTTCACCGGCTCGTAGGCCTTCAGGATGAAGTCATACGTGGCGGGGTACAGCGCCAATGCGCCGCGCACGGCATCGAGACCTTCCTCGATGCGCTTGGCGATGCGGATCTCGCCTTCGCGCGTGAGCAGCTCCACGGTGCCCATCTCGCGCATGTACATGCGGACCGGATCGGTGGTCCGACCCAACTCCGCATCGAGGGCCGCAAGCGCGGCCGCGGCTTCCTCGATCGCCTCCTCGTCCGCGGGCTGGGAAGGCTCGGTGGCCAGCAGCGACTCGGTGTCCGGTGCCTTCTCGTACACCGGAATGCCCATGTCGTTGATGGTGTTGACGATGTCCTCGATCTGCTCCGGATCGACGATCTCGGACGGCAGGTGATCGTTCACCTGCGCATACGTGAGGTAGCCCTGCTCCTTGCCGCGTGCAATCAGCAGCTTGAGCTGTGACTGGCGCTCTTCGGGCATGACGTTGACACGCCGCTCGATGCCCAGAGGCTTCTTCTCGACGGCATTCTTCGCGCTGGCCTTCGCGTCCGCAGGGCGAGCAACCTCGGCGCCGCGCTGGGCAGCCGGCCCCTCGGGCGCCGCCTTGCGTGAGGCGGCGGACTTGGTGCGGTCCTTGTACTTCTCTCGGCCCTTCTCTCGAACCGAAGCCGC
The DNA here is from genome assembly GCA_050738795.1 of Steroidobacteraceae bacterium. Lineage (GTDB taxonomy): Bacteria > Pseudomonadota > Gammaproteobacteria > Steroidobacterales > Steroidobacteraceae > 13-2-20CM-66-19. The sequence goes on from JBOIAD010000129.1 coordinate 1,640, forward strand.
GGCGGCAACGGTCTTTTCGGCTGCCGCCGCTTTGGCCGGCTTGCGCAGCTCGGCGGCAGGGCGTTTCTTGGCGGCGACGGAAGGCTTGTGCTTGCGTGTCATGGTTCGGGAAGGCGATGGGAGACGATCCCCTATGTGCAGGTCTGGATACCGCAACTCAAGGGGTGCCAAAGCAAAGCGCGCAATTCTATTTGACCCGTGCCCAAACGCCAAATTCCGTGCTAGCCGCCGCGCGCATCGCGGAGTCCCACTCGCATCATAAGGCGTTGAAATTCCTGTATTTCATCCGGGTCGAGCCGGTTCGTGCGACTCTTCTCCTCGAGCGCTTCCAGGCGCCGCGCGACCACCAGATCGGCCAGTTTTCCCAGCGCAGCCCGCAACTCGCCGGCTGCCGCTACTGCATCGGCCACGATCTGCTCGCGCTGAAGGAGTTTTTCGAGCGATTCGCCGCCAGGCTTGCCGGACCATCGCTCGATGACCTGTGCGGAGTTCTGTGCCGGCTGCGCGCGCAGGTTGTCGAGGAGCTCGCGCAGAAGCTCGATTCCCGGCTCTTCGCACGCTTCCAACGCGGCTCGCTCCGCCTCGCTGACTTCCAGGGCAATCGGTGGATATCTCACGAGCCGCAGGATTGCTTGTCTGACCAGGCTTCCGCGCCCCGCGCTGGTGCGTACGGGAGCCCGCTGAACTCGCGGCGCGGCTGCCGCGGAGGGCGGCGGGGCTCCCTCGCTCCAAAGCTGTCGCAGGCGTTGCGGCGCGATTCCCACGACCTGCGCGATCCGGTCCAGCATCAGTTCCCGAAAGACACCTGCCGGCAGCTTGGCCCACAGCGGTCTTGCGATCTCGGCAAAGCGTGCTCGCCCGTCGGCCGTTGTCAGGTCCGACTGCTCCGACAGCTCGCGGATCAGGTATTCCGACAGCGGCAGGGTCGTGGCCAGCCGCCTCTCGAACGCTTCGGGTCCCTCTTCCCCTACGAGCGTGTCGGGGTCGTGTCCTTCCGGCAGAAACAGAAATCGAATCTCCCGGCCCTCACGTGCCTCGGGTAGCGCATGTTGGAGCGCGCGCCAGGCCGCCGCGCGACCCGCGCGGTCGCCGTCGAATGCAAACACCACCTCGCTCACGATCCGGAAAACTCTCTTGAAATGCTCGGGCGTCGTCGCCGTGCCCAGCGTCGCCACCGCGTAGCTCATGCCGAACTGATGCAGCCGTACGGCATCCATGTAGCCTTCGACGATCAGAAGCCGCTTGAGGTTCGAACCGCTGCGGCGCGCTTCGTACAGCCCATACAGCTCGCGCCCCTTGTGGAACAGCACCGTCTCGGGTGAGTTCAGGTATTTCGGCTCGCCCTGCTCGAGCACGCGCCCGCCAAAGGCGATGATCCGGCCGCGACCATCCCGGATCGGGAACATGAGCCGGTCGCGGAAGCGATCGTAGTGACGCTCGCCGTCGCGGACCTGGCCGCGGTCGCGCTCGATGATGAGCCCCAGGTCGCTGAGCGCGCGCCGGCTTTCCTCGCTGCCCCCGAATCGCTTGAGGATCTCGTTCCACGCGTTGGGTGCATACCCGATGCCGAATCGCTCCACGATCTGACTGTCCAGACCGCGCCGGGCGACGTAGGCCTGGGCCCGCTCGTCGCTTCCAAGTGTGTCCGCGTAGAAACGCGCGACGCGCGTCATCATCTCGTACAACGGCTCATCGACCCGCCGCGCAGTTCCGGGAACAGGGCCCTCTCGAGGAACCTCGAGCCCAAGTCGAGTCGCAAGCTCCTCGACCGCCTCCGGGAAGGCCATGTGGTCGTGATCCATGAGGAAGCGCAGGACCGTCCCGTGCACTCCGCACCCGAAGCAATGATAGAACTGCTTTTCCGGGCTCACCCAGAACGAGGCCGTTTTCTCGTTGTGAAAGGGGCAACAGGCCTTGAATTCGCGCCCCGCCTTCTTGAGCTGCACCCGCGCGCCAATGACTTCCACGATGTCTGCGCGGGCGATCAGCTCGTCGATGAAGGTTTGGGGGATCAATCCCATAGAGTAAGCCCGACGGCCCACCCCCACGCTAGCCCCCCGCAGGCTCAATGCGGCGGGGCGGGCACTAGCAGCAGCAAAGCGGCCACGCTTCCCGATACGGCCAGTCGTAGCCGTTTGCGGCGAATGAGCTACCCGCTCAGTTTCTGCTTGATGCGGGCGCTCAGCGCGCCCATGTCGGTGCGTCCCTGGGCTTTCGCCTTCACGGCGCCCATGACCTTGCCCATGTCCTTGACCGATTGGGCGCCCGTCGAGGCCATCGCCTCGGCGATCAGGAGGTCGATTTCGGCCTCCGACATCTGCGCGGGCAGATAGGTCTGCAGCACGGCGACCTCCGCCGATTCCCTGGCGACGAGGTCCGCGCGGCCACCAGCCTGGAACTGGGTGATGGCTTCCTTGCGCTGCTTGATCATCTTCTCCACAGCCGCCAGCACCTGGGTGTCATCGAGCGTAATGCGCTCGTCCACTTCCCGCTGCTTGATCGCGGCCAGGATGAGCCGGATCGTGCCGAGCCGCTCCTTCTGCCCGGACCGCATCGCGGCCTTCATGTCCTCGGTGATGCGTTCCTTGAGCGGCATGGTCCCTATCGGGTGGGCCGCAGGCCGTCCCGCGAAATGCGTTTCATGTGGCGCTTGATCGCCGCGGCCTTCTTGCGTTTACGCTCCTGAGTGGGCTTCTCGTAGAATTCGCGCCGGCGCAGCTCGGTGAGAATTCCGGCCTTCTCGCAAGCGCGCTTGAAACGCCGCAAGGCGGCATCGAAATACTCGTTCTCGCGAACACGGACGCTCGGCATCGAAACCTCAGCTGCACTAGCAGGAAACCGGTGGTGGAGCAGAAAGTGGACTTTGCCCGCCCCCGACAAGGCCGAGGGGACAAAAGGGCGGAGGATTCTAAATGAGCCTTCGGGCAAAGGCAAAAGAGCTGCGTATCCTGGCCATCGAGTCGTCCTGCGATGAGAGCGCGGTCGCCGTGCTGGACTCGGCGGGGGGATTGCTTGCGCATGAGCTGTTCAGCCAGGTGGAGCTTCACCGCCTCTACGGGGGGGTGGTTCCCGAGCTCGCCTCACGCGATCACGTCCGCAGGCTGCTGCCGCTCGTCCGCAGCGCCCTGGAGCGCGCGGCCACTCGTCCCAGGCAGCTTGACGGGGTCGCCTACACCGCCGGACCAGGCCTGATTGGGGCGCTGCTGACGGGTGCCGCGCTGGCCCGCAGCCTCGCCTACGCCTGGGAGGTGCCTTCCATCGGAGTGCATCATCTGGAAGGCCACTTGCTCGCGCCGCTCCTCGAGGACGACGCTCCATCATTTCCGCACGTGGCGCTTCTCGTGTCCGGCGGCCATACGATGCTGATCGAGGTGCGTGACATCGGCTGCTACGAGCTGCTCGGAGAGACACGCGACGACGCGGCGGGTGAGGCCTTCGACAAGACTGCGAAACTGCTGGGCATGCCTTATCCAGGTGGCCCCGAGCTGGCTCGCCTCGCCGACGCGGCGGCGGGTGGCGCCTTCGTCTTTCCGCGGCCGATGCTTGCTCGCCCTGGATTGGAGTTCAGCTTCTCCGGCCTGAAGACGGCAGTGTTGCATGCGGTACGGGGGCGGGAGATGAGCGAGAAGCTCAAATCGGATGTCGCGCATGCAGTGCAGGAGGCTATTGTCGACACACTTGTGGCCAAGGCGGTGCGCGCCCTCGAGCAGACGGGATTGGATACGCTCGTTGTTTCCGGCGGCGTCAGCGCCAATCGCACCCTGCGCGCGCGCCTCACACAAACAGTGGGTCGGCGCGGCGGTCGCGTGTACTATCCGCGTATCGAGTTTTGCACCGACAATGCGGCGATGATCGCAGTGGCGGGCCTCGCGCGCCTTGCCGCGGGCCAGCACGATTCGCTGGCCATCGAGGCGCGCGCGCAATGGCCACTCCAGTCCCTCTCATCATGCTGACAACCACACCCAACAGCTCCGGTGATGCGATCTTTCTGCGCGGGCTGACCGTCGAATGCGTCATCGGCTTCATCGACTGGGAGCGGCGCGTCAGGCAGACGGTCGTCATCGATCTGGAGCTGCCTGTGGATTGCCGGCGCGCAGCCATTCGCGACGAGGTGGACGATACGCTGGACTACAAGAAGGTGGCGAAGCGTGTGATCGCGTTCGTGGAGGCTTCCGACTTCAAGCTCGTGGAGACTCTCGCGCACCGCCTTGCGCTGCTCCTGCTCGAGGAGTTCGGCCTCGAATGGCTGCGCCTGTCGATCAACAAACCGGGCGCAATCAGCGGCTCGCGTGACGTGGGAGTCCGCATCGAGCGTACGCGTGCCGATCTGCCACACTCTGCTGCACTCTGAGAGCCGACAGCACATGCCGAACATCTACATCGCCGCCGGGAGCAACGTCGATCCTGAGCGACACCTGACGATGGCAGTGCGGGAGCTGCACAAGGTGTTCCCCGATGTTCGATTCTCATCGTGGTATCGCAATCGGGCGGTGGGCTTCGTCGGCCAGGATTTCCTCAACTGTGTCGCCGCGTTCACGAGCGAGTTGCCGGTGCATGCCGTGGTGGAGCATCTGCATGCCATCGAGACTCTGTGCGGCAGGCCGCGGGATGCCCCACGGTGGGCGCCACGCACCATGGACCTGGACGTGCTGCTCTATGACGACCTTGTCTGCAACGAGCCGAAACTGAAGCTGCCGCGGCCGGATCTTCTCAAGCGGGCCTACGTGCTGGGGCCGCTCGCGGAGCTGGCCCCGCAGGTCCTGCATCCCACGGCGCAATTGACGATCGGGGAGCTCTGGGAGCGCTTCGATCGCGCTGCACATCCCATGCAGCGCCTGCCGGCCGCCGGGATCACCAACCCACACTCCGGCCCCCGTCGACAGCCAGAATCTGGCCGGTGACGTAGGGTGCTTCGCTGGCGAAGAACAGCACCGCGCGGGCCACGTCCTCGGGCGAGCCGGGGCGCTTGAGCGCCGTGTGGTCCACGATCTTGCGCTGCAGCTCTTTATCCATGCCGTCTTCCGGCCACATGACCGGGCCCGGCGCGACAGCGTTGACGCGTACGGCTGGACCGAGCTCGCGCGCAAGGGACTTGGTCAACATGATCACCCCGGACTTGGCGACGCTGTATACCGGGTGCCGGCTCAGAGGCCGCATGCCGTGAATATCCGCGATGTTGACGATCAGGCCATTGCTGTGGCGCAGCGCCGCCGCCGCGGCCTGCGCGAGAAACAGGGGTGCTTTGAGATTCGTGCCGATGAGATCGTTCCAATCGATCTCGGTGATGTCGCCCAGCGGTGTGGGATAGAACGTCGACGCGTTGTTGACCAGAATGTCGAGTCCTCCAAAAGCGCGCGTCGCGGCGGCCGGCAAGGCCTGCAGTTGAATGAGATCGAGCAGATCGGCCTCCACCGTGACGGCGGAAGCGCTCCGCACACCGTTCAGCTCACGGGCAAGTGCCTCGGAGGCTTCCGCAGAGCTCCGGTAGTGCAGCACGACGTTGGCACCGGCACCATGCAGCCTGCGTGCAATCGTGGCTCCTACCCGGCGTGCGGCACCTGTTATCAGCGCAGCTTTCCCGGTGAGCGCGCCGTGCGGATTCGTTGACATCGGCTGCGATTATGACCTCATCCGCCGCGCACTCAATCCTGCCGCCGCTTTCTGCTGACGAACAGCGCCATTGCGCGACTGCCGCGGCCATGATCCGGGAACGGGCCGCGGCCTCCGGCGGCTGGCTGTCCTTCGAGCGGTTCATGGAGCTGGCGCTCTATGCGCCAGGCCTCGGGTACTACAGCGCGGGCAGCGTCAAGATCGGGACCGGTGGCGATTTCGTTACGGCACCCGAAGTCTCCGATCTGTTCAGCCGCTGCGTGGCACGGCAGTGCGCGGCTGTTCTGGCGAGGACCGGTGGCGAGATCCTCGAGCTCGGGGCGGGCACCGGGAGAATGGCCGCCACCATCCTCGAATCGCTGCGGGAAGCGGGCATGTTGCCGGCACGCTATGCGATTCTCGAAGTCAGCGCGGATCTGGCGGACCGGCAGCGAGCGCGGATAGAGCGTCTTCCCGCTGTACTGCGCGAACGAGTGGTCTGGCTCGACCGCCTGCCCGAGACACCGTTGCACGGTATCGTGCTGGCGAACGAAGTGCTGGATGCGCTGCCTTTTCAAAGGTTCCTCCTGCGCGCAGGCGAAATGCGCGAGCTGGGCGTTGCGGTGCAGGGCGATTCATTCGTCTGGCGCGAGGCGCCCACACAGCTCGGGGCCGAGCCGCGGCCACCCGCGGGCCGGACTTGGTCTGCCGCCGCGCCGGCTCCAGGGGATGATGCATTGCCCGCCGCCGCCGCGGCGTTGCTACGCGAGCTTCCTTTCGCGCTGCCGGAAGGCTACATCAGCGAGATTTGCCCACGGGTCGCGCCCTGGATCGCAGGTGTTGGTGACTGCATCGGCCAGGGAGTACTGCTGCTGTTCGATTACGGGCTGCCGCGCTCCCATTACTATCATCCGCAACGGACCCACGGCACACTGCGATGTCACTTCAAACAGCGCGCGCACGACGATCCGTTCATCAATGTCGCCGTCCAGGACATCACCGCGTGGGTGGATTTCACGCGCGTGGCGGAAGCGGCGGTGGCTGCCGGTCTGGAGGTCAGCGGCTTTGCGACCCAGGCGGCGTTCCTGCTGGGCACAGGGATCGAGATGCTGACTGTCGCGGCGGCTGGCGCAACGGAGCAGGCACGCCTGGCAGGCGAGGCACGCCGGCTGCTGCTGCCCGGGGAAATGGGGGAGGCCTTCAAGGTCATGGCGTTGAGCCGCAATCTGCCCGGCCCGTTGATTGGCTTCGCGCACCAGGATCTGCGGCCGTCGTTGTGACGCAGTAACATACGCGCCCCGCCCCAAGCGAGAACCTCGTGTCGGACACGCTGAATACCGTCGCCCTCGGCATCATCGAAGGCATCACCGAGTTCCTGCCCGTCTCCAGTACGGGTCACCTGCTGGTCGCGGAACAGTGGCTCGGCAAGCGCTCCGAGCTGTTCAACGTCGCGATCCAGGCGGGCGCGATTCTCGCGATCGTACTGATCTACTGGCGGCGCCTGGTGGCGTTGCTGACCCGCTTTGATGAGCCGCAGAACCGCGACTACCTGTTCAAGCTGACGGCCGCCTTCCTGATCACCGCGGTGGGCGGGCTGATCGCCACCCGGCTGGGCTTCAGGCTGCCCGAGGAAGTGGTGCCCATCGCAATCGCGTTCCTCGTGGGCGGAATCGCGATCCTGCTCATCGAGGCCTATGTTGCGGGCCATCCCACGATCGCGGCAGTCACCTGGAGAGTAGCCATCTGGGTCGGCGCCTGTCAGATTCTCGCCGGCGTCTTCCCGGGGACATCCCGCTCGGCCGCCACGATCTTCGCCGCCATGCTCGCCGGCTTGACCCTGCGCCCCGCGGCGACCGAATTCGCATTTCTCGTCGGCATCCCCACGATGTTTGCCGCAACCGCGTACGAATTCATGAAAGCACGCGGCGCCGGCGCAGTCCCCGAAGACTGGCAGGCCCTCGTTATCGGCTTTGTCGTTTCCGGCGTCGTGGCATTCATCGCCGTGAGGTGGCTGTTGCGCTACGTGCAGTCGCACCGGTTCACGATCTTCGCCTGGTATCGCATCGCGCTGGGTATCGCGCTGCTGGCGATGGTGCACGAGGGAATCGTGCACTGAGACGGCGTCAGCGGCGTTAGCGTTAGCGTTAGCGCTGGCGGGCGCGACCGCTTCAGCCCGGACGCAAGCCGAATTTCTCCTTGGCCTCGCTCACCGCCGCCAGGCGCTTCGCGCGCAGCCTCTCGCCGATCGCCGCACCCTGCAGGCCCTGTCGATCCTCATCTGAAAGCGTCACTGCCGCCGCCGCATCCCGCACGCGCTGCAGATAATCCGCCTGTGGATAAGGACGCTCCTCGAGTCCAGCTCGGCCCCGCGCGTCCGATTCGCACACCCGGAGCAGTTCGGAGAAACGCTCCGGACGGCGAAACGCATCCGTCGATTCGAGCAGCTTGAGCATCGTGTCCGCTCTGAGCTGCGCCGCACGATGCACCACCGCATGATGACGCGCGCCGAGCACCGCCAACTCGCGATACGCAGTGGGAACTTTGAGCCGCTGCGAAAGCGCCTCCACCAGCGGCACACCGCCTTCCTCGTGCCCATGGTGACCAGGCCAGCGATCGCGGGGTGTCCGCGCCTTCCCCAGGTCATGCATCAACACTGCGAAGCGCACCGCTGTCGAGGCGCCAATCTTCGCCGCGAATCGAACCGCCAGCATGACGTGAACGCCCGTGTCGACTTCAGGATGCCAGCGGGGCGGTTGCGGCACGCCATGCAGCGCCGCCAGCTCCGGGAAGATCACCGCCAGTGCGCCGCAGTCGCGCAGTGTCTCGAAAAACACATCCGGGCGCGTCTCCCCGAGCGCGCGCTCCGTTTCCTGCCAGACCCGCTCGGGCACCAGCGAGCCGGCCTCGCCCGAAGTCACCATCTGCTTCAGCAGCGCGCGGGTCTCCGGGGCGATCGTGAAGCCCAGCTCGGCGAAGCGGGCGGCGAAGCGCGCTACCCGGAGGATCCGGACCGGATCTTCCACGAAAGCCGGGGAGACATGCCGCAGCACGCGCTCCTGCAAGTCGCGCCGGCCGCCATACGGATCGATGATCTGCCCGGAAGCGCTTTCGGCAATCGAATTGATCGTCAGATCGCGCCGCTCGAGATCCTCTTCCAGGCTGACATCGGGGGAGAATTGCGTCGTGAATCCCCTGTAGCCCGGAGCGATCTTGCGTTCCAGTCGCGCCAGGGCGTACTCCTCCTTCGTCTGGGGATGCAGGAAAACGGGGAATTCCCGCCCGACCGGCACATAGCCGCCGCGTTCGAGCTCTTCCGGCCGAGCTCCGACGACCACCCAGTCGCGCTCGCGTACGGGCAAGCCGAGCAAGCGGTCCCGTACCGCGCCGCCGACCAAGTAGACTTCCATGCATACATGTTAACCGAGAGTATTCATGCGCCGCGCGCGGGACTCTTGCGCGTCCTGCTCGTAGGGGCCATTTTCGCAGCGCTGCCGGGTTGCGCAACCCTCTATCTGGCTCAGGCGGCGAGCGGTCAATGGCACGTACTGCGCTCACGACGGCCCATCGACTCAGTGGTCATCGATCCGCGCACGCCGGAGGCGCTGCGCGCCAGGCTTCTGGAAGTGCGCGAGGCCCGCGAATTTGCGGTCACGGAGCTGCACCTGCCCGACAACCGGAGCTACCGCACATATGCCGATATCAAACGGCCGTACGTTGTGTGGAACGTCGTAGCGGCCCCCGAGTTTTCGGTTCAGCCCAAGCGCTGGTGTTTCCCGATCGCCGGATGCGTGGCGTATCGCGGCTATTTCAGTGAGAAGCGGGCGCGCGCCTTCGCGGCACGCCTCTCCCGGCAGGGATTCGATGTCACCGTGGGCGGCGTGCCTGCGTACTCCACGCTCGGCAAATTCGCGGATCCGGTGCTCAGCACGATGATGCGCTATGGAGATAACGATCTGGCGGCGATCATCTTCCATGAGCTCGCCCATCAGCTGCTGTATGTGAAGAACGACTCCGAGTTCAATGAGGCCTTCGCTACGACGGTCGAGGACGCGGGACTTCAGCGCTGGCTGACACTGCGCGGCCGTGCGGATCTCATGCGGCATTTCCTGGAGGATAGTGCAAACGATCGCGCGTTCGTCGAGCTGTTCGCGCGAGCGCGGGCACGCCTTGCGCGGCTATATTCCTCCGGTATCGCTCACGGGCCGATGAGGGAAAGGAAGGTGGAGGAATTCGCGCAGCTCACCTCCGAGGTGCGCGCACTCCAGCGCCAGCAAGGCGGGCAATCCTACCAATCCTGGCTCGCGGAGGGACTCAACAATGCGCATCTCGCCTCGATAGCGACCTACTACGAGTGCGTGCCGGGGTTCGAGCATCTCCTGGCGGAGGAAAATGGCGACCTGGTGCGCTTCTACGCCGCTGCTCGCGCGCTTGGGCGCCTGCCCCGAGCGGCCCGGCACGCCAGGTTGTGTCAGGCGCCCGGCTAGGCGTTTGCCCCTACCGCAGGGGTATCAGAACGATCGTGTTGCCGCGCCGAACCTCGAGGACCAGCACGCCGGCGGTTTTCGCCCGATCGCGCAGTTGCTGGACCGTGGTCACGCGGCCACGGTTCGCACCGATGATGACATCGTTGTTGCGCAAGCCAACCTGCGCTGCGGCACTGCCGGGCTCGACGCTCTTGACGAGGGCGCCCCCGGCATCGGGAGCATCGGCAAGCGTCGCGCCCTCGAAGGCGCGATGAATGGTTTCCGGCGGTCCGGATTGTGCAGTGGCGGTCGTGTCGGCGATCACGGCCGTCACGCGCAGCGGCTTGCCCTCGCGCACCAGGCCGATCTCCAATTTGTCTCCGACCCGCATCAGGCCGATGGCATTGCGCAGCTCGCCGTTGGATTTGACCGCCTGTCCGTTCACGGATGTGATGACATCGCCCGTGTGGATGCCTGCCTTTTCCGCGGGCGAGCCATCCACCACCTGCGATACCAGCGCGCCCTGCGCGTTGGCGAGCCCAAGGGACTGGGCAATATCCGGCGTAACGGTGTACATGCTCACGCCCAGCAGGCCGCGTTTCACCGAGCCGAACTTGACGAGCTGATCCATCACGCTGTGGGCCATGTTCACCGGGATCGCGAAGCCGATGCCGATGTTGCCGCCGCTGCGCGACAGGATGGCGGTATTGATGCCGATCAGCTCCCCCTTCAGATTGACGAGCGCGCCGCCCGAGTTGCCCGGGTTGATGGAGGCGTCGGTCTGAATGAAGTCCTCGTAGCCGTCCGGGTTGATTCCGGAACGCGACAGGCCGCTGATGATTCCGGAAGTCACCGTGTGCTGCAGGCCGAAGGGGTTGCCGATCGCGACAACGAAGTCACCGACTTCCACTTTGGCCGAATCGCCCAGCGCAATCTGGGTGAGGCTATCGGTCTTGACCTTGAGCACGGCAACATCGGAGGGCTCGTCGCTGCCCACGATGTCGGCCTTGAGATCGCGCCCGTCCTGCAGAGTCACCGTGATTTCACTGGCGTTCTCCACGACGTGTGCGTTTGTGACGATGTAGCCGCTCTTGGCGTCGAAGATGACACCGGAGCCCGCGCTCTGAAAGGGACGCTCGTGCGGACCCGAGTCCTGCGGAACATCGAAAAAACGCCGGAAGAACGGGTCATCCAGCAACGGATTCTGCGGCCCCTTCTCGTGGATCGTGCCGCGGGTGGCGATGTTCACGATGGCCGGGGAGACCTTCTTGATCATCGGCGACAGGGACGGGACGGGCGTATCGCCCACCGCCGCCGGCATGGCGGCGGGAGCGGCCGGCGCGATCGCAGCGAAGAGCAGGAATGTGGCGCAGGCCAGTTTGAGGGATTTCATGGGGTGTCGATCGGCCAATGCCGGGAGAAGAGAATTCGCGTACCCCCGGATTCTAGCCCTTTCGGCCGGTTGCGGTCCGAGAGGGCAAAATGTGTGACGCATGCCTCGTACCCTGTTGCCAATGAGCGAGGGGCGGCGGCACGGCCTGACCGTGCC
>JBOIAD010000130.1:0-48707 GCA_050738795.1 Steroidobacteraceae bacterium
AATGTTTCCAAGGCAGACGAACAGGATCTTCATACCGCTCTGGGCTATTCGAGCTATTTGACGCTGTAGCCGCGTCCTTCGAGGCACGCGCCGATCGCGCGCTGATAGGCGGTGCGCTTGTCGTTCACCTGCTCTGGAGGAACGCCTCCGCCGGCTTGCGTCGGATCGAACCCGCTTTCACCCTGAGCCCATTTGTGACATTCGTATTTATCCTGCGCCTGCACGTCCTCGGACTGTCCGTTCTTGGGGTAGATGAAGACGTCATCCTTGGCGCTGGGCGGCGGTGGCGGCGCCTGCGTACTTGCGGCCTGCTCGTCTGGCGGCGTCACTACTTCGTACTGACGGTCAGTATCGCGCCACACGTAGTAGGAGTCATTGGCATAATAGTACGGCGCCCCGCCTACCCACACGGTGGTGTAATACGGCGGCAACACCGGGACGAAGAACCCCACCGGCGCACCGACTACCACGAACCCTGATCCGCGGCCCGAGTACCAGACCCCGCCAGAGTAGAAATACCGGCCGCGCGGACTGTTGATCACGACACGGTCTCGCGGCAGGTCACGCACGGCGAATCCGCGTGACGGATAATAGTGATTGTGATTGAAGCGCGCATCCAGATGCTCGCGACCCGGTCGCGACCGCTCGCGTGGGCCTGCGTGATCTCTCGGATTTCTGGGGTCTGCCTGCGCCGCGCTCATCGTCAGCGCGAACATCACGGCAAACACCAGCACCGGGGCGAATGAAAGCCGCTTCACCATGATTTCACCGTGGCAGGCTCAATTCGAGCCCATCGTTACTTGACGCTGTAGCCGCGACCTTCGAGACAGGCGCTGACCGCCCGACGATAGTTGGTCGCGTTCTGATCCATCGCCGCAGCCTGGCGCGCGTCCTGGGCTCGAGCCGCCCGGATCTGGGCCTGCTGCTCGCTCGCATTGGCCGCGTCGCCGGTCGAGCCGATGGCGCCACCGGTAATCCCGCCGACCACAGCGCCCGCACCCGCGTCGCGGGGACCCGCGATCACCGCGCCGAGTATCGCGCCTGCCACGGCACCGATCGCAGTATTCGTGCCCGGCGGGGGCCCGGCGGCCACGCGGATCTGGTCGTGCGGGGGCGTGCCCGGGGCGCTGGGATCGAAGTTTGTCTGCTTCACGGCCCACTCATGGCACTCGTACCGGTCGCGATCCGTTTGCTCCGCCGTCTGGTTCTGCAGAGGGTAGGCGTACACGTCAGTGTTCGGCGGCGGGGGCGCCGGCGGAGCCTCCCGGTATGCGCGATAGGGTCGCGGCGGCGGCTGGTCGACGCAGCCCGCGAGCAACGCGAAGGCCGAGGCCAGCAGGACCGCCCTGGCGGCGGCCGCCACGGCGGAACGCGGAATTCGATCGGTTTGATTCATCATGTTGAATGCTTCCACCCGGTGCTGGCAGCAAAACGCGAGGCGCAGGTTGCGGTTGACAACCGGACGCGTTCCTCGCGAGCACGTAGGTTGGATTGTCGCACGCCGCGTGAGTTCCACCAACGCTGCAGGTCACGGTGCCCGTGGCCCACGCTGCCCGACTGGCCCATGGCCCATGCCGCTCGACGGCCCGTAAAGAATTGTAAAACTGTGTCGCCCATCGCAGTCAGCCCTGAAGCATGGCGCTCACGCGCTCCAGATCGGCCAGGGTGTTGACGTCGGGACCGGGTCGCTCGATGGTCTCCGCCACCCGGATCTCGAAGCCGTGTTCCAGGGCCCTGAGCTGCTCCAGCTTCTCGCGAGCCTCGAGGGCGCCCGGCGCAAGCGCCGCAAGCCGCAACAATGCACTGACGCGATAGCCATAGATGCCCACATGCCGGCGAGCACCCGCGAAATTCCTCTGACTCACGAGCCCGGCTGCCGCGCCGTCCCGATCCCACGGTATGGGCGCCCGGCTGAAATACAATGCCCGGCCCTGCACATCCGTCACGACCTTTACGATATTCGGATCCATGAGCTCGGTGATGGAGCCGACGGCGCTCGCCAGCGTGGCGATTGCGGCACGCGCATTGGATTCCAACACGCCAGCCACCTGATCGATCAACGGGGGCGGGATAAGCGGCTCATCGCCCTGCACGTTCACGACAATGTCGGACTCGGGCCATCCTTGCACCCGTGCGACCTCCGCAATCCGGTCGGTTCCGGACATATGTGCCGTTGCAGTCATGATCGCTTCCGCCCCGAACGAATGAGCCGCGCTGACGATGAGAGGATTGTCGGTCGCGATCAGCACCTGCTGCGCGTGCGAGGCGCGCGCACGCTCGTACACCCACTGAATCATCGGTTTGCCGGCGATGCCCAGCAACGCCTTGCCCGGCAGCCGCGATGAGCCGTAACGCGCCGGAATCACGACCCGAAACACGCGGGTATTCCCTCACCGCTCCAGGAGAGGGTCGTCGGCCGAAAGCTGCCGGGCTTCCTCCTCCAGCATCACCGGAACATCGTCCCGCACCGGATAGGCCAGCCGATCCATGCGGCAGACGAGTACCTGGGCGTCGCGCTGGAACTTGAGGGGACCCTTGCAGATCGGACACGCCAGTATTTCGAGCAAACGAGCGTCCATCGGTGTTCTAACCTCCCGCGCGCAATGACGGACCGAGCCTGCTCACCACCTGATCGAGCAATTGCTGCGCCTGCGCCGCATCGAAGCCGGCAACGACCGGCACATACCACAGACGCGCACTGGCGAGTGCCCGGCATCTTACGGCATCCTTCTCGGTCATGAGCACGGGAAGCAGGTCGCCAAAATCCAGATCCGACGCCACGAACGGGTGGTGATCGGGGAACGCGTGCTCGATCAGCTCCAGCCCACGCACGCGCAGGTCGCGAAAGAACCGCCCTGGATTGCCGATCCCCGCGACCGCGTGGACCCGTTGTCCGCGAAAACTCTCCAAGGGCTGCGGAATGGCCAGGCCGTCCAACCTGTGTGCATCGCTGCCCAGCAAGGTCATTCGCATCGCCGTCGCCCCGAGGCTGTGTTCGCCAACGAGAAGCGACGCATGCTCCGGAGCGCCGTTCACGACCGTGGCGCTCGCATATCGCAGCCGCGCTGCGGGCTCGCGCAGCGGACCGGCCGGCAGCAGCCGTCCGTTGCCAAACCCTCGAGCACCATCGACCACGACAATTTCGCAGTCGCGCGCCAAACGCAAGTGTTGCAACCCGTCATCGGCGATGATCACGTCCGCACCGCGCGCAACGAGCTCCCGAGCCCCTGCGACGCGATCCCCCGCCACCACCGTGTCGCAACCGGTGAGCCGGCGCAGCAACAGCGGCTCATCGCCCACATCCCGCCAGCTCGATTCGACATGCACGACCTGAGGCGCAGAGTGTGTGCGGCCGTAGCCGCGGGACACGATGCCAACCTTCAACCCGGAATCCGAAAGCCGCTCGGCCAGCCACGCCACCAGCGGCGTCTTGCCGGCGCCGCCGACGGTCAGGTTTCCGACCACGACCACCGGTTTTCCCGCGCGCTGCACGGCAAGGCAGCCGCTCGCGTAGGCCCACCGCCGGCACCGGGTAACAAGTCCATAAAGCCACGACAGCGGCTGCAACAGCGATGCGCCTCCGGATTCGCCATACCAGAGCTGCGTAAGCCGTCGCTCCAGCAGCGCACGCTCGGTTCTGCCCGTGGGCAAAAGGGTTCGACGCATGCGTCTCACCTTTGGCCATTCATTCGTTGAACTGCAACCGATGCAGCTGTGAGTACAACCCACCGCGCGCGAGCAGCTGCGCATGCGTGCCGCTCTGCGCAATCGAGCCTGAGTCGAGCACGATGATGCGATCAGCCTGCTCCACGGTCGAGAGCCGATGGGCGATGACGAAGGTCGTCCGGTTGCGCACGAGCTGTGCGAGAGCCGCCTGGATGTGCCGCTCGGCCTCGGTATCCAGAGCCGAGGTCGCCTCGTCCAGGATCAGGATCGGAGCGTTCTTGAGCAACGCGCGGGCAATCGCGATCCGCTGGCGCTGCCCCCCCGACAGCAGCACGCCGCGATCTCCCACGATCGTATCCAGGCCCGCGGGCTGCTCGCGCGTGAATTCCAGCACGTGCGCCGCTTCGGCGGCCCGCTCGAGGGCCTCGGCGGATACCTCGCGACCGAATGCGATGTTGTTTCGGATCGTGTCGTTGAACAGCACGACGTCCTGACTCACTACCGCGATCTGCTCGCGCAGGCTGTGCAGGGCATAGTCCCGAACGTCGCGCCCGTCAATCCGCACGACTCCCGATTCGACGTCGTAAAATCGGGGCAACAGGTTCACCAGCGTCGACTTGCCGCTGCCCGAGCGGCCGACAACGGCGATATTCTCACCGGCGGCCACGGAGAAGGTCACACCCCGCAAGGCCGCCCCTTTGCCGCTGTCGTAGGTGAACGAGACGTCGTCGAACTCTACGTCCCCGCGCACACGCCGCTCAACGTGGCCGCCCCCCTGCGGCTCCGCCGGCTCGTCCAACATCTCGAAGATACTCTGTCCCGCCGCGATCCCCTGCTGCATCGGACCGGCGACGCCGACCAGGCTGCGCAACGGCTGTGCGATGTTCACCAGCGCAGTCAGGAAAGCGAGCAGGTCGCCCGTCGTCATCCGCCCGTGCACGGCATCCGAGATCGCAATGGAGATCACGAATGCGGCGCCGATCGCCGTGACCAGCTGCACGACCGGATTCGCCAGCCCCTTGGTCAGGATCAGGCGCATGTTCGAGCGCCGATTGCGCTCGTTCACCGTGTCGAACTGCCGGGCCAGGTGCTGTTCGGCGTTGTAGACCTTGATGAGCCGCGGCGCTTCGAAGGTCTCCTTCGCGACCCGCGTCACGTCGCCCATGGAATCCTGGATCCGGCGGCTGTAGCGGCGGAAGCGCTTGTTGATGATCGTCACGAGCCATGCGACGAGGGGACCCATCGTCAGCGCAATCAGTGTCAGCTTCAGATTGAGCCACAACAGGATGCCGATGGAGCCGAGCATCGTCAGGCTCTCCCGCACGATGACGGCGACCGAGTCCGTGGTCGCCTGCCCGATCTGCTCCGTGTTGTAGGTCAGGCGCGAGAGCAGCACGGCCGAGGAGTTGCGGTCGAAGTAGCCGATCGGCAGAAGCAGGATGCGCTGGAAGACTTCCATTCTGAGCCGGGTGACGATGTGCCTGCCGACATGGCCCATGAAGTACGTTTCAGTGAAGTCGCCCAGTCCGCGCAGCACGAACAGGCCGACGAGGGCGACGGGAATCCACACGATCATGTGGGGATCCTGCCGCGTGAAAGTCCCGTCCCCGAACAGCTTTGCGAAGGGCGCGAAGCTCACCATGCTCGCGGAGAACACGATTCCACCGAGCATGCCGAGCGCGAAGGCGCCGCGATGGGGGCGCAGGTAGGTGAGCAGGCGTCGATAGGTGCGCATTGCGTCCTGCGCGGCGGGAGGCTCGTGGCGCCCGGCGTCGTTCAAGGTTTACCTGCCGGCTGGTCCTTGACAGTTGCTATGTTGACCTCTGCAAAACCGAGGCGCCCGAGCACATCCATGGCGGTGATGACGGACTGATGCGTGGCGCGCGCGTCCGCACGGATAGTGATGCGCAGGTTGCGGTTCGTGCCGGCTTCCTTCAATAGCGCCGCCCGCAAGGTGTCGGGGCTCGAGTTGATCAGCTCGCGCTCGTTGACCCGGTAGGTGCCCTGCTGCGTGACCGTTACGACGAGCGGCTCGGTCGTGGGTTTCTGCGTCGGGACCGCGCTCGCCTGCGGCAGATGCACCCGCAAGCGCCCCTCGTCCGTGAACCGGCTGGACAGCATGAAGAACACGACCAGCAGCAGCACCACGTCGATGAGCGAAACGATGTTGATCTCGGGCTCCTCGTGGCGGCGAGGCTTGAGATTCATGGCCGGTTACGGTCGGGACTCATTGGAGTGTCATGCCGCGGCGCGCACCTGGGAGGATTCGACCGCATCGGCCATCCGGATCGCCTGCTTCTCCATCTCGACGACGATGCGCTCTACCCTGCCGCGCAGATACCGATAGGCGATCAGCGCAGGAATGGCCACGCACAGACCGGCGACCGTGGCGATCAGCGCTTCGGCAATGCCGCCCGACAGCGCTCGCGGATCGCCCATGCCGCCCTGCTGAATGGCGTTGAACGAGCGGATGATGCCCGTCACCGTTCCGAGGAGACCCAGGAGCGGGGAAACCCCGGCAATCGTGCCGAGTGTGTTGAGATAGCGCTCGAGCTCGTAGACGACGTGCCGGCCAGCGTCCTCGAGCCGTTCCATCAGGATCTCGCGTGGCCGGTGACGGTTGGCAAGTCCGGCCGCGAGCAGCTTGCCGAGCGGCGAGTTCTGCTCCAGGGCGGCAATCACCTTGTCGTTGACCTGGTTGGCCTCGATGATCGCCCAGACCTTTTTCGGCAGCTCCTGGGGCAGCACGCGCCGATCCTGCAGCGTCCACAGCCGCTCGAGGATGATCGCAGCCGCGGTAATGGAGCACAGAATGATCGGCCACATCAGCGGGCCGCCCGCCCGCACAATTTCCCACATCCAAGCGACCCCGAGCCGGTGACGACGACGCGGCATATTACAGGAGCCCCGCGGGCGCTCAATGAGTCGCCGGTCCCGGCGTGCGCATATAAGTGGGACGTCCGCCCACGCCGGGGGCGCCGATTGTGATGAAGTGTTTCTGTTACAGTTCCCCCGAAGACGATGCCACGCAGATTCATCAAGCGCATCACGCCGTCGCCAGGGTCCCTGAAGAGCCGCTGGTTTCTGCGGCCCTTCGGCACCCGGATCGCCGATCCCCGTCTTTGGGGCCTGTGCCGGCGCGGTGTCACCGGCGCATTCGGCGTCGGGCTGGCCATCTGCTTCATTCCGCTGCCCATTCACTTGATCCTGTCCAGCCTGATAGCGGTAGCCTGGCGGTTAAATATCCCGGTCATCATCGCCACGGTGATGCTGATCAATCCCCTCACGATCGTCCCGGTGTACTACGTGGCCTACCGGGTCGGCGCGGCCCTTCTCGGGCTGGCGCCCGAGCGATTCACCTTCGAGATGAGCTGGGGTTGGCTGCAGACGGGGCTGGGGCCCATCTGGAAGCCCTTCCTGACCGGTTGCCTGGTGTCCGGGGTCGTGATCGGCGTACTGGGCTGGATGACGCTCGAGCTCGTGTGGCGCTGGCGGGTGGCCAGCCGCTATCGCACTCGCCACGAGGAGACTTCGTCGGTGATCTGAGCGCTACCTGCGCTCCGTCAGGATTCCTCCCTGGATCTCGAAAATCCGGTCCAGGCGACTTGCGAGCCGCAGATCGTGCGTGACCACGACCAGGCTCGTTCCACGCTCGCGATTGAGCTCGAGCATCAGCGCGAAGACGCTTTCCGCGTTCCCGCCGTCCAGGTTGCCGGTGGGCTCATCGGCCAGCAGGATTTTCGGCTGCGTCACCAATGCCCGGGCAACTGCAGCCCGCTGCCGTTCTCCCCCCGAGAGCTGATACGGGCGATGGTCGAGCCGGTCCCCAAGGCCCACACGCTCCAGTAACTCCTGGGCTCTGCTGCGTGCCTCCGCGACACGCGTACGCCGAACGAGCAGCGGCATCGCTACATTCTCCACCGCTGAGAACTCGGGAAGCAGATGATGGAATTGATAGACGAACCCCAGTGCCCGGTTGCGTAGCGTTCCGCGCGCCTCCTCGCTCAGCTCGTGAATGTCCTGTCCGTCAACGAGCACCTGACCCGTGGTCGGGCGATCGAGGCCGCCCAGAATCTGCAGCAGCGTCGTCTTTCCCGAGCCCGAGGCGCCGACAATCGCCAGGCGCTCTCCCGCGGCAACCGCCAGCATCACGCCCTGGAGAACCTCCAGCGTCACCGGCCCCTGCCTGAAGCTCTTCTGCACGCCACGCGCCTCCAGCACAGAAATCGTCATGCACACTCACTCATGTCGGAGCGCCTCGGCGGGCGCCGTTCGGGAAGCCCGCCACGCTGGATAAATGGTCGCGGCCGCGCAGAGCAGAAACGCGACCGCACACACCCGCAAAACGTCCATCCCTTCGACATAGGCGGGCAAGTCACTCATGTAGTAGACGCTCGCGTCCAGAAACTGCGTGCCCAGCAGGCGCTCGAGCGCGGCGACGATCGCTTCCAGATTGTGAGACAACATCGCCCCGAGCGCCGCTCCGAGCAACGTCCCGGCCAGCCCGATCATGATGCCCTGAAGGGCGAACGTCGCCAGCACATTGGCAGGTCCGGCGCCGAGCGTGCGCAGGATCGCGATGTCGGTCTGTTTCTCCTTTACGATCATCACGAGCGTCGCAACGATGTTGAACGCGGCCACCGCGACGAGCATCAGCAGGATGACGAACATCATCGACTTGGTGAGCTCGATCGAACGGAAGAAATTGACGTGGTTCTGTGTCCAGTCGCTGACGTAGAAACCGCCACCCAGGCTGATCGCAAGCCGGCGCACTGCCGAGGGCGCCTGCAGCGGATCCTGCAAGGCCAGGCGGATCCCGGTCACGCGCTCCCCGAGCCGGTACAGCCGCGCGGCATCCCGCATGTGTACGAGCGCCAGGCCGCGATCGAACTCGTACATGCCCGAATGAAAGATGCCGGTCACGCGGAATCGGCGCATGCGCGGCACGACACCGGTCGGCGTCGCCGTGCCCTCGGGTGCGATCAGGATGACCGAGCCGCCGACCTGCGCATTGAGCTCATGCGCCAGAGCATTGCCCAGGATGATGCGATACCCTCCCGCCTCCAGATCATCCAGGCGACCCGCCGTAAGATGCTGCGCGAGGCCCGTCGCCTTGCGCTCCTCCTCCGGAAGAACGCCGCGCACCGTCGCGCCGGCGATGTTGATTCCGTTGGCCAGCATCGCCTGTTCCTCGATGTACGGCACCGCCGCTCGCACACCGGGCTGTCTGAGCGCCGCCTTCTGGACCGAGCGCCAATCGGCCATGGGCCCCTCCAGTCCGGTCAGCGTGGCGTGCGCTGTAACACTCAGGATCCGGTTGCGCAGCTCGCGCTCGAAGCCGTTCATGACCGACAGAACGGTTATCAGCGTCGCGACCCCGAGCATCAGGCCCAGCACGGACATCAGCGCAACGAAGGATACGAAACCGCGCCGGTGTGTCGAACGCAAATAGCGCGTGCCGATGATCCATTCGTAGGGGGCGGCCACTTTCTACTCGTAGCGCAGGGCTTCTGCCGGAGCCGTCCGCGACGCGCGGATCGCCGGATACACGGTCGCGAATCCCGTCAGGAGCAGAGCGCTGGCGGCGATCACGGCAATGTTGGACCACCGGACGTCGGAAGGAATGCGGGGCATGTAGTAAACGTCCGCATCGAAGATCTGGAAGTGGAACGTCTGCTGGAGAAAGGGCACGAGCGTGTCGATGTGGAGCGCGACACTCAAGCCGACCACCAGCCCGAGCGCGACGCCGAGCCAGCCGATGACGAGCCCCTGAGTCATGAAAACGCCCATGACCGTGCGCGGCGACGCGCCGAGGGTACGCAGAATCGCAATGTCGGTGCGCTTGTCGGTGACCACCATGACGAGCATGGACACGATGTTGAACGTCGCCACGCCCACGATCATCATGAGGATCAGCGACATCATCGCTTTCTCGATGCGCACGGCGCGGAAATAGCTGGCGTTGTCCTGCGTCCAGTCGAACAGCTCGAAACCGCCGGGCAGCGTGGCCCGCAATTTCGCGGCCAGTGCGGGCGCGGACATCGCGTCGCGGAAACGGATTCTCAAGCCCTCGCCGCTCGTGCCCCCCGGAGCGAGCGCCCGCACGTCCTCGATGTTCCCGAACACCAGATTGCCGTCGAATTCCACCCGGCCGACCTCGAAGGTCCCTGCTACCGTCAGCTCCCTGAGTTTCGGGGCGGGCGCCCCGCCAGCCGTCACATCCGGGACCAGCACCGTCAGTGCATCGCCGATGCCCAGTCCGAGGCGCTCTGCGATCACCTCACCCACGATGACGCGATTCGAGCCAGGCACCAGATCGGCCAGCCGTCCCTGCTTGATCGAGCGGGCAACGTCCGTGACGCTCGATTCATCCCGCGGATCGATTCCACGCAGCAGGATCGGGAGCATCTCCGGTGTTCGCACGGCGAGCCCCTGTATCTCTACATACCGGGCCACGCCAACCACGCCCTCGCCTGCGCGCATGGCGCGCTGCACAGCCTGCCATTCGGCCTCGGAGGGGACCGCGGCTGGCGCACCGCCGGTCCGTACGCCATCGGGTCGTGCGACGACACGCGCATGCGAGCTCAGGGAGACCAGCTGATCGCGCAGGTCACCCTCGAGACCGTTCATCACCGAAAGGATCACGATCAGCGCGGCAACACCCACGCAGACCCCGGCGAGCGATGCCCATGTGATGAAGGAGACGAAGAATTTGTGGGTCCTGGCACGGACATAGCGCAGACCCACGAACAAGGACAGGGGGCGAAACATCGTCGCGATTTAACCACAGTTGAGGCCCGCCAACGCCGGTTCACGACCTGTGTCACAGTCTGGACGTCAGCCTGCCCCCGCCGGCTTTGACAGATTCCCCCCGATGCTATAGTCGGCAATGGGAGGGCTGAAGGCTATGAAGACGCGAATGCTTGTAGCGCTACTGTGTGGCTGCGCGGCCGTTGGCTCGGCCGTGGCGGAGACTCTGATGGTCGACGATCACGTGACTCTGCGCGAGTCCAGCATCGACCGGCCGAAACGCGGTACGACCATGAGCGAGGTCGAGAAGCACTTCGGCGCCCCGGCCGAGAAGCATCCGACCGTCGGCCAGCCCCCGATCACGCGCTGGGATTACGCGGGTTTCTCGGTGTTCTTCGAGCATGACCGGGTCATCCACTCGGTCGTCGTCAGCGGCTGACGCGCCCTTCCCGTCCTGCCTTAACACCTCCGACACACTGCCCCGCCAGACTTCCGCTGCTCTCGCCGCACACCTCAGGCGGGCAAGCGGCAGTGGGCAACATGCCTGCGCGGATGATAGCCTTCACCGCGAGCGCGGTCCGAGGCGCAGCGGGCAATAGCCACGACTTCCCCCGCAGGTCCCCGGACCGAGGTCCGCTGCAAGCGCCGCAGGGAGCACCCCCGGGGCGACTGGCGGCGAATAAAAAAGGGGATAGAAGGTGGCGGCAGATGATTTTCTGAGGACCCGCATCGAGGCCCTCATGCGGGCGGGTGCCGTGCGGCGCAAGAGCGCGGCGGCCCAGCTCGAAGCGGAAATCCAGCGGCGCGAGGCCACGATGCGCGAGACATTCCGGCGGTACGTCTCGCCGCGCCTCGCCGACATGATCCTGCAGGACGCCCAGCTGCGCGACAGCCTGCTCTCCACCGAGGACGTGCGCACGCATGCCGTGGTGCTGTTCGCCGATCTGCGCGGCTTCACTGGAATGTCCGAGCAACTCGCCCCTCATGAAGTGGTGCCGCTGCTGAATGAGTATTTCTCGCTGCTCACGGAGATCACTTTCCGCCACGACGGTACGGTCTTCCACATGGCCGGCGACTGCCTGATGCTCGGTTTCGGCGTCCCGCTCGAGCAGCCCGACAGCTCGACGCGCGCCATCCGGACGGCTCAGGAGATGCTCAATGGATTTGCCGCGCTGGCACAGTCCTGGAAGCGGCGCTATCAGATCGAGGCCGGGCTCGGGATAGGCATCAACGAGGGCGATGTCGTCGCCGGCAACGTCGGCTCGTCCGCATACATGAGCTATACCATCATCGGCGATACGGTGAACGTCGCTTCGCGGCTGTGTCAACGCGCCCGCGCCGGTGAGATCATGTTCTCCGGAGCCATCAAGCAGTCGCTCGATGCGCATGGGCTCGACATCGGCGCGCTGCCCCTTCCACCGATGATCCTGCGCGGCCGGACCAACCCGATCGACATCTACTGCGTGCCGCTGCATGCACGCTTGCAGGTCAGCCAAGTGCCCGCGGAAGCCTGAACGCCCGGCGGACGTCCTTGCTGCTCAAGCCCCCGGTCCCCAGCGCCAGGCAACGCCGCCTCAGTTGGCACCAGCTTTACGGCAGTGCGGCTGCCCTGGCACTTGCCGAGGCAGCACGGTCGGACCAAAGGCTTTACGTGCTCGTTGCGGACGACGCGCGCGAGCTCGAGCGGCTGTCCTCCGAGCTGCGCTTCTTTGCCGGCGAGGCCCTGCCCCTGCTGACACTGCCCGACTGGGAAGTGCTGCCCTACGATCTGTTCTCCCCCCATCCCGATATCACCTCCCAGCGGCTGCGGACGCTTTTCGAGCTGCCGCGGGTCCAACATGGCTGCCTGATCGTGGCGGCCGACGTGCTGATGCAAAGGCTGCCGCCCCGCAACTATGTACAGGGCCGCGCGTTCGAGCTTGCGGTCGGCGAGCGGCTCGATCTGGAGCCCTTCCGGCAGCGGCTCGTCGAGGCCGGCTACGTGAGCGTGGGTCAGGTCACGAGCCCTGGCGAGTACGCGGTCCGCGGCTCGCTGTTGGATGTCTACCCGATGGGCTCGCCTGCGCCCTTACGGATCGACCTGTTCGATGCCGAGATCGAGGCCATCCGCCGCTTCGATCCGGACACGCAGCGCTCGCTCGATTCCCTCGATCGCATCCGCCTTCTGCCGGCGCGCGAGATTCCTCTCGACCCGGACGGTGTGCGGGAATTCCGCAGGCGGTTTCGCACGCGGTTCGAGGGGGATCCCACCCGGGCGGGCATCTACAGAGGAGTCAGCGAAGGCATCGCCCCGGCCGGGATCGAGTTCTACGTGCCGCTGTTCTTCGAGCAGACCGCGACTTTATTCGACTACCTTCCCGCCAACGCAGTCATGGTCCACGATGCCGCGCTGCCCGGCGCGCTGAGCAAGGCGTGGCACGACGTCGAGGCGCGCTATGAGGACCGCAGGCATGACATCGAACGACCGGTGCTGCCGCCCGCCGAGCTGTTCATCGAGCCCGGGGAGATCGACACTCGCCTGGCGGCATTCGCATCGATCACGCTCCATGCCTTCAAGGCGGACACGGAATTGCAGGGTGCGGCGCCGCAGATCCGCAACTTCCCGACGGCGGCGCCCAGGGACTTACGGATCGATGTCAGAGCGGAGCACCCGTTCGCGCCGCTGGATCTGTTCCTCAGCGAGTTCGCCGGACGCGTACTGATTGCCGCGGACTCGCCCGGGCGGCGCGAGGTGCTTCAGGAAATGCTCCGTGGCCATGGCCACGCCATCGTCGCGGTGCCCGACTGGGAAGCCTTTGCCAACGCGGATGCCTCGCTGGCCCTCACCGTCGCGCCCGATCTCGAAGGACTGACCCTCACCAGTCCGCGGATAGCGGTCGTTTCGGAAGCACAGCTGTTCGGAGCGCGTGCGCGCCAGGAGCGGCGGCGCAAGCGTGCGGCGGCCGATCCCGAAGCGATCCTGCGGGATTTGCAGGATCTGAACCCAGGTGCACCGGTCGTTCATGCGGACTATGGCGTGGGTCGCTATGTCGGCTTGCAGGTCATGGACATTGCCGGGCAACCCGGCGAATTCCTCGCGCTCGAATATCTCGACGGCGACCGCGTGTATGTGCCCGTTCAGTCCCTGCACCTCGTCAGCCGATACACCGGGGCCGCCCCGGAGAGCGCGCCGCTGCACAAACTCGGCACGGACCAATGGGCCAGGGCGCGCAAGCGGGCAGCGGAACAGATCCGGGACGTGGCCGCCGAGCTTCTGGACCTGTATGCGCGCCGCCAGGCGCAACAGGGCCTGAAGCTGCCGGTCAACGAACTGGAATACCAGGCTTTCGCCAATGCCTTCCCGTTCGAGGAGACCGCGGACCAGACGCAGACCATCCGCCAGGTGCTGAGTGACCTGCAGAGCGACCGGCCAATGGACCGCATCGTCTGCGGCGATGTCGGCTTCGGGAAGACGGAAGTGGCGATGCGCGCCGCGTTCGCCGCGGTGCAGGCGGGCAAGCAGGTTGCCGTGCTCGCCCCCACGACGCTGCTCGCCCAGCAGCATCTGACCAACTTTCGCGACCGGTTCGCCGATTGGGCGGTGCGTGTGGAAGCGCTCTCCCGGTTCGGCAACTCCAAGGAAACCCAGGCCACCCTCGAGGGCATCGAGCGCGGCGCGGTGGATATTGTCATCGCCACGCATCGGCTGCTTCATTCACATGCCCGCTTCAAGGATCTCGGCCTGCTCATCATCGACGAGGAGCACCGCTTCGGTGTGCGGGACAAGGAAAGGCTGCAGGCGCTGCGTGCGAACGTGCACGTGCTGACACTGACGGCGACCCCGATCCCCCGTACTCTCAACATGGCGCTGGGCGGCCTGCGCGACCTGTCGCTGATCACGACGCCGCCCGCGGAGCGCCTGGCCATCAAGACGTTCGTCATCGAATGGCACGGACCCACGCTGCGCGAAGCCGCACTGCGCGAGTTGCGCCGCGGCGGACAGATCTACTTCGTGCACAACGAGGTCAGGACGATCGAGAAGATCGCCGCCGAAATGCAGGCGCTGGTGCCCGAGGCGAGCGTGCGCGTCGGACACGGTCAGATGCGCGAGCGCGACCTGGAACTGCTGATGGTCGATTTCTATCATCGCCGGTTCAACCTGCTGGTCTGTACGACCATCATCGAGAGCGGCATCGACGTGCCGACCGCCAACACCATCATGATCAACCGCGCCGACCGCATGGGGCTTGCGCAGCTGCATCAGCTCCGGGGCCGTGTGGGCCGCTCCCATCACCGGGCGTACGCGTACCTCGTTGCTCCGCCCCGCAAGGCGCTTGCGGGCGATGCCGCGAAACGCCTCGAGGCGATCGAATCGATGGAGGATCTGGGCGCAGGCTTCGTGCTGGCGACGCACGATCTGGAGATCCGCGGCGCAGGGGAATTGCTCGGGGAGCAGCAAAGCGGCCAGATGACGGAAATCGGGCTCGCGCTGTACCTCGATATGCTCGAGCATGCGGTGAATGCGCTCAAGCAGGGGCGGGAGCCTTCGCTCGCAAAGCCCTTGGCGGCGGAGACGGAAGTACAGTTGCGCCTGCCGGCGTTCCTGCCGGAGGCGTTCGTTGCGGATGTCCACGTGCGGCTTGGGTTGTACAAACGCATCGCCGCGGCTGAAACCGACGCGGCGCTGGATGAGCTCACCGCGGAGATCTACGACCGATTCGGTCCGCTGCCGCCTGTGTCGCAGAGCCTGTTGAGGCTGGCGAAGCTGAAGCTGACGGCGCGGGCGCTCGGCATCCGCCGGCTGGACTTCGGGGCTCAGGGCGGCACCGTCTGGTTCGAGGAGCGCAACCAACTCGACCCGGCGACGGTCGTGCGCATGATCCAGAAAAACCCGCGCGAATATCGTCTCGAGGGCTCACTGAAGCTGCGGGTATCGCGGCCACTTGCGACGCAGGAGTCGCGGTTCGAATTCGCGGCCGAGCTGATGAGACGGCTGCGGCGACCGGGCCCGCCGACCGGGCCCGCCGCCCCTGAAGTAGAATCCGTCTGATGAAAGCCCGCACGCTGTGTCTGACGTTCCTCGCCGCCCTCACTTGCGGCCTGCCCGCCGCTTCACAGGATGCGGCAGGCCCCGCGTATCACATCGAGCTCATCGTGTTTCGTGCCACGTCCGCCCAGGGAGGCGCCGAGAACTGGAGCGCGGAAGCCGGAACCGGCAACTTTGTCGGTGAGGAATCCGCGAGCGGCTCTGCGCAGGTGGGCCATTTCATCGCCTTGCTGCCGCCCGCGCAGTTTCAGCTCACCGATATCGAGAAGAAGCTGCGCTCCAGCGGCGCCTATGTGCCGCTCGCCCACGTCGCGTGGGCGCAAACCGCGAGCGCGTGGGGCACGCGCGCCGGATTTCCGCTGCAGAAACTGGGTGTCGAGGTACCCGGCCTGTCAGGTAATGTGTTTCTCGAGCGTGGCCAGTACCTGCACCTCGGCATGGCATTGAGCTATGCCATGTCCGCTCCCCCCGCCGGACTGGGAGCTGCTGCGGGGACCGCTTTCACGCTGACCGAGAGCCGCCGGGTGCGTTTTTACGAGCGTAATTATTACGACCACCCGGCCTTCGGCGCCATTGCTCTGGTGACGCCGGCCCAGGGAAACCGGCCCGCCGGGCGCTGAGCATCGGCATTCAGCCGCGGGGCGCTACGGCGACGCGCTGTGGAGCGGCCTCGTGAAAGTCGCCCGCCTCGGCGGTCGAGATGCTGTTCTTCCCCAGCTTCTTGGATCGCCTCAACGCTGTAGTGCAGGCCCTCAGCAGCGCCTCGAGAGGCAGCTCCCTGGGCGGCACGAGGCTCGCAACCCCTGCGCTGATCGTCACATAGCGTTCCGCGCCGGCACGGGGGTGATGCATCAGAAGATCGCGAACTCGCTGACCCACGACCTGCGCATAGTGTGAGGCCTTGTCGGCCGCATCGCCCTGTGTGAGCACGGCGAACATGCCTCCCTCCCAACGGCCGACGAGATCTCCTCCGCGGCGGTACGACGCTCCGATGACACGGGCAACACGCCTTATGCACGCATCTCCACCCGACTTTTCAAACGTATCGTTGTACGTCCCCAGATCATCTATGTCGAACAGCGTCAGCCCTATCTCATGCGAGTCACGCTGCGCCAGCAGCCAATCACGCTGCAACAACTCCTCGAAGTAGGCCCTGGAGTGCAGGCCGGTCAGGCGGTCTTCCCGCAGCCAGGGAGGCAGGCCGGGAGTGTTTCGCTCCGCGTTGCGCAAACGCTCGCTCGCATCGCGGTGATAGCCGACGAAGTGAGTTACCCCTCCGGATGGCGCACGCACCGGTTGCAGAACCATCTCGTTCCAGAACAGCGTGCCGTCGGGGCGATAGTTGCGGATCAACACTCGGGCGGGCTCGCCGCGCTCCACGGCTTCCTTGATCCGCAGACGCGCCTCCTGCTCCCGGTCGTTCCCCTGGAGGATGCGCAGATTCGTTCCCAGCAGCGCCGCCACGGGATAGCCGCACATCTGCGCGAAGGCCGCGTTCGCATACACGACCGGATGGTCTGGAGCGGTGGCATCGCAGACCACGACGCCTTCTGGCGCGCTGTCCACGACACTGCGCCAGGCTTCCGCGGACCAGTTGTTCATGAGCTGCCGGCCTCCAAATTCAACGTCGGCGCTGCTGTGCAGCGTGCCAGCAGCTCGCGGCTCCTCTGCCACTCCGGCAGGGATTCCAGCTCGCGCCGCGGCACCCCGTCGCGGCCGTGCATGCGCACGAGACGCAGCCGGGAGGCGGGCTCGGGCTCGACCTCGAGCTGCTCCAGCAGCGCGATCACCCCGGCACGATTGTTACAAACCGGAAGCATGTCACAGCCGGCCGCCAGGGCCTGGCGTGCACGGGTCACAATATCCCCGGCAGCCGCGGCGCCTCCCATTGACAGATCGTCCGTGAACACTACCCCCTGAAATCGCAAATCTCCGCGCAACACGTCGCGAATCCAACGAGAGGAGAGGCTTGCGGGGGCGGGATCGACCGCGGGAAACAGCACATGGGCGGCCATGACCGCCGGCAGGCCGTTGGCGATCAGCCGCCTGTAGGGCGCCAGGTCGTCCGTCAGGTCGGGCAGCTCCCGCCGATCCACCGGCAGGCTCAGGTGGGAATCGGCGACCACCGCCCCATGCGCGGGGAAATGCTTGGCGGTCGCGGCCATGCCGGCGTCCCGCATGCCGTGCATGTAGGCCACGCCCAGCTGCCCGACCACCTCCGGCCGGACATGAAAAGCACGATCGCCGATGATCTCGCTGATGCCGTAATCCAGATCCACACACGGGGCGAAGGAGAGGTCGATGCCGTGGGAGCGCAGCTCCGCCGCCATCAGCCATCCCATGCGGCGCGCCAGCTCGAGGCCGGCCCGTGGATCCAGATCGAACTCGTGGCCGATGCGCCTGGCCGGCGGCAACAGCGAGAAGCCGGGGCCGAAGCGCTGCACGCGGCCGCCTTCATGGTCCACTGCGACAATCAGCGGCGGCGCGCGCTGGGCGTGGATGGCGGCGACGAGTTGGGTGAGCTGCTGCGGATCGGTGTAGTTGCGCGTAAACAGGATGACTCCGCCGACCAGCGGATGATGCAGCAGCTCGCGCTCCCCGGGCGTGATCGACTTGCCCTCCAGGTCGACCATCAGGGGCCCGAGACTCAACTTGCCCGTCCCCGGCCCTCGCCCGGTTCCAGAAGCGCCAGCGACTCGATGTGTGCCGTGTGCGGAAACATGTCCACCACCCCCGCGGCCCTCAGGCTCATGCCGTGCTCGTGCACCAACACTCCCGCATCCCGGGCGAGACTGCCCGGATGACAGGAAATATACAGCACCCTTTGCGGCTGAAGGCGTGCGACAGTCGCCAACATCGCACTAGCGCCGGCACGCGGCGGGTCCAGCAGCACGTGCGTATACGCGTGGCGTAACCAAGGAGCGCCCGGTTCGATCGCACCCCCCAGATCGGCCATGTGGAACTCGGCGTTGAGGATGCCGTTCAACCGCGCGTTGTGGCGGGCCCGCTCGACGAGCGCGCTGTCGCCTTCAACACCGACAACCCGGCCTGCCCGCTTCGCCAGCGCGAGGGTAAAGTTGCCTATGCCGCAGTACAGGTCGAGCACCACGGAGGATGGCGTCACACCGAGCAGCTCCACGGCGCGCGCGACCAGCGCCTCGTTGACCGGCCCGTTGACCTGCACGAAATCCGTTGGTGTGAACTCGAGCCGCAGCCCGAAGCCCGGCAGCCCATAATGCAGCGGCTCGGCGGGGGCGTCGGCGCCGCAGTCGAGCGGTTCGACCGAATCCAACCCGCCCGGCTGCAGATAGAAACGCACGCCGTGGGTCGCGGCGAACTCGCGCAAGCAGGCCAGATCCTGCGGGGACGGGGCATCCAGAACACGCAGCACCAACGCAACTGCATTGTCCGCAACCGCGACTTCGATCTGCGGCAGCCGCTGCCGGATGCTCAGGCCCGTCAGCAGGACGGCGAGCGGCTCGATCAGCGCGCCCACCGGTGGGGCCAGCACCTCGCAGCGTTTTATCTGCGCCACATACGGCGCGAGCCGTTCACGAAATCCGACGACGACGCGGTCTTTCTTCACGACGAATTTTGAGCCCAGCCGCGCCCGGCGCCGATAGCTCCAGACCGGGCCGCGCAGCGGCGGCAGCCATTCGTGCGGCACGAGGTGCCCCAGCCTCGCGAAGTTGTCTCGCAGTTGGGCTTGCTTGCCTTCGAGCTGGGCCTCAGGCGCCAGGTGCTGCAAGGCACAGCCGCCGCATATTCCGAAGTGCGCGCACCGGGGCGCCACGCGGGCCGGGGCGGCTTCGAGTACCTCGATCAGTTGCGCCTCATCGTGCTGGCGGTGCTGGCGCGTGCGCCGGAAGCGGATACTCTCACCCGGCAGCGCTCCCGCCACGAAGGCGGCCTTGCCGCTCCTGACGATCCCCTCGCCGTCATGGGTGAGTGCCGTGACTGTTGCGACCTCGGGGTCGCCGGACACACGGCGTGATCGGCTCGTCAAGCGATCGCTTCCCACGCCCCGAGAAACTCCAGCAGGTGCGGCTCCTTCCCGGCTCGCAACAGTTCCTTCACCCGTGCCACCTCTTCGGCATACCGCTCGCGCGTAAAGCGCGCACGCATGAGCTCGAATCGCAGATAGATGAGATAGGTGTTGAGCACGTCGGTCTCGCAGTACTGGCGTATGCGGGCCAGGTCGCCTGCGACGTAGGCGTCCCACACCTGTGCACCGGAGAATCCCAGCTTCCCCGGCAATCCCAGCAGGCACGCCACGTTGGCCAGCGAGGCGCGCGCCCGGTTCTGATAGCCTGACAGCACGTCCATGAGATCCATGTGGCGCCAGTGGAAGCGGCCCAGATAGTTGTTGTAGCGAAAGGCCGTATCCTCGTCCCCGGTTTCCCAGTAGCGCGGCGCCTGGATGCCGGCGAGCAGCGCGCGATAGTGCAGGACCGGCAGATCGAAGCCGCCGCCGTTCCAGGACACGAGGTCGGGAGAGAATTTCTCGATTCCGTCGAAGAACCGCTCTATCAGCTCGCCTTCCGAAGCGCCGGCTTCCCCGAGGCTCCAGACGCGCAGACCCTCGCGGCTGCGCAGCACGCAGGAGATGGCGACGATGCGATGTTGCTCGTGCGCGAGAAACTCTCCCCCCACCGCCTGCCGGCGCAGGGCGAACATGGCCTTGGCGACCTGCTCGTCGCTAAGGCCATCCAGCCCGTGGAGACGGCGGCCGAGCGCCACGTCGGGAACGGTCTCGATATCAAATACAAGTGTGTTCACGGGCATCAGGCCGCTTTCATCAGCACTGCGACCGCAACGACGAGCCCGGCCTCATCGGTGAGCGTCACGTGGCCTTCACCGACGCCCAGGCCGCGCCGGACCCGATCGCCGCGCGCGGAGAACACAACCTCGGGCTTGCCCCAGGAATTCTGGACCACGCCGACGTCCCGGATCCAGACACCGTGCGCGAATCCCGTACCCATCGCCTTCACGATCGCCTCCTTCGCGGCGAAGCGCATCGCGATGAAGCGCTCGGGGCGGCGTGCCCGCGCCAGTTGCTCGCGTTCCTGCGGCATCAGCAGATGGTCGATGAAGCGCGCGCCAAACCGCTCGAGCGTCCTGCCGACGCGCTTCGTCTCCAGCACGTCCACGCCGATGCCGAAGATCATGCACGCGCCCCCGCCATCAGCGCCTTCATTTCACGCACCGCGACCGGCAACCCGTCGAACACGGCGCGGCTGATGATGGCATGTCCGATGTTCAGCTCGACGATGTCGCGAATTGCCGCAACCGGCTGGACGTTGTGATAGTGCAGGCCGTGTCCCGCGTGCACCTCCATGCCAAGGGCCGCCGCCCGGGCTGCTCCTGCGCGCAGCCGCTCCAGCTCCGTCGCCTGGCGTGAGCCCGTGCTTTCGGCATAGGCGCCCGTGTGCAGCTCGATGACCGGCGCACCCGCCTGCGCGGCGGCATCGATCTGCGCCGGATCCGGATCGATGAACAGCGCCACGCGCACGCTCTGCCCCATGAGCAGCGTGGTGGCCTCCTTGAGGCGCTGGACCTGGCTTGCGACATCCAGGCCGCCCTCGGTGGTGATCTCGGCACGCCGTTCGGGCACGAAACAGCAGTCCGCCGGCCGCACCGCGCGGGCGATCTCGAGCATCTCATCGGTCACGGCCATTTCCAGATTCATGTGCGTCTTCAGCAGATCCTTCAAGGCGCGCACGTCGTGCACCTGGATGTGCCGGCGGTCCTCACGCAAGTGCAGCGTAATGCTGTCGGCGCCGGCCATCTCCGCGGCAAGCGCGGCGTGCACCGGATCGGGATAGCGGCCACGACGGGCCTGGCGCAGGGTCGCGACGTGATCGATGTTGATTCCCAGGGCGATCGTCATTCGGGGGACTCCGAGGGGTTGTCTTTGGCGGCGCGCGGAGCCGGTCCGGCCGCGCGATCCGGGGACGTTGCGCGCACCCTGCCGGAACCCGGCCGCAGGTCCTGAACGGACCTGGCCACGGCACGGGTCCGCAGCTCGCGCCCTTCGAGACATTGCGCCAGGGCCGCCTGCAGCAGGCGCCGCGAGTCATCGAGCTCGCGGGCATCAGCCAGCCGCTCGCCGGCCAGGCTCATGAGAGAGCGCCCCGAGAGCGCCCCGGCCGCCCCGGCAACGGTGGGAAACAAACCCTGCGCGGGGCGGAAATGATAGTACCCGCCCGCTTCGATGACTTTGCCCGTGTGCGCCTCGGCACCGAGGTCCAGCCCGTAGCCGAGCGCATCGAGCAGGCGTTTCTCGAATATCCTCAGTGCCTGCTCCAGCGGCGTGCCGCGACGCAACCTGTCGAGCGCCGCGTGATAGTCATCGAACAGCGCCGGCAGCGGATCGTGCCGTGTCGTGAGCTTGATCAGCAACTCGTTCAGGTAGAACGCCGCCATGAGACAGGCGGCGGGCAGCGGCGCTGCGTGCTCCGCGCTCTCGGCGGCGGTGAGCTGCCCGGCCTCGCCGCGCCCGCTCCAGGACAGCAGCAGCAACTGGAAAGGCTGCAATACGGAGGCCAGCTTCGCTTTCGGACCGCGCACCGCGCGCGCGAACAGCGAGAGTCTGCCGTGCTCGCGCGTGAGCACCTCCAGGATGCGGCTGGTGTCGCGATAAGGCCTATGGTGCAGGATGTAGGCTGGCGCGAGCGCGATGCGGCGGGCAGTGCGGGTCATTCGAGTCCGAGTTGCTTCAGGGCACGGGCATTGTCGGCCCAATTCTCGCGCACTTTCACCCAAAGGTTCAGATGCAGCCGCCGGCCGAGCAGGCCGTTGAGCGCGATGCGCGCCGAGCGGCCGACCCGCTTCAGCCGCTCGCCCTTGGCGCCGATGACGATCGGCTTCTGCCCTTCCCGGTCCACCCAGATCGCCGCATCGACGGCGAGCTGGCCGTCGGCTTCGGCCAGCTGCTCCACTTCCACTGCGATCCCGTAGGGCACTTCCTGATTGAGCTCCAGGGTGAGTTTCTCGCGGATCATCTCGGCGATGCGGAATTCCAGGCTCCGGTCGGTCAGCTCGCCCTGCGCGTACATCGCGGGCGCCACGGGAAGGTGCGCCGCAATGGTCTGCCGCAGCGCATCGACATTCGCGGATTTCAGGGCCGAGATGGGCACGACCGCCGCGAACTCGTGGCGTTTGGCCAGCTCCGCGAGGTAGGGTAACAGCCGCTCGCGCGGATGAACGCGATCGATCTTGTTCGCAGCCGCGATGGCGGGGCGCCCGGAGGTGGCGATACGCTCCAGCGCCAGATCATCCTCGCCGGTCCACTGGGTCGCCTCGATCACGAGTACGACAAGATCCGCGTCGTTCAGCGAAGTGGCCGCAGTGCGGTTCATGGCCCTGTTGAGCGCACGAAGCCCGTGGTGATGCAGGCCGGGCGTATCTACAAAGGCAATCTGCGCATTCGGCAGGTGTGAGATTCCAACGATACGATGACGAGTGGTCTGCGGACGGGGTGTGACGATACTGAGCTTCTGGCCGACCAGGGCGTTGAGCAGCGTCGATTTGCCGACATTGGGGCGGCCTACGAGAGCGGCGAAACCACTGCGAAATCCGGGGTCGGGCGAGGCGGTCATGGGGTCTCGATCTCCTGCAGGAGGCGCTCGGCCGCCTCCTGCTCCGCGCGCCGGCGGCTCGAGCCGCTACCCTCGGCGCGCCGGCCGATCTCGGGTACCTCGCAAATGACATGGAACGTCTGCTCATGCGCCTCTCCTTCCGTACGTTCCACGACGTATCGCGGCAACGAGAGGCCGCGTGATTGCAGATACTCCTGCAGGCGAGTCTTTGCATCCTTGAGCGACGCCGGAGCGGGCAAGGCGGCAATGCGCGGCTCGAAGAGCCTCTCGATCACTCCGCCGGCGGCCTCGAGGCCGCCGTCCAGAAACAGCGCACCGCATACGGCCTCGAGCGCGTCGGCCAGAATGGACTGCCGGCGGAATCCCCCAGTCTTCAGCTCCCCCGACCCCAGCTGCAGCGCCTCTCCCAGGCCCAGCTGCGCCGCGACCTCTGCAAGGGGCTCACTGCTGACGAGGCGCGCGCGCAGCCGGCTGAGATCGCCCTCAGAGCCGTCAGGGAAGGCGAAGTACAGGTGATGGGCGATCACCAGATTGAGGACCGCGTCGCCGAGGAATTCGAGACGCTCGTTGTTCGGGCCAGGCGCGCTTCGATGAGTCAGGGCGGCGCTGAACAGCCGCGGATCGCGAGGCTCATAACCCAGCTGGTCGCGGACCCACCGGACTGGCCAAGCGCCGCTCGTCATGTGCGCCGCGCGGGCCGCATCGAGAAGTCTCCCGTTGCGCAGGCATTCGCCTGCCCGCCGCCAATCCGGGGTGCGCCTCCCGGCTCACCCGTGCAACGCATGCGTTGCACTCACTAGTCGCCGCCTCCGCCTCCGCCAGACAGCGTCACGGTTTTGTCGAAGGTGACGAGAATGAACACGTTCGAGAACAGGGGCGCCTGGTCGTCGTACGCGGCCTGTACCACCCAGCTCCGGCCGTCGCGGGTGATCTTGACGTCGTTGACCGTGGGATAATCCACGCTCTCGACGTTGAAGTGCTTCTCGATCGAGCTGCGGATGAGCACGAGGCTGCCGGCCTCGCCGCCCTTGTACTCGCTCTTCACCTGATCCAGGGTGTGCACGACCTTCATGTAGTTCAGGTACACG
This sequence comes from Steroidobacteraceae bacterium, assembly GCA_050738795.1. Taxonomy (GTDB): domain Bacteria; phylum Pseudomonadota; class Gammaproteobacteria; order Steroidobacterales; family Steroidobacteraceae; genus 13-2-20CM-66-19. The sequence continues at coordinate 24,132 of JBOIAD010000130.1, forward strand.
GGTGCCAGGCGGATGCCGGCATAAAACACGATCGCCACCGGGATCAGCAATACGATCCAGCCGATGAGCGTGACTCCACGTTGCTTCGTACGCATCGACGTCTCCCATCGTTTATTGTATTGCCGAAACTGGCCTGCGGCCGTTTCGGCGCGGCTGGCAAAAGGCGTGACTTTTGCCTGCCTGTCTCATTTGATCGCCGAGCCGATCCGGCTCCAGTTCGGGCCCCCGCTTCGCTTGAGGTCCCAATTGAACCAGATTCGCGTTGCCTTGCCGACCAGATTGTGCTCGGGTACGAAGCCCCAGACGCGTCCGTCCTCGCTGTTATCGCGATTGTCGCCCATCATCAGGTACATGCCGGCAGGTACATTCTCGACGAGGGGCGGAGGCGGCGTGAACAACGTCGACTCCGGCTGACCCTCGGCGTTGCAATAGTAGCCGCGCGACTCGCTTCGGTTACATCCCGCGGGCGGACCTGGCGTCACATCCAGTGGGACCGGACACAGCAACGCCTGGTGGGTGTGCTCACCCAGGTGCTCCTCCGCAAGCTGCATATTGATGTAGCAGCCGTCGTTGTAGGGCCGTAAAACTTTGAAGGGCACGGTCTTGCCGTTGATGGTCAGCCGGTCGCTGCGGATCTCGACATGGTCTCCCGGAACGCCTACGAGCCGCTTGATGTAGTTCACGGATGGATCGAGCGGGTAGCGGAATACGACCACATCGCCGCGCTGCGGCTCGCCGATGGAGACGACTTTGCGGTTCAGCACCGGCAGCCGCAGGCCGTAGGCGTACTTGTTGACGATGATGAAGTCACCGTCGAGCAAGGTCGGCATCATCGAATCGGAAGGGATCCGGAACGGCTCGAAGATGAAGGCCCTGAGCACCAGTACGACCAGTGCGACCGGAAAGAAGCTGCGGGCGTAGTCCACGGTGCCGGGCTCGGGAATCGCCGCCGGGTCCTTGCCCGCCGCCCGCGCCGCCGCGACGCGCCGCCGCCGCAGCACCGCCACATCCAGCAGCCAGGCGATGCCGGTTATCGCAGTGATGCCGAAGAGCACTGCGCTGAAATCCAGGCGTTCGGCCACCAGAAGGCGCAACACCGCCGCGCCGATGAAGATGGGCAGCAGGTGGTAGGCGGTCCGTATGAGCGGCGGATCGTGCGGCGGCTGCGGCGAGGCGGCTATCTGCCGCCCCGGGCGGACGAACCAGTCGTCGACGACGACGAGCAGGCCCACCGGCACGGCGAGCCAGGATAGAAACACGATGATCTGCATCAGCATGGTGCTCATCCCTGGGGCTTGCGGCCGACCTGCAGCACCGCGAGGAATGCCTCCTGCGGAATTTCCACATGTCCGAGCTGCTTCATGCGTTTCTTGCCTTCTTTCTGTTTCTCGAGGAGCTTGCGTTTGCGGCTGATGTCGCCGCCATAGCACTTCGCCAGCACGTTCTTGCGCAGTGCCTTGACCGAGGCGCGCGCGATGATCGAGCCGCCGATCGCCGCCTGCACCGCCACTTCGAACATCTGCCGCGGAATGAGCTCCTGCATCTTGTCGACGAGCTCGCGGCCGCGCTGATAGGAGTTCTCGCGGTGCACGATGATGGACAGCGCGTCCACCGGCTCGCCGTTGATCAGGATGTCGAGCTTCACCAGCGGGGCCGCTTCGAAGTGGCTGAATTCGTAGTCGAATGATGCGTAGCCGCGGCTGTTGGATTTCAGGCGGTCGAAGAAGTCGAGCACGACTTCCGCAAGCGGCAGCGCGTATTGAAGCGCTACCTGCGTGCCCAGGTACTGCATCTTCTTCTGCGTACCCCGCTTGTCGTTGCACAGCTTCAACACTGCGCCGACGTGATCCGGCGGCACCAGGATGCTCGCGATGATGATGGGCTCGCGGATCTCGTCGATCTCGTTCGGCACGGGCAGCTTCGCCGGGTTATCCACGTAAATCACCGTACCGTCCGTGCGGGCCACCTCGTAGACGACGGTCGGGGCGCTCGTGACCAGATCCAGGTTGTATTCGCGTTCCAGCCGCTCCTGCACGATGTCCATGTGCAACAGTCCGAGAAAGCCGCAGCGGAAGCCGAAACCCAGCGCGCCGGAGGCCTCGGGCTCGTAATGCAGCGCCGAGTCGTTCAGGCGCAGCTTGGAGAGCGCGTCCCGAAAGCTCTCGTAGTCCTCCGAGTTGACGGGAAACAGTCCGGCGAACACGCGCGGCTTGATCTGTTTGAAACCCGGGAGGCTCTGCGCACTCGGCCGGTGCTCCAGGGTGATCGTGTCGCCGACGGGCGCCCCATCGATCTCCTTGATGCCTGCGATGACGAAGCCGACATCGCCGGTGGCAAGCTCGCTCAGGACGACGGATTTCGGAGTGAAGCGGCCCAGCCGGTCGGTCGTATGGCTGCGGCCCGTGGACATCACCCGGAACTTCTCGCCGGTCTTGAGGCTCCCGTTCATGACCCGCACGAGCGATACGACACCGACGTAGTTGTCGAACCAGGAATCGATGATCAATGCCTGCAGCGGCGCTTGCGGATCGCCCTTGGGCGGCGGGATGCGCTTGACCAGCGCCTCGAGCAGCCCTGCAACCCCCTCGCCGGTCTTCGCGCTGACCCGCACGGCATCGGTCGCATCGATGCCGATGATCTCTTCGATCTCCTGGCTCACCCGATCCGGATCCGCCGAAGGCAGGTCGATCTTGTTGATGACCGGGAGAACCTCGAGGCCCTGCTCGATCGCCGTGTAGCAGTTGGCGACGCTCTGCGCCTCGACACCCTGGGAGGCATCGACGACGAGCAGCGCTCCGTCGCATGCGGCGAGAGACCGCGACACCTCGTACGAGAAGTCGACGTGCCCGGGGGTATCGATCATGTTGAGCTGATAGCGCTGTCCGTCCGCTGCGTCGTAATACAAAGTGACGCTCTGGGCCTTGATCGTAATGCCACGCTCACGCTCGAGCTCCATGGAGTCGAGCACCTGCTCCTGCATCTCCCGGTCCTGCAGGCCCCCACACAACTGGATGAACCGGTCGGCCAGCGTGGACTTGCCATGATCTACGTGAGCGATGATGGAGAAGTTACGTGTGAGCAGCATGAATCCACAGTCTGTCGCGTCCGCCGCGCCAGTGTCCTGCGGCGCTGCGGATTATAGTTTATTTGCTGAAAGCGCCGCCGGGCGATCGCAGCAGCCGCTGCAACTCCTCCACATCCAGCCGGTGGCGGCAGACCACGGCGCCGTCGAGGAGCAATACGGGGACATTCAGGCCGTAGCGGCGAAGCAAATCCGGATCGGCATCGACGTCCACGACCGTGATGGGCGGCAGCGCAAGGCGGCGTCCCAGGGATTCGAGCTCCGCGAGCATCTCATCGCACAGCTCGCATTCTTGCCGGTGCACCACCGTCAGTCGGGAGGGGTTGGTCTGCAATGCCGTTCGGCCGCGGCGGCCGTCAGTGCTGCGGAGTTCTGACCAGGGGCCCCTGGGAGGAGAATGAGCTGGCGATCGAGCGTACGGTCTGCGGCGGAACCTCCCCGACCGCAGTTACCTGCCGTCCGCCCATGACGGTCGAGAAGACCGACGAGGAACCGACCCGCGCAGACTCCTCGGTCGCACTCTGCTGGTCCGGTGGATCTTTCGTCCACGCCTCCACGAAGACCGATACGGAGGCCAGCCCGTCCGTGAATACGAGGTGCGAGACCGGATCGTTCGATCCCGGCATCACCTGCGCAGAGCGCGCCGCCATCTTGAACCCGGGCGGCAGCATCAGGGCGTTCCACCCCATGGAGGCGTTTTCCGGCGACTCCTTGGTCGGCGCCGACTGGTTGCGCAACCACTGGAAGCCGTGGGTCGACACATCGGGCTTGAAGGCCGAATCCGGAATGCGGGAGGGCAGCGTCAGGCTTGCAAAGACGATCTGCTCGATGACCCGCCCGCGCGCGTCGCAGAGTTGAGTCTTCAGCGGCATCGCGGTCGACTCGTCGATCCAGAGCCGATATCCGTAGCGGAACTCATCCTTCGGCGACACCGTGATCACGTGTGTGTCACGGCGATTCAGGCGGGTCCGCGCAACCTCCTGGATGTCGTAAAAGCTCGCCGTCTCCTGATTGATGGCGGGGAAACCGCCGAGCAGGGATTCGTTCGCCGGCCGCCGTTCCACGAGGACCGTTCGTTTATCGGGCAGGTAGCACACAAGATCCGCGCCGCTGCGGATGAACTCGCGCCCGGAGCCATCGAGGGACACCAACCTTTCCGCAACGGCGCCATCCTGGACCCGGTGGATGATACGCAGCATCTCCACCTTGCCGCCGTGCCAATGCGAGAACGTGCCGTCGTAATTGCGCGAAGTCAGCGCCTGGTTCATTCGCTCGAGCCACCTGCCGGGCTCCTCCGCGGCGGCGGCAGTGGCCACCACCAACGCGACAGCAAGCCAGCCGAACCGCTCTCTAGTGCGGGCTCTTTGCATCGTCGTAAACGTCCTCGGTTGGCTCTTCCGACCCGGAGGACGCCCCGCCGGTTCCCGACTCATTTACCATCAGTGCAGAGAGCAGATTGCGCCGGTTGACCGGCGATGAGAACTCGCTGTGGGCGACGACGTAGTTGGCCAGCTGGGTCGACGGGACTATGGAGCGGCGCTCGGGGGTCTTGGGAACGACGTAGCTATCAGATGCGTTCAGCGGGCTCGTCACCGCGTGGCCATCCGGAAGCAAAGATGCAGCCGGCTGGACCGTGTCCGCAAGCAGGGACCCCGTTTGCGGCAACGCCTGGAATCTCAACCACAGGATGGAAGCCGCGGCAACGCTTGCTGCGACGGCGCCTCCGGCGACCGGGCGCCACCAGCGGGACGCCAACGGACTCGGACGTTGGCGCACCGTAGGAGCGGCCAACGCCGGCTCATTGGAAATGGCAGCGCTGACGCGCCGCGCCACCTCGGCACTCAGTCGCGCGCCACCCTCGACGCGGATGGTCGCGCCGATCGCAGCGTACCGGCCCCAGCGGGCCTTCAGCTGCTCATCGCGCGACAGGCGCCGCGCCAGCAGCTCGCATTCGGCCGGCGCCAGCTCGTTGTCGAACATCGCGGACAGTTGACTGTCGAGCTCCTCGTTCATCCCAACTCCTCCGTACGGCCGAGCCCGCCTTCGAACACTTCACGCAGGCGGCGATCGATGGCCTCGCGCGCCCTGAAGATGCGCGACCGGACGGTCCCGACGGGACAGTCCATGGCCGCGGCGATCTCCTCGTACGACAGTCCCTCGAGCTCCCGAAGCACGATGGCGGTCCGCAAATCCTCGGGCAGGGCATCGATCGCGGCGTTGACGGTGGTGCGGATCTCGTCCGTCAGCACCAGCCCCTCGGGCGTTTCTGAATCTTTCATTCGGCCTTGCATTTCGTAGGACTCTTCGGTGGCGTCATTGCGGTCGATGTTATATTCAATGGGGCTGCGGTCGCGTGACACGACGGCATTCTTGGCGGTGTTGATGGCTATGCGGTACAGCCAGGTGTAGAAGGCGCTGTCGCCGCGAAACTGCGGCAAGGCGCGATAGGCCTTGATGAAGGCCTCCTGGGCGATGTCCTCGGCTTCGGCCGGATTGCGCACATACCGCATGACGAGCTTGACGAGTTTGTGCTGGTATTTGAGGACCAGCGCATCAAAAGCTCCCTTGTCGCCGCGTTGCACGCGTCGAACCAGGCTCAGATCGCTCACATCGGCGCTCATTGGCGCCCTCTACCGCTGAATCGAAGGCCGCCGCGCCGCGACCTGAATAGACCCTGAACCTCCACGAAAGTTCAGGCAACTCATCGGCAATGTCCCGATAAATCTTGAGAGCAGGATGTCGATCCGGATCCCCAGAGAAAAAATGGCGCAGACAGCATGACATGGATCGAGGCCCAGAACAGGCGGCCGGATGATGCCTGAGCGGTCCCCGACGCGCCATATGACACCCCGGTAAGCTCCGCAGCGCACGGTCCAGTCACCGGACGCGAATCCGCCCCTGTGGATAGCCCGGGCAGCCCGAGCGTGAACTGGGTCGCTTCATCCGATCCGGGAGGGCACGACGGCCGGGTCGTTCTGACCGGCGCCTTCGGCCCCCGCGGTGTCGACGGAGCCGGGCGGCGCTGCGCAGCCGCGAACGGAGCCGATGAGTCGCGCCAACTTCGCCAGCTCCGGCTCCCGAGGGCTCGAGTGTCCAAAAATATAGTCCGCCAGCTCTGGATCGGGCAAGTCGAGCAACCGCGCAAATATCCGCCGCTGCTGCGGCGACGCCATGGCCAGCTGCGACCGGACATAATGCTCGAGCAGAACGTCCAGCTCCTTCATCCCGCGGCGGCAACGCCACAGCAGGCGGCGGCCCTCGATGTCCAGTTCGGCCGGAGTTGCCCGCGGTGCCGGGCCGCTCAGGACTGACGCTCCAGCATCATCTGCTTGATCTGGGCGATGGCCTTGGCCGGATTCAGATCCTTCGGGCACACGTCCGTGCAATTCATGATGGTGTGACAGCGATAGAGCCGGAAGGGATCCTGCAGCTCGTCGAGCCGCTCACCGGCAGCCTCGTCACGGCTGTCGATGATCCAGCGATAGGCGGCGAGCAGGGCGGCCGGCCCCAGGAAGCGCTCGCTGTTCCACCAGTAACTCGGGCACGCGGTGGAGCAGCAGGCGCACAGGATGCACGCCGCCGGGCGATCGATCTTTTCCTGGTCCTCCTTGGACTGCAGCCGCTCCTGATCCGGCGGCGGGGCAGTGCGGGTCTTCAGCCACGGCTGTACCGAGGCGTACTGGGCGTAGAAATTGGTGAGGTCCGGTACCAGATCCTTGACGACCGGCATGTGCGGCAGCGGGTAGATGCGGATCTGCGCGCCCAGATCGTGCATCGAGGTCGTGCAGGCCAGCCGGTTCAGGCCGTTGATGTTCATTGCACAGGACCCGCAGATCCCTTCGCGGCAGGAGCGGCGGAAGGTGAGGCTCGAATCGAGGCTCGCCTTGATCTGGATGAGGGCATCCAGAACCATCGGTCCGCAGCCCTTCATATCCAGCTCGAAGGTATCGACACGCGGGTTCTCGCCGGAGTCGGGCTCGAACCGGTAGATGCGGAACGTGCGCGGCTCGGCGGCGCCCGCGCACTTGTAGTGCCTGCCGGGCCGGATCCGCGAGTTCTCGGGAAGACGAAATTCAGCCATGCGGATGCTCGCTCAGTAGGTCCGTGCCTTGGGAGGGACGGTTTGCACATCGCCGGTGAGGGTGTCCAGATGCACGGGCCGGTAGTCGAACCGCGTCCTGCCCGGAGCGTCGACCCACACCAGCGAGTGCTTCAGCCAGTTCCGATCGTCGCGCTCCGGATAATCCTCGCGCGCCTGGGCGCCCCGGCTCTCGGTGCGGTTCGCCGCGCTGTGGATGGTCGCGGTCGCCTGCAGCAACAGGTTTTCGAGCTCCAGGGTCTCGATCAGATCCGTGTTCCAGATGAGCGAGCGATCCATGATGCGCACATCGGCGAACGAGGCAAAGGTCTTCGCCATTTTGCCGATGCCCACGCGCAGGCTCTCGCCGGTGCGGAACACCGAAGCATCCAGCTGCATGGTCTTCTGCATCTCCACGCGAATTTCCGCGGTCGGCCGCGAGCCCTGCGCGTGGCGCAAACGGTCGAGGCGTGCGACTGCGAGCTCGCCCGCATCCTTCGCCAGCGGCCTCTGGGGTGCGCCGGCCGTCACGGTTTGCGCGCAGCGCCGCGCAGCTTCGCGGCCAAATACGACCAGGTCCAGCAGCGAGTTGGATCCGAGCCGGTTGGCACCGTGCACGGAGACACAAGCGGCCTCGCCGACGGCCATGAGGCCCGGCACGATGGCCGGATTTCCGTCTTGCGGCTGCACGACCTCGCCGTGGTAGTTAACGGGTATGCCACCCATGTTGTAATGGGCGGTGGGCTGCACGGGAATCGGCTGCTTGGTCACGTCCACGCCCGCAAAGATGCGCGTCGTCTCGGCTATGCCGGGCAGCCGTTCGTGGATGACTTGCGGCCCCAGATGCTCCAGGTGCAATGCGATGTGATCGCGCTCGGCGCCGACGCCGCGGCCCTCGCGCACCTCGATCGTCATTGCGCGCGAGACCACGTCCCGCGAGGCGAGATCCTTCGTGTTGGGCGCATAGCGTTCCATGAACCGCTCGCCCTTGGAGTTGGTGAGATAGCCGCCCTCGCCGCGCGCCCCTTCGGTGATCAGGCATCCGGCCCCATAGATGCCGGTCGGATGGAATTGAACGAACTCCATGTCCTGCAGCGGCAGGCCGGCACGCAATACCATCGCGTTGCCGTCGCCCGTGCACGAGTGGGCCGACGTGCAGGTGAAGTAGGCACGGCCGTAGCCGCCTGTTGCGAGAATGGTCGCCTGCGCACGGAAGCGATGCAGCTTGCCTTCCATCATGTCGAGCGCCACGATTCCGCGGCAGGCACCCTGCTCGAAGATCAGATCGATTGCGAAGTATTCGACGAAGAACGTCGCCGAGTGGCGTATGGATTGCTGATACAACGCGTGCAGCATCGCGTGGCCCGTGCGGTCTGCCGCGGCACACGTGCGCTGCGCTACCCCCTTGCCAAAGTGCGTCGTCATGCCACCGAACGGCCGCTGGTAGATGCGGCCCTGCTCGGTGCGCGAGAACGGCACTCCGTAGTGCTCGAGCTCGATGACCGCCGCCGGCGCTTCCTTGCACATGAGTTCGATCGCGTCCTGGTCTCCGAGCCAGTCGGAGCCTTTCACGGTGTCGTACATGTGCCAACGCCAGTCGTCCTCTCCCATGTTGCCGAGGGCCGCACTGATGCCCCCTTGGGCGGCGACCGTGTGGCTGCGCGTCGGGAAGAGTTTCGAGATGCACGCGGTGGAGAGTCCGGCTTCGGCGAGGCCCAGGGTCGCACGCAGGCCGGCGCCTCCCGCGCCTACGACAATGACGTCGTAGGTGTGATCGATGAATTCGTAAGCGCTCACGCAGCGCCTCCAAATGCCACCTTCAGGACAGCGAACACGCCCGCGACTGCAATGAGCGCATGCGCAAAGGTCACGATCACAAGGGTTATCGTCTTCGACCCGCTACCGTGCACGTAGTCTTCGACGACGACCCGCACACCGAGCTGCGAGTGCCAGGTTCCCACCACCACCAGGAGAATGAGCCACAGCGCCGTCCAATTCTGCGCCATCCACGCCGTGACCGTGCCGCGATCGAGGGAAGGCAGGCTCAGGAGCGATACGACGAACCAGATCGTCAGCGGGACGAGTGCAACCGAGGTCAGGCGCTGCAGCCACCAGTGGTGAACTCCGCTTCGCGCCGCGCCGAGCCCGGCCACGCGGCTGATCGGACTGCGCAGGCTGTTCACGGCAGGCGACCTCCAGCGAAGCAGAGCCAGTATCCGAGAACGATCATCAGCGCGACGCTGACACCGGCGACGATCCAGGCACCGCGCTGTGATTGCGTTCGCTCCAGAGCGTGCCCCGTGTCCCAGATCAGATGCCGGATCCCGGCGCTGAGGTGATAGCAGAACGCGATCAGCAAGCCGGCGTACACGAGCTTGAAAATTCCGAGCGACAGTACCTCGTGTGCGCGCTCGTAGGTCCCCCGTCCGCCCGCGACGGCCATGAGCCAATAGACCAGCACGATCAGGCCGACCGAGAGGATGACGCCCGTGAATCGATTGAGAATGGATGTCACCAGCGTGTACCGGCTCATTCTGTACACGGACAAGTGGGGCGATGTGGGTCGTTCGCGCATCGTGGGCTAGAAATCGATGCAGCGGCCGTTCTTCTCCCAGTCACCGAAGCGTGTCGGCTCCGGTCCCGGCGGGCCGCCGATTTCCCGCGGACGCTGCAGCTCAACCAAGGGCGCGGCGCGCACACGGTGCGTGCGTCCGTCCTGGACAGATTCTGCGGCAGGCAGTGGGTGGCTGGCGGGCTTGTCGGATCGTACGGAGGGCGTACTCTGGGTGGATGGCGCCGAATGTGGATTTTCGGCGCGCGGGTCTGCTGAATGCTGCATACGGAGCAAGTCTGCCAGAATTCGCTGCGCGGGACCATTGCGAGCCTTCCGGACAAACAACGCGGAAAAAGGGTTGCATGTACAACGGCTGGGAAGTGACCGCACTCGAGGATCTGGGCATCGTGCGCATGCGCGGCCCGGATGCCGTACGCTTTCTGCAGGGACAGCTCTCGAACGATGTGGCACGACTCACCGCGGAGCGCTCCCTGCTCGCGGGATATCACAATCCGCAAGGCCGGACGATCGCCCTGCTGCGCCTGGTGCAGTGGGCTCCGGATGACATCCTGGCGGTTACGGCGCGTGAGCTCGCGGCGAGCGTGGCGAGCCGCCTCGCGAAATTCGTTCTGCGTGCAAAAGTCAAGATCGTGGCGGAATCGGAGCATTGGCGCATCAGCGGACTGATCGGTTCCGCACAAGCTGAGCCGCGCGCCGTTGCGCTTCCATCCGCCCCGCATGCGCAGGCGCAACTCGACGGCTCCGTGTTTGTACGCATCGCAGATGCAGCCGCGCGCTGGCTCGCAGTGTGTCCTGCCGATAGCGTAGCGCCGCTGCCGGCACCCGGCACCGGGCGCGATCGCGCAGCGATCGATGAGCCGCCTGCGTGGGTGGCGGGCGATCCGCAAAGGTGGCGACGGCTGGATGTCGCCGCCGGCCAGCCGCAAGTCTATGCCGCGACCTCCGGGCAATTCGTCGCGCAGATGTTGAATCTGGACCTGCTGGAGGCCATCGCCTTCGACAAAGGCTGCTACACCGGGCAGGAAGTCATTGCGCGCGCCCATTATCGCGGCCGGGTCAAGCGCCGCATGCAACGTTTCGTTTCCCGTGAAGCATGCCGGCTCCAGCCGGGCGATGCGGGGCAACTCGCAGACGGCCGCTCATTCAAGGTTGTGCTGGCCGCGCAACTCGCGGACGGCCGCTGTGATTTCCTGGCAGTGACGGCGCGCGTGGCGGACGAAGGCGAGCCAACCGAAGCAGCGCGCGAGTTGCCCGCTACGCCAGCCGCGCCCGACACCGCATCCTCACAGCCCACTCTCCTCGCAGATCAGGCCGCCCTGCCCTATTCGCTGCCGGAGTGAGCTGTACGCTTGCGTCATAGATCCACCAGCTCGACTTCCTCGGCGGTAATCTGGCGCTCGAGAAACCGGCTGCCGATTCGCGCGAACCTTTCGCGCCCATCCGTGGCGAGGAACCGCACGGCGCCGCCATCTGTGCCGGCATCCGCTTCCGCGGCTCGGGCGAGTCCCGTCTGGTGCAGTTGTGCATCGACGCTCGCCGCAGTGGTTGCCGCCGAGTCGACAATCTGCACGTTCGGCCCTACAGCGGCGCGGATAGCCGCGGCCAGCATGGGAAAATGTGTGCATCCCAGGACGAGCGTGTCGGGAACCGGCGTACCCTTGCCGCTGGGTGCAAATACAGGCTTCAGGTAGTGCATCGCGATTGAGTTCGCAATCGGACCTTCGTTCAGACCCTCTTCGGCGAGCGCGACCAACAGCGGAGCGGGCTCGGCCTTCACGCTCGCATCCGGCCGAAGCCGCAGGATTGCATGCTGGTACGCGCCTCCGCGGACGGTGCCTTCGGTGGCAATCACTGCGATCTGCCCCGAACGGGACGCAGTGCACGCTGCTTGCGCACCCGGCTCGATCACGCCGATCACCGGCAGCTCCTCGAGGTGCTCGCGAATCGCGGGCAGACCAACTGACGAGGCCGTGTTGCAGGCAATGACGAGACATTTGACGCCATACTCGGCAAGGGCCTCGGCCGCCTGCAGGCAGTACCGGGCAACCGTTTCGGGACTCTTGGTACCGTAAGGAAGGCGCGCGGTGTCGCCGAGATAGACGAAGCTTTCGCGCGGCAACCTCGCACGCAGCGCTTTGAGTACCGTCAGTCCGCCCACGCCGGAATCGAATACGCCGACGGGCGCGAGCTGGCGCGCTCGCGTGTGAGGCTCGTGGGGAGGAATTAATCCGACTCCGGCCGCATGTGCGGAAACAGGATGACGTCGCGAATCGACGCTGAATCGGTGAAGAACATGACGAGCCGGTCGATGCCAGCGCCGAGACCGGCGGTGGGCGGCATGCCGTATTCCAAGGCCCTCACATAGTCGGCGTCGTAGAACATCGCCTCCTCGTCGCCCTTGTCCTTGCGGGCGACCTGCGCCCGGAATCGGGCGGCCTGGTCTTCCGGATCGTTCAGCTCGGAGAAGCCGTTCGCGAGCTCGCGGCCCGACATGAAGAACTCGAAGCGGTCCGTGAGGAACGGATCGGCATCGTTGGCGCGCGATAGAGGCGAGACTTCGGCCGGATACGCATGCACGAATGTCGGATCGAGGAGGGTGTGCTCGGCGGTCTTCTCGAAGATCTCGATCTGCAGCTTGCCCGGACCATCCTGCGGATTTACCGCCAATCCGAGCTTCTCGCACACCTTGCGCAGATACGTGGGATCGCGCAGCGAGAGCGGATCGATCCCGGCGTTGTTCGCGATGATCGCCTGCTCCACGGTGAGGCGCCTGAAGGGAGCGCCGAGATCGTACGTGCGCCCCTGGTATACGATCCGCCTCGAGCCGTGGATGGCATCCGCCAGTCCGCGCACGGCCTTTTCGATCCAGTCCATCAGGTCGCGATAGTCGGCGTACGCAAGGTACAGCTCGAGCATCGTGAACTCGGGGTTGTGCTGTGTGGACAGTCCCTCGTTGCGGAAGTTGCGGTTGATCTCGTACACGCGCTCGAAGCCTCCGACGACCAGGCGCTTCAGATACAGCTCCGGCGCGATCCGCAGGTACATGTCGACATCGAGGGCGTTGTGATGAGTCACGAACGGCCGGGCCGCCGCGCCGCCGGGAATCGGCTGCATCATGGGCGTCTCGACCTCGATGAAATCCAGGGTGTCGAGGTAGTCGCGCAGGAAGCGGATGATCCGCGTGCGGGTCCTGAATACGTTGCGGCTCGTCTCGTTGACGATCAGATCGACGTAGCGGCGGCGGTAGCGAGTCTCGGTATCGGCCAGACCGTGCCACTTGTCGGGCAGCGGCCGCAACGACTTCACCAGCAGCCGCAGGCTGTCCACGCGCACCGACAACTCGTTGGTCCTGGTTCGGAACAGCACGCCGCCGGCGCCGATGATGTCACCCACATCCCAGGACTTGAACGCGTCGTAGGCGGCGCCCAACGCCTCCTGCTGCAGAAAAAGTTGGATCTGACCGGTGCGGTCGGCGATCTTGGCAAAGCTCGCCTTGCCCATCACCCGCTTGAACAGCATGCGGCCGCCGACCTGCACCCGCGCCGGATTCGCAGCCAGCCATTCGGCGGTTCGATCGCCGAACGCATCGTGCAGCTGGCCGGCGAGCGAGTCGCGCCGGAAGTCGTTGGGAAACGCGCTGCCGGCCATCCCTTGCGGCGCGGCGGCGGCGGCGCCGGCGCGCAGCTGCGTGAGCTTCGCGCGCCGTTCGGCGATCAGCTTGTTTTCGTCGCTGCCGTCTGCCTTGTCAGTCGTGTCAATCATGCCTGTTCGTGCCTGCCGGGGGTTCGCAAGGGATTGCGCGTCTGATCGTCGATGCGAGCTGCAGTTCGCGTCAAGCCCAATTTCGCGGGGCCGTTCTATACGCCAGCCTTGAGGGACGCTTCCAGGAACTGGTCCAGATCTCCATCCAGCACGGCGGTGGTATTGCCCACCTCGACGCCTGTGCGCAGATCCTTTATCCGCGACTGGTCCAGAACGTAAGAGCGGATCTGGTTTCCCCAACTCACGTCGGACTTCGAGTCCTCCAGGACCCTGGCGGCGGCATTGCGCTTGTTGACCTCGAGCTCATACAGCTTGGCCTTCAACATCTTCATCGCCGTGGAGCGGTTCTTGTGCTGACTGCGCTCATTCTGACATGCGACGACGATGCCGCTGGGCACATGAGTGATGCGCACCGCGGACTCGGTCTTGTTGACATGCTGGCCGCCGGCGCCCGAGGAGCGGTACACGTCCGTGCGCAGATCCGCCGGATTGATCTCGATCTCGATGTCGTCATCGATCTCGGGCGAGACGAACACGGAGGCGAACGAGGTATGGCGGCGATTGCCGGAGTCGAACGGCGACTTGCGCACGAGCCGGTGCACACCCGTCTCCGTCCGCAGCCACCCGTAGGCATAGTCACCCTGCACCTGCACGGTCGCGCTCTTGATTCCCGCCACTTCCCCCGGGTTGGAATCGATCACCTCGCAGGCGAAGCCGCGTGCGGCCCCCCATCTGAGGTACATCCGCAGAAGCATCTGTGCCCAATCCTGGGCCTCGGTTCCGCCGGCGCCCGCCTGAATGTCGAGAAAGGCGCCGTGCGAGTCCATCTCGTTGCGGAACATCCGCTTGAGCTCGAGACGGCGCACGTCCGCCTCGAGAGCGCCAGCGTCGGCTTCGATAGAGTGCGCCGCCGTCTCGTCACCCTCGCTTTCCGCCAGCTCCAGCAGCTCGGCGGCATCCGCGATGCCTTTGGAGGTGCGGTCGATCTCCTCGACCGCAGCGGTCAGCCGCGCCCGCTCGCGGCCCAGTTCCTGGGCGCGATCCTGATTCGACCATACCGTGGGGTCCTGGAGCTCGCGCCCCACCTCTTCCAGCCGCTCCTTTTTCTGGTCGTACTCAAAGAAACCCCCGGAGGGAGCCGATGCGCTCCCCGAGATCCTTGAGCTGGCGCTTGAGCAGATTGACTTCCATGCGGGGGCGATGCCTGTGTGGGTTTGACCGGCCACGGTGCGGCCGGCGACGATGCTTCGGGCGGCGATGCTAAACGTCAAGCACCTTTATTTCCAGCCGTCCCGGGTCGGGCGGCATGCCGCGGGCGGGTCTCACCGGCAGAACGTGGTCCACCAGGAGCTGCAGGCGGCTCTCGCCCTGGTATTCGTTGACGTCCAGTCGGTAGACGAGCTGCACGGATCCCTCCGGAGGGCTGAAGCTCGCGCAGGCGTCGATGTGATTGAAGGCGATGGCATCGAACGAGCGGCCGGTTCGCGCAACCTCGACCCACATCTTCAGGTGACGTTCGCCCACGATGCGGCAGTTGCGAATCGTGAATATCCCGTCGAAGCAAGGCTCTGGAAATGCTTGACCCCACGGGCCGCCGGCGCGCAGCGCGTGAGCCGTCTCCAGCGCAATTTCCTGCACGGTCAGCTCGCCGTCCGTCTCGATGGTGTCCGCGCCGGCAATACGGGCGGCCCAGCGGCCGACCTCTTCGTCGAATGCCCTGGCAAAGTCGTCGAGGCGATCGCGCTCGAGGCTAAGACCTGCCGCCATCGCATGCCCGCCGAACTTGTCCAGCAGGCCGGGCAGGCGTGTGGCGATGGAGTCGAGTACATCCCGGATGTGGATACCCGGCACGGAGCGCGCGGAACCTCTCAACTGCGCGTCTGCGGCCAGCGCGAATGCGATCACGGGTCGGCGCAGACGATCCTTCACCCGGCTCGCAACCAGACCCACGACACCCTGATGCCAGGACTCATCGAACAGGCATACGCCGCTGCGCTGAAGCGCGCGCGGACCAGTCTGCGTGAGTCTGTGTACCGCGGCGAGCGCATCCAGCTGCATGCGAGCTTCGATTGCCCTGCGCTCCAGGTTGAGCGCATTCAATTTTTCGGCTAGCGTCCGCGCTTCCTCGGGGTCGTCCGTGAGCAGGCAGCGGATGCCGATGGACATGTCGTCGATGCGGCCGGCCGCATTCAGGCGCGGTGCGACCGCAAAGCCCAGATCCGATGCCGTCAGATCGGCCGTGCGCCGCGTTGCGATTTCAAGCAGTGCACGAATACCCGCCACGCAGCGCCCGCAGCGGATGCGGTTCAGGCCTTGTGACACGAGAACGCGATTGTTCGCATCGAGGGGTACCACATCGGCCACGGTGCCCAGCGCTACCAGGTCGAGGAATTCGGCGGCGCCGGGAGCGCCAGCGGGCGTGAGTCTGTGTTCATCGAGACGGTGCTTCACGGCAGCCATGACGTAGAACGCGACACCGACACCCGCCAACGCCCGGCTCCCGAAGCGGCTGCCGGGCAAATTCGGATTGACGATGACATTCGCGTCCGGGATCTCGGCTCCGGGCACGTGGTGGTCCGTGATCAGCACTGCGATCCCGCGAGCACGAGCCTCCGACACACCCGCCATGCTGGAGATTCCGTTGTCGACCGTGACGATCAGCGTTGGAAAGCGCAGGGCCGCCAACGCGACAATCCCGGGAGTCAGGCCGTAACCGAACTCGAATCGGTTCGGTACCAGAAAATCCACGGACGCGAAGCCCCAGGCCGTGAGGGCCCGGACCATGAGAGCCGTGCTGGTCGCGCCATCCGCATCGAAATCCCCGATCACCACGATCCGGCCGCCGCTGCGGTGCTCGAGCAGCAGGTCCACCGCGGGCACAATTCCCTCCAGTGTGCCGACCGGCTGCAGCCTTTCGAGCGAGATGTCGAGATCCGCAGGCGAAGTGATGCCTCGGGCAGAGTAGATGCGCTGCAAGACCGGATGCAGATCGCAGCCGACGCCCGCGCAGGTCTGTGCACAGGCGCGACGGACAACGCGAAGCGAGCCCTGGGAAGTCACAGCAGGCCCGATAGGCCGGGCGCGGCACGCCGCCAGAACTTCAGACGATCCCTCGCGCGCAAGGACAGTCGAACGTCGTTGGCCAGGATCTGGAGCCGCTCGAGCGCAGCCTGATGCAACGCTTGTACCGCAGGGGCAATGAAGCGGCCATCGATGCACGCCACCGCTTCCAGCACAGTCCATCTCGGATTCGAATGCAGCATCTGACCGACGTCCAGCACCAACACGGCGCGCTGTGCCGAAGGATAGCTGAAGATCTCGGCGAGCTGGTTGGGCAAAGATCGGGCGTTGCCACCCATTTTGATCCATAGCCCTCGAAGGTAGGCATCCGATCCGAACGCGATGCCGGTTCGCGCGCCGCCATCAGGGTGCGGGACGGATGCCTCCGCTGCTCCACCGCCCCAAAGCCACAGTGCGGTGATAGCAGGTTGTCCCTGCCTGATCCGTGCGTCGTTGACCGCATGCTCGTGCAGCCACATCTCGATTTCGGCGCCCAAACCTCGCAGCGCGGCCGCACCTGCCCCTCCCGGCAATCGCTCAGCGACACTCTCTCCCATCGCGCGCGCCGGCTCCGACGTGTCCACCTGTGGCAGCGGCGGTCCGAACAGCAGGAACTCCCCGGAATCGAGCGGCTCCAGCACGAAACCGGAGTCATGAAAGAGCCGCTCGAATTCGCAGGCCAGGGTCGTACATTCCGCGGCGGAAAGCCGCAGGACGCTGCGCCGGTCCAGATGCAGGCTCGTGAGGCTGGCGAGCAGGTGCACGGGCGTCGCCATCCAGACGGTTGCCGAAGCAGCGGCGCGCGCGCCAGGCGCATCGCCCTGACGACTGGCTATCGCGGCTGCGGCGATGGTAGCGGGTGCAAGGTCGGCAACGTCCTCGCCGCCGATCCAGCGCGCCAGCCAAGGACGCCAGCCGACCGTAAGCCCTGAGCGCTCCGCGAAGCGCGAAGCATGCTCGAGCCCTGGCATGACAACACTCGACGCGTCGCGCTGCTCAGCATGCGGCAAATACAGATCCGAGATGATGATGACGAGCTCCCGCACGGCCGGTATCGTACACATCATCGACGTCCGCATACGAAACCGGCGCAGGATGAAATTCACACTCGAAGGCGGCTCGAGCGCCAATCTGATCCGCGCGTACGGCGCAGATGAGATTCGCGTGGGCGAGCAGAGCATCCGCTCGAGCTGCATTGTCACGGCCGACAGCCTGGTGACCCGCTGGGAACCCGCGACCTTCGATGACCTGATGCCCGGTCATCTCGAGCCGATCATGGCCCTGCACCCGGAGCTGGTGCTGCTCGGGACCGGCGCCACGCAGCGCTTCGCGCCCGCCGCGATCCGTTCGGCATTCACGCAGCGCGGCATAGGACTGGAATCCATGAATCTCGGCGCCGCCTGCCGGACGTTCAACGTCCTCGTGCAGGAAGATCGGCGCGTCGCCGCAGTCCTGTTTTTGAGATAGCGCATTCTTGAGATAGCGCAGTCCATCGCAAGCCGCAGCCGCGCAGTCCGCTGACGAGACGGTGCCGCGCAATCTGAGCCTGAGGGGACGGGGCCGCACCGGCCGCGAGGAATGAGGCCGCCGGAGGCGGCCTTAAGAAGACACAGGGGGGAGAAAGCTCTCAACCAACCTAACAATCATTCGAAGCTGACAGACTCGAACAATTGCCACTATTTTTTTTCTTCTCGCCGACTTATTGCTGTTCTCTCGACTCCCCTCCTCCCTGTGTCTTCCTAACGGCCGCCGCTGTCGTCGTTAGGCGACAGGAAACATGTTAAGCGCGTCACAGATAAACACGCAAGCTCTTTGGTCATCAAAGATTTTCTTCCTGGCGCAGACCCCCGCGAGGCCACGGCGGCCGCCTGCTGGAGCCCTGTTCCGACACGCTTTTCTTCGATCGCAGCCCATTTTGACGTCTTGTCAATCTATTTCTATCACCATTCAATGAGTTATTCGCACAAAATAAAGTGACTTATTAAGTTCTCGGCGCCGTTCATTGGGTGCCGCCCAGCAAGGGAACGAAGGCAACAGGTCCCAAAGGCTCACGCTCCACGCGTTGCTCGCGGCGCGTGAAGCGAACCAGCTCCTGCTCTCCCTCGGGACCTATCGGGACCAGCAGCCGGCCACCCATTTTGAGCTGCTTGATGAGCGCCTCGGGTACCGTCAGAGGAGCTGCGGCGACGAGGATCCCGTCAAAAGGCGCGTGAGCCTTCCAGCCGGCGATGCCATCGCCGTAGCGAAAGCGTACGTTGCGAATTCCCAGCTCTTTGACTCGCTCCTTGGCTCGCTGCATGAGTGGCTGGATGCGCTCGATCGTATAGAGGCGCGCGGCCAGAGGCGCGAGCACGGTGGTCTGGTATCCGCATCCCGTGCCCACCTCCAGCACGCTCGCGAGCTCCCCACCTTCGAGCAAAGCCTCCGTCATGCGAGCCACGATGTACGGCTGCGATATCGTCTGGCCGAACCCGATAGGCAATGCCGTATCCTCGTACGCGCGACTCCCGAGAGCCTCGTCCACGAAGATATGCCGCGGCACGTTGCGTATTCGGTCGAGCACCGCCGGATTCGAGATACCCTGCTCGCGCAGCCGCTGCACCAGACGGTCGCGCGTACGCGCAGACGTCATGCCAATACCTGTGAGTCGAACGTCAACCATCAATACCTTCCAGCCAACTCTCCACCAGCGTCAGAGCCGAATGCCGCGTCAGATCGATCTGCAACGGCGTGATCGAGATGTATCCTTCGGAAACTGCGTGAAAGTCCGTACCCGGGCCGGCTTCGTGTTGAGGGCCAGCCGGACCGACCCAGAACACGGGACGTCCGTGTGGGTCCTGTGCCCGGACGACAGCTTCGGAAGGATGCCGAAAACCGAGCCGGGTCGTGCGAAAGCCGCGTAGCTGCGCGTATGGGAGATCGGGAACGTTGACATTCAGAATGAGTGCCCGTTCGAGTGGCTTGCGCAGGAGCTGCGCAACGAGGCGCCGCGCGACTTCCGCGGCAGCCTCGAAATGGCGGCCGCTCTCCGGCAGCGTGCAGAGCGAGACGGCAATCGTGGGCAAGCCGAGAAAGCGTCCCTCGATGGCTGCCGCAACGGTTCCCGAATAGAGCACATCGTCGCCCAGGTTCGGCCCGTCGTTCACGCCTGAAACCACCATGTCATGCTTATGGTCGAACAGGCCTGAGATGGCCAGATGCACGCAATCGGTCGGCGTCCCGGGGACATAGTAGATGCCGGGCTCCGCCTCGAATACGCGCAACGGCACATCGAGCGTGAGCGAGTTGCTGGCTCCGCTTCGATTGCGGTCCGGAGCGACGACGGTGACCTCGGCAAGGGTGAGCAGCGCTTCACGAAGGCGGCGGATGCCCTCGGAACGGAATCCGTCATCGTTGCTGACCAGTATCTTCACGGGATGGGGATATTGCCGGGCTGGAGCTGATAAAACGGGCGTCACTATACTGTTTTGTCTGCCGAAAGTGGCCCTTTGGCCCTTTCGGCACCGGGGGCAAAAGGCGTGACTTCTGCCCCGCGGTTTGTCTGCCGAAAGTGGCCCTTTGGCCAGCCGGGGAGGTTGCGTGAATCCCAAGCCCGACGAGGACGATACCCGCCTGTTCCGCGAGGCGGTCCGGGACGTCAAGCCGCTGGCTCACGAGTCCCAGGTTCCGGCCACTCCCCGGCCCGTGCCCCGCGCACGCTTCACGCGCGCCGATCGCCGTGCAGTGCTTCAGGAGAGCCTGCACACGGATGTTGGCGATCCTGAGCTGGCCAGCGGAGAGGAACTGGTCTTTCAACGCGAGGGGGTTCAGATCGGCATCCTGCGAAAGCTGCGGCGTGGCCAGTACCGCGTGCAGGCCGAGATCGATCTGCATGGCCTGAATGTGGCGCAAGCGAAGGAAGCGCTACGGGGATTCATTGCAGATGCGCTCGAACGTCACATCCGATGCGTAAGGATCATTCACGGCAAGGGACTGCGCTCCGGGCATCGCGGTCCTGTACTGAAAGGCGCGGTGAGCGCTGTTCTGCGGCGCATAGGACCTGTGCTGGCGTATGTATCGGCGCGCCAGGTCGACGGGGGCACCGGCGCGGTCTACGTGTTGCTGGCGCCGTGGCCAGCGAATCCGCGCCGGGGCTAGCTCAATTCGCTGCCAGTCCCGCTAGTCCATCGATTCGCCTTCCGCCGGCTCGAAGTCGATGATTTCTCGCAGGACTGTGGTGGCGAAGCTGCCGCGCGCGAGCCTGAAGCGGATGACGATCGCCGTTGCTTCGCGGACCCAATCGAGGTCCCGCACCGCTATTCTCAGGGCACGGCGCTCCTGCTCCATCCCTGCCGCCTCAACCAGCTCCGCAGCCGGGTGAAAGCACGCGGCCATGCGCCCTTCGGCCTCCGACACGCGCCCGCGTGTCCGCGGGATGCCACGACCCCACATCGGCCCCGTTGGGTGTATATCGAGCCGTTCGCACCGTTCACGCAGCGTCTCATCGACCTCGTCGATCGGGAAGAAACTGCCCCGACCGTCGAGGTTGGCGAGGTCACCTGCCTCGAGCCGCTCCCAGCTGCCCTCCCGGACGCGTTCGGCAAGCACGCCGTTGAAGATCAGGCTGCGAGCGGCCGAGAGCACGAAACCTCGCTCGGGGGCCCGCAGGGCAGGCAGGCCGGCGCCGATGCGCAGCAGGTTGCCGCCGCCGCGGCCGAAGCGTTGCGGCCCGAAGTAGTTGGGCACGCCGCGGCGGCCGATCCAGTCGATTCGCGCGGCGAGCCGCTCATCCTCCACGGCCGCACCGCGAAGGCGAATCGCGAACCGGTTTGCCGCGAGCGCGCCGCGCGGGAGCTTGCGCGAGTGGGCAAAAGCCTCGAGCACTTCGAAGTCGCGTCCCTGGAAGCCCCGCCACGCATCGAGGGGTCGCGCGGATCGGGGAACCGTGAACCATTGGAAAGCGACAGCGTGCCGATCCTTCAATCCGGCATAACCGACATCCGCGGGCCGGCACCCGCAGGCCTTGGCCAGCTCACGCGCTACCCACTGTGTATTCGCATCGCGCTTACGCACCTTCAGCAGAACATGCTGGCCGGCTCCGGCCGGCGGGAAGCCGAGCTCTTCTTCCACGATGAAGTCATCGGGCTCGGCTCGAAGCCTGCCCGTCCCGAGAGGCGCTCCGCAGCCGCGCGGCGGATCGAAGGCGGTCTGCGCCCACAACCCGCTCAGAGCATCCCGTGAATCCACAGCGGCCAGTGCTTCAGGCTTCGGGCATCACGCGTCCAGAAGGAGGACGACGGCCTGAGCCGCGATACCTTCGGCCCGCCCCAGGAACCCGAGGCGCTCGGTGGTCGTCGCCTTTACGTTGATGCATGCCTCCGGCACTTCGAGCAGCTCCGCGATGCCTCGGCGTATCGCATCGCGCACGGGCCCGACCTTCGGGGCTTCCGCCAGCACCGTGATATCGGCGTTTCCCACGCATAGCTTGCGAGAGCGCAGCATCTGCACCACGGCCTGCACGAAGCGCCTGCTGTCAGCGCCCTTCCATTGCGGGTCGGTGTCCCGGAAATGCTGGCCGATGTCTCCGAGCCCGGCTGCTCCAAGCAGCGCATCGCACAAAGCGTGCAACACGACATCGCCATCCGAATGAGCCACGACACCGCGCGAATGCGGCACGCGCACGCCGCCGAGCATCACGAAGTCGCCCGGCCCGAAAGCGTGCACATCCACGCCAGAACCGATTCTCATTTCGAACGCTCTCCCGCCGCGCGAGTCCCCATCCGTGCCCCGAGCAGCGCTGCCGCGATGAGCAGATCGTCGGCGGTGGTGACCTTGATATTGGCCGATGAGCCCTGGACGACAACGGGCATCTGTCCCTGCCACTCGAACGCCTGCGCCTCGTCGGTGGGCACCCGGCCGGCGGCGATTGCGCTATCCAGCGCCTCACACAGCCGGCCGTAACGGAACATCTGCGGAGTCAAGGCTCGCCACAGACCCGCGCGGTCAACCGTCTCCACGATCTGCTGATCGTCACGCGCGCGCTTCAGCGTATCCGCGGCGGGCGCGGCCAACAGACCGCCGACAGGATGCAGGTGGGCGCTATCCAACAGCCGGTCGAGATCCTCGCCGCAGATGCACGGGCGCGCCGCGTCATGCACCAATACCCACTCGTCAGCCGCAGCGCGACCCTTCAATGCTGCAAGCCCGTTGCGCACTGACACGCTGCGCTCGGCGCCTCCGACCGCCACATTCACCTGCGGTAAACGCGCGGCGATGCGTGGCCAGTGCGGGTCGGCTGCCCCGACTACGACGACCGCTGCCACACACCGTGAATCGGCCAGAAACGGCGCGAGAGCCCACTCCATCACTGTCAGGCCATGCAGGTCCGCGTATTGTTTGGGTGTGTGCTCGCCGAAGCGGCGGCCGACACCGGCAGCCGGCATGACGAGCCAGTAACGCATCGCGCTCTCGACGTACTGTCCTGGAATCAGAGGCTACCGCGCAGCGGTCCGCGTGTGGGAGGATTCCGCGCCTGCCGCCGCGGGTCGGGGCGGCACGACCTGGTAGAAAGTCTCGTTGCCCGCGATCATGCCAAGATCGCTCCGGGCGCGCTCCTCGAGCGCCGCCATGCCATTCTTCAGATCGCGCACCTCGGCGGCGAGCTGGCGATTGCGCTCACCGAGCTGGTCGTTCTCGGTGCGCTGTGCCGCAACCGCGGATTCGAGCCGGCCGAGCCCGCGCACGCCATCTTCCGACACCCAGATGCGGTACTGGAGGAGTACCACGACAATGAGCAATGCTGCCGCGAGCCACTTCATGAGCGCGATAGCCTATCAGAGGCCGCGCCGGCAGCGAAGCTCCGCCCGCCCGCACGGTGATGCAAACTACGTCCTACAGATGAAACGGTCCGACTCAGTTCCAGGCCGGCTGCCACTCGCCCTGGCCCTTGCCGCGGTGACTGCGCTCCCTGCCTCTGTGGCAGCACAGTCTTCGGCAGCGCCATCTGCGGCAGTGCAATCCGCTCCGGGCAAGACAGCGGTGCCCGCGGCCGACACCTCCACCGCAGAGGTGGTAGTGGTTGGTGAGCACGAGGGTCCGAGGATGTGGCGGGTCGCCAAGGGCGAGCACGTTCTTTGGATATTGGGCACCATCTCGCCGCTGCCGCGGAAAATGACCTGGCAGTCCGATTCCGTGCAGTCCCTTCTGCAGCAAGCGCAGGAGGTCGTGCCCGCGTGGCCGTCGATCGGCGTGGGGGCCAACCCGTTCACCGCCTTGCGGCTGTATTTCACCTGGCGAAGGATTCAGAAAAGCCCCGATCACATGAAATTGCGGGATCAGCTTCCCCCGGCGCTGTACGCACGCTTCATGGCACTCAAGGCCCGATTTGCGCCGCGTGACCGCAAGCTCGAGGAACTGCGTCCGATGCTGGCCGGCGGCAGGCTGCTCGACGAGGCGCTGGATGCATCCGGTCTGACGATGCGCAATGAAGTACAGCAGACCGTACTGAAGCTCGCGCGCAGGCAGGGAGTCAAAATCCACCAGACCAAACTGAAAGTGGACGACCCTGTGGACGTGCTGAAGGATCTGGGCGCCACCCCGAAGTCAGGGGAGATCGCCTGTCTGGCGGCCATCGTGAGCAGGCTCGAGACGGATCTGGGTCCGATGCAGGCGCGGGCAAGAGCGTGGGCACTGGGAGATGTCGACACGCTGCGCAGGCTTCCGCACTCGCAGGATGATCGGATCGCCTGTCTGTCGGCCGTCTCGAGCTCGGACCGGATCCGGAACCTCGTCGTGCGGGCGCAGGAGGACTGGCTGATCGAGGTCGAGGACAGCATTGCCCGCAACCGCTCGACTCTGGCCGTGCAGTCGATGGACCGGCTGCTCGGCGATCAGGGGACTCTCGCGGCGCTGCGCGCCAAGGGGTACACGGTCGAGGGACCGTAACTTTGGAGCCCCGATGACATTCGAAAGCGCTGCCCCCGCATGACATCGAGCCGGGCTGCGAGGGGTCAGGCTTCCTGACTTCCCCTTGCGCATGGG
>JBOIAD010000131.1:0-23741 GCA_050738795.1 Steroidobacteraceae bacterium
AGCGTCGGCTGCACCTCGCGCTCCTCGCCCTCCTCGAGGCGCGGGGTCGACTGGTCGATGTGTTCCTTGAGCTCCTGGCGGAGCTTGCCCGAGTCCGCCCCGCAGGCGCGCAGCACCTCGCGCACCTTGGGCGTATCGAGGATGGCGAGCAGCAGATGCTCGACCGTCAGGTACTCGTGGCGCGCCTCGCGGGCCTGGTGGAAGGCGTCGTTGAGGCAGTATTCCAGTTCGTTGGACAGCACTTGCTAGGCCTCTTCCAGTGTGCACATGAGGGGGTGCTGATGATCGCGCGCATAGGTCGTCACCTGCGCCACCTTAGTTTCAGCGATCTCGTATGTGAAGACCCCGCACACGCCCTTACCCTTGGTATGGACTTCCAGCATGATGCGCGTCGCCGTCGGCCTGTTCAGCGTAAAGAATTTTTCCAGCACGTCCACCACGAACTCCATTGGGGTGTAGTCGTCATTGAGCAAGACCACTTGGTAGAGCGGCGGCTGTTTGACTTGCGGCCGCGATTCCTCGACAACTACGCCGGTGTCGGGACGAGCAGGATGCGGATCGGGCATTACGTCTTTATAGGGGTCGCGAAACGGCAACACAAGCCTGTCATGGCGGGTCGGAGTTTACCCAGCAGAAACAATTGCTTGAGAGCGCGAGCAACAGCCCCGTATGATTGCCCGGTAGCGGGTGCAAGGCTGCACCGCGCTGGCACTGTTTGCAACCGGTCGCACTTGCTGCGTCGATCGCGGTCTGAATCGCTGCCCGTGGGGGCTCACGAGGTCTCGTCCGGCCATGAATGCCGCTTCCTGGCTTGAAGGATTACAAGCGCCAGACAAATGGCGCGCGCTCGCGCTTGCGCACGGGCCCCGTATCGCCACGTGGGTACTGGCACTCGCGGTGGGTGTGCAGGCTGCGGTGATCCTGACGAATCTCGCGGGCTCCGGCCGGCCGGCCAAGCCGCTCACCGCCCTCTCCACGGCACCGGTATCGAATAACCGAAGCGTGGACGTAGCAGCGATCGCGAACGCGCATCTCTTCGGGAACGCGCCAGCCGCTGCGGCCGCATCCGAGGACGCGGCGAACGCGCCGCAGACGAGCATGCCACTGGTACTCACGGGAATCATCGCTGCCGAGGATCCACGAAACGGTCTGGCGATCCTCGGCGAGAACGCCGCCGCCGCCAAAGTGTATGCAGTCGGAGACAACGTTCCCGGCGGCGCGAAGCTCCACGGTGTGTACAACGATCGGGTCGTCATCGACCGCAACGGCAGGCTCGAGTCGCTTTCATTGCCACGCCAGGTGCAGGGGACCTCCACCCCGCCGCCATCGGCCAATGCGCTGCAGACCGAAACGCCCGTCATGGACCGGATGCGCAAGCTGATGAGCGAGGACCCGGGTCTCATGGCCGACATCATGAGGCCGCAACCGGTGTTCGCCTCGGGCAAGCAAAAGGGCTACCGGGTCTACCCGGGGCGCAATCGCCAGGCGTTCACCCGTCTCGGCCTGCGCCCGGGCGACCTGGTCACGGCGATCAATGGCACGCCCCTGGATGATCCCGCGCGCGGACCGGAAATCTTCCGCACGCTGGGATCTTCCAGTGAGGCACACATCACAGTCATGCGAAGCGGGCAGCAGCAGGATCTCACATTGAACATAGCCCAAGTCGCGCAGGAAGCCGAAGCGCTCGTCGGCAGCCAGGGCGCGGCCCCGGCCGACCAGGTGCCACCGCCGATTCCGCCGCCACCGGCGGAACCGCCGGAGCAGCCTGATACTTCGCAGTAGTGCCGGATTGCCGGCCTCGGGGGAATGTCTCGTGAATTTGTTTCGATCCTTCTTCATTGCAGAAAGTCGCCTGTGGCGCTTTCTGCGCGCGGGCAAAAGGCGCGACTTCTGCCCGCTCTTCTTCATTGCAGAAAGTCGCCTGTGGCGCTTTCCGCGCGCGGGCAAAAGGCGCGCCTTTTGCGCGCTCTTCATTGCACGCTGCGCGCCGGTGATGCTCGCCCTGGTGACGGTCGCCTCGGCACAGCAGACCGGCCGCATTACCCCGAACTTCAAGGATGCGGACATCACGCAGATCACCGAAGCGGTCGGTGCGGCGACCGGCAAGACTTTCATCATCGATCCGCGCGTTCGAGCGCAGGTCACGATGCTGTCCTCCACGCCGATGACGCCGGCGGCTTTCTATCAGGCGTATCTGGCCATTCTGCAGGTTCATGGATTCATCGCGGTGCAGTCCGGCGACGTCGTGAAGGTTCTTCCGGATGCGAATGCACGCCAGACCCCATCCGTGGACCTCCCGGACCACGTGAGCCGCACCTCTGATGAGATCGTCACGCAGGTCGTCGATGTCAAGAACGTCAGCGCCGCCCAGCTCGTGCCGATCCTGAGGCCGCTGATCCCGCAGTACGGACAGCTCGCCGCCTATCCCGCCTCGAATATCCTGATCATCTCGGATCGGGCGAACAACGTGAATCGCATCATCCGCATCATCCGCAGGATCGACCAGGTGGGCGATCAGGATGTGGAGATCGTCCCGCTGCAGAACGCCTCGTCGGCGGAGATCGTGCGGGTCGTCAATTCCCTCTACCAGGGACAGGGTGCGGCCGAAGGCGGCTCGGCCATCAAGGTCGTCGCCGACGAGCGCTCCAACAGCGTGCTCATCGGGGGCGACCAGTCGCAACGGCTGCGCATCCGGGCACTGGTAGCCCACCTGGATACTCCGCTCGAATCCGGTGGCGATACGCAGGTTCGCTATCTGCGCTACGCGGATGCGGACAAGATCGCACCCAAGCTGAAGGAGCAGATCACCGGGGTCGCCCAGGCGGCCGGCGGCGGCGGTGCGCAAGGCGCGGCGAACTCCCCGCAAGCGCAAGCCGAGAAAAGTGCCATGGTCTGGGCGGACACACAGAACAACGCGCTGGTCATCACGGCGCCACCCAAGATCATGCGCGCGGTGATGAACATCATCGACAAGCTGGACATCCGCCGCCGGCAGGTGCTGGTCGAAGCCATCATCGTGGAAGTCAACAGCGACAAGACCGCTGATTTCGGTGTCAACTGGGCGGAGTTCACGAAAGGCAACGGCACCGTACCGGCAGCCTCGTTCGTGAACCCTGTTGGCGGCACGTCGATCGTCGACCTCGCGGGTGACGTAGCCAACCTCGTCACGGGATCCAGAGGCACCACCGCGACTACCACCACACCCTCGCTGCCGACCGGCACGACGTTCGCAGTGGGCCGTATTGCGGCGGGTGGGTTGAATTTCGCCGCGATGGTCCGCGCCATCCGCGGCGATGTGGACAGCAACGTGATCGCAACTCCTTCGACCATGACGATGGACAATCAGGAGGCGGAGATCAAGGTGGCCGAGGAGGTGCCCTTCATCACCGGCTCATTCACCAACACGGGCAGCACCAACAACGGGCAGGTCAATCCCTTCCAGACCGTGCAGCGCGAGGAAGTCGGCACTATTCTCAAGGTGACGCCGCAAATTGCCGCCGAGGGTAACGCGGTGGTGCTCAAGATCTCCATCGAGAGCTCGAGTGTGCTGCCAACCTCCGTCTCGTCCGTTGACATCACGACCTCCAAGCGCACGATCACCACGAACGTGCTGATTGATGATGGCGGCATCGTGGTGCTGGGCGGCCTCATCCAGAACTCCAGCAACAAATCCAACCAGCGGGTGCCCCTGCTGGGCAGCATTCCAATTCTGGGCAATCTGTTCAAGACGCGCCAGGCCCAGGCCACCAAGAACAATCTGATGATCTTCATCCGGCCGAAAATCCTGCGCGACCAGACGCAGGCGGCGTTCGAGACCGACTCCAAGTACAACTACATGCTCGATCGGCAGAAGGAGTACAACAAGAGGGAGTTGGATGTGCCGCTGCTGCCGGGAGTCAAGAAGCCCCTGTTGAGCCCGTCGGCGCCGCTGCCGCCGCCCGGATCGAGCCCGGCAGGCGCCGGCTCGCCGGAGGAGAAGGCCGAGCAGGCCAAGAAGCAGCACGATGCCGACGCCGCCGCGGCACAGAAACTGGCGGCACCGGCTAACGCGCCAGAACCGCCTCCACCTGAAGGGGGCAAGCCGTGAATGATCTCGCGGTGGCTGAAGCTCCGCTGGAGCGACGCCTCTCGTTTGCTTTCGCGAAACGCCATGGGGTGCTGGTAAAGCGGGTTGTCGAGGGCGGCGCGGAGTGCGCCTGCCGTGACAACGCATCGCCGCTCGCCATCGCCGAAGTACGCCGCTACCTTCGCCTGCCTTTGAGGCTCGAGCGTGTACCCGAGCTCGAGTTCGACACGCTGCTGCGGCAGGCATACGAGGCCGGCTCGGACACGATGCAGGCGGTCGAGGGTCTGGACGACACCACGGATCTGGCGCATCTGGCGCAGGATCTTCCGGAGCAGGCGGACCTCCTCGACAGCGACGACGATGCGCCGATCATTCGCCTGATCAACGCTGTGCTGACGCAGGCCGTACGGGAGAACGCATCGGATATTCATGTTGAGCCGTTCGAGAACCGGCTGGTCATTCGATTCCGTGTCGACGGCATACTGCGCGAGGTACTGCAGTCCAGGCGCGCCGTTGCGCCGCTGGTCGTCTCGCGTCTGAAAGTCATGTCGAAGCTCGACATCGCCGAGAAGCGCTTGCCGCAAGACGGTCGCATCAGTCTCAGGATCGCCGGACGCTCGGTTGACGTACGCGTCTCGACTATCCCGTCCGGTCATGGCGAGCGCGTCGTGCTGCGTATCCTCGACAAACAGGCGGGCCGGCTCGATCTGACCGCTCTCGGAATGGTCCCCGAGATCGAGTCGCTCATCGACGATCTGATCCACAAGCCCCATGGCATCCTGCTGGTCACAGGCCCCACCGGTTCGGGCAAGACGACGACGCTGTACGCTGCGCTCGAGCGGCTCAATGACAACACCCGCAACATCATGACGGTCGAGGATCCGATCGAGTACTACATCGACGGCATCGGCCAGACCCAGGTCAACACCAAAGTCGAGATGACCTTTGCCCGCGGCCTGCGCGCGATCCTGCGCCAGGATCCCGATGTGGTGATGGTCGGCGAAATCCGCGACCTGGAGACCGCGCAGATCGCGGTCCAGGCGAGCTTGACGGGACATCTGGTGCTCTCGACGCTCCATACGAACACTGCCGCCGGCGCGCTCACCCGCCTGCGCGACATGGGCATCGAACCGTTCCTGCTGTCATCAAGCCTGGTAGGCGTACTGGCGCAGCGCCTGGTACGCGTGCTCAATCCGGACAGCAAGCAACCATTCCAGGCCGGAGAGTACGAGCGGCGGCTGCTGAACCTGCGCTCCGAAGAGCCCTCGCCCGTGCTGTACCGCCCGGGCCGTGACGGCGGCGGCGGATATCGTGGCCGCTCCGGCATCTACGAGCTGATCGTGGTCGACGATCAGATGCGTACGATGATTCATGACGGTGCAAGCGAGCAGGACCTCGAGCGATATGCCCGGAACGCCACCCCCTCGATTCGCGACGACGGACGGGCAAAGGTGCTGCGCGGAGAGACGACCATAGAGGAAGTATTGCGAGTGACCCGCGAGGATTGAGCGCGTGGGCGCTTTCGAATACACGGCTCTCGATAACGGCGGCAAGGAACGCAAGGGCATCCTCGAAGGGGATACGCCGCGGCACATTCGCCAGCTGCTGCGCGAGAAACAGCTTCTGCCGATCACCGTCAGCGAAGTCGCTCAGAAAGAAGCCAAGCGGCAACACTCCTTCACGCTGACGCGCGGCGTATCTACTGGCGATCTGTCGCTGTTCACGCGCCAGTTGGCCACCCTGGTGCGCGCCGGCCTGCCTCTGGAAGAATCACTTCTCGCCGTTTCGCAGCAGACGGAGAAGCCCCGCATACAGAGTATCGTCCTCGGTGTGCGCTCCCGCGTCATGGAGGGCCACACGCTTGCCGACGGTCTGGCCGATTTCCCGCGGATCTTTCCCGAGATCTACCGCTCGACCGTGGCGGCCGGGGAGCAGTCGGGCAAGCTGGACGGGATTCTGGAGCGGCTTGCCGACTACACCGAGGGGCGCGAGCTGATCCGGCAGAAGATTCTGGCCGCGATGCTGTATCCCATCGTGCTGTCCGTCATGTGCTTCGTGATCGTCTCGGGACTGATGGTCTACGTGGTGCCCAAAGTGGTCGCCGTATTCGAGCAGGCCAAGGGCAAGCTTCCCCTCATCACGAAGATGCTGATCGCAACGAGCGATTTTCTGCGCGAATGGGGCATATGGATGGTCATCGCGGCGGTGATCGCGGCGATCCTGTTCTCACGCTGGCTGCGCAATCCGGCCAATCGGCGGCTCTACCATCGCTTCCAGCTGCACCTGCCGATGGTGGGCAAGCTGACGCGCGGCTTCAATACCGCCCGCTTCACCCGGACCTTCAGCATTCTGTCCGCGAGCTCGGTACCCGTTCTGGAGGCACTGCGGATCTCGGGCGAGGTCGTGACGAACCTGCCGATGCGGGATGCCGTGACGGAAGCCGCGGCGCGGGTGCGCGAGGGAGCCCCCATCGGCCGCTCCCTGGGCACCAGCAGGATGTTTCCGCCGATGACCATTCATCTGATCTCGAGCGGCGAGTCCAGCGGCCAGCTGGAGAACATGCTCGAACGTGCCGCGATCAGCCAGGAACGGGAGCTGGACAGCCTGCTGGCAGGCATGGTCGGCCTGCTCGGCCCGCTGCTCATCGTCGTCATGGGGTTGTTCGTGATGGGCATCGTATTTGCCATGCTGCTGCCGATTTTCGAGCTGAACCAGCTGATCAAGTGATCGGAAGACGTTGCGCGGGATCGACGATCTGATTTAATTTCGCGCCGTCGATTTCGGTCGGACATTGAGATCTAGGTGTCCCGCATGAGCGAGAAACCCGAATCAGACGAATTCGAAGACGAAGAACCTGACGAGCCGGTCGTCGGCGATGCCGACGTCGACCTCGATCAAGTCATCAAGGATCTGGACCTGGCCAAGCGGCGGGGTCAGAAGACAGGTGATCCCCCGTGGCGGCGTCTGGAACGGTTGCTCGAAGAGAAGCGCACTGCAGAACTTACCAGCGACTTCGACGACTACGATATAGGCCTGGACGAACCGAATGATGAGGAAGCGGCCCCCGCCGTCAAGGGCCGACGCAAGCCTCCTGTGTAAGCCTCAGACGGCAATGGATGGCCGCCGGAATCCGCGTGGGTTCAATGAAAGTCGCGCGAGCGTGTCAGGAGCTCGCCCAATAAGACCGAGCGGTCGATGAGCCTCCGCGCTATTACGTGCATGACGCCTTCCTGGTGCTGCAGCTCTCCCTGCACCTCGAGCAGCTTGGATTCAATCATCGCCTGTCGCTGCTCACGCCCAATGCGCTCCCATACGATCACATTAACTTGCCCGCTTTCATCCTCGAGCGTCAGGAAAGTCACGCCGTTGGCGCTCTGCGGACGCTGACGCATGAGGACTATGCCGGCTGTGCGTACGATCTTGCCGTGCGCAACGCCGCCGAGATCCGCTGCCTTGAGCAGTCGGCCGCGCGACAGACGTTCGCGCAGCAAAGCCAGTGGATGACGTCCAAGAGTAAGCCCAACGGATGCGTAGTCCGCAACGATACGCTGGCCCTCGGTGGGTGCCTCGAGCAACGGGCTGCCTTCCTCGATACTGCCCGCACGCTCGCCCTGAGGAGCCAGCGGCAGAGGCCGCTCGGTACCCGCCACCTCCCAGTACGCCAGATGACGATTGCCGCTCAGAGCCGAAAGTGCTCCCGCCGCTGCCAATGCCTCGAGATCGCCGCGCTCGAGCGCAGCCGCCCTGGCGAGATCCTGAACACTTTCGAAACGCCGCTCGGCGCGCACAGCCGCGACCCTCTGCGCTCCTGTTTCGGACAGCGACCTGACCATCCGCATCCCGAGTCTCAAGGCCGGCTCACCGTCCTCGCGGCGCTCCAGCGTGCAGTCGTACGCGCTCTCCTGCACATCCACCGGCCTCACTTCGACACCGTGCGCACGCGCATCGCGAACCAGTTGCGCCGGCCCATAGAAGCCCATCGGCTGACTGTTGAGCAGCGCGCAGGTGAAAGCCGCCGGCTCATGGAACTTGAGCCACGACGAGTCATACACGAGCAGGGCGAAGCTCGCCGCGTGGGAATTGTGCACGACGAAATGATCGGCCAGAAAGTTGTGGTCACCCTCGATCTGCAGATCGTATGTCGCCCGATCCCCTAGTGCCTCGATCGACACGACCTTGTCCCAATAGATATCGGATTCCGCCAGCCGCGCGAGCTCTCGTGACTGAAGTACGCTAGCGAGGCGCCCAACTTCGGCGGGAATGACATCGCGCGACATGCGGCCGTTGCGCGGCCGCGCGCGCTCCTTGGATCGCCGGCGTCTGTCTTTGTCCAGAAAACGGCGGCCCACGTAATGCCAAAACCGCCGCAGTGGATCCTCCCCCGTCACCGTGACGACATGATGCTCGAGCCTCAGTCCCTTGTAGGACCGGATTCGGCGGTAGAGACGGGAGACAATACCGAGTCTCAAAAGCAGGTGCTGAACTTCCAAACCCAAGCGGCGCGAAGCGGTGTCATATGAGGCATGCCCCTGCATCGAGAAGCCGCCGTCACCCTCCCAAAGGCGCGCCAGCAGCAACGCGATATTGCCGTTGCACAACTCGAAGACCTCTGTAGGCAGGAATTTCGCACGCGCGCCGCATCCCCAAACACCCAGCGCCCGCAGCCAGGTGACTGCACCCGCCGGAGTCTTGCGATCGATCCGGCGAACGCGCACGCTGAAGCAGTTCCTATGCCGCTCCACCACCGCGCGAGTGTTGGGAAACCGCTCGACCGTCTTCACGAACTCATCGCAATGCCACGACTGGGTCGTATAGAAATAAAACGTATTGGGATGACATAGATTGCCTTCGGCGATCAGGTCGGCCAATACCAGGATTTGATGCCGCAACCATCGCCGACGGCCTGGCACGGGTATGGAACGCGCCGTCGCAACATGATCGCCGACTTGAAGCTTCCCAAGCTGACACCAGCTTCGCATGGTCAGGAACGGATGTTCGGCCGTCGCAACAATCGTATGACCTAAAGCTGTACGCAGACGCCAAACGGATTTCACACCGCTGCGCATTACGGCAACCACCTTGCGCCGTCTCAAACGCAGGTCATCGTCACACGCGAGTGTATTATTCAGGGAAGCCTGTCCCGACACGACCTCATCGATGGTCAGCCACCTGCCAGTATCGGCATCCACAATCCTGGTCTCTCCGACGACACATTCCGGGAAGCCATACTCGCCAAACCCCAGCATCTGTTTGTAGATGCGCTGCGCGAACTCGTCCCCGTAGCCGTTCGCGCGCATGCCCCCGAGCAGCTTGTCCCTGAAGTGCTCGATGCCGCCGCTTCTTTTCCAGGCACCCATCGCGCGGCGCAGGCGGTCCGCCTCTCCGGGGGAGAAGCCCGCCGCGACGATCGCGAGCTGCATCACCTGTTCCTGAAAGATGGGCACGCCGAGCGTGCGCCTGAGCACATCCGCGATCTGCTTGCTGGGATATTCGACCTTCTCGCGCTTCGCCCTGCGCTGCAGGTACGGGTGCACCATGTCGCCCTGGATCGGCCCGGGGCGCACGATGGCGACCTCGACCACCAGGTCGTAATAGCAATTGGGCTTCAGGCGCGGCAGCATCGACATCTGGGCGCGCGATTCGATCTGAAACACGCCGACCGTATCCGCGCGCGACATCATCGCGTATACATCCGCATCCGCATCCGGCAGCCGCCCGAGCGCATGCCGGGTACCCCGATACCCGTTCACCAGCGCGAACGCCCGCCGCAGCGCACTCAGCATCCCGAGCCCCAGGACGTCCACCTTGAGCAGTCCCAGATCGTTGAGATCATCCTTGTCCCATTGGACCACCGTCCGATCGGGCATCGTCGCGTTCTCGATCGGCACGAGCTCTTCCAGCAGGCCCTCGCAGATCACGAAGCCGCCGACATGCTGCGAGAGGTGGCGGGGAAAGCCCGGAAACTCCACGAGCTGCCGGGCGAGGCTCACGATCCGCTCGAGAACCGGATCCTGCATGTCGAAGCCGGCCTCGCGCACGCGCTCGGGCAGTGTTTCGCCGCCGTCCCACCACTGCATGACCTGGGAAAGACGTCCGCTGCTTGCGGAGTCGAGACCGAAGGCCTTGGCCATGTCGCGCAGCGCGCTGCGCGGCCGATACATGATGACCGTGGCGGTAATCGCGGCACGCTCGCGCCCGTACTTTTTGTAAATGTACTGGATGACCTCCTCGCGCCGGTCGTGCTCGAAGTCGATGTCGATGTCGGGGGGTTCGTTGCGCTCGCGCGAGATGAAGCGTTCGAAAAGCAGTGCCGCGCCACGCTCGGGCCCGACGGCCGACACTTCCAGGCAATAACACACGAGTGAGTTCGCGGCAGAGCCGCGGCCTTGACACAGGATGTCCTGGCTGCGTGCAAAGGCGACGATATCCTGCACCGTCAGAAAGTACGGCTCGTAATGCAACTCGGCGATGAGAGCCAGCTCGCTTTCGATGGTCTTCCATACCTTCGGCGGAATACCCTCCGTCCAGCGCCGGCGAGCGCCCTCTTCCACCAGCATGCGCAAATGACTGGTTGGCGTCTGTCCCGGAGGCACGAGCTCATGCGGATACTCATACCGCAACTCATCGAGTGAGAACGTGCAGGCGCGTGCGATAGCGACGGTTTCCGCAAGCAACTCTCCAGGGTAGAGGCGTGCGAGCCGGATGGGCTCACGCAGGTAGCGTTCGCCGTTTGGATAGAGATTCCAGCCGGCTTCCCTGATCGGCACGTTGAGGCGGATTGCCGTCAGCGCATCCTGAAGCCTGCGGCGCTCACGCACATGCATGTGGACGTCGCCGCTGGCTACGAGCGGCAATCCCAGCTCGCGGCCAATCGACTGCAGACTCATGAGACTGCGCTGATCGGTCCCATCGTGAAGCAGCTCGACGGCGATCCGCACCCGTGCTCCGAAGCACTTGCTCAACCAACGAGCCTCTTCCACCCGCGGCTGCCCACGCAGGCTGTCTGCAGATTGCGCGGCCGGCAGCCAGAGAATGCAGCACTGCTGCAGACCCGATGCCTCAACGTCCTCGCGCGTGAGCGAGTATTTTCCTTTGACGTGCGCACGCCGCCCGCGGGTGATCAACCGGCACAACTTCCCATAGCCGTGTCGATCGATCGCAAGCGCCACGAGCTTCAGTCCGCATTCAAGGCGAAATTCCGCTCCAATGAGCAGCTTCAGCCTGCCTTTCGCCGCCATGTGAGCGCGTACTACACCGGCAACGGAGCATTCGTCGGTAATGGCGAGCGCCGCGTAGCCCAGATCGCAGGCGCGCTCCACGAGCTCCTGCGGGTGTGAAGCGCCGCGCAGGAAAGTGAAATTGCTGAGGCAGTGCAGCTCCGCGTAGGAGGAATCGTTGCGCTCTGCGGAGCATTGCGGCTCCACGAGAAGGCCGGTCACCCGAACACTCCGTGTAAAAACCAGCGATGCGGCACTGTGCGCTCACGGAAAATCCACAGCTGTACGCCGTGGATGTCGCAGGCCCTGTAGTAGTCGCGCCCGATATCGCCTCCGTCCCACCAGCCCGTCTCGATACGCTCGACGTCGCCGCACAGACGTAAGGAACCGTGGCGGCGCGGCATGCCGTCACTTTCATCCAGGAGCTGTGGGGCAGGCAGAAGCCATAGGGGACGCCGGAAGGCAGGCCATGGAGGCAGTAGGACAGCCGGCCCCGGATGGGCTGGGGCCGGCTCCGTAACGCTCCACGCACTTTCCGGCCGATGCCCGGGAAGAACCTGCAAGCCGTACACCGCCTCGGCACCCAAGCGTGCACGCAACCGTTCTACGAGCTCATGCGATTGCGCTCCGCCGCCGCCGCCATGCTCACCGGGCTGCCACAATGGGTTGGAGGTCAGCACTCTCAGCATGAGAGCCCCTGAGCGAAGCTCGCAAGAGCGCACGGGCTCCGGCAACGTGAGCGTGCTCAACCGCTCGCCGAGCAGCTCTGCCAGACGGTCGACATCGGCCACGGGAGCGGCAAGCCGAAGCACACAACTCGACGGCGCAGCGTGACGATGCCGCAGCAGGCATTCGAGCTGCATGATGCCGCACTGGCGCGCCTGCAGGAATTTCCCGAGCTGCGCCAACAACGGCGCCAGGACCGCGAGGATGCGCTCGTTATTTTCCAACTCGTAGGTCAGCTCGCGCCGGCGCCGGAAACGCTCGCGCGGCTGGAAGCGCTGCCGCAGGTCCGCATTCCTGCCCGTGAGCCGATCGAGCTCAGCAAGCTGCCTGGCGCCGAAGCGGCGCGCAAAACCGGCACGCGGCAGACGCAAGGCCTGACCGATGGTCCGAACTCCCATTCGTGCCAGGCGCTCCAGGACATCCTGGGGCCAGCGCAGCGGCGCGAGAGGCAAAGGCGCCAGTTGCCCGATGAGTTGCGCCCCATCCGTGACGACAAATGGCTGGCCGGTGCGCGCGGCCACCATCGCGGCCAGCGCAGTTGGCGCAAGCGCAAGCGCGGGTTCCAATCCGATCGTGGTGCACTCATCTGCAAGGGCCCGGAACAACCCCGCCGTGCCGTTGAAGAGATGCAGACTGCCCTTCACTTCGAGCAGCAAGCCATCCGGCGGCACCAGGCTCACACGGGGTGTGAATAATCGCTGCGCGCGGATCGCAAGCTGCTCCAGGGGCAACGGCGGCGAGGCAATGGGCTTTCTCTGGCGCGACGAGGGCAGCGGATGCCGCGGTTGCGAATGAGGCTGCACGGCCATATGCACGCCTATCCACAGCTCGGGAGTATCTACGAACGCCCGCGGTTCATCGACAGGCCGGAGAGCTGCCTGCCGCGTTCGCGGACGCGCCGGAGGATTGCAGCCCCTCTCATCTACCCGACGGATGACACGCGGCCGCATGAATTCAACTTCCGGTCGTCTGCAGTACGAGCTCGATCGAGCCGTGCACCCCGCCTCGACTCTTCAAAAGGGTGACACATACGCCGTGGGCGGTGGGCTCGAGCCTCATGCGCAAAGCCGCGTGAGAAGGCTCCCGAGCCGCCTGTTGAGGACGAAACAGCACGCCCAGCGTGCGCCCTCGCTCAGCCGCAAGTTGCAAACGACGAATGTCTTGTACCCGTGGATGCCGCACCCAGGCCATTGCAACATCACATGCACCGGAGCCGAGCGATTGCTCAAAAGCCCACCAGGCCTCATGGGCTCTTCCTCGAGATGGCGCTTTGCGGGAGGTGGGTATGCGCACTACCAGCACGCGCTCTAACACGACACCGTGCGCAACCAGCGCGGGCGCAAAAGGCTCCAGCAGACAAAAGTCACGCCTTTTGTCTGCGAGCCGAGGGGGCAAAAGCCCCGCCTTTTGACCCCGAGTCGAAAGGGCTGCAGGCCGCTTTCGACCGATGGGAGAGGGCCGCGGACCGCTTTCGGCAATCGGAAAACCAGGCGCCACCCATACGCACCAGCGCGCCATCGGACGGCGAGTCAGCGCGGCAAGCGCCGGCAGCAGCAGCGACAGCTCGCCGATGCCGAATCGGGAAACGAGGATTTCGATCAGACCGCTGCGCGGCCAGCCTTTGCCGGGAAGGCGCTCATCGAGCGCGCCGAAGCCTGTCGGCAGGACTTCCGGCCGCGCGGCACTGGTGCCGCGCCAGATGGCTGGATGCTCGAGCAACCGAGCCAGTTCGGAGTTGGCGGACATCGGACGGTTTTCTCATGCGCAGCGCACGGGGGAAGACATCACATCAATCCTGCGGTCTTGCCTCTGCGAAGCACCCCCACCACGATCCCCTCGATGAGCAGCGGCTCCTGCTTCAGGTCCACTTTGATGGGCTCGAAATCGGTATTTTCGGGCAACAGCCACACCACGGAGCCTTCCTGGCGATAGCGTTTCACCGTGACCTCGTTTTCCAGCCGCGCCACCACGATCTGGCGACTGCGGACCTCCGACGTCCGGTGCACAGCTACGAGGTCTCCGTCGAGAATGCCGGCGTCTTTCATGCTCATGCCGGTCACCTTGAGAAGATAGTGCGGCCGTGGCTGGAAAAGCCCCGGATCGATCTGCAGCCGCATCTCGAAATTCTCCTCGGCGAAGATCGGCTTACCGGCGGCGACCCGGCCGATGAGCGGCAGCCCCATCTGCTCGCGGATCGTGTCCTTGAGCTGGATGCCCCGGGAGGTGCCGGGCACCAGGGCGATGACTCCCTTACGAGCGAGCGCCCGCAGGTGCTCTTCAGCCGCGTTGGCCGACCTGAAGCCGAGCTCCCGGGCGATTTCGGCCCGTGTCGGTGGCATGCCGGTCTCGGAGATGAATCGCTGGACGAGGCGCAGAATCTGCGTCTGGCGCGGTGTCAGATCGGACATTTCGCCACCTGTTTATCTATACAGTGACTGTGATTATATCCAGATTGGGGCGGGCGGCAAGCTTGGCTCGAATGCTCAGGTCTCCAAGGCGGTCCGGGTGTACCCGCCACGGCCCACCCTCACGGAGCAAAGCCGACGCGCATGCAGCACGAACGTCCGCCTGCATCCGAAGCCAAATCCTGAACGCAACGCTCGCATTCCTCACCACCGGCTCGCGTAGTCATCACGAATTCGCATAGCTGCTCCGCGACATGAATTTACGCATCGCTGTTTACGCGCAGTTCTCTTAACATGCGCGGCAGCGCGTGACATCATTGTCGCAGCGGACAGACAAGGACATTGCCGCAGTTGCATTCCATCGGTAAATTTGGTGCAGTTGCGCGCTTGCGAAGGGGGCACGGAACTTGCGTGCCCATCCGCATTCGTTTCAGGGATTTCCCGAATCAACAACCCAGAAGGGGACGTTTATGAAGTGCGCGATCGTTTTGAAGGTGGCTGCGGTGGCAGTCGTGGCTGGGCTTGCAGGCTGTCAGGATATGAAGCCCCTCCAAGCGGATGTCGCAGACCTCAAGTCGCAGGTTGCGAAGCTGCAATCGGATGTACAGGGCGCCAAGGCCACTGCCGATCAGGCAAACAGCACGGCTCAGGCGGCTAATCAGTCAGCCAGCAGCGCGCAGAGCACGGCTAACCAGGCATTGGCTGCCGCTCAGGCCGCCCAGTCGGCTGTGGATGCCACCAACGAGAAGATCGACCGGATGTTCAAGCGTTCGATCTCCAAGTAAGAGCGGAACCGATCCAGGCTCTGCAAGACGCCGCGTTCGCGCGGCGTCTTTTTTATGGGCTGAAAGACGCCTACGGCGCTTGGCAACCCGGCAAAAGGCGTGGCTTTCTGCTCGCCCGGACGCATGTTAGTAGCGGATGAGGGCGGATCCCCATGTGAAGCCGCCGCCGAATGCCTCGAGCAGCAGCAGGTCGCCCCGCTTGATGCGTCCGTCGCGTATGGCGACATCCAGAGCCAGCGGCACGGAAGCGGCTGATGTGTTGCCGTGGTCCTGTATCGTGATGACGACGCGCTCCATTGGCAGTTCCAGCTTGCGTGCCATCGCCTGGATGATGCGCAGGTTCGCCTGGTGCGGCACCAGCCAGTCGATCGCGGAGCGCCCGAGGTTGTTGGCCGCCAGGGTCTCGTTCACGGCCTTGCCCAGCGTCGTTACAGCCACCCTGAAGACTTCGCTGCCCACCATCGAAATGGACAGTTGCACCTTTTCGGTGCCAAACCCCTTGGAAACGCCGCCGCCGCAGTAGAGCAGGTCCTTGTAGAGGCCGTCGGCGTGCAAGTGCGTCGAGAGGATGCCGGGCTGCTCCGAGGGCGCCAGCACGACCGCGCCGGCACCATCGGCAAATAGAATCGCGGTTGACCGGTCGCTCCAATCGGTTATCCGGGAGAGCGTTTCGGACCCGATCACCAGGGCACGCTTCGCTTCGCCGCACCTTACATACTTGTCCGCAATGGACAGTGCGTACATGAATCCGCTGCAGGCTGTCTCGACGCTGAATGCCGGACCGCCGCGGCATCCGAGTCGTCCCTGCAGCAGCACACCGCAGTTCGGGAAGACGAGATCCGGGGTGGTGGTGCCGAATGCGATGAAGTCGATATCCTCGGGCCGCATGCCGGCCGCATCCAGGGCGCGCCGTGCGGCATGCTCGGCAAGATCCACCGTCGTCTCGCCGTCGGCTGCGATGTGCCGGCGCTCGATTCCGGTGCGTTCGCGGATCCACTCATCATTGGTATCCACCAGCTTCTCGAGATCGACATTCGTGAGAACTTTCTCGGGAAGGTGGGAGCCCGTCCCGATGATGCGCGAATGAATCAAGTAGTGGACCCCTCATTAATCTGCCGCGAGCAGCCTGCGCCTTGCGGTGCGCGAGCCAGAAGCGTGGCTCCTGCCCGTGGCGCGCGGGTCGCTCAGTGTCCTGCCGCACGCAGCGCGTGTTCGATATGTCCCGTCAACCCGCGCCGCGCTGCGAGCGCAGCCGTTGCGATGGCTCTCGAGAATGCAACGCAATTCGCCCGGCCATGACTTTTTACCACGATACCGGCGAGCCCCACCATGCACGCGCCGTTGTACCGATTCGGATCGAGACCCACCGCGACTCGCCGCAGCACCGATCGCGCCGCGAGACCCGCAATCCGGGCGCGCCACGAGGCCTGGAACTCCTGTCGCATCCGGTCGGCAATCAGCCTTGCGGCGCCCTCCATCGTCTTGAGCGCCACGTTGCCCGTGAAGCCATCGGTCACGACAACATCCACGTCCCCGGAAAATATGTCATCGCCCTCGACGAATCCCACGTAGTTCAGATCGCCGGCTCCCAGCAATGCATGCGCGGCTTGCACCACTTCGTGGCCCTTGATGTCCTCCTCGCCGATATTGAGCAACCCGATGCGGGGCTCGTGCAGGCCGTGGATGTCCCGCGCGATGATCGCGCCCATGGCGGCGAACTGGCGCAACTGTTCCGGTGTCGCCTTGGTATTGGCACCGAGATCGAGCATCTGCGTGTGCCCGTGCGCCGCTGGAATGGCGGAAATGATCGCGGCCCGCTCGACTCCCGCAATCGTCTTGAGCACGAAGTGCGCCATCGCCGTGAGTGCGCCGGTGTTACCCGCGCTGACGCAAGCTGCCGCCCGGCCCTGCTTGACCAGGTCGATCGCAATGCGCATCGACGAGTCCTTCTTGCGGCGGATCGCCTCGCGCGGCGATTCGCCCATGGCGACGACCTGGGATGCCGGCACTATCCCGACGCGCTGACGCACCGGTTCAGGCACGCCCGCGAGGTGCGGCTCGATCTGCTCGGGCCGCCCCACCAGCAACGCGTGCAGTTGAGTGTCGTCACCGAGCGCCCGCAACGAGCCGGCGACATACTCGCGCGGCTCGTGGTCCCCGCTCATCACATCGATGGCGATCGCAAGCAAGAGGGAGTTGGTCCGCGGCGGACGCTGGAATGGGTCGCCCGCTTATTCCTGATCTTCTTCCGCGGGCTTCTCGAGCACGCGGCGGCCACGATAGAAGCCGTCCGGTGTGATGCGGTGGCGCAGATGCGTCTCGCCCGACTGCGGATCGGTTGAAAGCGCCGGCTTCGACAGCCCGTCGTGCGATCGATGCATTCCCCGCCGTGACGGCGTCTTGCGGCTCTTTTGCACAGCCATTGGGTACACTCCTCATGCGCTACGCGCAACTTTTCGCGGGATCGCGCAAGCGCGCGAGCCCAGCTCATCCAGCGGCGCGAAACGCGCCGATCAAGGTCGTTTCAACAGCTCGCTCAGCCGTTCAAACGGTCTCTGCGTCGTCTGCCCCTGCTGCTCCCCGCTAACCAGCGGCGCGTCCGATGCAACGGCGCAATCGGCCCGCTGCGCGTGCGCTGGCACGATGGGCAGCGCGAGCAACAATTCTTCCTCGACCAACTCGCCGATACTGATGCGGCCGCCGGCCGCCAATACCGGTTCCAGGTGCTCCGGGACGCGGCTCGCATCGGCCTCGGCGCCGATCAGCGCCACGCGGGCCGAGCTGCTCACCGATTCGGTCATCGCCCCCAGACATCGCTGGCACGTGAGTGCCGCAGTTCCACTCACCTTCAGGTCCGCCACGACGAAACCGGACTCACGCGCAAAATGCACGCGCCCGCGCACCACTCCCTCGAGGCCGGCAAGCCGCGAGCACAGCCGAGGCAACTCGGCGAGCGGTACGGCAAAGTCGATGTCGGCCTCGCCGTCAGCCAACCGGTCGATGTCGAGCGGCTTGGTCCAGGGTGGCGACATGGGGCGCGTATAATAGGTACGGGGTCTGCCCAAGTCAAAATCGATCGACGTCTAAGCCGTTGTTTCTCGAAGGCGATTTTCCTCATACGCGAACCCACCTCTACCGGCCATGCAAGCCCTGATTCTCGCCTCGACCTCGCCGTACCGTCGTGCGCTGCTCGAGCGCCTGGGGCTGCCGTTCCAGGTCGTGCACCCGGCCGCGAGCGAGCATCAGCTCGCCGGAGAGCTGGCGCCGGATCGGGCAATTCGACTGTCCCTCGCCAAGGCGCAAGCGGCGGCGGCAAGGCATCCGGGGACCGTCGTCATCGGCAGCGACCAGGTCGCCGCGCTGGGAAGCAACGTACTCGGCAAGCCTGGCGACCCCGAGAGCTGCCGTGCGCAGCTGAGCCGGCTCAGTGGGACGACCGCCCGTTTCTACACGGGCTGTGCGGTGCTCGCAGCCAACGCGGAGCGCTTTGTCCACCTGGATACGACAAGTGTGACCTTTCGGCCCCTCTCGGCCGCCGAGATCGAGCGCTACGTGGAGCGCGAGAAACCGCTCGA
Organism: Steroidobacteraceae bacterium; assembly: GCA_050738795.1. Classification (GTDB taxonomy): domain Bacteria; phylum Pseudomonadota; class Gammaproteobacteria; order Steroidobacterales; family Steroidobacteraceae; genus 13-2-20CM-66-19. Next base: position 18,775 of record JBOIAD010000131.1, read on the forward strand.
CTGTGCCGGCGGATTCAAGGCCGAGGCACTGGGCATCACGCTGCTCGAAAGCATCGACAGCAAGGACCCTACCGCCCTGATCGGGTTGCCGCTGATCTGGCTGGCGGAGGCGCTCAGGAAGGCCGGTTTCGTACTGCCCTAGTCCAATGCCAAAAGACACCTGCGGTGCTTTTGGCTCGCTCGCAAAAGGCGTGGCTTTTGCTTCGGCGCTACCTGCTGCCCCTCTGCGTGGCGGCCAGCTTGTCGATCACCGAGGCCAGCTGCGATGGCAGTGGCGTATTCACGCTGAACTCGGACGCCGCGGGCCACTGAAAACTCACGCTGTGCGCGTGAAGAAACATGCGGTCGAGGCCGGCGGCCCGCATGTCGGTGTTGAAATCCGCGTCGCCATACTTCTCGTCGCCGGCAACCGGATTCCCGGCGTGCTGGGCATGCACCCGAATCTGGTGCGTGCGACCGGTAAAAAGGGTGACCTCCACCAGCGTCGCCCGCTTACCGAAGAACTGCACTGGCCGGAACTCGCTGAGCGAGGGTTTTCCGCGGGGGTCCGCCCGCACCGTACGCTCGCCACCGACCCGCAGGTCCGTGCGCAGGGGGATGTCGATGCGCTTGCGTCCCAGCTCCCATTTCCCCTTCAGCAGCGCCAGGTATCGCTTCTCGAATTGACCTTCCCGCAGCATCGCGTGCAGCGTCCGCAGGGTGCTGCCGTTGCGGGCCACGAGCAGACATCCGCTGGTATCCCTGTCCAGGCGATGCACGAGCTCGAGCGTATCGCCCGGCCTGAGGGCCCGCAGTCCTTCGATGACACCGAAGCTCACGCCGCTTCCGCCATGCACCGCTATCCCGGCAGGCTTGTCGAGAACCAGCAGATTGTCGTCCTCGCGCACGATGGCTTTGCGCACTGTTTCCAGCAGATGGGCTGGCGGCTGGCCCGCTTCGCCGGGTGGGCGGAGCCTGACCGGCGGGATGCGAATTTTGTCGCGCGCCTGCAACCGGGTATCGGGACCGGCCCGGTGACCGTTTACGCGCACTTCGCCTTTGCGAATCACCCGCTGAACCCGGCTGCGCGGAAGGTCACCCAGCAGCTTATGGACGAAGTTGTCGAGGCGCTGCCCCGCCTGATCCTCGGTTACCTCGAGGTGCCGAACTGCCTGGCGGATCGCCCCGATTTGTTGCTCCGACACATCGACCTCGCCGTAAGACATTGTTTCTACAAAAGCTTTGGGAGTATACTCCTTCGCGCCGTCCGCAATCGGACGGCCAATGGTCGGCGGCCCTTGCACTCATCTGGAGCAGATGTCCTGGCGCCGCATGTTAGTTGGTCCTCCACATCGAGGCCATCGTATTGGGCCGACAAGATCGCGCCGCTTGCGTCGAACGTCTTGCCAAGACTCCGCAGGCAGCGCCGTCGGTTGAGTTCACCGAAGGTTTCCGGCGCACCGCCTCCTTGAGGCGGGCATTGATGAATAACGAGACTCGCGCGCCTTTGTTCGTGATTCGAAATCTTCGTTGCCGCGCAGGCTTGCCCGCGTGGCCTCCCGTCGTCTTCTGGTCGGCTCCTCACTGCACAGTAGGGGCACATGAAAAGAATGCTCGTGAATGCAACTCAAGAGGAAGAGTTGCGCGTCGCTCTGGTTGATGGACAAAAGCTTTTCGACCTGAGCATCGAACTACCCTCCCGCGAACAGAAGAAGGCGAACGTCTACAAAGGCCGGATCTCCCGCATCGAGCCCTCGCTCGAGGCCTGTTTCGTGGATTACGGCGCGCAGCGCCATGGCTTCCTGCCGCTGAAAGAGGTCTCCAAGGAGTACTTCCGCCAGCAGCCGCAAAGCGGCCGGATGAACATCCGCGACCTGCTCTCGGAGGGGCAGGATCTCATCGTGCAGGTCGAGAAGGAGGAGCGCGGCACGAAGGGCGCTGCCCTTACCGCGTTCATCAGCCTGGCCGGACGCTTCCTCGTGTTGATGCCGAACAATCCGCGCGCGGGTGGCGTCTCGCGCCGCATCGAGGGCGAGGACCGCGACCAGATGCGCGAGGTCATGAACCAGCTGCAGATACCGGACGGCATGGGCGCCATAGTGCGCACCGCCGGCGTGGGGCGCTCCGTGGAGGAGCTGCAGTGGGACCTGGACAACCTGAAGACACAATGGGACCAGATTGCCGCGGCCTCCAACGACCGCCCAGCTCCGTTTCTGGTCTTTCGCGAGAGCGATGCCGTTACGCGCGCCATGCGCGATTATCTTTCGGACGACATCGGGGAAGTGCTGGTGGACGACCCGGCGGCCTTTCAGAAGGCGCAGGAGTACATGCAGCGCTTCATGCCGGCGGATGCGCAAAGACGTCTGAAGATGTATGAGGACGATATTGCGCTGTTCACCCGTTTCCAGATCGAGAGCCAGATCGAGTCGGCCTACGCACACAAGGTGCAGCTGCCCTCCGGCGGCAGCATCGTCATCGACTACACCGAGGCGCTCGTCTCGATCGACATCAACTCGGCGCGTGCCACCCGCGGCAGCGACATCGAGACGACGGCACTCAATACCAACCTCGAAGCCGCGGATGAGATTGCCCGCCAGTTGCGTATCCGAGACATCGGCGGTCTGATCGTCATCGACTTCATCGACATGGAGTCCACGAAGAATCAGCGCGAGGTCGAGGACCGGCTGCGCGATGCGGTGAGAATGGATCGCGCCCGCATCCAGATCGGCCGCCTGTCCAGGTTCGGGTTGCTGGAGATGTCGCGCCAGCGCCTGCGGCCGTCGCTCGGCGAATCGAGCCATTTCGTCTGCCCGCGTTGCGTGGGCATCGGCAGCATCCGCAGCATCGAGTCGATGACGCTCGCCATTCTGAGGCTGATCGGCGAGGAGCTGCGCAAGGACCGCACCGCGCGCGTCGTCGCACAAGTACCGGTCGATGTGGCGACCTATCTCTTCAACGAGAAGCGCGAATGGTTGCGCCAGTTGGAAGACAAGAGCGAGGTCGAGCTGCTGATCGTGCCAAACGAGAACATCCAGACGCCGGAGTATTCCATCCGGCGCGTACGCGACGACGAGCTGGAGTTGCCGGAGAACAAGCAGCTCAGCTATCTGATGCCGGCCGCGCCCGCGGAGGCGGAGCCGGCTGGAGCACGCGACAAGAAGCCGCCGGCCGAGACGCCTGCCGTCGCAACGTTGCTGCCGGCAACGGCTGCGCCAATGACAGCGCATGCACCCGCAGCTCCATCCGGCAACTCGCCCTCCTCCCCCGCATCTCAGGCTCAAGGAGGAATTGTGGGCTGGCTCAAGCGAGTTTTTGGCAGCGCGCCAGCGGCCGCCACCCCCACTGAAGTAGCGGTAGCGCCCGCCACCCCACGGCCGACTTCATCGGGATCCGGCGAGGGACGCGACTACGGTCCGCGGCGCCGCGACGGCCGGCGCGATCACTCGCGTCATCAGCGCCATGCGGATTCGGGCCCCCGCCGGGATCGCGGTGAGGGACGGGACCGTCCGGACAATCGCGACCGTGGCGAGGTCCGGGGGGAGCGAACGGAGAGCCGTGATCGGCATGACGGCCGCGACCGGAACCGTGATCAGGATCGTCGTCCGCGTGAGCGTTCAGCCGAGCGGCGGCCGGAGCGCGAGGGTCAATCTCCCCGCGCCGATCAGAATGTCGCTCGAGCCGAGCAGAATGGCCGCTCCGAGGAGTCATTTGCTCGGGGCGATGAGCTTGCCAATCGCCCGGCGGAGGGCTCAGCCCCTCAGTCCGGCGAGATGCGTGCGGATAGTGGCCCCGATCGCAGTGATCGGGCAGATCGAGGGGAGCGACGCAGCAGGCGGGGACGCCGGCGCGGGCGACGTGGCGGCGGTGGTGGACGCGACAGCGGCGCCAGCCGTGACGGGATCTCGCAGAATGGAGCGCCGCCGGGCGCAGGCTCTGAAGGCTCCGAGCCGAGGGACTCCTTTACGGCCCCGGCGCGCGACGGGGATGCCCACGGGCCGATAGGAAACGGCGCCGACCAACAGCGCGACAGCGCGGATCAACACCCCCGGCCGCAAGAGCCGCACTCCGCTGCCGGCGAGAGCCGGGAGCCATCCAGCCAGCAGGACGGCCCGCCGCCGGAGCATTCGAGCGAGCACAGATCGAGTGCCCCGGAGCCGAAGCCGATTGCTCACTTCGAGCCTGCGCCGCCCATCGTGACGCCCACGGACAACGGCGCTGAGCGCTCGGGCAAGCCTTTTGTCGTGTGGTCGTCCGCGCCCGCCGATCCGGCCACGCCGAGGGATCGGGGTCCCGAAGAGTAGCGAAGCGGCAGGGCGCGGCGAGCTCAGTCAGCTCGAGCGCCGAACACAACGCTGGCTGCGCCCTTGCGCCGAAGCTCCTTCGGGCCGGTGAGCAGTGTTGGGTTTGGCGCTCACGTCTTGCGACGCACTCGTTCCCGTTGCACGTGCTGCATCAGCCCTCGCGATGCCGCTTCGACGAGGTCGAGCACTTCCTCGAATCCATTCGGGCCCCCGTAGTAGGGATCCGGCACCTCCGCAGTATCGACTTCGGGTGCGAATTCCAGGAACAGCCGGATACGCTCCCGCGCCGCCGGCGGCGCTCTACGGCTGAGTACGTCAAGATTCTCCCTGTCCATGGCGAGAATGAGATCAAACCGCCCGAAGTCCTGCGGCTCGACCACGCGTGCGCGCAGCGCCGACATGTCGTACCCGCGCCGCATCGCGGCGTGGCGAGTCCGTTGATCGGGAGGCTCTCCTACGTGGTAACCCGCGGTACCTGCCGAATCGACCTCGATGCCGAGATCGGGCGCCTCGCGTGCCATGATCTGTCGAAACACGGTCTCGGCCGTGGGCGAGCGACAAATGTTTCCAAGGCAGACGAACAGGATCTTCATACCGCTCTGGGCTATTCGAGCTATTTGACGCTGTAGCCGCGTCCTTCGAGGCACGCGCCGATCGCGCGCTGATAGGCGGTGCGCTTGTCGTTCA
>JBOIAD010000132.1:0-54963 GCA_050738795.1 Steroidobacteraceae bacterium
ATATATCGGCCAATATATCGGCCATGCGCAAGAAATCCAAGCCCGAATAGCAGGATATCGGCCACATATCGGCCACATATCGGCCATGCACGCGGGGCTTATGGCCGATATGCCCCCGGTTTGACCGGCACCTGGGCCTGGCCTACAGTTCGTGCAAAATCCGATACATCTGTATCGATTATCGAGCGGACAATATCCTGTATGACGGCCATGCGCTCGCTGTGGTCCGCCACCGCCGCCCCCGGGCCCGAGCTCGGGCAGCTCGCGCAGGCCGTGCGCGCGCAAGTGACGGTCATCGGCGGTGGTTACACCGGATTGTCCGCCGCACTGCACCTGAGTGAAGCGGGCCGCGACGTCGTGCTCCTGGAGGCGGCGGACATCGGGGAGCGGGCCTCGGGCCTCAATGGCGGCCAGGTGATTGCGGGCTTGAAGACCGATCCGGACACGCTCGAGGAGCGGTTCGGTGTGGCCCTCGGGCCCCGTCTGGTGGCTACGGTCGCCGGCGCGGCGGATCTGGTCTTCGAGCTCATTCGCAAGCATGAGATCGCATGCGATGCGGCGCGCACGGGGTGGATTCAACCGGCCACCTCGCTTGCCGCCCTCGACGCGATGGGCACACGAGTGCGGCAATGGCGTCGCCGCGGAGCCCCGGTCGAGCTCCTGTCCGCGCGGGAGACGGGCCGCCTTATCGGCTCGCAGCGCTATAGTGGCGGCTGGATCGACCGGCGAGGGGGCACAGTGCAACCGCTGTCGTATGTCCGAGGCCTCGCCCGAGCTGCGCAGCGCGCGGGTGCACGCATTTTCAGGGGCAGCCCGGCGTCCGGCCTTGAACGTGCGGGCCAGAACTGGCGTGTCAACTCGCCGGGCGGCGCCGTCACGAGCCCCGCGGTCATCCTGGCCACCGGCGCCTATACGGGCGGGCTCGTGGACCCGTTGCGCCGGACTGTCATTCCGGTGCCCTCATTTCAAGTCGCGACGTGCCCGATCGCGCAACCGCTGCGCCGGACCATCCTGCCCGAAGGGCAGGCGGCCTCGGACACGTGGCATCTGCTCAGATACTTCCGGCTGGATGCGGCCGGCCGCCTCATCATGGGCTCGCGGGGATCCTTTGCGCAGGTGTCGGCGGCGGCCGCCGCTCGCCACCACTATCGCGCGGTGCGCGAGATCTTTCCCCAGCTCGAGGGCATTCAGTACGAGTATCACTGGGGCGGCCTGGTGGGCATGACGCGCGATCATCTGCCGCATCTGCACGAGATCGCGCCGGGCCTGCTGGCCGGGCTGGGCTACAACGGCCGCGGCGTCGCCATGGCGACCGTCATGGGCCGCGTCCTCGCCAACTGGATTCTGGGCGTGCCGGCCGGCGAGCTGGGCTTTCCGGTGACGCGCCTCGATCCGATTCCCCTGCACCGCTTCAACCAGCTCGGCGCACGCCTGGCGATCCAGGGACTGCGCGCGCTGGATGCACTGGCGCGGCTGCGCGATCGGTTGCTGACTGCGGGCACCGCCCCATGAGCTGGCCGAAAATCGGACTTCTCGCCGCCCTTGTCCTGGTGAACATCGCCTTCGTCGCCGGCTGGATCCGCGCGGCGCGCACGCACCCGTTGCGGGACCGGCCGACGCGCGGCGATGCGCTGATCGGATTCGTCACGGATTTCTTCGATGCGCTCGGGATCGGTTCCTTCGCACCGACGACGGCACTGTTCAAATTGCGACGCCGGCCGGCCGATGAGCTCATTCCGGGCACGCTCAACGTCGGCCACAATCCGTCGGCATTCGTCGAGACGGCCATCTTCGTCACCGCGGTCGCCGTGGAACCGATGCTGCTCACCGCGATGGTGGCCAGCGCAACCGTGGGCGCCTGGCTGGGCGCGGGTGTCGTGAGCCGGCTGCCGCGGCGCGCAATCCAGATTTTCATGGGGCTCGCGCTGCTCGTGGCCGCCACGTTCTTTCTGATTGGCAATCTCGGCGCCTTCCCCGTTGGCGGCACCGCCATGGCGCTCGCGGGGTGGCGCTTCGGACTGGCCGTCGGCGTCAACTTCGTGCTCGGTGCATTGATGAGCGTCGGCATTGGTGCCTATGCGCCATGCATGGTTCTGCTCGCGCTCCTGGGCCTGCATCCTCTGGGCGCCTACCCGATCATGATGGGCACCTGCGGGCTGGTTCAGCCCGTTGCAAGCCTGCGTTTCTTCAAGACGGGCCGCTTCGCGTGGGGTCCCTCGATAGGGCTTGCCATGGGCGGCGTGCTGGGCGTGCTCGTCGCGGTGTTCGTCGTAAAGCAATTGCCATTGAAGGCGCTGCGCTGGCTGGTGATGATGGTCGTGGCCTACGCTGCGGTGTCCATGCTGCGCTCTGCATTTCAAGGCCGGCCGCAGCCGGCGCCAGGCCCGGCCGCTCCCGCGCAGCCTGATGGTTTATGATGCGCACGATGGGGACAAGTGATGATTGATCCCGCCATCGCCGCGTTGATCGTTGCGTGCGTGGCGCTTCTGTTCGCCGGCGCCGCCCTCCACAAGCTGCGGGACCTGCGCCGGTTCGACGAGATTTTCGCGGCGTACGCGCTGCTGCCCCTCGTTGCACGCTTGCATCTGTCGCGACTCGTGCCCGTACTGGAGGCTGGCGTGGCTGCTGGACTGGTCTTGAATGCTGCGCGCGACGTTGCGGCTGGTGTTGGCATGCTGTTGTTGGTGGCCTACGCATGCGCCATTGCAATCAACCTGCGCCGCGGACGCCGTGACCTCGCGTGCGGCTGCGGCGGCCCCGATGAGCGCCGTCCCATCGCACCGTGGATGGTCTGGCGCAACCTCGTGATCGCCATGCTGCTGGGTGTTGTCATGTTGCCCTGGGCCTCGCGGCCGCTCGTGCTCACCGACGCGGCGACAGTTGGCTTCGGATCCGCCACGTGCGCGCTCGTGTACCTGTGCCTCGATCGGCTGCTGGGCCACGCGTCCCGGCGAAGCGCGGAGCTCCGGCTTTCCTGATGACGGCGCTCGCGGTTTCCAATATCGTCCTGTGGATCGTCGTGCTGGCGCTGTTGGTCGTCGTACTCGCCCTGACGCGCCAGGTGGGCGTGTTGCACGAGCGGATCTCGCCCGTCGGCGCGTTGATGCTCAACCGCGGCCTCGCTGTTGGCGAGCAGGCGCCCGCGATGGATGTCGTCGATCTCGATGGGAATGCCTTGCGCCTCGGGGCGCCGCGCGCCGATGGAATGAGCACGCTGATCCTGTTCGTCTCTCCCACCTGTCCGGTGTGCGAATCGCTCCTGCCCGTGCTCAAGTCCAGCCGCAAGGATGAGCAGTCCTGGCTGCGGATCGTGCTGGCCAGCGACGGAGAGGCGGCAACCCACCGCGAATTCGTGCGCAGCCACGGCCTGGCGAGCTTCCCCTACGTCATCTCCGCTCCACTGGGCATGACCTATCAGGTCAGCCGGCTTCCGTTCGCCGCGCTACTCGATTCCAGCGGCACGCTGCGCGCGCGTGGCCTCGTCAACTCCCGCGAGCACCTGGAGAGCCTGTTCGAGGCGAAGCGGCTGGGCGTCGCCTCATTGCAGGAATATTTCGCCAGCCGCGCTTAGCGCAACGGGTGGTGGCACGCCTGTTGTGTCACGCGCCACTAGCCGCGTTCTCTTGCCGTCCTCTCTCTTTCGGGAGAGGAAAACGGCCACAGCCGGCAACTTGGCCTGGAGTGTGCTGTCAATACGCCGCAGGAGGGATTCGGGCGGCCTCAGTTTCATTGCGGGTGAGCGTCCCAGCCGCTAGAGTACCGGCCCCTTGGAGGAGTTGCTCAGCAACTCCAAGCGCGCGGTCGCATGCTCGCCGCGCTGTGCGGAACCCGGTCCGATACACACTTGCAGCCTCCCAACTACATGACAGGTCGGCTCACTGTTCCCGGCGTGATGGCCGTTGCAATGCTCGCGAGTTGTGCAGTGGGCCCGAACTTTCACTCGCCTGCGCCGCCGGCTACCGCTCATTACACACCGGGAGCGCAGCCCGATGTCACAGCCGACGCGCCGGTGGCCGCGGGAACGGCACAGACATTCGTGTCCAACCGGGATATCCCTGCCGACTGGTGGAGTTTGTTCCAGTCCGAGCCGCTCGATGGCCTGGTGCGCCAGGCATTGCAGGACAGTCCGACCGTCGAGGCGGCCAAGGCCGCGTTGCGTTCCGCGGAGGCGACTTACAGCGCCGAGCGCGGCGCTCTGCTTCTGCCTGCGCTGGATGGGCAGGCGGGTGTGACGCGCGAACGGGTTCCGGGAGTGACGTTCGGCCAGCCAGGAGTGCCCGCAAGCCTTTTCACTCTGTACAGCGCCTCGGTGAACGTCTCGTATCGGCTGGATCTGTTCGGCGCCTCGCGGCGGCAGCTCGAGGCGTTGCGCGCGCAGGCCGACTACCAGCGCTGGCAGCTCGAAGCCGCGAATCTGACGCTGACCGGCAATGTCGTGACGACGGCATTCGATGTCGCCTCCCTGAAGGAGCAGCTCGCCGCGGTCGCGGATGTGGTGTCCAGCGAAGGCGCGCAGCTCAAGGTCGTGCAGCGGCAGTTCGATGCCGGCGGCGCCTCGCGCTCCGACGTGCTCTCGCAGCAGGCGCAGCTCGCGCAGGCCCAGGCTGAAGTGCCCGCTCTGGAGAAGGCGCTTGCCCAGGCACAACACCGGCTCGCCGTGTTGGCCGGCCGTACGCCCGACGATGCGACCGTCCCGCAGTTCGCCCTCGAGCACTTCTCGCTGCCCACCGAGCTTCCGGTCACCGTTCCGGCCAAATTGATCCGTCAGCGGCCGGACGTGCAGGCGGCGGAAGCACTGTTGCACGAGGCGAGCGCGCAGGTGGGTGTGGCGACGGCCAATCTGTTTCCGCAGCTGACTCTCTCCGGTTCCATTGGTTCCGACGCGCTCACGGCGGGCGCATTGTTTGGCGCCGGGACCGGCGCCTGGAGTGCCGGGGCCTCCTTGCTGCAACCTCTGTTTCATGGCGGTGAGCTGCGGTACAAGCGGCGCGCGGCGGTGGCGAATCTGCAAGGCGCTGCGGCGACGTACCGCGAGACCGTTCTGGGCGCCCTGCAGGAAGTTGCGGACACGCTGCGCGCGCTCGAGGCCGATGCGCGCGGCCTGCGTGCCCAGGTCGAGGCGGAGCGTTCCGCGACCGATGCCCTCGAGATCGCGAAGAAGCAGTTTCAGGCTGGCGGCGTCAGCTTTCTCACCGTGCTGAACGCGCAGCGCCTGTACTTCCTGGCGCGCCAGAGCCGGGTACAGGCCCAGGCTGCGCGTTACGCGGACTCGGCGGCGTTGTTTCAGGCGTTGGGCGGCGGTTGGTGGAATCGCAAAGAAGAACAGGGAGCCGGACAGTGAGCAGCGTGATGAGAAAACGGTTGATCGTCGTCGTGGTCTCGGTGGGTGTGCTGCTCGGCTTGCTGGTGAGCTTCAATCTCGTGAAGCAGCACTTCATGGCGCTGGCGCGCTCGAAGAATTCGGCGCCACCCCAGACGGTCAGCGCGGCTGCCGCGAAGTACTCGGACTGGCAACCCGAGACCTCTGCGATCGGCTCCATGCGGGCGACGCTCGGCGTGGACGTGACTACCGAGGTGACGGGTCTCGTGCGCACGGTGCACTTCAAATCCGGCGACCAGGCCCATAGCGGGGAGGTGCTGGTCGAGTTGAATGCCGATTCGGACATCGCGCAACAGCACGCGCTGGAGGCCGCCGCGGATCTTTCGGCCACCGTCTACGCGCGCGACAAGGTGCAGTACGAGGCGCAGGCCATCAGCAAGGCGCAGCTCGACGCCGACGCGGCGGATCTCAAGAACCGCCGGGCGCAGGTGGCCGCTCAGGCTGCCCTGGTTGCGAAGAAGATCGTGCGTGCTCCGTTTGCCGGTCAGCTCGGCATTACGCTGGTCAATCCCGGGCAGTATCTGAACACGGGCGACAAGGTGGTGACACTGCAGGCCCTCGATCCCATCTATGTCGATTTCAAGCTGCCGCAGCAGGAGCTGGCGCGAATCTCCACCGGTCAGAGCGTGACGGTGACGACGGATGCCTACCCGGGTACGACGTTCACCGGCACGATCAACGCCATCGACCCGAAGATCGATGCCAGCACCCGCAATTTCCAAGGGGAGGCGACCATCGCCAATCCTGACCGCCGCCTGCTTCCCGGGATGTTCGGGCGCGTTGCCATTTCCACCGGCAGCGTTCAGCACTATCTGACGCTGCCGCAGACGGCGGTCACCTATAACCCCTACGGCGCTACTGTCTTCCTCGCTCTGAAGAAGGCCGGGAATGCCGGCGCTGCGCAAGAAAAGGCAGCGGCGCAACAGCAGGAGCGCTCCGGACAGCTGCTGGTTGCGCAGCAGACATTCGTGACCGTGGGCCCGACACGCGGTGATCAGGTCGCCATTCTGAAGGGAATCAAGCAAGGCGATCTGGTCGTGACCAGCGGTCAGCTCAAACTCAACAACGGCACGCCGCTGAAGATCGACAACACTGTGACGCCGAAGGACGATCCGGATCCGGCGCCGCAGGAGCATTGAGGGACGGCGCGATGAGGTTCACCGATATATTTGTCAAGCGGCCGGTGCTCTCGCTGGTCGTGAGCCTGCTGATACTCGTCCTCGGCGTGCGTGCGATCTTCCAGTTGCCGGTCAGCCAGTATCCGGAAACGGAGAACGCCATCGTCACCATTTCGACGACCTATTACGGTGCGGATGCCGCCACCGTCGCTGGCTTCATCACCCAGCCGCTGGAGGCGGCCATCTCGCAGGCGCAGGGTATCGATTACCTGTCCTCATCGAGCAGCACCGGTGTCTCGGTGATCACCGCGACGCTGCGGCTGAACTACGATTCGAGCCGGGCCCTGACAGAGATCAATACGAAGGTCGCATCCGTTCGCAACCAGCTGCCGCCCCAGGCTCAGCAGCCCGTCCTCAGCGTACAGGTGGGGGAGACGACCGATTCGATGTACATCGGATACGACAGCGATACGCTGCCCATCAACGGCCTCACGGACTATCTCTCGCGGGTCGTCAAGCCGAAGCTGGACTCGATCGGGGGTGTGCAGACCGCCGAAGTCATCGGGGCGCGGCAATACGCGCTGCGGGCATGGCTCGACCCCGCACGCATGGCGGCGCACGGGGTCGCGGCCAACGATGTGTACGCGGCTCTGGCGGCGAACAATTATCTGACGGCAGTCGGTACCACCAAGGGCCAGATGGTCAGCGTCGATCTAACCGCATCGACCGACCTGCACTCGGTGGATGAGTTCAAGCATCTGGTGGTGCGCCAGCAGAACGACGCGATCGTGCGTCTGGAGGATGTGGCCAACGTCGTGCTGGGTGCCGAGACATATGACTTCAGCGTCGCATTCAACGGCAAACGATCGGTTTTCATCGGCATCAAGGTCGCACCGAAGGCGAATATCCTCGATGTTGCCAAGCTGGTTCGCAACGCGCTGCCCGGCATCGCCGGACAGCTGCCCTCGGGCGTGGGCCAGAAGCTGGTCTATGACGCGACGGTCTTCATTCATACGTCCATCGTCGAAGTCATCAAGACCCTGGTCGAGGCACTGCTGATCGTCACGGCGGTCATTTATGTGTTCCTCGGCAGCCTGCGCGCGGTGATCGTGCCGGTCGTGGCCATGCCCCTATCGCTGATCGGCGGGTTCTTCCTGATGCTGGCGCTCGGATACTCGATCAATCTGCTGACACTGCTTGCCCTGGTGCTCGCGATCGGCCTCGTGGTCGATGACGCCATTATCGTAGTGGAGAACGTCGATCGGCATCTGAAGGAGGGCATGTCGCCGCTCCAGGCGGCGCTGCAGGGGGCCCGCGAGCTGGGCGGGCCGATCATTGCGATGACGGTCGTACTGGTCGCCGCCTATCTGCCCATCGGATTCCAGGGCGGACTCACCGGCGCCCTGTTCACGCAGTTCGCCTTTACGCTCGCCGGCGCGGTGACCGTGTCGGCCATCATCGCGCTCACGCTCTCGCCGATGATGTGCGCGAGCTTCTTCCGGCCGGAGCAGGAGGAAGCGCGCCTCGCGCGCTTCATCGACAGGCGATTCTCCAGTCTGCGCGCCAGATATCAACGCGTGCTGTCGCGTGGGCTCGAGACCTGGCAGGTGCTGGTTACCCTGGGTGTACTGCTGCTGGGCGGCACCGTGTATCTGTTCATGACGTCGCAGTCCGAGCTGGCGCCGCAGGAGGATCAGGGCAACGTGCTGTACCAGTCGATCGGGCCACCGAATGCGACGCTCGCGCAGATGCAGGCCTATTCCGACCAGATTTCAGAAGCGGCAAGCAAACTGCCGGAATTCCTGGCCTCGTTCCAGATCGTCGGCACCCCGTCGGTGAATCAGGAATTCGGCGGATTTCTCTTCAAGCCCTGGAATCAGCGCAGCCGCTCCGCCGATCAGCTGCAGAAAGTGCTGCAGGACAAGTGGAACAACATCGCCGGCGCACACGTGGCCGCGTTCCAGTTTCCCTCGCTGCCGGGCTCGCAGGGGCTGCCGCTGCAGTTTGTCATCACGACCACCGAGCCGGTCGAGAGTCTCGACGAGGTGGCGAACAAGGTGCTGGAGAAGGCCAAGACGAGCGGCATGTTCTGGTTCGTGGACTCGGATCTGAAACTGGACAAGCCGCAGGCGACCCTGAAGGTGGATCGCGACCTGGTCGCCGATCTGGGTCTCACCCAGCAGGACGTGGGCAACGCGCTCGGCGCCGCCCTCGGCGGCGGCTACGTGAATTATTTTTCGCTGGCGGGCCGCTCGTACAAGGTGATTCCGCAGGTGCTGCAGAAGGACCGGCTGAATCCCGACCAGGTGCTCGATTACTACATCCGGGCCGGCGACGGCTCGCTCATTCCGGCGAGCACCGTCGCGCACATCGAGATGAACACGGTGCCCGAGGCCATCAATCACTTCCAGCAGCTGAACTCGGCCACCATCGCGGGAGCGCTGGGTGTATCCCAGGCGGATGCGCTGAAATTTCTGCGCAACGCAGTGCACGAGGTCGCCCCCTCCGGGTACAACATCGACTATTCCGGCCAGTCCCGCCAATACGTGCGCGGCTCGAGCGGCTTCGTGGTCACGATGCTGTTCGCGCTCATCATCGTCTACCTGGCGCTGGCGGCGCAGTTCGAGAGCTTCCGGGATCCGGCCGTGATCCTGGTCTCGGTGCCCATGGCGCTGTTCGGCGCGTTGCTGTTCATCAACGTCGGCTTCGCGACGCTGAATATCTACACCCAGGTGGGTCTGGTGACTTTGCTCGGCCTGATCAGCAAGCACGGCATCCTGATCGTGCAGTTCGCCAACGAGCTGCAGCGCGAGGGAAGGACCAAGCTGCAGGCCATCCTGGAGGCGGCGGGCGTGCGCCTGCGGCCGATTCTGATGACCACCGCGGCGATGGTGCTGGGCGTCGTGCCGCTGGTCATCGCTTCGGGCGCCGGCGCCGCGGGGCGGCGCGCAATGGGAATCGTGTTGTTCACGGGGCTTTCGATCGGCACGCTGTTCACCTTGTTCATCGTGCCGGCCGTGTACGTTCTGCTTGGCGCGGATCACGCCACGGACAGGCTCGAGCGTGCCGAGAAAGACTCCTCAGGCGCTCAGGACGCGCCCGGCGGGCGACAGGCGCCGCAGCCGCCGCACTCTATCGCATGACCGGCATGTTGAATTCAGGGTCGCCGCGTGCCGCTCTCGGCCAGCGCTGCGTCACGCACTTCAGTCTGGTGTAGAAGCGTACGCCTTCCATGCCGTAGATGTGATGATCGCCGAACAAGGAGCTGCGCCAGCCACCGAAGCTGTAGAACGCCATCGGAACCGGGATCGGGATGTTGACTCCGACCATGCCGACTTCGATCGACGCCGCGAAAGCGCGCGCAGCGTCGCCGCTGGCTGTGAATATGGATGTGCCATTGGCGTAGGCGTGCGAATTTATGAGGCGCACAGCCGCATCCGCATTCGCGACGCGCACGACCACCAGAACGGGACCGAAAATTTCCTCTCGATAGATCTTCATGTCGGGGCGCACGCGATCGAACAGCGACCCGCCGAGGAAGAAGCCGGCGTGTCCATCCGGCCCCGGGTGGCCATCGGGGGCGGTCAAGGCGCGTCCGTCCAGCACGAGGGCCGCGCCTTCGGTGACTCCTGTCTCGATATATCCCCGGACGCGCTCCAGGTGTTCGCGGGTGACCAATGGACCCATCTCGGTCTTCTCGTCTTCCGGTGCGCCGATCCGCAGGCTCTTGATCCTCGGTACCAGTTTCGCGATGAGTCGATCCGCCACGTCATCGCCGACCGCCACGGCGACGGAGATGGCCATGCAGCGTTCACCCGCCGAGCCAAATGCGGCTCCCAGGAGCGCATCACTGGTCTGATCGAGGTCCGCGTCTGGCATGACGACGAGATGGTTCTTGGCGCCGCCCAACGCCTGTACGCGTTTTCCGTTCTGGGTACCTTCGAGATAGATGTGCCGGGCAACAGGGGTAGAGCCGACGAAACTCACCGCGCTGATGTCGGGGTGATGTAACAGCGCGTCTACCGCTTCCTTGTCGCCGTGCACGACGTTGAACACACCGTCGGGGAGTCCGGCTTGCGTCAACAGCTCGGCCAGGCGAATGGCCGTGGACGGGTCGCGCTCGGAGGGCTTCAGCACAAACGTGTTCCCACACGCAATGGCAATGGGAAACATCCACATCGGCACCATCGCTGGAAAGTTGAATGGCGTGATCCCGGCTGCGACTCCGAGAGGCTGGCGCACGCTGTACGCGTCCACGCCGCTGCCGACATTCTCGCTGAACTCGCCTTTGAGCAGGTGAGGGATGCCGCAGGCAAATTCGACTACTTCGAGTCCGCGGGCGAGCTCTCCATGGGCATCGCTGACCGTCTTCCCGTGCTCGCGGGCGATCAGCCTCGCGATTTCGTCGGCCGAGCTCTCCACGAGTTCCTTGAACCGAAACAGGGCCCGCGCGCGCCGCTGCGACGGCGTCGCCGCCCAGCTTCGAAAGGCGTCGCGGGCAGCGGATACGGCCGCATCGATGTCCTGCGTCGAAGCGAAGGGAACGCGCGCGGCAACCGAGCCCAGTGCAGGGTTGAACACGTTTCCGGTGCGCTTCTGGCTACCCGAAACGGCGCGGCCGCCTATCCAGTGCGTCAAGGTGGGCAGCTTGGCAGGCATCTCGGTCGGATTGAGCATTGATGAGCTCCGGGCAGGGGGAGAGACTAGCCTATGCATTGTGCAGCACCCGGCTGAGCGATCGCACTAGCTGCGGTGCGCCGGAGGCCGGTGGCATGCCGGGCGCCCCGCCTGAACACTCTGCCGGATCTTCGGACGCCCAGGCAACTAAAGCCTTGACAACAACGGCCTAGGCAACTAACATCCGCCCCGTCGCCTCGGGGCATCCTCTTCTGGAGCAGTGACTTGGCGGATATCTACGACAGCCAGACCTACCAGCCGCGTAAGGGCGTAGGGCACCTGCTGAATCGTGTCCGCACGGAAATTCTGGCCGCGGTGGACCGGGAGCTGGCCGCCGACGAGCAGTTGGGGCCCCTGGAGGTGAGCTCGGCGCAGTTCATCATTCTGGCGACGCTGGGATTGGGCGTCACGAACTCAGCCTCCGGCCTGTGCAAGGGCATCTCGTACGACGCCGGGGCGATGACGCGGATGATCGACCGGCTGGAGGACAAGGGGCTGTTGCGGCGCAGCCGCTGTCCCGATGACCGCCGCCAGGTGAATCTGGAGCTCACCGACGCGGGAATGGCGGCGTTTCCGCGGATGCGGGAAATATCGATGAATGTGCTCAATCGCTTTCTGCGCGGCTTCACCAGGATCGAGGTCCGACAGTTGGAGGAATTCCTGGCGCGCATGTTGGAGAACGCGCCCGGCGAATGAGTTTTTTTTGACCAGTCAATTGCCCAGGCAGTGTTAGCCGGGGCAGGTAGATCGAAGAGACGCGAGCGCAAGCAGGCAGGACAGGCAGCCATGGTTTCAAAACTCTCTGAATGGATGACGCGCAGCGGATGGATGCCGCGAAGCGAATCGACGACCGCCAGTGGATGGATGACACGCGGCGTTGCAGGCCTGCGCGAGTTGGGTCCTTACGCACTCGTGGAGCTTCTCCTTCCCGGCGGCTCGCTGCTCGCGGTCGTCATCTGGCTGTACCGGCGGCATAAGAGGCTGGCGGTAGCACACGAGGGACAAAATTCGGCTGTGAAACAGACGCTCCGCGCGACCGCGCACGCAGCTACTGCTCGCACGACTACTGCACGCTCGACTGTGCTCGCGACTACTGCCCGCGCGACTGCGCTCGCGGCTGCTGCGCTGACTGCAACGATGCTCGCAGCGTGTGCCAGCACTCATGGTCTTGGTCCGCAGTCCTCTTTGGCAAAACCCGATAACCTGGCGACCTCGGAAGTATTGGCCAACACAACAGTGAATGCCGGGGCGTGGCCGGACACTGCATGGTGGACTCAGTTCGGCGACCCGCAGCTCGATCAGCTCATCACCGAGGGCCTGGCCGGCAGCCCGACGCTGCGTGTTGCGGCCGCCCGCACGCGCGCCGCGCTGGCGCAGGCCGATGTTGCCGAGTCCACGCGCTATCCGCAGATCAACGCCGAGGCGGATGCCACCCGCGAGCGCTTTCCTGAGCATGCGCTGATCCCGCCGCCATTCGCGGGCAATTGGGATACGTTGAGTCAACTTCAGTCGACGCTGTCCTGGGAGCTGGATTTCTGGGGCAAGAACCGCTCTGCCTATGAGCGGGCGCTGGGGGAAGCACGTGCGAGGGCACTTGATGCCCAGGCCGCGCGGCTGGCGCTTTCTTCCAACATCGCACATGCGTACGTTCAACTGGAGCGTGCCTATCTGCAACTCGACGTGGCGCAGGCGACACTCGAGCAGCGCGAGCAGATCTACAAGCTCACTCAGGACCGCAGCGAGGCCGGCGTCGATTCACGGCTCGAGCTGCGACAGGCAGAGTCAGCGCTACCCGCTGCGCGCGAGCAGATCGCACAGCTCGAGGAGCGCATCCAGCTCACACGCAATCAGTTGGCCGCGCTGCTCGGCCAGGGACCTGACCGTGGCCAGGCGATCGCGCGTCCCGCTGCGAGCGCCCTGACCGCGGTCTCGATCCCGAGCCGGGTGCCGTCCGAGCTGATCGGGCGCCGGCCCGACATTCTCGCGCAGCGCTGGCGGGTCGAAGCGGCGGCGCATGGCGTCGACAACGCCAAGGCGCAGTTCTATCCCGATGTGAATCTGACGGCTCTTGTGGGCTTCCAGGCGCTCGGCCCGGCGGGCCTGCTGGCCGCCGCAAGCCGCGAGGTTGGTGTGGGCCCGGCGGTCAGCCTGCCGATTTTCGATGCGGGCCGCCGGCGCGGCAATCTTGCGGCCCGTGACTCTGATTACGACGTCGCGGTCGAGCAATACAACCAGAGGATCGCGGACGCGCTACGCGACGTCGTGGATCAACTTGCTTCGTTCAAGAGCGTCGACGAGCAGCGCCTGCAGCAGCGGGAAGGCCTGGCGACGGCCCAGGATGCCTATGACCTGGCCACGCAGCGCTATCGCGAAGGTGTTGGCAACTATCTGCAGGTGTTGACGACGGAATCACAACTTCTGGCGCAGCGCAGCCTCGATGCCAACCTGCGTGCCCGTTCGCTCGATCTGTCCATCAACCTGGCCCGCGCGCTCGGCGGCGGTTGCGGCGATCTATGAACACCCAGAACGATACATCCAAGGTCTCGCCCAGCGACGCCTCGTCGGTCGAGGCCGACTCCGCGAACTCGACCTCCCGTAGTCCTGCCTCCGGCAGCGCCTCTTCCAACCGCCGCCGCCGCTGGCTCTGGTTGTCGATCGCGGGTGCAACCTTGCTGGTCATCGGGGCCGCTTACGGTCTCTACTGGGCGAATGTGCTGCGCTATCGGCAGTCGACCGACGATGCCTACGTCAATGGCAACGTTGTGCAGATCACGCCGCAGATTTCCGGCACCGTCGTCGCAATCGGCGCGGACGATACCCAGTTCGTGAAAGCGGGCCAGCCGCTGGTTCGTCTTGATCAGGCTGACGCGAAAGTCGCGTTGGATCAGGCGGAAGCGCAGCTTGCAAAGACCGTCCGTGAGGTGCGCAACCTGTTCGCGACTTCGGCACAACTGCAGGCTTCAGTACAGCTCCGGCAGAGCGACCTGGCCATGGCCCGGAAGGACCTCGCGCGGCGCGAGCGCCTCGGCAATTCGGGAGCCATTTCGACCGAGGAGTTGCAGCACGCCCGTGACGCAGTCAGGAGCGCGCAGGCTGCATTGATGTCTGCGCAGCAGCAGCTCGCCGCAAATCAGGCACGCGTGGACGGTACGACCCTGGAAGACCATCCTGACGTCCGCAATGCATCGGCAGCCGTGCGCAGCGCTTACCTGATCTACAGCCGGACGGTTCTGCCTGCGCCGGTGTCCGGATTCGTCGCGCGGCGCAATGTTCAGCTCGGGCAGCGCGTCAGCCCCGGAGTTGCGCTGATGTCGGTGGTCCCGCTCGACCAGGTCTGGGTGGATGCGAACTTCAAGGAGCCGCAGTTGGCCAACATGCGGGTGGGACAGCCGGTCTCCCTGACAGCCGACCTGTACGGGCGCAGCATTCATTATCATGGGAAGGTGGCCGGGTTCGGAGCCGGAACCGGATCGGCGTTCGCGCTGCTGCCGGCGCAGAATGCCACCGGCAACTGGATCAAGATCGTCCAGCGTGTACCGGTGCGGATCGCGCTCGACGCGCGGGAAATGGCGGAGCATCCGTTGCAGATCGGACTGTCGATGAAGGCGGAAGTGGCCGTGCGCGACGGCAATGGTGAGCGCCTGCCCGAGGTTGCCCACACCGCGCCGGCCTATGCGACGGATGTATTCCACTCGATCGACGGACTGGCCGACGCCCGGGTGCGCGCGATCATCGCGGCCAATGAGTCGGCGGCATCGCTCAGGCAACAGGCGGATAAGCTGGCCGGCGCTGCCCGCGCCGCGGGCGCGAGCACCGCGGTCCCGGCGTCGGATCGCAAGTTGCTGGCGGCCACGATGGGTGTCAAGGTCCGGGGAAACTAAGGACAATCGTCCGGACAAACTGAGGACAATCGATCATGGCTGACACCGACGCGCCAGGTCGGCGGACGGAGCTGGCTCCGCTGCAGGGCACCACGCTCGCGATTGGCACCATCGCGTTGTCCCTTGCAACGTTCATGAACGTGCTCGACACCTCGATCGCGAACGTATCCATACCGGCCATTGCCGGCGACCTTGGCGTATCGCCTGACCAGGGGACCTGGGTCATCACCTCGTTCGGTGTCGCCAACGCGATCTCTCTGCCGCTGACCGGATGGCTGACCCGGCGCTTTGGGCAGGTCAAGCTGTTCATGTGGTCGATCATTCTGTTCACGTCCGCCTCGTTCCTGTGCGCACTGGCACCCAGCCTGAACATGCTGATTCTGTTTCGCGTCCTGCAGGGCGCCGTCGCAGGACCGATGATGCCCCTGTCCCAGGCGCTGCTGCTGTCGAGCTATCCCAAGGCGAAGGCCGGCACGGCGCTGGGCATGTGGTCCATCACCACCCTGGTGGCGCCGGTCGTGGGACCGGTGCTGGGCGGGTGGATTACCGACAACATCGCGTGGCCCTGGATCTTCTACATAAACATCCCGGTCGGCATCGTTGCGGGCCTGGCGACGTGGTTCATCTATAAGAAGCGCGAGACCGCGACCGATCGGCTGCCTATCGACAAGGTCGGCGTCGGACTGCTGATCATCTGGGTGGGCGCCCTGCAGATCATGCTGGACAAGGGCAAGGATCTGGACTGGTTCAACTCGGGGCAGATCATCGGCCTGGCGGTGATCGTAGTGATCGGCTTCTCGTTCTTCCTCATCTGGGAGCTCACCGACGCGCATCCGGTGGTCGATCTGAGCCTGTTCAAGCGGCGCAATTTCCTGGTCAGCACGCTCGCCATGCTGCTCGCATACGGCCTCTTCTTTGGCAACGTCGTGCTGCTCCCGCTGTGGCTGCAGCAGTACATGGGCTATACGGCGACGCTTGCCGGATTGGTGCTCGCGCCCGTGGGACTGTTCGCAATTTTCCTCACCCCCGTGGTGGGACGCTACATGCAGCGCGTCGATCCGCGAGTGTTCGTGACCGTGTCGTTCGGTGTATTCGCGCTGGTATTGTTCATGCGCGCGCATTTCAACACCGATGCCACGATTGTCACGCTGCTCATCCCGACCCTGGTGCAGGGTGTGGCGATGGCGTTCTTCTTCATCCCGCTGATCTCGATCGGTCTGTCCGGACTCGCAGCCGAGCGCATTCCCGCCGCCTCCGGCCTGTTCAATTTTGCGCGTATCGTGGCCGGGTCATTCGGAACCTCCATCACCACGACCCTGTGGGATCGGCGCGCGACCCTGCATCACGCGCAACTCGTGGAGCATTTCACGCGCGGCGACATCGTGTCCTCGCAGGCACTCGCCACCTTGCAGGCCGGAGGGCTGGGTGAGCAGCAGAGCTACGGGATGCTGAACCGGCTCGTGGACCAGCAGGCGTTCATGTTGTCCGCGAATGACATCTTTTATGTTTCCGCCCTGTTGTTTCTCGCGCTCGTGGTTGTGATCTGGTTCGCCCGCCCTGTGCACGACGACGGCGGTGGCTCGGCGGCCGCCGCCAGCGCAGCGCACTGAGGGTTGCAAAGGCCGCAAGAGACTATGGTAAGCTGTGAAGCGTGGCTCCAGAACCCATTCGCAGCGAAGCTGCGGTGACCGGCATTCAACTCTCGTTTGAATCGGCAACCAGCTGTTGCACATGGTTCCGCGACAGTTTCCGTATGCTCGAGCTGAGGCGTTGGCGTCGGCGGAAAGGACGATATGTCTGGCGGTCCGTTCTGCGGCTGTTGATCGCGGTTTATCGATTGCCTGGTGCTCCGATGCTTGCCAACACCAGCTGCACGGCTCTGATTGCTTCGGCAAGCTCTTCGACTTCCTCGATCCCGCTCCCACCATAAGTCCTGCCTTCGCGTTCGTTCACTGAGTCAGCGGAGTAATCCGCGGATGATGAGCGCCGAGGCATGCACGCCACTGATCTGCCTACCGATCGTTAGGCGCCCCGGCCCCCGTTGACATGCCGCGACTTCGTCGCGCCGATGGTCCGAGGCACCCAAGATGTTGCGTGTGTACGTGCTAGCGCCATCTTATCCCCCCGCAGTGGGTGGGCAGGAAAGTCACTTGCAGGAATTGGCTGAGCACCTGAGTACGGCCGGCGTCGGCGTCCAGGTCATTGTGGCTGCCCGGGAGCTTCCAGGCGTGGAACATGTGGATACCGTACCCGTCGTCAGGCTCTGCACTTTCGGGCGGACGCAGGGCGGGGGCTGGCGCTCGATTCCCTGGATCGTGCTGCTGTTGTTCCGAGTGATCTGGCGCCTGGTGTACCAGGCGCGCCGCTACGATGTGGTCCTGGTTTCAGGCTTCAACGTCATGCCACTGGCGCCCGTGGTCGCCGCCATTCTGACCCGCAAGCCCTGCGTCGTGCGACCGGAATCACCGCTTGAGCTCAAGCACGCGGTTGGAGAAACCAGCCGCTCCAGAATGGGACTGCCGTCCAATTCGCTGCTGCTGCGTTTCCTGATGGCCCTGCGGCGCATGGCTGCGCACAGGGTCGATCGGTACATCGCCATTTCGGCCGAGATCCGCGCAAAGCTCGTCGCCGATGGGATCGATCCACAGAAGATCGTCGCGATCTCCAACGGCATCAACATGGATAGATTCGTACCCGCAAGCGCAGACGTCCGTATCCGCTTACGGACCGCGCTGAACCTGCCCGCCGACAAGTTGTTGTTGATCTACACAGGCAGGTTGGCGGTATCCAAAGGAGTCAACCTGCTGATGGAGACGTGGGGAGAGATCGCGCTGCGACGTCCCGATGCGCATCTTGTGCTGGTGGGAACGGGTGCGGAGAGTCTCGATGATTGCGAACCCGGCGTCCGCCAGTACGTCAACGCCCATGGCCTGGAGGATCGGGTCTGCTTCGCCGGCAATGTCCCCAACGTTCACGAGTATCTCCAGGCAGCGGACATCTTCGTATTCCCGAGCTTCTACGAAGGCTTCGGCCTGTCCATCCTCGAAGCGATGGCGGTTGGCCTGCCGATGGTCTGTACCCGCGTCGGCGTAGCGGCCGAACTTGCAGCTGTACCCGGCGTCGGCCTGATCGTTCGCCCGCGGGATCGACAGGAATTCACGATCGCGCTCGAACGTCTGCTCGGCGATGCGCAACTTCGCAAGCAAAGCGGAATAAACGCACGCAACGCCGTGCAGGGGCGTTTCTCAATGAGTATCGTGGCGCGACACCATGCCGATCTCTTTTCCGAGCTCGTAGGGCAGCGCTCTCATTGACAGGATGCCGGTCGGCGAGGTGGCGATGCAATTGCAGGTTTTGGCAGATGCGTTGCGATACCGTTCAGCTAGCCATCCGGCGGAGCGCGGCCGAGTATCTCATCCCGTACGTCAGCAATCTCCCGCGCGCGCGACGGCCGCGCACCCTCGCAACGCTCCGGTCGCGGACAGCGGGTACTGCGCGGGCAGATGATGCGCGCGGGCTGCGCCAGGGCATCTTCGACCCACGCGATATTCAACACGTTGGCCACGGCCCCGAGAACCTGTGCGGCGGCTTTGGGGATGCGTCCTTCGCCGCGCCGGTGCAGGCATTCCTTGAAAATCGAATCCACCAGAGCGGTGGTATCCGCACCGTTGGAATCCAGCGCCGGCGCGAGGTCCACACCGACCGAGAGCACGTGCGGATTGCCGGCCATGTCGCGCGCGCGCACCGAGTTGCAGCAATACAGCAGCGAGCGCTCGCCGTCGCGCAGCACCGAGATCTGCGAGCCCGCCTCGCCATGATGCCCGTCGATCATGCGGAACACGGCCCAGTTGGGACAGGGGTCGCTCACCTGGGCGAGGTTCCCCCACGGCAGGGGAATGCCATTGCCGCGATAGACCGCACGCAGGTAGCCCGGAGGGTAGGCATCGAAGAAATGCCAGTACGCATACGGTGAGACCTTCGTCATGCGCCGCATGATGACGGCCGGCGTCAGCTCGAGTTTCATTCCAGCCTCGACACGGTAGCGCTCGCGCGTGAGGAAGCGCCGAAACGGCGCCCGGGGCGCGAGCAGCGAGCCTGCGAAGAAACTGCACTCGAAGTCGCGCCAGGCGTGCAAGACGTCCTGCGCATCCATGCCGGCCGCGCTGGAGCCGCCTTCCGGGCTGCCGCCCATTTCGCCGCCCGTCGCATGAGCGGATTTGAGCCCGTCGCCGCCGTGCAGCACCTTGTGCGCGATGTGTGCGGCGAGATCGAATTTCAGACGCGCCGGGTCCGATTGCAGGGCGCGGTTCGCGTACACGATACCGGGGGCTTCGAAAAACGAGCGCACCATGCTGCGCACATCGCGGTCTTTGTCGCGCACGAGCACGGGCTTGCGCTCGAACCAGCGCACTTCCAGCCCGTGACGTTTGCACAGGCGCATCAGGTCATCGACCGAAAGCGGAAAGCGGCGCTCGCCCACGCTGTCGGCCGCCCGCTCCAGATCCGGGAAGTCATTGCGGGACATCTCCTGGTGGGACCGGATCAGCAGGTGGGCGAATTGCCGGCCCGTCGTGCCGGTCTGGGCGAGCAACTCCGGGATGGCCGCCTGCAGGACGTTCTTGGCGAACAGGAAGGCCGGCTCGAGCGGGATGCGTGCCGCGCCGCCCGGGCGCGCCGCCGGCGGGCTGGCCTCGATATCGGCTCTTTCGTCGAGAAACCACTCCGGGTCGCGCTGAAAGACCGCGGCCAGCAGGGCGAGCAACTCCCGCGACGGGGCGCGCTTGCCGCTCTCGATCATGCTCAGATAGGACACCGAGGGGGCGAGGGCGGCATCCCGCTGGATGCAGCGCGTGGACAGCTCGTCGAGGGTCAGTCCATTGCGCTTGCGGAGGGCGCGCAATTTGGCGCCCAGGAAGTGTCCCTTGCGAAGAAGCGTGGCCATGGCAGTGCCTCGATAGCGGTCGCGTGGCGACCGGCGAGTGAAATTAACAGTGTGAAGTTTCTGCCGTCAAATTCCCCTGACGATCGAGTCTATGCTGCAGGTCTATGAATGCGCAGCCTGATGCAGGGATGTATTCGCGTGAGCAGGCCGGGCCCCGCATCGAAGTTGCGGGTCCCTGGGTCGAGCGATCGGAGGAGGTCCTGACGCCGCTGGCGCTGCAGCTGCTGGCCAGCCTGCATCGCCGCTTCAATCCTCGCCGCCGGGAGCTGCTCGCCGCGCGCGAGCGCCGCCAGGCCGAGCTGGACGCCGGCGCCCTGCCTGAGTTCCTGTCGGGCAGCGCTGCACTTGCCGCCGGCCGGCGTGCCGCAGACTGGCGCATCGCTCCGGTCCCGGGGGACCTGAGGGACCGGCGCGTAGAGATCACCGGGCCCGTCGACCGCAAGATGATCATCAACGCCCTCAACGCGCCGGTTCAGGCGTTCATGGCGGACTTCGAGGATTCATGCTCCCCGACGTGGGACAACGTGGTGAGCGGGCAGATCAATCTGAAGGATGCGATCGGCGGCACGATCAGCTTTTCCGATCCGCACACCGGCAGGGTGTATCGGCTTGCCGAACGCGCGGCGACACTCATCGTGCGGCCACGTGGCTGGCACCTGCACGAGAAACATGTGCGAATCGGCGGCGAGCCGGTCTCCGGCGCGCTGTTCGACTTTGCGCTCTTCATGGCCAACAATCACGCAGCCCTCGCGCGGCGCGGCACGGGTCCTTATTTCTACCTTCCCAAGTTGGAGAGCCATCTCGAGGCACGTCTGTGGAACGACGTGTTCGTGGCCGCACAGGATGCGCTGGGGATGCAGCGCGGAACGATCAAGGCGACCGTGCTCATCGAGACCATTCTCGCGGCCTTCGAGATGGACGAGATCCTGTACGAGCTGCGCGAGCATTGCGCCGGTCTGAACTGCGGCCGCTGGGATTACATATTCAGCTTTATCAAGAAATTCCGGAATCGAGCGGATCTACTGCTGCCCGACCGCGTTGCAGTGACGATGGATCGACACTTTCTGAAGTCCTATGTCGACCTCATGGTCAAGACGTGTCACCGTCGCGGCGCGCACGCGATGGGCGGCATGGCGGCACAGATTCCCGTTCGCGACCTCGGGGCAAACGATGAGGCGATGGCGCGCGTACGGGCTGACAAGCTGCGCGAGGCCCAGGCCGGTCACGACGGGACCTGGATTGCGCATCCGGGGTTGGCCGCGATTGCGCGGGAGCCGTTCGACGCCGTGATGCGAGGTCCCAACCAGCTCGCCGTCACGCGGGCCGAGGTCGTCGTCTCAGCCGCAGACTTGCTCCGGGCGCCCGCGGGGGAGATCACTGAGGCGGGATTGCGAGGCTGTATCCGCATCGGCGTCCAGTACATCGAAGCCTGGTTGCGCGGTCACGGTTGCGTGCCGTTGTACAACCTGATGGAAGACGCCGCGACCGCTGAGATTTGCCGGGCACAGCTTTGGCAGTGGATTCGTCACGGCGCGCGCACGAACGACGGCAAGCTCGTCACGGAGGAGCGCTTCGATCGGCTGCTGACGCACGAGCTCGACCGGATTCACGACGAGGTCGGTCCGGCGCGCCTTGCGGGAGGGGTATTCCCGACCGCCGCGCGGCTGTTCGCGCAGATGATCAAGAAAGACACCTTTGATGAGTTTTTGACGCTTCCCGCCTACGAGCACCTGGCCTGACGGAGAACACGACAATGAGTCTGCAGCGATCGCTTCTTCCCACAGCAGAAGATTTGCGCAAGACGTGGCGCGACAGCCCCCGCTGGCGCGGCGTCGAGCGCACCTATCGCGCGGAAGATGTCGTACGGTTGCGGGGCACTGTTGCCGTCGAGCATTCCATTGCGCGGTTGACCGCTGAGAAGCTCTGGCGCTACTTGAATGAGAAGCCGTTCGTGAACGCACTCGGGGCGCTCACGGGCAACCAGGCGATGCAGCAGGTGAAGGCGGGCCTCGATGCGATCTATCTGTCCGGCTGGCAGGTCGCAGGCGATGCGAACCTCGCCGGCGAGATGTATCCGGATCAATCGCTATATCCGGCGGACTCCGTGCCGGCGGTGGTCAGACGCATCAATTCCACGCTCAAGCGCGCGGATGAGCTGCATCACGCCGAAGGAGACGACTCCATCGACTGGTTCAAGCCGATCGTGGCGGACGCTGAGGCCGGCTTCGGTGGCGTGCTGAATGCGTTCGAGCTCATGAAGCAGATGATCGACGCGGGCGCCGCCGGAGTCCATTTCGAGGACCAGCTCTCATCCGCGAAGAAATGCGGCCACATGGGCGGCAAAGTGCTGGTGCCGACGCAGGACGCCATCAACAAGCTCGCGGCCGCGAGGCTCGCCGCCGATGTTTGCAACACTCCCACGGTGCTGATTGCGCGCACCGACGCGGAGTCGGCCAATCTTTTGACCTCCGACGTGGACGAGCGGGATCGCCCCTTCATCGATACTTCGAAGGGCCGTACGTCCGAAGGTTTCTTCCCCGTGAAGGCGGGCCTCGAACAGGCGATCGCGCGCGGACTTGCGTATGCGCCGTTCGTGGACGCGCTGTGGTGCGAGACGGGCAAGCCGGATCTCGAGGAGGCCCGGCATTTCGCGGAGGGCATCCACAAGCGCTATCCGGGCAAGGTGCTGGCGTACAACTGTTCGCCGTCCTTCAACTGGAAGCGCAAGCTGGATGATGCGACGATCGCGAAGTTCCAGCGTGAGCTGGGAGCCATGGGGTACCGGTTCCAGTTCATCACGCTCGCCGGCTTCCACGCGCTCAACTTCTCCATGTTCGAGCTCGCGCGCGGCTACAAGGCCCACCAGATGACCGCCTACGTGACGCTGCAACAGGCAGAGTTCGCCGCCGAAGGCAGCGGCTATACCGCCACCAAACATCAGCGCGAGGTCGGAGCCGGGTACTTCGACGATGTGACTCAAACGGTGACGGGCGGCACCTCATCGATCACTGCGCTCGAGGACAGCACGGAATCGCAGCAGTTTCAGCGCGGTTGATTCGGGGCCGGTGGGTCATCAGTTATCCGATAGACTTCGCCGCTGCCGGCGTCACGGTAGAAGTCCACCCGCGCGCCGTTCCAATGGTAATCGAGATGGCGGCCCTGAACGGGATTTCTTGCCAAGTTGGGATAGAAGAGTCCGACGCATTCACCATCCAGGTCACGTCGGCTTGGGTAAACTAATCCTTCGGACCCGGCGCCGCGCAATACTTTGGCGAGCGTCTGCGACTCAACGTAGGTATCGGGGTCGAGCGCTGGCTGGAAGGTAGGATCGCCACCCCGTAGGTCATGAAGCAGGGCGTCGACATCCAGTGCAAGTTCTCGGAATTGCGCGGTCCAGCCGGGGGCCTCCCCGGTGCGCGCCATGAACCGGGCGTGGTGGTGCATCGTTTCGAGCAGCGCGGTCTGGAATCTTTGCGCGGCGTAGAGCACGCCATCAGTCCCATTCGTGAACCGGCTGGGCCGATCGAGGCTGACGTGGGTAAACGGCGCCATGAGGTAGGTCGCTCCAGGTCCCGCGACGCGCCGCCCCGGCGGCACGAGGTCCATCGCGCCCAGTGTCACCATCAGCCGCGGATTGGTCTTCTGCTCGGCCGCAATCAGGAGCGGCCAGTCCTCCGGGTCGGCGATGTCCTCGAATAGATCAATCGGCGGGTAGAGGCTTCGGATGATGCGTCGGGCGCCGGTCCAACGGACACGGCGGGCGGGCACCGACGCTGCGTCGATCACCAGCCGCCGCGCTCCGCGTCGAGGTAGCGGCGCACGCGCATGAGGTCAGTCAGCTCGCCGCCGAGCATGACGTCCAGGGCCGAGCGGCCGTCGAATGCCTCGTTCGATGCCTTGATCCACGCATAGCCGCGCGCAGCGTCGCGGAAGACGATCCTGAGTGCCTTGTGGATTCCGACGAGATTGGAGAGCCGGGCCTTGCCGTCGCGGCCCATCCGGCCGAGATCGCCCGCCTTCCAGCGCGCATAGGTGCGCCGATTCAGATCGAGGATGATGGCCGCCTGATCGTCGGTCACTCCCCAAAGGCGGAACAGGTTCAGGACCGCACGGAACATTGCCGCCGCCTCGTCATCCGTGATCGGCTCCGGCGAGAATGGCCTGGCTTCGCTGGCAACCCGGGTGAGCGTCGTCATTGATATCTCCTGTCACTTGTCACAATATAAGCAAAATGGTGACAATTGGCAAGTAGACACCTCAGCCGACGCGCTCATCGAGCCCGTTATTCGAGGATGCACGCAGTCGCCGCAGCAGGCGGGGAGTGAGCTCCCGAAACTGAGCGCCGACCACCGGCAGGAACCACTGGCGTAACCGAAGGAACCAACTCAACCTGACACCGATGTCTTGCAGCAGCTCATCGATTTGATGCAGTGAGAAGGGAATGATATTCGTTCCCTTCGAGTGCTTGCCGTCGGTGCGCTGCTCCATCCAGTGTAATCTTGCATCGACATCGGCGTGCATCGTTACCGGGCTGGGAAGGGCAATTCGGCCCCTCAGGTAAGCAGCCAGCCAGAGGGCCCCAACTTCCGCATTGAGCTGGCTGAAGAAGGACGAGTTGTAGCCGTTGAAAGCGAGCCCGGGCAGTCCCACGGGCAGCATCGATCGATAGAGACGAAAGTTGCCGTGTCGATCAGTGATGCCTGAGCGAGTCTCTGCATCGAAGAATGGCACGTGCTGCACCCAGCCAGTTCCGCAGATCACAAGATCCGCACGCAAGGTCTCGCCTCTCGATAACGTCACCCCATTGCCATCCATCCTGACGATCGACGCGCGCGGGTGAACGCGAATTCGTCCTTTTTGCACGCTCTCGTAGAATCCGTCGGTCACCAGGCTGACGGTACTGCGAGCGATGGTCTCGAGCGGCTTCCCGGGGTGCAGCCCCAGTGAGCGCAGTTTCAACTGCCTTGCGATGACTGCTTCCACGGCTTTGAGCAGCGAGTTACGAAGCGAGAGACCCGGCCCGTGCAGAAACCGCTCGAACCCTTTGACTCGAATGTAGCGGAACAGGGCCTCGCCCATGCGTGTGAGAAACAGGTACTTGAAATTCACGGTGTTGGCTATCCGCTTGGGAATCTTCCAGATGAGACCTCGCACGACCACATGGGTAGCCGCGCTGATTTCGGCCGTCGCGCTGGCAACGTCGCAGGAGGACTTGCCGTAGCCTACGATGATGACCTGCTTGCCGCGGGCCTCCTCCAGATGAGTGAACTCGCTCGTATGGCAGATGCGCCCACCTGCGTTGACGAATTCCCGCGCGCCGGGGAACTCAGGAATGGAGGGCGTACTGAATATGCCGTTGCAAACCACCAGGAAGTCAAATCGATGCCCGGCCTGGACCGGTGACGCCGAGCCCGACATCTCAGTCGTCGTCAGGATCCACTGCTTGACCGCATCGTCGTACTGGGCCGTGTCGATGCGCGTGCGAAGACGAATATGTCTCGAGAGCCCAAACGCTTCGGCATACTTGCACAGATACGCCTGCATCTGTTCGCCCGTGGGCCACTCGGGATAGCTCCTCGGCATGGGAAAATCGGAAAATTCGTAGGTCTCCCTCGGATTCTGCGTGGTGAGTCCCGGATAGCGCCGGGCAGCCGACCACACGCCGCCCACATCAGCCTCCTGCTCGAAGACGGTCACATTGAACCCGAATTGATTCAGCACCTTCGCCGTAGCGAGCCCGGCGATCCCTGCGCCGATGAGCGCCACGGTTCGAATCTCTTTCATGCCGTAAGCCTAGATGTGGCCTCGGTGCTCGAATATCCGTTGACTGCCCGATCCATCCCGGAACTGTCGTGGTCGCGTCGCTCCGCCGGCGAACTGCCTTCTGCGGCACCGGCACGTGTTCAGCAGGATTTGGACTTTGCCTGCAGTCCGTGGATTGTTAGGCCCATTAGCCAGCGCGAACCATGGAGGTAAGAGGGGGATTCAAAAGTTGCCGACCTTTGACACGCTGATCGTGGGAAGCGGGATCAATTCGTTGGTGTGCGCGGCACTGCTGACACAGCGGGGCCAACGGGTTTGTGTTCTTGAGCGCAATGATGTCCTGGGCGGCTGCATTCGAACGGAGGAATTGACCCGACCGGGATTCAGGCACGATACATTGGCCACACTCTATCCTCTGTTCGTCACGGCTCCGCACTTTCCAGCACTGCAGGCACCGCTGCGCGCAAGAGGTGCCGAATTCGTCAACGTGGAGAACCCCACCGGGGTGTTGATGCCGGACGGGCGTGCGGCGGTTTTTACGCGCGATCGCGAGCGCAACGCCGAAGAATTCGGACGGCTGGCAGCTCAGGATCGGTACGCCTTTCTGAATGCCATGCAGGAAATCGAGCGGCACGCGGATCTCAGCTTCCATCTGCTATGCGATGAGCCCTGGTCGTGCTCGACCCTGCGCAGGATGCTGCATCACGGCTGGCGCCGGGGTGCTGAGTCGATGGGAGTCTATTGCGGCAAGGCGCTCGCCTCGTGCCGGTCCTGGCTGACCAGTGAGTTCTCCTCCGATGTATCCCGTGCCCTGATTGCGCCGTGGGTGCTGCATGTCGGTCTCGGCCCAACATCCGGCTGTTCCGCGCTGATGGCGAAAATCGTGTTGTTCACCCTCGAGGCAGCCGGCAGCCCCATGGTACTCGGTGGCGGCGCTCTGTTGGTCGAGGCCTTCAAGACTCTCATCCAGGATGGTGGCGGGGAATGTCGCGTCAGTGCGGAGGTGGATCGGGTTCTGACCTCGGCCGGCACTGCCTGCGGTGTCCTGCTGAAAGCGGGGGAGGAGATCCGGGCGCGCGTGGCGGTAGTTTGCAACGTCACTCCCGGCCAGCTCTATGGGACCTTGCTCCGCGAGGAGACTCGGCTGGATGCTTACCGCCTGCAGGCCAGCCGATATCGCTTTGGCCGCGCGGAAATGCAGATTCATCTTGCCCTGGACGGGCCGCCCGAATGGCCGGAGGAGCGGCTCGCAGGTGTTGCAATGTTGCACCTGACCCCGGGGATGGATGCCGTGACGCGAGCGGTCGATGAGGCCGATCGCGGCCTGCTCCCAGCAGAGGCCACCATCGTAGTCGCTCAGCCGACCGCGGTGGATCCCACGCGTGCACCACCAGGAAAATCCATTTTGTGGATTCAGCTCCAGGAGCTTCCAAGCCGTATTGCCGGTGACGCAAAGGCAGAGATCGATGTGCGCTCAGAGGGCCGATGGACGGCGGAGATCGGCGAGCGCTATGCGGATCGCATTATCGACCGACTGACGCATCAGATACCCAATCTTGCGCGCAGCATCGTTGGGCGGCATGTCATCAGTCCCGCTGATCTTGAGCGAATGAACGTCAACCTGGTCGGCGGCGATCCCTACTCTGGCGATTGCTCGCAGGATCAGTTCCTGCTGTGGCGGCCGTTTTTCGCACAGAAGCGTCATCGAACGCCGATCCGGGGGTTGTATCACATCGGCGCAGCCACGCATCCTGGTCCAGGTCTGGGCGGGATCTCAGGGTATTTGGTGGCGCGGCAGATCGCATCTCACAAGTGGACTCGGAGACACTGAATGAAAGGGTTGAACGGCAAGGTCGCAATCGTCACGGGAGGCGCGGCCAGCATCGGCAAAGCGATCACGGTCGCGTTGCACGCGGCGGGTGTGCGGGTCGCGATCGCCGCGCGATCGGTTGAACACGGTAAAGGCCTGGAGGCGTTGCTGGGCGAGGGTGCCGTGTTCCTGCAAACGAATATCGCCCACGACGAGGATCTGGAGCGGCTGTTGAAACGCACGCAGGATCGATTCGGGCGGCTCGATTTCATCGTCAACAATGCCTGCTCGTATGGCGATCACGGTCGCGAGTCGACCCGTGCGGAATGGCTGGATACCCTGAACGTGAACGTCGTAAGCGGCGCACTTCTCGTCGAGAAGGCACGCGCACTCCTGAGCGCCAATCGGGGGGCGGTGGTCAATATTTCCAGTATCAGCGCCTACGCGGCACAGACGGGACGTTGGACGTACCCGGTGTCGAAGGCGGCCATCATTCATCTGACTCGTCTGCAGGCGATGGATTATGCAAAAGAGGGGATTCGCGTGAATGCGCTGATCGCCGGCTGGACAGTCAGCGATCCCATTCACGCCCTGTCCGGTGGCGATCGAGCGCGCGCGGAGCGGGTCGCCGCGGATTTTCATTTGCTGGGGCGCCTCGGACGCGCCGAGGAGGTGGCCGAAGGCGTTCTGTTCCTCTGTTCCGACCATGCCAGCTTCTCTACCGGCGGCGAGCTTCGGGTGGAAGGTGGCTATCTTGCGATGGGACCCGAACAGGCTGCGCCCGCGATAGGGCGGCTCGCTGTGGGTGCTGCCGCTGAATCGCTCTCATGAGCACTTACGGACTGGCGTCGCGGGTGATACCGTCACCGTCACCGTGCCGGTTGGGAGTCTCGTCATGAATACCGTTGCGCCGTTGACCAAGTTTCAGCGCTTCGCCACCGATGATCTGGAGTTCATGCGCGGGGCAATGACCGCTGCCTATTGCCGGCACGGTATCCGGACATCCGAACGGCAACCGCGCATCGCCGCGCTTCACAACCAGGCAGACCTGGGTGCCCTCTCATTCAATTATCTGACCTACGGTGTCCGTCTGACCGTCGACGTGCCGGAGATGCCGGACTTCTTCCTCATCGACTTTCCCATCGCCGGCTCGCTGAATTATCAGATTCGCTCGCGATCGTTCTCCTGCGCGCTGGGGCAGTGCTCCATCACCTCGCCGGGCAGTTACCTGCGCTCCGAGTGGCTCAGAGAGACTCAGCTCATCACCCTCAAAATCGATCGCGGTGCCGTGGAGCGAGTGCTCGCCCAGATGCTCGAGCGTGCGATCACGAAGCCGATCTGCTTCGATCCGGTGCTCGATTGCACCCAGGGGACGGGCGCCAGCTTCCGTGCCCTCGTGGATTTCCTGATTGCCGAGCTCGATCAGATCGATGCCGTGCGGCATGCTCCCCTGTGGAGCCGACAGCTCCAGCGCACGGTCATCAGCGGATTGTTGACGACGCAGCGGCATACCTATTCACAGGACATGGCTGCGCACAACAGCACCGCCAGCCCCAGGTGCGTGCGTCGCGCCGAGGCGTTCATTCGGGAGAACCTCGCGAATACCATCTCGATCGAGGACATCGTTGCGGTAACCGGTGTGCCGGAGCGAACCCTGTTCGCCACATATAAGAAGTTTCGCGGCATGACACCGATGACGCATCATCGATCGTTGCGCCTGCAGGCCGCCCGCGTAGATCTGTTGGCCGCTCGCGCGCAGGATACGGTCGCCTCGGTTGCCTGCAAATGGGGGTTCTTTCATCTGGGGCATTTCTCGCGTGACTATGCCGCTCGCTTCGGAGAGAAACCGTCGGTGACCTTGCAGCTTAACCGCTGACCCCCGCGGGCCTCCGACATCAAGGACGGTTTCTTTCCGCTCACTCCGACGGCAGTTCGCGGATAAAGCAGGCATCGCTCGGATATACGTCAACAGCCCCCTCCCTCATCCTCTGTGCTGATACGGACGGGGGGCATCGAGTGCTCTTTCTTGGCATCGATATCGGGACGACGGCAGTCAAGGCGGCACTGTTCGGGCCAGACGGCACCGTGGCAACCAGTTGGCGGCGTGATTACCCGACTCGGCGTGCTCCAGGGGGAATCGTCGAGCAAAATCCCCAGGACTGGCTGGACGGCATCGCGGCTGCGGTTTCGGCTTTTGATGCAGAAGCAGACCTGCAGACCGTGCGCGCGATCGGCATTTGCAGCCACGTCAACACTCACGTGTTCGTCGGGGAGCATGGCAGCGTATTAGCGAATGCGTTCGTCTGGCAGGATACGCGAGCGGCTGAGGAGGCTGCGGAGTTGGCAGCTACGATCACCAGTGACGAGGCAGCTCGCTGGTGGGGATCGTCCGTACCGCTCGATGCGAGTCACGCCTTGGCGCGAATGCAATGGATGCGAAGGAATCATCCGAAGCTATGGGAAGAGACCCGCTATGTGCTGTCGCCGAAGGACTTCTGCCTCCTCAAATTGACCGGCGCAGTGGTAGCCGACCCCATTGCCTCAGTCGGCCTCGTGAACCCATCGCTCGGGTATATCAATGAGTTACTCGCGCGGGTCCCGGGGGCGCTCGAGCGCTTGCCGCCGTTGAGGCCGTTCGAATTCATAGCAGGCTCAATGGCCCTCGGGAGTGCCGGCGCCGCAGTGCCGGTGGTGACTGGCACCATGGACGCGTGGACGAGTCTTTTTGGTGCCGGCGCCTACACGCCTGGGAAGGGTCTGTACATGAGCGGCACCAGTGAAATTCTGGCACTGGTGAGTGCGCGAAGAATCGGCGCGCAGGGAGTGATTACATTCCCATGCGTCGATTCTGCAGTCGTCAGTGCCGGACCAACACAGAGCGGAGGTGACAGCATCCGCTGGTGGGCGCAGATCACGGGCAGGCGACCGATGGAGGTGTTCGCTGCAGCCGCCGGCGCGAGCAGATCGGATCCACCCGTCCTCTTCCTTCCGCATCTGGAAGGCGAACGTGCCCCGTTCTGGGATTCGCAACTTCGCGGGGCATTTATTGGGCTTTCTTCCCAAACGGGCGATGCGCAGCTCGCGCTGGCCGTGCTGGAAGGAGTCGCTCTATCGGCGCGACTCGTCCTGCATTCACTGCGCAGCGCTGCGGGCCTCAAGCCTGCCTACCTGCTGTACGGCGGTGGCGGCTCACGATCGCACCTGTGGAGTCAGATCCGGGCGGATTGTCTCGACTTGCCGCTGCATCGCCTTGCCGTCGCGGACGCGGGGTGTCTGGGAGCCGCCATCCTGGCGGCCGTGGGGATCGGAGCATTTCGCAGCGTGACGGAGGCCGCGGCAGCCATGGCGAAAGTCGAGAGTCGCTTCTATCCCGAACCGCGCCATAAGAATCGCTACGAGCACATGAACTGCGCTTATCTCGATGCCACTCGCGCCTTGAAGAGTGCAACGCGCCACTTGCGAGACGCGGGATGAAAGGATGGTGGTCGGCTCAGCCGCTGCTCGCATGCTACGCGCCTCTCGGCGACCCGGAGTGTCCGGACAACATCCTGCAAATCTACGCAGAACACGGGGTGGACATCGTCGAGATCGGAGTTCCGACATCCGATCCCTATCTCGATGGGCCGACAGTTTCCAATTCAATGCGTCGTGTACTGGACACAAAGGATCCCGTTACGCGGATCAATGCGCTGATCGGCTCGCAAGCGGCCGTATTCATGAACCGGTGCCGCCTCGTGCTGATGGGTTACGCCGACCTGCCGTTCCGTTCGTTCACGCAATTGGCGCGCCAGAAGCTGGTTCATGGTTTGATCGTGGCGGACGCCGCGCTGCTGGGCGATCCGGACCGGCTCGGCGAGTGGTTGGAAAGCGTCGGCTTGGAGCGCATCGGTTTCGTGGACTCTGCCTTGTCGCCCGAAACGATCGAGCGCGCCCGGCGGTGCGGCGGCTATGTGATGCTGCAGTCGCATGGCGGGCCGACCGGCATCCGGCACAGCCTCAACGGAAACAACGCAGAAAAGATCATGACACTGCGTCAGGCGGGAATTGACCTGCCCATCGTGATCGGCTTCGGCATCGGCTCTGCTGCACAGGCGGCTGCGGCAATTACTTTGGGCGCGGATGGTGTCGTCGTCGGTTCCGCGTGCATCGATGCGGCTCGCGAAGGAGAGGGCTCACTGCGCCGCTTCGTTGTCGCCTTGAGGCAGGCCATCAATGCCGCTCCGCTCTCTGCAGGGCTGGGATAGCAGCTGCGGTGCGTGGATATTTCAACTTCATGTCCGCTGTTAGGCTCCTTGAAAGTCTGCCAGGTGTGCTCCGATGAATCCCACGGTCGCCCGAATCTTGATAGCTGTATATGCCGTTGTGGCGTACGCGGGCTCGGGATCACCGGTCAAGGCGCAGAACGCCGCGCCAGCCGCCGAGGCAAGTGTGCCGGTGGCGCTCGAAGAGATCACCGTGACGGCGCGCAAGCGTAGCGAGAACATCCAGGACGTGCCAATCTCCATCACCGCACTCAGTGGGGCCGATCTCGAGGCTCGGGGAGTCGAGAGCCTGGCAGGGGTTGCCCACTTCGCCCCCGACCTGCAGGTGGATTCAACGGCCGCTGTTTCGGGATCGTCGATTGCATCGACGATCTTCATCCGGGGCATCGGACAAACAGACTTCACACCGAACTCCGATCCGGGTGTCGGCGTGTACGTCGATGGAGTGTATCTTGCCCGCTCGGTGGGGAGTCTTCTGGACCTTATCGACGTGCAGTCGGTCGAAGTATTGCGCGGGCCTCAGGGTACTCTGTTCGGCAAGAACACCCTTGGCGGTGCGCTCAACGTGACTTCACGACCGCCCTCGACCGAAGCCTCGGGGCACGTCGAGCTGCAGGCCGGCAATTTCGCGCGACATAACTTCAAAGGCAGCTTCGATGCTCCGCTGTCCGACACGTTGCTCACTTCTCTTGCGTTTGCATCCTTGAACGAGGACGGGTATCAGAGACGAATTCTGCAGCCTGGCTCGCCGGACCTCGGCAATATCGACCGGTATGTCATGCGCGGCCGCGCCTTGTGGAAACCGGTGAGCGAGTTCACGGCCGATCTCATCTTCGATTACACCCGTGGCCGGGAGCAGTCGGTGCCGCAATCCGTGCTCGTGATCGACGGACTGCAGACCGGCGCGCCGTTCGTGCCGGCCGCGGCCGGCCTGATTCCCGGCACCACCCCGACTTTGCGACCGGGCTTCACCGGTCAATTCAGTCCCAGTGACCTGCTCAATGGCAGGTTCATCTCGAGCAATCCCGACAGCAGCTACTACGCGGGACCTTCACGCTCGGATTTCGACATCTACGGCGCATCGGCTACGCTGAGTTACGATCTCGGCTGGGCGCAGGCCAGGAGCATCAGCGCGTATCGCTATCTGACCAGCAATTTCGCGCGTGACTCGCTGTCGTCCCCGTTTCTGGTCGCGGACACGTACGACGACTACCTCGATAAGCAATGGTCGGAGGAGTTGCAGCTGCTGGGGAATCTGCCGGACAGCCGCGGCAATTATGTTCTGGGCCTGTATTACCTGGGCGAGAAGGGCTTCGACAGCAATCTCGTCGCCACCTCGATCGGGAACCTGGAGAGCGGCGGCTCGGTGGATAACCGCAGCACCGCCGTATTCGGGCAGACTGACCTCAAGCTCACCTCGTTATTGAGCGCCACGCTTGGGGTGCGCTACACGGATGAGAAGAAGGGCTTCACCCCCGGCTATGAACGGGGCAATCAGATCTTTCTCTCCAATGCCAACGGACTCGCCGCCGGACTGCCGCCAGCGGTGCCTCTGATCATACCGGGTAACTACGAGACGACCGCCAGCAAGGTGGACTTCACGACGGCCCTGCAGCTCAGGATCGCCGCGGAACTGATGGGTTACGTCTCGTATGCCACGGGGTTCAAGGCGGGCGGATTCAGTCAACGAGTGGGGCCGGGCCCGGGCATTCCGGCGCCCAGCTTTCGACCCGAAGAAGTGGGCGTGGCCGAAGTGGGGTTGAAATGGCTGGGATGGGACGGGCGCCTCAGGATCAACGGCGACCTATTCCACACCCGTTACAAAGATGTGCAGATAACGCCGTTATTCGAAGGCATCGGGCCCGTAACCCGCAATGCCGGTAACGCCCGTATCTACGGCGGCGAGATGGATCTGGCCTTCCTTCCGGATCGGCATTGGGAACTCACCGGTGGGCTCGGCTTGCTGCACACGGCGTATACCTCGCTCACTCCTGAGTCCCAGGTCGATCAGAATCTGAACGGTACTCCCCTGTTGACCCTGCATTCGCAGTTGGCCAAATCGCCACACGTTTCGGCAAACTTGGCGGGCACGTACAAGTGGGATTTACCGCGTAACGATATTCTGGCCGCGAGCATCGACGCGAGCTATACGTCATCGCTCTTCAATGACGTATTGAACTCCGCGGAGCTGGAGCGTCCGGCTCTGACCCTGCTGGGAGCGGCTTTGTCGTTCAAGACCTCCGATAACGCGTGGGAGTTGACGGTTCGCGGTGAAAACCTGACCGATAAGGAATACATCATCGCAGGCAACTCCGAACGCTACGCGGGCAATATCGGCTACACGCAGGCCACGTACGCGCGTCCGCGCGAGTACTGGCTGTCCATTCGGAGAAATTTCTAAGCCGTGGAGGCGCAGGGGGGCGTAAGCGAGCCCTCATGGCCGGCCGTGCTCGCAATGTATGGCGGCGGCTTGATCATCGGCGCCACGCTGGATTCCTTTTCGGCCAGCAGCGCGTATCTCATCGCGCTGCATGGTTTTACCGACCGCCAGTACGGTTCCATCTACATCCCGCAACTGATTGCTGCTGCGGCGGGTGCGATTGCAGGCGGGGTCGCCTCACGCCTTTTCAGCTTGCGACGGCTCTTCGAAATCTCGATGGTTGCCTTTCTCGTGGCACAAACTCTGCTCATGCTTGGCGGCTGGCCGGGCAACGTGCTGACGCTACGAGAGGCGCTGCTCGTCTTGATGGGAGCGACCGCTTCGTTTGGCTTCGGATTTGGCTTTGGCGGCGGCCCGTTGAACGGCCTGGTGGCGCTGCAATTTCCCGGCTCGCGTAACCCGGCCATCACGGCACTCCATATGTGCGCGGGCGCGGGACTCGCAGTTGCTCCATTCGTCTTCTCCAGGTTTGCCCTCGCCGGTCACTGGACGCGGGGAATCATCTGCCTGTCTCTTCTGACGGCGCTGGTTCTTGCCGTGGCGATCCTGGCGCGCCTGCCTGACAGCATCCGCTCGGGATCGACTCGACCCTCGCCGGTCACCCCGGTGCACGACAAGGTGTTTTGGATCCTCGTGATCGCGGCCATCGCTTATGCCTTGGTGGAAGGCACCTTTTCCAATTGGGTCGTGCTTTTCGTGCAGGATGACTTGCGCCTGCCGGCGGCCACTGCGGCAGCGGCTCTCGGTACGTTCTGGGGAGGTTTGACGATCGGTCGGTTGTGCGTGTCGGTGATCGCCTTGCGCATCAAACCTCTCGTCATTCTGTGCGCTCTGTCCCTATGTATGATGGCAGCGTTGCTCTTGGTGAGATCGATCACCTCACCGGCCTCGGCTCTCGTGGGATTTGCCGTCGCAGGTCTGGCCTGTTCGGCCTTCTTTCCCCTGTTGGTCGGGTTCTCCGCCGAAGACTGTCCCGACCAGGTCTCCTGGCTCGCCTCCATGCTCACTGCGGCCCTCATGACCGGCGTGGGCCTGGGCTCCTATGCCATCGGAGCTCTTCGGGCCAGCGTGTCCATTCGGGATCTCTACGCCTATGCGTTGGCGTACCCGATCCTCGCGCTGGCCGCGGTTCTGGTTGCGCAAGCGATGAGGCGCGGCAGGATAACCAAGCCACTCCTATAAAACGGATCGCCCGTGCTCGCGCGTGGTCATGGTGCTGGAGGCCACGGACGAGTTGTCAATCGTCGGATGTGAGCGTAGAGTATCGCTCCGTGGACTATAGGCCGTGGGACGATAGTCGTCAGACGCGTGCCAACTCTTCCAGCGTTTTCGTAACGAGCGATGCGGCACTGATCTCGAGCACTTCAGCCAGTTGAAAAATCACGGTGAGCGTGGGAGTCCGTAATCCTCGTTCCAGCAGCGAAGGATACGTACGATCGAATTCACCGGCGCCGGCAAGATCCTCCTGCGACAGGCCTTTTTGCCGGCGGGTCTCGCGCAGCACGCGCCCGAAGGCGATGGCAACCTTTTGTCGTCGCATTGGCGGGCATCATGCAGGATAGAGGACTATACCCCCACGGACGACAGTCGGGCGTCCGGATCCCGTCATCCCGATCCATTCGTCCGGATCAACTCGGCGTGATCAACTCGCCACGATCAATTCACGCACGAGATCCGCCGCGGGCATTTCCTTGCAGCCGGTCGGGTTCTGACCCGACCATAACGGTGAAAATTCACCGCTGCCACGCGATTCCGCAGCGGTGCGCAGCGGCGCCACCGCCGCGCCGGCCAGAGGAAACTCGGGTGCCGTGTCGCTCATTGGACCTCGCTCACGCATCAGCCGATTGACGATCCCGCGGGCGGCACCGCCGCTGAAAAGATTCGTGAGCGCGGTGTGTCGGCTTGCGTCGCTCTTCAGCGCAGCTCTGTGCAGCGCACTTGTCCGCGCTTCGGGGCATAGAAGGAATGCTGTGCCCATCTGAACACCCGCCGCACCGAGGTTCATGACAGCCGCGATTCCTGCCCGGTCTGCGATGCCACCGGCGGCGATGACCGGCACTTTGATCTTGCGCACGATCTGCGGAACCAGGGCGAGGGTGCCCATCTGGACCGTCAGATCGCTTGTCAGGAAATTGCCGCGGTGGCCGCCAGCCTCCAGTCCCTGAGCGATGATCGCATCGATGCCACGTGCCTCGAGCCACAGCGCCTCTTCTACCGTCGTCGCCGAAGAGACGATCTTCGCGTTCCAGGAGCGCAAGGGCGCGAGCAGTTCGGGCGCGGGCAGTCCGAAATGAAAGCTCACCACCGGTGGCCGGAATTCGCGCAGCACATCGAGAGCTTGTGCACTGAAAGGGCTGCGACCTGGACCGGCTGGAATCTTGGACGTGTCTATACCGAATTCGGCGTAGTACCCGTCAAGCGAAGCTCGCCACTTCGCCTCGCGTGCGGCGTCAACTTGCGGAGCCGTGTGGCAGAAGAAGTTGATATTGAAGGGACGGCGCGTCTGAGACCTGATAGCGGCCAGCTCCCTTCGCATCGCCGCATTGTCCAGCATTGCGCACGGGAGGGACCCCAGCGCACCGGCGTTCGATACGGCGATGGCAAGCGCACTGTCCTGCACACCGGCCATGGGAGCCTGGATGAGCGGCACATCGATGCCGAGCAGTTGCTGCAGGACGGACACAGCGCTCTCCCGGAGACTGGCTGGAAACAACGAAGCGGCCAGGGTAGCGCTGCCAGCCGACCCGCGTAAAGACGCCCGATCGGCGACCGCTCAGAAGAATCCGTGCACCTCGACGAATCCCAGTTTCAGGTGCTGGGCGGGAGCCTGCGGAATCCCGTCCGAGAACCGGAACCCCATGCGAACCTGTACGTACTGGATCGGTGTCAGCTCGTACACGATGCTATAGCGCGTCTGCCCGTCGTTCGCCACGTTACGGTTGGGATCGAGGTACTCGCTCGTGATCTTGAGGTTGTGCCCTTGCGCGATGCGCCAATTGCCTTCAACGAGTGTAGCAAGTTGCCGCCCATTGCTCAGGGGTATGCTTCGGTCGTCGACGAGGTCCGCTTCGGCAAGCCACGCGATGGGGCCCGTGCGCAGGCCCGCGAACAGCCCGCCCGCGCTCTTGCTGCCCAGGGCCGCGTCATTGAAGTTCGCGGCGAGCCCAATTCGCCAGAATGACTCGACGTACTGGAGCTGCCCGCTGAACTGCTTGCCGTGATCGGTCTCCGGCGCCGAGGCCGTGCCGTTGCTGACGGCGAGCTGGGCATCCCAATGGCCGCGCTCCCAGCCGAATTCCACGCCCTGGTCGGGCGTGGTCATGTTGATCCCGGTGATCTGTTGAATGAAGGCGCTCTGGTCCTGCAGCCGGAAGCCGAAGGGCAGATACATCTGCCCGGCCTTGATATACCAGTTGTGGTTCGCCGACCAGTAGACGCCATAGGCTTCGCGATTGAGCGCGCCTCCGGGGGCGACCTGCTCGTCCACATACACGAGCAGGCGGTTCGGGATGACGTTCGCGCTTGCATAGACGCGGGTCTGCTCGAGCTCGAAGTCGTCGGTCGAGGAAGCATGGGGGACCTTGGAATACTTCCCGTCGAAACGCAGATCGCCGCCGATGGACAGAAACTTCGTGACTGCTCCGCTCCAGATGTCGGTGCCGGTATCCAGGTGATGCGCGGCCAGCTGGGTTTGTGCGAATGCGTTGCCGAAGGCTGTGCGCTGACCGCCGCCGGTCGGATTGACGTGGCACTGGCCGCACTTGAAGCCGGTCTGAACCGCTAGATACGGCTCCGCGTGCGCTTGCAGCGCGATGAACAGAAACGGCACGAGCGCATGTCGCAGGGCTGCCCGATAACGACGGTAGCTCATGGAGACGTATCCACAGTGAACGTAAGGGAGTAGTCGGAGCCGAGCGCCTGTGCACTCATGTCAGCGAGGCTCGCGCGCAGGGTTACGCGATAGGTGCCGCTACCAAGAGGCACGCGG
This sequence comes from Steroidobacteraceae bacterium, assembly GCA_050738795.1. Taxonomy (GTDB): domain Bacteria; phylum Pseudomonadota; class Gammaproteobacteria; order Steroidobacterales; family Steroidobacteraceae; genus 13-2-20CM-66-19. The sequence continues at coordinate 38,262 of JBOIAD010000132.1, forward strand.
GGCGTAATCATCAATGCGGACGGATCGCCCGCGGGAATCGCGGTCGAGATCGAGACCTGCGCTGCAGGCACTGCCGGATCCATGGATCCCATTGCGCCAGCGGACTCCATCGGCCCCTCCATCGCCGTAGACGGGTGCATGGCGCCCGTCTTCTGGAGGCTGACGGTCGTGTTGTTGACCAGCGATGGATCGAGGTCCCCGCTGAACGCCACGACGATCCTCGGCAATGCCATGGTCGCCACGGAATCCTGATCGGGCGATGCCGAGACGACGCTGAAATGACGCACCGCCTTGGCAGCGGCAGTGACGTTTGCGGCCATCGACTGCATCGCTCCGTCGGAGATCCACTGACGGATCACGTCGATAGTGGACTGGGGGAGGTAGGGTCCTCCGAACGGCATCCGATCGCCCGTGATTCCCGGGCTTCCCTGCAGCTTGAGGACGATGTAGCTGGTGCCAGGATTTCCCGCATTGACGCGCAGGACGTTCGGCTGTTCCGTACTGGGTACGCCCACCAGCAGCGCATAGCTGTGAGCGGCATCGAGCTGCAGCCCCTCCGGGGCCCCGGCCCCGATGTGGCACTTGGTGCAGATCGGCGTGAAGACGTTGTCCTGGATCGACTGGAAGTCGGCGGTCAGGGGCGTCGTACCCCCACCGCCCGCAGAGATCGGATTCCCGTTGGCGTCAAGTCCCGCCCCGTTTCCCGCACAACCCGTAATGGCGGCGGCCAGCAGGGCGACGATCATCGTGTGGCGGACAGGGGACATTTCGAATGCTCAGGCGATTTGACACTGCCGTGAGTGTCTGTCCGGCCTGCTCAGGGTTTCCCGGCGCGGTAGTTTATTTTGTCCCACGGCCTCATTCGTGCGCGGAGCGGCGAGCTGCGCGCGGTGTGTCCGGGGCCCGGTGCCTTGGATTGCGCGCGCCCGTGCGCTGCCAGGTTTGAACCTTTCGCCGGGAACGCGCGACTCACGGCCTGAGTACTTGTGTCCGCTGCGTTTCAGGTGGCTCTTTGTCCGCTCAAGCCTTGCAATCCGGTCCACGACTTCAGCGCCTGCCGCTGGTCACGCTCTATCTGACCGAGCGCTGCAATTCCCGCTGCGTGACCTGCGACTACTGGCGCCATGGCCGCGCCGATCTGAACCTGGAATCGGTCGCGAAGTTGCTGCCAGATCTCACGCGGATGCAGACCCGGGTCGCTCTGATCTCGGGCGGGGAGCCGCTCCTGAACCCTGAGTGGGCGCCGATCGCGCAGTTGCTCCGGGACGGCGGTCTGCGGCTTTGGCTGCTGACCTCGGGCCTTGCGCTGGCCAAGCACGCGAGCCGCGCTTCGCAACTCTTCGAGGCGATCACGGTGTCACTGGACGGAACCGATCGGAGCACCTACGCCGCGATCCGGGGTTTGAATGCTTTCGACAAGGTGTGTGCGGGCATTCGGGCGGCGGCGGGCAGGGGTGTCCCGGTGAGCGTGCGCGTGACAGTCCAGCGGGCCAACTATCGGCAGCTTCCGCAATTCATCGAGCTGGCGCGGCGCCTGGGCGCCCATCAGGTCTCCTTCGTCGCCGTGGACGTGGCCAACCCGCACGCCTTTGGGCGGGTTGGGGAATTCGGCTCGCAAACGGCCCTGCAGCCGCAGGACCTGTCCGTCCTGGAGCAGATCCTGGGCGATATCGAGCGCGATCACGCGGAGGATTTCCGTTCAGGTTTCATCGCGGAAAGCCCCCGGCGGCTGCGGCACGTGCACCAATATTTCTCGGCCGTCTGCTCAGTGGGTGCGTATCCTCCAGTACGCTGCAACGCACCCGAATTCTCCGCCGTGATCAGCGCAACGCGCCAGATCAGTCCCTGCTTCTTCATTTCCGGTCCGGCCGGGGCCCTGTGGCGGGATGATCTGGAGGCGGTGCTGAACGGTGATCCGATGCGGGCTTTACGCGAAGACATTCGATCGGGAGCGCGTCCTGAATGCGCGACTTGCGTGTGCTCACTTTGGCGTGAGCCAGGCAGCCGCGCGGATGCCGACTTTCTGTTGCGGCGCAAAGCCCATGCTTGATCTAACGCAAGCGCCGGCGGCGCCGTCCGTGCAGGATTGCCTCAGGCCTGCCCGGTTCTCCTTTGCCGCGCGGCTGTTCGGCAAGACCCTGGCGCTGGGCTACCGGCTGACCGGCAGGGATCGCTACGATGATTTTCGGCTGGAGCGAGTGCGCGATGCGGCCTTTCTCGTCATGCCGAGCGTGTTCAATCCGAAGGTGCCGCGCACCGGCGAATTCCTCGCATCGCAGCTCGACTCGGAGCGGGTGGGCCGGGATTCGGAGGTGCTGGACATGGGCACGGGATCCGGAGTCTGCGCGGTGTTCGCGGCCAGGCATGCGCGGCGGGTCGTGGCGGTGGATATCAACGCGGAAGCCGTTCGTTGTGCCCGTATCAACGCGCTGTTGAATCACCAGGAGGACAGGATCGACGTACGGCACGGCGACCTGTTTGCACCGGTGGCGGCGGAGCGCTTCGACCTCATCCTGTTCAATCCGCCATTCCTGCGCGGCACGCCGCGTGACGACCGGGATCGCGCGTGGCGCTCGAGTGACGTCGCGGAGCGGTTCGCGAGCGGCCTCGCCGCGCATCTGAAGCCGGGCGGCCATGCGCTGGTCCTGCTGTCGAGTTTCGGCGATGCGCAGCTGTTTCTCGGCGAGTTTCGCCGCCGCTCCCTGGCCATCGACGTGCAGGCCGAGCGCCGCTTCGTCAATGAGAAGCTGACGATCTTCAAGCTGACGCCGGCGGCTGCGCAGGTGGCAGGATGAATGCGCCGGCTGGCCAGGATCGGGGACGCACGCCAACGCCGCGCACGGATCGGCGGCTGAAGGTGGTCCTCTACAACCCACAGGCTGTCTTCTTCACGATGCCGTTGGCTTTGCTCGCCATCGGATCCGAGCTCGACCCGGATGTCTATGAAGTCGTAGTGATAGACGGGCGCCTCGACCCCGACGCGGAAAACACGGTGCGGTCCCATCTTGAGGGGGCGCTGTGCCTCGGCGTGACGGTGTTGACAGGTGCTCCCATTTCCGATGCGCTGCGAATATCGCGCGCTGCAAAACAGGCGCGGCCCGATCTGCCCGTGGTGTGGGGCGGCTGGCATCCGTCGATGTTCGCTCGCGAGTGTCTCGCCGAGCCCTGCGTCGACGTGACGGTGCGCGGACAGGGCGAGGAGACATTCGCTGAAATTGTCCGGCGCATTGCCGAAGGCCGTCCTCTAGAGGGTTGCGCCGGCTGCACGGTGCGGCTCGCCGATGGAACCGTACACGAGAATCCGGCGAGGCCGCTGGCCTCCGTCGACGCATTCCGCGCGCACGACTACGGGCTGATTCCGGTCGAGCGCTACTACGCGCTCAAGGGCAAACGCCAGCTCGACTACATCTCCTCCCAGGGGTGCAACTTCCGGTGCGCGTTCTGCTCGGATCCGTTCGTGTATGGCCGCAAGTGGGTCGGGCTCGAGCCGACCCGTATGGCGATGCGGCTGAAGGAGCTGTGGGACCGGTACCATTTCGACGATGTCAACTTTCAGGACGAGACTTTCTTCACGAAGCGCGATCGCGTCCAGGCGCTCGCCGACCGCATCGTGGAGTCGGGAATGAAGATCACCTGGGCGGCGACCATGCGCGCCGATCAGGGCATCCGCATGCCCGATGAGGTCTGGGCGCGGTGCAAGCAGTCGGGCCTGCGCCGGCTGCTCGTCGGCGTCGAGTCCGGCTCCAACGAGATGCTCAAGCGCATCCGCAAGGACATCAAGATCGAGCAGGTCTTCCATACCGCACAGAAGATGCTCGAGCATGGGATCGCGGGCCATTTCCCGTTCATCGTCGGCTTCCCGGATGAGAGCGACGCCAGCATCCAGGCAACTCTCGACTGCGCGAAGAAGCTGCGCTCCCTGAGTGCCGACTTCCTGACACCGATCTACTACTTCAAGCCGTATCCGGGCAGCGAACTGGTCATCGAGGCGGTCGCCCGCGGCTTTCGCCTGCCGCAGACCCTCGAGGCATGGTCGGAATTCGACTACGTGGCGGGATTGCCGGGTCCGTGGGTCTCGCCGGAAAAATTCAGGCTCATCGAGCGCTTCAAGTTCTTCCACGAGCTCGCCTGGAAGCGCATGTCCCGCGGCAAGCGGCTCCTGCAGCAACTCGCCCGCTACCGCTGCGACACGGACAACTATCGATGGCCGGTCGAGATGCTGCTGACGCGTTGGGTTCTGCCGGCACAGAGGCTGTCATGAGCGCGCCACAGCGCATCCTGCTCATCAACCCCACGATCACCTCGCACCGCCATGCGCGGTTCCCGCTCGCCGTCATGAGCTTGTCCGCGGCGCTCGAGGAGCGGCACAGCCCGACGATCCTCGACGGCAACGTGGATCGCGACTTCATCCGCACGGCCTTGCGTGCCGTCGATGCCGGGCTGGTCGACTCCGTGGGCGTCACCGTAATGGGCGGTCCGCAGCTGACTTCGGCGGTCGCCGTTTCGAAGGCCATCCGCCAGAGGCGGCCCGATGTGCCGATCATCTGGGGGGGAGCCTTTCCGACCGTCTGTCCGGATGCGGCCCTGAACTCGCCCTACGTGGACTTCGCCGTTCGGGGACAGGGCGAGGAGGCGATTGTTCAGCTGCTGGATGCGCTCGCGAGCGGAGCGAGCGAGTCGCCGGCATCGATTCCCGGGCTGAGCCGGCGCCTCGCGGGCCAGGTCATCCATGACGAGGACCGCACGTTCACCGCTGCGAGCCTCAGCCGGATGCTGCCGTACGACAGGCTGGAGAATCCGCGCCAGTATCTCACCCGGACCTATCTGGGGCAGCGCACGGCCGGCTATCAGGCGGCCCTGGGCTGCCGGTATCGCTGCACGTTCTGTGGAGTCGCGACGATGTTTCGCGGCAAGATGGCCCTGCCGCCGGCGGCGCGCCTGGAGGAGGACCTGGGATTCCTGAAGAACCGGCTGGGTGTGGATGCCATTCAGTTCTACGACCACAATTTCTTCGATCGTGAAGTGGACATGGTGCCGCTGCTGGAAATCCTGGCGAAATTCGCGCTGCCCTGGTGGTGCTTCGCGCGCTCCGATGCGCTGGTGAACCTGTCGGAGGCATCCTGGGCGCTGGTCAGGAAGAGCCGGCTGCGCATGGCGTACATCGGCGCGGAGTCGCCCAGCGACTGGCTGCTGCACGACATCCGCAAAGGCACCCGTTCCGATCAGACCCTGGCGGCGGTGGAGACCTGCCGCGGCCACGGTGTAATTCCCGAGCTGTCCTTCATGCTCGCGCCGCCGCAGGATCCGGAGGGCGAGACGGAAAAAACCTTCGAGTTCATCCGCATGATCAAACGCGTGCATCCGGCAACCGAGGTGATGATCTACATCTACACGCCGCTGCCGCAGCGGCCCGGCAGCAAGAATGCGGCCGCGTTGCGGATGCAGGGCGAGATGCGCGACTGTTCCGGCATTCCGGTCGTGTTTCCGCGGACGGCGGATGAATGGAGCGAGCCGCAATGGCTGGCTTACTGGTGCCACCAGGATGCGCCGTGGCTCTCGGCGCGGCTTCGGCGGCGAATTGTCGACTTCACGACGGTGTTGGGTTGCAGATTTCCGACCGTCATGGACATCCGCGCCTCTTCCTGGGGAAAGTCCGCTCTGCGGGCGCTGGCCTCCTGGCGCTACCGATTTCAACGATACGATGATCCGTGGGAGCTGCGCGTGTCGAGGAAGCTCATCCGGCAGTGGGACCCGCGTGTCATGAGCTTGTGACATCATGCCGCGCCAGTTGCTGCACGTCGTACAGATCAGCTTTTTCAACGACCCTGCAGAACGGATGCCGGCGCAGCTTCTGGATGCCTGGCCCACTCTGGTCGATGTGGCCGAAGCCGCTTCCCGGACGGGCATTCGCGTGTCGGTCGTCCAGGCGTGCCCGCACTCGGAGCATCTCGTGCGCAACGGTGTGCGCTATTACTTCCTGCCATTCGGCGCCGCACAGGCGGTCAGCGGGAAAACCACGGCCTTGCGAGATCTGGTCCGCAACCTCGTTCCGGATGTCTTCCACGTGCACGGACTGGGCTTCCACCGGGATGTGTTGCGGTTGAGCGCACTGATCCCCGAAGTGCCCATCGTCCTGCAGGACCATGCGAACCGCCTGCCGCGAATCTGGCACCGGGCATCCTGGCGGCGTGGCATGGCGGTCGCTGCGGGAATTGCGTTCTGCGCGTCAGAGCAGGCGCGGCCGTTCGCGAAGGCCAGCCTCATTCATCCGCGGACCCGGGTGTATGAGGTGCCGGAATCGACCTGCCGTTTTGTCCCTGCAGAGCAGCAGGAGGCGCGCCTCATCACGGGAGTCCAGGGCGATCCCGCCGTGTTGTGGGTCGGACATCTCGATGCCAACAAGGATCCGTTGACGGTCCTGGCCGGCATCAGCGCCGCGGGTCGCGAATTGCCGCAGTTGCAAGCGTATTGCTGCTTCGGCACCGCACCGTTGCTGTGCCCCGTCCAGAATCGCATCGCATCCGATCCCGATCTGCGGGACAGGGTCCACCTGCTGGGGCGAGTCTCCCACGAGATGGTCGAGTCGCTGATGCGCGCGGCGGATATATTCGTTCTCGGCAGCCACCGGGAGGGCAGCGGCTATTCGCTCATCGAGGCTCTCGCGTGCGGATTGTCTCCGGTGGTCACCGATATTCCCTCGTTTCGGTCGCTCACCGCGGCGGGGGCGGTCGGAATGTTGTGGCCGTGTGGCGACGCGCACGCCTTATCCGAAGCGTTACGCTCAGTGGCGGAGCGCGTAAGCCCGCAAACCCGCGCGGCGGTACGCGCGCATTTCGACCGCGAGCTTTCCTTCGAGTCCTTGGGCCGCAAGCTCGCGGCCATGTATGAAGACGTGCTCGAGCGAAAGCACGGCACTGCCGTCGCGGGGTAACCGTCATGTCGCCCGCCGTGTCGATCATTCTGCCGACGTTCAATCGCCTGGAGTTCCTGCCGCACTCGATTGAATCCGTATTCGCCCAAACGTTCACCAATTGGGAACTGTTAGTCGCGGATGACGGCTCTGGCGGCGATACACGCGCCTACCTGCAGTCACTCCATGATCCGCCGCGCGTCAGCATTCTCTGGCTGCCGCACTCCGGAAAGCCCGCTGTCGCACGCAATGCCGCGTTGCGGGCGGCGCAGGGCGACTATGTGGCTTTTCTGGACTCCGACGATGTGTGGCTGCCCGAGAAGCTGCAAGCGCAGATTACATCGCTGCTGCGGCACGCAGACCGCGGCTGGAGTTACACGAGGTTCGCCGTGGTCGACGCTTCCGGCAATCCCCCGGTCCCTGCCCGTGGCGGCAACTGGCCGGCGCCAACCGGCTGGATCCTGGAGAAGCTGCTGCTGCAGCACACCGTCATTGCACTGCCGAGCGTGATCGTGTCGCGGCGGCTGCTCGAGAAGCTGGGGCCGTTCGACGAAGACCTGGTCATGTGCGAGGACGACGAGCTGTGGTTCCGGCTGGCCGCACACAGTGAGGTGGACAGCGTCGACGAGCCGCTCACCCTGGTTCGCCGCCATGGGCAGCATTTCGGCAGCGATGTGGCCGCATGGCGGGATCGCAGACGGGTTTTCGAGAAAGCGCTGCGCGCCGGTGGCAGCGCTCATCTGCAGCCCGTTCTGCGCCGGCTGCGCGCCGAAATGTCCACGGGACTTGCGCGGAGCCAGCTGAATTCCGCAGACCGCCTGGGCGCCCTCGGCACCGTCCTGTCGAGCGCACCCTACTCGTGGCGATATCCGCAGTGGTGGCGGGGCGCGCTGGTTGGGTTCGCTCCCGCAGTCTTGCGCAGGGCCGTGCGCAGATTCCGGCACACGCGCAGCGCGAAGTCAGCCGCAGACATGAATCCATGACAGCACAGCTTGCGGGGACGCCGTCCGTTTCGGTCATTCTGCCGGCGTTCAATCGTCTGAAATACCTGCGCCCGGCGGTGGAATCGGTGTTTGTCCAGACGCTCGCCGATTGGGAGTTGGTCATTGCCGACGACGGCTCGGAGGAAGAGACCCGGGCGTATCTGCGGGCGCTGGCGAGTGATACTCGCGTCAGGGTCATCTGGCTGCCGCACTCCGGGAATCCCGCTGCAGTACGCAACAGCGCGATGGGGCAGGCGCGCGGCGAGTACCTGGCTTTCCTGGATTCCGATGATGAGTGGCTGCCGACGAAGCTGGAAAAGCAGATCGGGTCTTTGCGAACCTGCGCAGGCCGGCGTTGGAGCTACACGGGGTCAGTTTCGATCGACGCAAAGGGCGAGTCCTGCGCACACGCGGCTGCCGTCCCCCGACACGGCGGCGCGATCCTCGAGTTTCTGCTGAGGCACGAGGTTGCCATCTGGACTCCGACGGTGGTTGCCGAGCGCCGCCTGGTCGCAGAAGCCGGCGGCTTCGACGCAGCTCTGCTGCTTTTCGAAGACTATGATCTTTGGCTGCGGCTCGCCTGCCGCAGCGAGATCGATCTGATCGACGAGCCCCTCACGCGCGTGCGGCGCTTCCATGATGAGCACCACAGCGCAAGCGAGCGCGGCGCCAGCATGCTCGGGAGCTGGCATCGGGCCCTCGGGAAACTGCGCTCGCTCGTCGCCGAGCCGCGCCTGCAGTCACTCGTGCAGCGCCTGTTCGCGCAAAGTACCCTGGATCTCGCGAGTGTGCGCGCGGACACCGACCGGCGCGCAGCGGCACGCCTGTTGCTGGGCGGCTGCGTCCACTCGTGGCGCCGCATGAATTGGTGGACAGGGCTCGCGCGGGTCCTGCTGAAGGTGGCGGCCCCGCGCGCAATGCTCGCCTTCTACCGGCGCAGCCGCAGTCGCCGCCACCCGGTGACTACCCGCCCATCTGTCACTCCGCCGTGCCGGTGATAGAGCGATGAACGTGATTTCCGAAGTCTGGGGCATCCTGACTGCGCGGCAGAGGCGCTATATCCTGGCGATGCAGCTCGTTTCCCTGTTGATGGCCTTCTCGACCATCACCGGGATCGCGGCGATCGCGCCTTTCTTCGCCGTGCTCGGCGATGCGCAACTCATCGATCACAATGCGGCGCTGCGCTGGCTGTACGCGCATGGTGGCTTCTCCAGCCGGCGCGGATTCGTCGTGGCTCTCGGAGCCTCGTTCATCGCCGTGGTGCTGCTCGCCAACCTGATCAACCTGGTGGGGACGCTGGCCATGAATCGCGCGGCGCTGCGGGTCGGCACCGAGTTGCAGACGACGCTGTTCGGGGAATACCTCCTGCGGCCTTACTCATTCCACACGGGCACCAGCAGCACGACGCTGTTCAACAACATCATGTACGAGACCACCCGTGTGACCATCGGCATCCTGCAGAGCGGTTTCGTAGTGATCACCAACCTGGTCGCGACCTCGTTGATCATCGTCTCCGTGCTGCTCGTGCAACCGGCGGTGGGCATTGCCATGATCGTCGCGTTGGCAGGAGGCTATACGCTGATCTACGTGGCCGTGCGCAACAGGCTGCTGCGCTCCGGGCGGGCCCAGTCGCAGTTCTCAACCGAGCAGGTGCGCATCGTCCACGAGAGCTTTGGCGCCATCAAGGAAATCATCATCCTGCAGGTGCAGAGCTTCTTTCGCGGCAGATTCGAGCGTGCGAGCCGCGCCGCTTCGCTGGCCGCCGTTCACAGCAGTGCCGTCGCCCAAAGCCCAAGGCATCTCATGGAGTGTGTGGCGGTCACGGGGCTCGTCGGCATTGCCCTGGTACTGGGTGGCCGTGAGGATGGCATCGGTCCGTGGCTGGGCCAGCTCACCTTCCTGGCCTTCGCCGCCTATCGGCTGCTGCCGATGCTGCAACAGGTCTTCGCGGCCGTCGTGCGCATGCGCGCCGACCGCGCCGGATTGGAGTTGATTGCGCCGGATCTGCGTCGCGCAAGGCGGCGCGAACAGACCGCGGCCGCTGTGGATGCAACACGGGTGGAGGGAGGAGGGTGGCATGACGGTCCCTGCGAGGAAATCCGCCTCAGGGACGTGTCGTTCCGCTATGGGCCCGACAGGCCGTGGGCGCTCACCGGCGCGTCGCTGCGCATTCCGGCGCGCGCAGCGGTCGGCATCGTCGGCGCGAACGGTGCCGGGAAGACGACCCTGGTAGATCTGATTTCGGGGCTGCTCGTGCCGCAGGCCGGACGTGTGGAAGTCGATGGGACGGTGCTCGATGAGGTCACGCGCGCGGCTTGGCAGTCCCGCATCGCCTACGTTCCCCAGAATATTTTTCTGCTGGACGCCAGCGTCGAACAGAACATCGCCCTGGGAGTCCCGTTCTCGGCCGTTGACCGTCCGCGCCTGCTCGAAGCCGCGCGGCTCGCGCAACTCGAGGAGCTCATCCGGACTCTGCCCAAAGGGTACGATCACAGAATAGGAGAGCGGGGAATCGAGTTGAGCGGCGGCCAGCGGCAGCGCATCGGTATCGCTCGCGCTTTATATCGGCAAGCCTCGGTGCTGCTGCTGGATGAAGCGACGAACGCTCTGGATGGTTTGACAGAACAGGAGTTGATGGCGACGCTCGCCCGGCTGCGCGGACGCTATACCAGTATCCTCATCGCGCACCGTATGAGCTCCGTGCGCGCGTGTGATGTGATCTTCGAGCTCGAACAGGGCCGAGTCATCGGCTGCGGAACCTATGACGAGCTGCTGCGCAGTTCGGAGGCCTTCCGGCGAATGCATAGCGTTCGCTGACGGTATTCAATCATGTCTCGCAGGACGCTTGCGCAGTTATCCGAGCCGCCGCCTGACCCATTTCATGAGCGGCGGCGTCCGGCGTTCCAGGCGCACCTGCAGGTGCTCGGCGGGCGGTTTCAGTTCGAGACGGACAATTCGCGGTTGCTGCGCATCGTGCAGCTCGCCTATGGGGGACTGCCGCCCCACAAGTTGGCTGGGGCCGTTCCACGCTTCCGCGTGAGGCTGGCGCTCGCCTCGACGAAGCAATCAGACGAGATCCTGTCGAAAGACGAGCCGCCGCGCGTGAGTCCCCTTTCTGGAGGAGGACTTCTGTGCGGCGTCATGCGTACTTCGAACTTCGTGGCGCTGAGGCCCGAGCAACGCTCCGCATTGCTCGTGGTCTCGCAGGATATGCTGCGCTTCTCCTACCATATCCGTTACGAGATGCTCGAGTTTGCAGTGTATGTGCTGGCGGCGCGCGTACAGGCTCTGGTGCCGCTGCACGCTGCGTGCGTAGGCCGGGACGGCCGCGGAATTCTGCTGTTGGGTCCAAGCGGCTCGGGAAAGTCGACATTGACCCTGCACTGCCTGCTGCAGGGCCTCGAGTTCCTGGCCGAGGACAGCGTGCTCGTCAGGCCGCAGGGGCTGCTGGCAACCGGGGTCGCGAACTTTCTGCACGTGCGCCCCGACTCATTGCGGTTTCTCGCGAATGCCGGGCGCGGAATCGTACACCAGGCGTCGGTCATCCGACGCCGCAGCGGGGTGGAGAAATTCGAGATTGACCTGCGGCGTCCGCAGTACCGGCTGGCGCCGGCGCCGCTGCGGATTGGGGCCGTGATATTCGTCTCGGCGCGGAACGCGGGCAAACGGCAGCTCCTGCAACCGTTGCGGTCGGCTGCCGCGATCGCCCAACTTGCCAGAGGCCAGCGCTACGCGGCTCACCAGCCCGGATGGAGCGCATTCGTCCGCGACGTATCCGCTTTGCCGGCGTTCGAGTTGCACAGAGGCCGCCATCCGCTCGAGGGGGTCGAAGCGCTACGGGGACTCCTGCTAACCTTGCCCCCTGGTGTGCGGGACAAGGGATGAAGATCGCGCTGGTCGTGCCGGGAGGCGTCGACCGCTCGGGAGAGTTCCGCGTCATTCCGGCATTGCTGGCGCTGATGGGGCGACTGTCGCAACGGCACGAGGTCCATGTGTTCGCACTGCGCCAGGAGGACCAGCCGGGGAAATGGACTCTGGCCGGCGCGCGCATTCACAACATTGGCCTGCACCACTCTCGGCTGCGAGCGATTCGGGCGATTTGCGCCGAGCATCGGGCATCCGCCTTCCAGGTGGTGCAGTCGATCTGGTCCGGCTCCCCGGGCCTGGTAGCCGTGTCGGCAGCCCGCATGCTGCGCATCCCGTGCCTGGTGCATCTTGCCGGCGGCGAGCTCGTCGCCATACCGGAGATCCACTACGGCGGCTGCATGACCTGGAAGGGACGCGTTCGCGAGGCGATGGTGCTGCGGGCCGCGACTGCTGTCACAGCGGCGAGCGCACCGATGATCGAGGCCCTTGCGCGGATCGGAATCGCCGCAAAGCGATTGCCCTTGGGCGTCGACCTGCGAGTCTGGCCGCCGCGCGAGCCCGTGCGTCGCGAAGCCGGTAGTCCCGCCAGGCTGATCCATGCCGCCAGCCTGAATCGAGTCAAGGATCAGCCGACCCTGCTGCGTGCACTGGCTGCGCTCGCCCAGTCCGGGTTGGAATTCGAGATGGATATCGTTGGCGAGGACACGCTTGGAGGTGAGATGCAGGTGCTGGCAGGCAGTCTGGGACTGTCGCGCCAGGTTAGATTCCACGGGTTTTTGCCGCAGAGGCGGCTGCTGCCGCTGGTGCAGGCGGCGCATCTGATGATGATCTCCTCGCGGCATGAAGCGGGTCCGCTAGCGGTGCTGGAGGCCGGCGTCGCCGGTCTGCCTACAGTCGGTACGGCCGTGGGACACATCGCGGAGTGGTCGCCGGGCGCGGCAGTCTCAGTGCCGGTCGGCGACTGTGCTGCCATGGCCAGGGCTGCCGCCGGGCTGCTCCGCGATGAGGATTTGCGGCTGTGCATCGCGCGCGAGGCGCTGCTCCGGGCAACCCGGGAAGATGCCGACTTCACGGCAAGCGGCTTTCAGTCGATGTATGAGGAGCTCACTTCCCGCGCAGGACAGCGGCGAGGATGACATCGGATGCGGATGCCCGGGCGCTGACATACCGCCCCGATATCGACGGGTTGCGCGCTGTCGCGGTCGGACTCGTCGTCCTCTATCACGCCTTCCCGGAAATCCGCACGGGCGGGTTCGTGGGCGTCGATGTGTTCTTCGTCATCTCCGGCTATCTGATCACGGCGATCGTCCTGGCCGGCTTGCAATCCAAACGCTTCGATCTCGCTGGGTTCTATCGGCGCAGAGTGCGGCGCATCCTGCCGGCACTGCTGCTCGTCATGGCGGCCTGTGGCCTCTTCGGCGGGCTGACGCTCCTGCCCGTCGAACTGCGCTGGTTAGGCAAATCGGCTGCATGGTGCGCGCCGTTTCTCGCCAACCTGTTCTTCGCAAGCAGGACCGGCGGCTACTTCGAAGCGGCCACGGAGACGAATCCATTCCTGCATCTGTGGTCATTGGGGGTGGAGGAGCAGTTCTACCTTGCGTGGCCCATCCTGCTGATGCTGACGGTGAAGTATGAAGTGACGCTGCGTGTCCTCTGCGCCGTCGTCGTGACCTCGTTGGCGATCAGTATCTGGGGCGCCTGGAATAGTCCTGCCCTTCATTTTTATCTGCCGGCACCGCGAGCGTGGGAATTGGGCGTCGGAGGACTACTTGCGGCCTGGCACATAGACAAGGCTCGCGCGGTTGCCGCGGACGTCCCGTCGGTCCTACCGTCGCGGGGACGCGACCGGCCCGCGGACGCGTGTGTGGGCGCGCAGATCGGCGCGCGTGTGGGCTCGATGGCGGGACTGGCCCTTATTGTGGCCGGCGGCGTGCTGTGGACCCCGGATCGCGCCATTCCAGGCATCTGGAGCGTCATTCCAACCGCCGGCGCCATACTGCTCATCTGGGCGGGCCCGGGTGCGCCCGTGAACCGATGGTTTCTGGCCAGCCGGCCGATGATCTGGATCGGACGAATCAGTTACCCGCTGTACCTCTGGCACTGGCCCGCATTCTCCTTCGCGCGTATTTTCCTCGGGCATGCTCCGCCACCGGTGATGGCCGCGGGTGAAATCGCTGCCGCCGTTATCGCCGCGTACGCTACGTACCGTTGGCTGGAGCTGCCGATACGCCACGGGCGGCTCGGCCGCAAGGCGGTGCCGGCACTGCTCGCCGGACTTGCAGGCGTCACGCTGCTGGGAGCGGCCGCGGATGCGAGTTGGATTACGGGCAGGCTGACGGGCCCACTCTTTACGGCATGGGACGATGCGGTGACTGACTGGCACTACCCGGGCGAGACCACGATAGACAGGCGATCCGGATTCGCAACACTGACTGTACCCAGCCATCGGCAGCTCAAGGCCCTGTTCATCGGCGACTCCCACATCCAGCAATACTGGCCGCGTGTTGCGTACGTCATCGATACGCAACCCGACGCTGCACGATCAGCGGTGTTTGCCTCCCACTCGGCGTGCCTGCCGCTGCCCGGCGTCGGTAATTGGCGGTCCGGACAGGAGTGCGCCAGGCTGTTCGCCTGGGCCATCGGGCAGGCCTACGAACCCGATGTCGATACCGTCGTGTTCGGCGCTTTCTGGGAATGGTATCTGTTGGGAGCCTATGCAGTGAAGGGCTTCGGGCAACCCGTCTACAGCACGGCGGATCGCACGCGAACCACACTCAAGCTCGATTCGCTCGGCACGCAGTTGGCCCTCCAGGACTTCCAGCGGATCGTTGCAAAGCTGGTGGCGAGTGGCCGCCGGGTGTTCATCGTGCTCTCGAGCCCGGAAGCACCGCAGTTCAATCCGGTCTTCCCGGCCAGCATCCGCTTTTCGTTGCAGCCTCCACGCACCTTTCCCGCCAGCGCCGGCTCCTATGTGGATGTCACGCCGTTCGAGTCGTTTGTGGCGCCCCTGATGAGCCGCCTGCGCAACATCGCTACGCAGACCGGCGCCGTTGTGGTAGATCCGCGGCTCTCACTGTGCGATGGAATGATGTGCCCAACGACCGGGGCGGATGGCATGCCACTCTATTTCGATGTCGGTCATATCCGGGGGCGGACGGCGCGCGAGCGAGCGACATTTGTGGATCAGATGCTGCTGGGCGCGAAAACTGGCTTGCGCGCCTCGTCGTCACGCTGAGGCTGCCTTTCAAACAGCAGAAACATGAACCGGCATCGGGTCAATCGCAGCCAGGCATGCCGGGCACCGCGGCTCACGTCGATTCCACTCGCGTGTTGCGCCCGGTTGGACGGAAGACCTGGGAAAACGCAATGCAGCGTGAAATAGGGGGCGCTTAGCGCGGCGAACTCGGCGAGCCGGCGCCGGATGATCGGCGCCTGCGCGCCCGGTACGGAATAATGGCCATTGCGCCACAGGCGCAGCGCATTGCGCCACCACCAGCCATAGTGCAGGTCGCCGATGAAATAGGGGCTCAGCACGCTGGCGAGCACCCTGCCATCGGGTGCCGTGAGCGCATGCAGCTTCGCGAACAGCTCGCGCAGGTCGCCGATCAGGTTGAATGGCGCAAAATTCGACGTGACCAGCGCAGCGCCGGGGGTGCCGGCCGCGCACGGGCGGGCAAGGAATTCTCGGTAGCCGCCGCGCTCGAGCGTGACCCGGCCCGCGTCGATGAGATCCTGGCATTGCCCGGCAAGGTACTCGCACATCTGCAGGTCGACATCATAGGCGGCAACGGTAAAGCCGTGCTCGGCGTAGAAGCGGGCGTCCATTCCGGCTCCCGACCCGAAATCAAACAGCGCCGCGCCGGGCGGAGCAATTCTCACGACGAGATCCTGGAACGCCGAGCGGGCGCGGCGGTCCGATTCCAGCGCGGTGATCTGCCTGACGTATTCCGCGCCGGTGATGATCCGGGCTGCCGGGCAAGGCGTCTGCTTCATCGCCTCTTCATCACGATCAGGAAGTGGTCGCCGAGCGCGCGCAGGACAGGCCAGCCCGCCATGCTCCGATCCATGCGCCACAGTCGCTCGTATGCGCCCGGGTGCTTCTCCCGGATCCACGTCAGATAGGGCGGCGGTGCAAATACGCACACGCCGCGATAGTGCGCGAGAGTGAAGTGTTGCTTGAACGCGCGATAGAACTCGCGCGGGCCGTAATACCGTGTCCAGATGGTGTGCGCGTTCATGTCTACAGGCACGACACCGCGGGCAAAGCGCACTTTGACGCGCCCCCAGCGCCCCTTCCGCACATAATGCGCAATCTCCCAGGGGCAGATGCGCCCGATCACCGTAAATACGAGCGCGCCACCGGGCTTGAGCAGGCGGGCGCATTCACGCGAGACAGCGGCGAGATCCGGGACGCAATTGAGCGGACCGAGGTTGGAATACGCCCCATCGTAGGGCCCCGCCGCCTGCAGCCGATGAAGCTCGTGAGCGCCGACCGCGATTGCCTGCATGCGATGCGTCAGGTGCTCGTGCTCCGCACGGCCGCTGGTCCGTTGGATCATCTGTGGCGACCAATCGGTGGCCGTCACGTAGTGGCCAAGTCGTGCCATGCGGGCGGCGTCGAGGCCGGTGCCACAGCCGATGTCGATCAGTCGGCTTCCCGGAGCGAAGGTGGCGTCCAGCCAATGCCACATTTCAGTGCGCATATCCTGAATCAAAGCATTGTTGCCACGCGGACCGTCGTAGTCCGCGGCGACGCTGTCGAAAGCATCCTGCGTGTCACGCAATTGTGGAGGGGTCGAGCTCATGGCGGGGTTGCGCCGACCGCGAGGCTGAAACTCTGCAGAAAATGGAAATCCGGGCGATGCAACGCGAACTGCGGGTGATCGGCAGCGCACAATCGTCCCAGCATTGCGTAATCCCCGTCCGACAGGTAGGCGCGCAG
>JBOIAD010000133.1:0-46939 GCA_050738795.1 Steroidobacteraceae bacterium
CCTTTCCACACGCCGGAAACGGGGCTCCCCGCGCCGTGGGTGACGTGCCGGAGGCTACCGCCTGCAAGGGGCGCGCATTGTCCTTGGCCCCACCTTGAAGTGTCAACCGAGCCTGGGCCGCTGCAGCACAGCTTCATCTGCGGACCGGATCGCATCGCTGTCCGGGACGACGCTACCGAACCCCATAGCGACAGAACTTGCCGAGCGCAGCAGTGCAGCTTCACCTTTGGACCGCGATCGCATCTCTTTGCGGGACGGGTACACAATGAACGCTTGCCGACAGAACTCACGCTCCGCTGTAGCGCTGCAGCGCTCCCCTTGCCCGTCGAATCATCCTCGCCCCACGCCTCACACGTTGAATCGAAAGTGCATGACGTCCCCTTCCTGCACCACGTATTCCTTGCCCTCCAAACGCAGTCGTCCCGCCTCTTTCGCCCCTGCCTCGCCACGCCCCGCGATGTAATCGGCGAATGCAATCACCTCGGCGCGGATGAAGCCGTGCTCGAAGTCCGTGTGAATGACCCCAGCGGCCTGCGGGGCGGTGGAACCAGCACGCACCGTCCACGCTCGCACTTCCTTCGGGCCGGCTGTGAAGTAGGTCAACAGCCCGAGCAGCGTGTAAGCACCGCGGATCACGCGGTTCAATCCGGGCTCCTTCAGGCCGAGCTCTGCCAGAAACTCCGTACGATCATTCTCGTCGAGCTGGGCGATCTCGGCCTCGATTGCCGCACAGACAGCCACGACCACCGCGCCCTCCGAGGCGGCGCGCTTCTCGAGGGCCGTGAGCAAAGGATTGTTCCGGAAGCCCGACTCGGCGACGTTGGCGACGTACATGACCGGCTTCGCCGTCAGCAGTTGCAGCTCGCGCAGGTCGCGCCGCTCTTCCTCCGTCAGCGCAAGTGCTCGCACCGGCTTCACGGCATCGAGTTGTACCTTTACGCGTTCGTACAGGGCGCGTTTGCGAACCGAGTCCTTGTCACCCCCCTTCGCCGCCTTAGCGGCACGGTCCAGGCCTTTTTCGAGCGTGGCCATGTCGGCCAGGGCGAGCTCCGTATCGATCGTCTCGATGTCAGCCAGCGGATCCACCTTGCCAGCGACGTGGATGATGTCCGTGCTCTCGAAACAGCGCACGACGTGGGAAATCGCGTCGACCTCGCGGATGTGGGAGAGGAACTGGTTGCCCAGCCCTTCTCCTTCAGAAGCGCCTGCGACCAGCCCGGCGATGTCGACGAACTCGACGGTCGTCGGAACGATCTTTTCCGGATGCACGATTGCAGCGAGATCCTGCAGACGCGGATCCGGCACCGGCACGACGCCGACGTTCGGATCGATCGTGCAGAACGGGTAGTTCTCGGCCGCGATCTGCGCACGCGTCAGCGCGTTGAACAGGGTTGACTTGCCGACGTTCGGCAGACCTACGATGCCGCAGCGTATGGCCATGTAGTTGAAACGCTCCTAAGTTGAATTCGACGCCCACGTTGCGGCGCCCCCGCACCGGCTACGGCGTGGAAGCCGTACCGTCCGACGGGGTGTTGCGAGCATGCAGACGGTTCATGGCCTTCTGAGCGCCTTCCGACATCAGCGCTGGTACTATATCCGTCGCCGCGCCGATCGCATCGTCGATAAGCCGCGCATCCTCCGCGCTCGGCCGCCCTAGTACGTAGTCAAGCACTGCGGAGCGATCGCCGGGATGGCCTATGCCGATACGCAGGCGCCAGAAGGCATCGCCGATCTGTGCAATCACGTCACGCATGCCATTGTGTCCTGCCGCCCCACCGCCTTGCTTCAGGCGCACGACGCCGGGCGCGAAATCCAGCTCGTCGTAGGCGATGAGTATCGATTCCGGCGGGATCTTGTAGAAACCCGCCACGCCGTGCACCGGTCCTCCGCTACGATTCATGTAGCTCATCGGCTTCAACAGCCAAAGCTCATTGCCCTCGATGCGGACTCTCGCGAGCTCCCCCTGATGGCGTGACTCCATGCGGAAGACCCCGCCGTGGCGCCGGGCAAGCTCGTCGACCAGATGGAAGCCGGCATTGTGTCGCGTGCGCGCGTACTCGCTCCCGGGATTGCCGAGCCCTGCGATCAGCTTGAGCGGCACGCCTGACATGACACTGGCAATAGGAACGGGAGATAAGGAAAAGCGAACGGCCGCCGGCCAGGTCGGGTATGAAGACGGTACGCGGGATGCCTGCCACCCCGCGACCGCCACCTCGACCCGCGGCGCGTCACGCGTCGCCTTACTTCTTGCCGCCCTCCTTCTTGGCCGGCGCGGCATCCTTCTTCTCGTCGCCCTTCTTTGCATCTGCTGCCGCAGGCGCGGCGGGGGTGCCCGCAGCGGCACCAGCCACGGCTGCGCCCTCGGCGGGCACAGCGACTGCAGCTTCAGCGGCCACCGGCTCCGGTTCCTCGGCACGCGGGCTGTGGATCGAGACCACCGGGGCATTTCTGTGAGACAGCTCGGGGATGCTGACCCCCGGAGGAACAGGAATGTCGGACAGGAATTTCGTCTCGTTCAGGTTCATCCCCGACAGGTCGAGCTCGAGGAACTCCGGCAGATCCTTTGGCAAGGTGACGACTTCGACGTCCGCACGCATGTGTGAGACGACGCCGCCCTGCGTCTTGACGCCGGGCGAGATGCTCTCACCCTTGAAGTGGATCGGCAGGTTGATACGGATGCGCTCGTTCTCCACCACACGCTGCAGGTCGACATGCACGACGACATTGCGCGCCGGGTGCATCTGTACGTCCTTGACGATTGCCTCCTGCTGCGTTCCGTTGTTCAACTTCACCTGCACGATCGACGAGTAGAAGCGCTCGTCGCCGATCATGGTCAGCAGGTTCTGCTGATCGAGGATCAGCCGCTCGGCGTCCTTGTGACCGCCATAGAGGATGGCCGGAACCTTGCCCGTGTGACGCAGGCGGCGGCTCGCACCTTTGCCTTGCGTCTCGCGGAGGTCCGCACCGAAGGTGTATGAAATGCGCATTGAGATCTCCAGTTATGACAACACCGCGCCCCTTCCGCGACCAGAAGCGGCGCACTCTTGTTAATCAGCCGAAAGTGGCCTGCGGCCCTTTCGGCGGACTTACCCTGTAGCCCGTAGCCCGCGAGCAAAAGGGTACGATGCATGCATCGCAACCTTTTCCTCGCTTTAATCTGCACAAAGTGCTCCTGCGGCGCCGTCCGCCCGCTCATTATCATCAGTCCACGTACAGCGAGCTCACCGACTCCTCGTCGCGAATGCGGCGAATCGTCTCGGCGAGCAGCGCGGCCACCGACAATTGCCGGATGCGGCCGCCGCCCTTGGCCTGCGCCGACAGCGGAATCGTGTCCGTCACGACCAGCTCGTCGAGTGCCGATTTCGAAATTCTCTCCACCGCATTGCCGGAAAGCACCGCATGCGTGATGTACGCCACGACCTTGTTGGCGCCCTCGTCTTTCAGCGCCTGAGCCGCCTGACACAAGGTGCCCGCGGTGTCCACCATGTCGTCAACCAGCACGCAGGTCTTGCCCTCGACCTCGCCGATGATGTTCATCACCTTCGACTCGTTCGGGCGCGGCCGCCGCTTGTCGATGATGGCCAGCTCCGAATCGTCGAGGCGCTTGGCAAACGCTCTCGCGCGCACGACGCCGCCCACATCCGGCGACACAATGATCTTGTTCGTGTACGCCTGCTTCCACGCATCGCCCAATAGCACGGGCGATGCGTAGACGTTGTCCACGGGGATATCGAAGAATCCCTGGATCTGGTCCGCGTGCAGATCGATCGTGAGGAGACGGTTCACGCCGGCTCCCGAAACCATGTTCGCCACGAGCTTCGCGGTGATCGCCGAGCGCGTCGCACGCGGCCGCCGGTCCTGGCGCGAGTAGCCGAAATAAGGCACCACAGCCGTGATTCGCGCGGCGGATGCACGGCGGCAGGCATCCACCATCACCAACAGCTCCATCAGGCTGTCGTTCGCCGGCGGACAGGTCGGTTGCACGATGAAGACGTCGCGGCCGCGCACATTCTCCATCAGCTCGACATTCACCTCGCCGTCGCTGAATCTGCCGACATACGCGCGCCCCAGCGGTGTCTGCAGATTGCGGGCGATATCCAGCGCCAACGCCGGGTTTGCGTTCCCCGCGAACAGCGCCAGCGTATCGCCCGTGGTACTCATATCATGGCCTGCGGCCGGTATTCATGGGTCGTACAGCCCGGACCCAACCCGACTCATCCTCCGGAAAACGCATCGACACTCACGCACCAACAATCTGGCTAGGCTGGAAGGATTCGAACCTCCGTATGGCGGGATCAAAACTCCAGCGCAATCAGTAAGTTACTGATCTTGCTTATTGGCCGGTCCCCTCCACTCCCATCGATTCCTCGCCGCTGGCACCAAAGCTGGCAGCGAGATCTGGGGGCTTAGGGCCACTCCCAAAACGGCGGCGGATAATACACGATCCCCCACCTCAAGGGCATCTTCCCCACTGCCGAGGCGGTTGTCAATAATATTCAATGACATTATATTATTGACATGAAGCCTCGTCGTTGGGATACCACTTTGTACGATCTGGCCGAAAGCCAGTCCGGCTATTTCACGACCGCGCAGGCGCGGGCCGCCGGTCTTCATCCCGTGCGCCTGGTGCAACTTGAGCGTAATAACGATATCGAACGGCTCTCGCGCGGCGTGTATCGCCTGGCGCGATACCCCATCTCATCTTTTGGCCAATATATGGAAGCCTCCCTATGGCCACAGGTGCGCCGTCCCGGGATGCGCGGCACGATCTCGCATGAGTCCGCGCTCACACTGTACGGCCTTTCCAATGTAAGCCCTAGCAAGGTGCATATCACGCTGTCACCCGCGCTGCGCATCCGCCGGGCGCCGCCCGCGCAGCTCGTGATCCACTATGCTTATCTCGACCCGAAGGACGTACAGATTGTCGAGGGTATTCCAGTCACGACAGCGGAACGTGCCATCCGGGATGTTCATGCCGCCCATCTCGGCGCTGCACTCGTGCGCCAGGCCATCGAGGACGGACGACGAACGGGCTATCTCTCATCCGACCAAACCAAACGATTGAAGCGTGAGCTACTCGACAAGAAGAAACCATGAACGCTTCCCATAAGCCGCTATACCGGCACAGAGATAAGAGCGGCGAATCTTCGTTAAAGAAAAATGGCTGGGGTGGCAGGATTATTCGGCCCTACGGGCCTCACCCCTTCGGGGCCGCCCTCCGGGTGTTAACGCGACAAGACACGCAACGCGTGTGACCACGGCGCGGCGACGGGGTAGCTCAGGGCGACGAATCGAACCCTCCGGGCGTTATCCTTCCCGTCGGGGCTCCAGCCTAGAGACACTCAAAACCGACGAATAACTCATGCCGAGTAATTCTGGCTGGGGTGGAAGGATTCGAACCTCCGTATGGCGGGATCAAAACCCGCTGCCTTACCACTTGGCGACACCCCAGCAACTGAAAGCGAGGTCAGGACGGAAAGCTCCGCGTCCGCAGCATCGTGTGCACCGGCGAGACGTTCAAGCCGCGAGCAACGAAGCTCCTCCAGCGATCAGGCACGTGCGCCGCAAGACGCTCGGCCTCGATTGCGCTGGCGCAGGCCGCGAAGATACAGGAACCCGTCCCGGTAAGCCGCGCCGGCGCGAAGCGCGCGAGCCAATCGAGCGCGTCCGCCACTTCAGGGCTGCGTGCCCGCGCGACGGGCTCGCAGTCGTTACGTCCGCCCGACTCAAAAAAGGCGCGTATTGTGATGAGGGGGGAATTTCGTGTCAATTCAGGGCTCTGGAACACGTCACGGGTGCTGATCTGCACCCCCGGATGGATCACCACGTACCAGCGCTCGGGCAGCTCCAGCGGTCGCAGATCCTCTCCGACCCCCTGGCCCCAGGCGGATGAACCCCGAACAAAAACAGGCACATCCGCGCCCAGGGGCAGCCCGAGGCGGGCCAGCTCATCCAGCGGCGCGGCGCAGCCCCACAGCTCGTTCAGCGCCAGCAGTACGGTCGCGGCGTCCGAGCTGCCCCCGCCTAGTCCGCCTCCAAGGGGTATCCGCTTAAGCACGCGCAGCGAGGCTCCCAGCCGGCACCCGGATGCCTCCTGCAGCGCCCGAGCCGCCCTGACGGCGAGATCCGCATCCGGTTCGACCAGGGAGGGTCCTGCCACGCGCTCGATCCGACCGTCCTCGCGCACCGAGATCGCAATCGTGTCGCAGAAGTCGATGAGCTGAAAAATCGTCTGCAGCTCGTGATAACCATCCGGCCGGCGGCCCGTGACATGCAGAAAGAGATTCAGTTTGGCGGGTGCCGGCCAGCGAGTCTCCTTCGCGCCCGTGCCGGTCACGAATCCCAACCGTCCACGATCACGCGCAGGCGTACACCGCCGCGCTGGAGCGTCAATCGAGCAGGCAGCCACTGACCACTTACGGACGTGTAGCCGGTGTATTCGACCTGCCACCCGTTTTGCTGAAGTGTGGCCAGGCGTTGCTGCGGATCCAACGATTCCTGGGCCGGCGGCCCCGGCTCCGGAACTCCGAGAATCCAGTAGCGCAGGCTATCCAGCGGGGGGTCGAACCCAAGTCGGCTGGTGAGCTCTGCGCGCGCCGCGTCGTTGTCCAGGTGCTCGCCTCGTGACGTGACGATGCTGACGGCGGAGCCGTCGGAGGTTACCTGGACTCCACCAGCGCCAAGCGGTCCGTCAAGGGACATCCGCGTCTGTTTGCCGTTCTGCGTCCAACGCAAGCGAGCATTGAATCCCTCGCCTCCTGCTGCCACCGCGACACGGCCCTTCAGCTCGAATTGATCGAGCGCCTGCAACTGCGGACGCCGCGCCTCCCATGACTGGGCCGCGGGCTGATGCACGGGCACGGTGTGGCAACTCGCGAGTGTGGCGGCGCCCAGCGCCCAGAGGAACTTACGGAGCATCGGGCAGGAACCGCGCCATCGTCGTCTTCAGTAACGGCGAATCTGGTTCACGCGCCACGGCGGCTGCCCAGACCCGGCGCGCCTCTTGATGTTTACCGCTCGTCCACAGTGCCTCGCCCCAGTGCGCTGCGATCTCGGAATCGTGATCCAGCGCATAGGCGTGCTGGAGGTCAGGCACTGCGCCCTTCGCATCGCCCTGACGAAAACGGACCCAGCCGAGGCTGTCCAGAACGGCAGGGCTGTCGGGAGTCGCTGTCAGAGCGCGATGGATCAGGCCCTCCGCGCGTCCAAGGTCCAGACTGTGGTCCGCCAGCGTGTATCCCAGCGCATTCATCAACACTGGATCCTGGGGTCGCTCCTGCAGCAGTCGCTCGAGCACTTCGACGGATTCGTGCACGCGCCCCGCGCGCTCCAGAATAACGGCACGGTCATATTCGATGGCAGGATGCTGCGGATGACGCTGAAGTGAATCCGCCAGCAACTTCAGACCGGCCTGCGCTTCGCCGTGATCGGCGAGCAGCCGGGCCTCCGAAAGTCGCATCTCGAACTCACTCTCCGGATGATCCGTGGCGTAATCGTCCAGCAGTGCAAGAGCCTCGGTGCGCGCAGTCTGGTCGTCGCGCGCGAGCAGGATCGCAGCGGCCTTCGACCTCGCCTGCAGCGCCAGGGAGGAATCCGCAAGCCTTCGATACCCCGCGAGCGCTGCGTCCGTATCCCCATCGCGCGCGGCAATGTCCGCCAGATAAATCAGTGCGGCATCGCTCGCCTCGCCATGCGCGACCAGTTCCGTAAATCGCTGCTGCGCTTCCTTCATGTCGCCGGCGTTGAAGGCAAGCAACGCCAGGCGGCGATCGATCTCCCCGGGCGACGCCTGGGTAGTGCGCAGCCGTTCCAGCTCCTGATGCGCCTCCTCGATGCGATCCAGTGCAATCAGCACTTCGGCAAGCTCGAACGTGCCTCGTTTCGAATCGTCCTGCATGGTCTGCCGAGCGGTGGCGATGGCCTTCGAGGCATCTCCGCGCACGACGTATGCGCGTGCGAGAACCCGCCTTGCAGCGAACTGCTTCGGATCGCGTTCCAACGCCTGTTGCGCGTAGTGTTCTGCACGCTGCGCATCGTTGGCATCGAGGGCCAGCTCGGCAAGAAGCGACAGGTTCTGAGGTGAGGCCGTCGAAGGATCGAGCGCGCTGCTCATCGCGGCGAGGACAGCCGGAGCGTCCGACTGTTCCAGGAGCAAACCGGCCAGCTCGGTCAGACCGGTGCCATCCTGAGCGCTCGGGGCTTTCGCGAAATCCACGATGCCCGCGCGTGCATCGGGAATGCGGTAGAGCTTGACTGCAACGGTCGCATACATCGCAGCCGCTTCGCGGTCCGCAGGCGCAAGGGCGCGCCAGCGCGTAGCCGACTTCCAGGCCGCGGGCACGTGCTCGCACCCCAAGGCGACCTCGCTCGCCCGGCGCGCCAGCGGCGCAGCGCCCCGCTGAGCAGCCTCCGCATAGTTTTCTGAAGCGGCTTTGCAATCACCGCGTGCCAGCGCCACTTCGGCAACGATGGTCAGCGCGGCGGGATCCTGGCTGTCCGCAGCCTTCTTCGCCGGCGCAACGGTCGAGCACCCGGCGGCGACCAGTGCGAGGGCGGCGAGCCCGGCATAGGTGAGGGCGGTGAGCCCGGCAGACGTGAGGGCAGCGCAGGGGGCCGCAGGCCCGCCGGAGTCGATAGTTGTGATTCGGCGCACTTGGACTACTTTACGGCCTGACGGCCGAACTTCACTAGAGGTCACTTGGGGGATCACCTGGCGCCGGTCCCGCGCCGCACCGGCTCGGTCGGAAGGAGCAAGGATCGCACATTGTGTGCCTTGTCACGGGCCGCGACGATCCCGGAGAATGCCGCGCCCGGTGGTCCCGCTCACCTGACTTCCACGCCCGCCATGAAGGATTCCATACGCCAGCGCCTCGAGAAGATGGCCGACCGGTTCGAGGAGGTCGGGCGGCTGCTCGCGACCGCGGAAGTTGCCGGCGGGTCGCAGCAGTTCCGGGAGCTGTCCATGGAATACGCACGCCTGCAGCCCTTCGCGGAGGGCTATCGCGGCTATGGAAATCTCGAGCGTGACCTGAGCACGGCTCGCGAGATGCTCGAGGATGCCGATGCCGGCATGCGCACCCTGGGAGCCGAGGAGGTCGCCCGCGTCGGCCAAGAGATCGAGTCGGCGGAGGCTGAGCTGCGCAAGCTGCTCATTCCGAAGGATCCGCGCGACGACAAGAACATATTCCTGGAAATCCGCGCCGGGACCGGAGGCGACGAGGCGGCCATCTTCGCGGGCGACCTGTTCCGCATGTATTCGCGCTACGCCGAAAGCCACGGGCTGACGGTCGAGGTCGTCAGCGAGAACCGCGGCGAGCACGGCGGCTACCGGGAGATCATCAGTCGCGTCGCGGGCCGCGGCGTTTTTTCACGTCTGAAATTCGAATCGGGCACCCACCGCGTACAACGGGTCCCGGCGACCGAAGCGCAGGGACGGATCCACACCTCCGCTTGCACCGTCGCGATCCTCCCCGAGCTCGACGAAGTCGAGCAGATCGAGCTGAACCCCGCGGATCTGCGGATCGATACCTATCGGTCCTCCGGAGCGGGCGGCCAGCATGTCAACAAGACGGACTCCGCCATCCGCATCACTCATCTGCCCAGCGGAATCGTGGTCGAGTGCCAGGACGAGCGCTCGCAACACAAGAACCGCTCGCGCGCCATGGCCCTGTTGAAGGCCCGGCTGCTGGCCGCGGAGCAGGAAAAACAGCAAAGCGCGCAGGCGCAATCCCGGCGCCTGCAGGTCGGCAGCGGAGACCGCTCCGAGCGCATCCGCACTTACAACTTCCCGCAGGGGCGCGTGACGGATCACCGGATCGATCTGACGCTGTACCAGCTTCAGAAGGTCATGGACGGGCAGCTCGACGAGCTGCTCGATGCTTTGCAACAGGAACACCAGGCCGAGCTGCTCGCCGCCGAGGACTGATGAAGCCGGCACCGGATCTCGTAGTGGACAGCGTCACGGGGGTTGACGTTGCTCTGCCGATTGCCGGTCCGGGCGCACGCGCCTACGCGTTCCTCATCGATTGGAACATCCGCACTGTTCTGTGCATCGCCTGGTATGTCGTGGCCGCGCTCGCATACAACCGCGGCTGGAACATTTCGGCTCCGTTGAGTCCCGATGCCGCATGGTTCGCGTATGTCGTGGTGCCGCCCGCCACGATCTACTTCCTCTACCATGCGGTGTTGGAAATCGCGATGCGCGGCCGCACGCCGGGCAAGCGCATGGCGGGCCTGCAGATCGTCGGCCGCGATGGCGGCGCGCCGGGTATCGGCGCCCTCCTCGTCCGCAATGTATTCCGCCTCGTCGACAGCTTCCCCGTGGCCTACGCCGTAGGCCTGGTGGCAACGATGCTGACACGTGAGCATGTTAGAATCGGCGATCTCGCCGCAGGAACTCTGCTGGTCTACGCACGTACAGAGGCGACGCTGCCACAATACGTTGGCGAGCACACGCATGGATCTCAAGTCGACGCGGTGTCCACCGAAATCATCGGCGAGCTGTTGCAGCGTTGGTCCGCGCTGGACGTCGAGGCGCGCCGGCGGATCGCCCTCGCTCTTCTCACGAACCACGGGGCCACGGCGGCGGATGACGATCTGACTTTGCGCGTGCGACTTGAACGGCTCGCCGCCGGCGAGGCGTCGTGACCGCATCCACCCGCGAGCACGCCCTCACGGTGGCCTTGCTGCAACGCTCGGAGCTTTGGAAGGCTGCCGCAGCCCGCGCACGCCGGCTGGCAGCCAGGCGGACCGGCGATGCGCAGGATGCGGTCCGGATGGCAGATGACTACCGCATGCTGGCCCACGATGTCGCCAAGGTTCGGCTGCTGCTGCCGGACAGCCGCACGCGCGCCTATCTCGAGGCGGCCTACTCGCAGGCGCACACGACTCTCCATAAAGGCGCCTGGCATCCGGCCCATGCGCTGCTCAGCCTGTTCCGGGACGAGATCCCCGCGGCCGTGCACTGGCTGCGCCCCCATATCATCTGGGCTACGGTCCTGTTCGTCCTGACGGTATTGGCCGGGTACTGGATGGTGCACGCCTACCCGGACCTGATCGGCCTGTTCGCCTCGCCCGAGCTCATTGCGACCGTCGAACGCGGCCAACTGTGGACGGCAGGACTGCTGAATGTCGTGCCCTCGTCGGTGCTGTCGCTGCAGATCCTGACGAACAACATCGTCGTCAGCCTCTTCGCCTACTGTGCCGGCTTCCTGTTCGGCCTGGGCACCTTGTACATCCTCGGCCTCAATGGCCTGATGCTGGGCGCCGTCTTCGCCTTCACGTCGCTTCACGGACTGGGGTACGACCTGTTTGGATTCATCGTGGCGCATGGCTGCGTGGAGCTCTCCGTAATGTGCCTGTCGGGCGCCGCGGGAGCCGCGGTCGGCGAGGCCCTGATCCGGCCCGGCGCGGCGACCCGCGCCGAATCCTTCCGGATCGCCGCGCTGCGCTCCGGCAAGCTCATCCTCGCGTGCGTCGTGCTCCTGATCGGCTCGGGCCTGATCGAAGGCTACGTTTCCCCGGAACCGGATTTTCCGCTCTGGACACGGGTCGCGATCGGCGTGAGCTACTGGCTGCTCATGCTTGCACTGCTGAACGGTTGGCTGTTCGGCAGGAGCCGCGCAAGCCGTTCACGACTGCCTTGACGGCCGTCATCGCCGTGGCAGCTCCAACTACACCCGTCGCGACCGGCGCAACGACTCATACTCCGCCAGCACGGCCCTTTCCAGCACTGCCTCGCTGGCGGCAATCACGGGCGCGCCAAGCCGCCTCAACAACAGGCGCTGTGTGTCGGCCCGCGCTTCGTGCTCCTGCGCGGCAAGTGCAACCCATGGGTCTTGCCACTCACGCGCATCGAGGTGCGCAAGATCAGCAATCTCGCGGCTGCGCACGCCCGCCACGACCGCGAGATGCGGAGGTGAGAGAAGTCGGACGGCGCGCGCCAACTGGTCGGCAACACTGGCGTCGTCCAGGTCTGTCAGCAGGACGACGAGACTCCGGTGCCTGAGCAACGCACGGATGCGGACCGCGGCGCCGAGCGGGTCTGATTCGGCAGGCCGTACGGTAAGCCCTTCCAGCGTCCGGCGGATACGCATCACGGCCGACAGACCGCGATCCGGCGAGCACAATGCGAGGGGCCGATCTGCGAATACCAATAGACCGATACGGTCATCGTTCGGAACGACCACTTCTGCGAATCGCGCGGCGATGTTTGCGTACAGCCCGAACCGGTCGAGATGCCCGGCTCGCACCCGGCTGAAGCGCCCCGCATCGATGGCCACGAGCACATCCAGGTGCTGATCTTCACTGAATTCCCGCGTAACCAGTTTGCGTGCCCGCGCGGTCGCCTTCCAATCGATCCGCGCCGGCGGATCGCCATGTAGATACCGCCGCAGTTGGTGCAACTCCGAGCCCGCACCGATGACGCGCCGGGGCCGGGCGCCGGCGGGGTTGCCACGAGGACGGCCGCGAACGGTACTCAACGTGTCCGGAGCTACAGCGATTCGCGGCAACGGACGCAACTCGCGCGACCACCATGCAAGACCAAGAGGACCCAGCAGCCGCGCCGGAATGACAGGCCAGCTTTGCGGACCGAGGCGTATCGGCAGGAGCGCGCAGGCGTCTCGTTGCACCTCGTTTGCCGGCACGACAACCTTGCGAGTGGCGTTCACTAAAGGCTCTATGCCAACCGGCACGACTGGCGCGTATTCGACGCAGAGCGCGCGGGAGGTTATGTTGTGGAATGCGAATGCGGCAGGCTGCTCGCGGCCGAGGAAGGCGCGCGTGGCGGTCTCGATGTCCGCTGTGACTACCGCTTTGCGGATGAACAATGCCTCGTATGCGATACCGATCAACAGCAACGCCGCCGGTATTCGCCACAGTCCCGGCAATCCCGGCTCGCTGGACCAGATGCCGGCGACCGCCAGCACAGCCGCCAGCAGTATCAGGATGAAGGCGCGCTGGGCAAGGTGCATGAGCTCAGCGCGGCACCGGTGTATCCGCCAGCAGGCTCTCCACGACTTGCAGGTCAGTGAGCCCTTCCAGCGCCGCTTCGGGTGTCAGTACGAGCCTGTGTGCGATGACCCAGGGAGCCGCTTCCTTGACGTCATCCGGAGAGGCGAAATCGTTACCGCGAAGGCCTGCACTGATGCGCGCCGCCTTCACCAGGGCGAGGGCACCTCGCGTGGACAAGCCGAGTGACAATCGGGTGTGCTCACGGGAGGCACGGGCGATATCCAATATGTATCCGGTAAGCGCCTCGGACACGTGAACCAGGCCGGCTTCCGCGCGTGCCTGTTGAAGTACGGATGCCTCCAGGGGTCCGACTTTCTCCAGCGTCGTCTGGATCGCCGTGAGCATTCCCCCATAGCGGGCCAGTATCTGCGTCTCGGCCGCGCGATCAGGATAGGCCACGTCGATGCGCAGCATGAACCGGTCGAGTTGCGATTCGGGCAGCGGATAAGTCCCTTCGAACTCGCGGGGATTCTGCGTGGCCAGCACGAGGAAATCGGGCGGCAATGAGAACACCTCGCGCTCGACGCTGACCTGCCGCTCCTCCATGGCCTCGAGCAATGCGGACTGCGTCTTGGGTCCTGCGCGATTGATCTCGTCCACCAGCACGACGTCCGCGAACAAAGGACCGGGGCGAAACACGAACCCGCGCTGCGCCTCGTCGAACACGTGCACGCCGATAATGTCGCTCGGCATGAGATCGGGCGTCCCCTGGATGCGCTTGAATTCGCCTCCCAGCGTGCGCGCGAGGGTTTTCGCCAACAGTGTTTTCCCGAGTCCTGGAACGCCCTGAACGAGCACGTGCCCGCGCGCGACGAGTGCGACGATGAGGGCGCGAATCGAGCTGTCGGCGCCGACTATCACGCGCCCAAGCTCGCGCCGGAGTGAAGTTTCGAGTTCCTGGATGCGTGCGCTCATGAATTCAGCTGCCTGTTGATTCTGACCATGAGGTTGTGCAGACGAGACAGCGGCACACGACCGGACCCGCAGGCGTCCGTATACCAACTTCTGAGCTGTTGCACGTCTGCCGGCGCAATCCGCGGATGGCGCTCGAGAAGCTCCCAAGGCCAGTGTCGCAGGAAGTGATCCAGCATCCGCCTGGCAGCCGCGGCCGGCGTGAGCACGCGCGCGAGAAATCCTCCAGTCGCGCGCACTAGCTCGGCTTCGCGCGGCACGGGCACTCGCGTCACCGGCATGCGCAGCCTGGTCGCGCCCAATACCCACGCCAGCCAGACCAGTGCAAGGATGCCTATGGTGAGGTACAGGCGGCGGTCGCGGTAGAACCGGGATGGATCGTATGCCGCGCCCAACCCCTGGTGAGCATCATCGAAAAGGACTGTGCCATCCGCAGTAAGGTTGGCGCCGAGGATGTTGGCCAGCAGGCGCCCGTTATCCGCAAGCCCGATGGCCCGGTTGGTGAAGATCGAGCCGAAGCCGCTCACCACAATGCGGCCGCTGCCCAGCGGCCGCGTCCACAACACACCCTCGCCCGTCTCGCGCTGGTGTGCAAGCTCGAAGACGAAGCCCTCGTAAGGCACTTTGACGGTCCACGCCTGCGATGGGTAGTCGGACAATGCAATGCCTTCTCGAACCCCCGTAAAGTACGCGTGGCGCCGGTTGGCGATGAGAGCCGCGCGCCGCGGCTGGTCAAATTCGTGAGCGGACGCCGCGATGAGCGCTGCCAGGTTGCCCGCGTCGTCCCGGCGCGCCTGCGCAGGCGGTGCACCCCGCGCGAGATCCCGCCTCCGTTGCTCACGGCTCCTGACTGTCTCGAAGTCGAGGCCGGTCAGCAGATTCAGATCTCCCGCGGCCATCCCACCCAGCGCAAATGCCCAATCAGGGTTGTCCGACAGGGCCGCCAGCACGAGCAGTGTATTGCCTGCACGAAGCCAGCGATCCAGCGGCCGGAACTCCTCCGTCTTGAAGATTGCTGTCGCAGGCAACGTGACGATCAGGATATTGCCGCTGGCTGCCAGGTCGCGGCGGCCCGCAAGCTTGTCGAAACGATCACGCAACGACACGGTATGAATATGCTCAGCATCCAGCCATTCCATCACCGCGTGATAGCCATTTGCGCTCCGGACCTCCGTGGTCGGTCGCGGAACATCCTTACCCCGCTCGGTACCGGTGCCGCCGTGCATGAACATCGTGAGAAACAAAAGGAGCGCGCCCAGCGCGCACCCCAGCGTGATGAACCGCTCTCTCATGATTACGCTCTTGCGCTCATGGCGGAATCGCGTCTGACCGGGAGGCCTCGCGCGAGCTGCTGCGAACACCCGACTGACGAGCGCTGAGGCGGTCGAGCAGCTCGCGGCCTCGGGCGAGCGGTGCGTGCAGCCCTTCCAGTGAAATCCCACGCCCCGAGAATCGCACCCGCTCGGCGGCCAACGCGAGCTCCGTCAGTCGAGCGCGATCCTCGGGCTCGGGCAATTGGGCGGCCCGAGTCAGTTCGCGTACGGTCAGCGCGCCGAAAGGTGGCAGAATCCGCAGGTCCCTGAGCCGCGTCGCAATCAGGTGCAGCAGTAAACGCGGCCTCTCGCCAAACGGCGCCTGCTCGATAGCCCGCCAGTCGGTCTCTACCGGCCGCGTGCGTGCCACTCTGTGGCTTCGCGTTTCGGGGCGCCTCCGCGCCAGCAGGCCAGCCGCGCGCAGCTCGTTGAGCACGATGAACCCCGAGAGGGCGACCACGGCAGCCAGGGCGGCATAGGAGATGAGCTCGAGCACGGATTGTGAGAAGCCGACGTGCGCGATCATTCGCGTGAGCCAGCTCTCGCGGCGCGCCGGCTCGCGCGACTCGAGAACGGCACGCAGCCACGTCTTGAAGCGCTGCCATGCGGTTTTGTGATCTGCGGCGGTGTTGCCGCCTTCGGCCAGAATTTCGTTCAGACGCTGAACGTCGGGTGTGCGCGCGGAGATCCTCGTGGCCAGCTCGCGATTGGCGAGGTTGCGTAGCTCCTCGAGGCTGCGCGCCGACAGATCATTGCCGGGCTCCTTCCATCCATGCGGCAACCACGCCGACCACGAGCTTTGTTGCAACTGGCGAGCCAGGTCCGGACAGCGCGCGGAAATACGGTCGTACCCGATGTCGACCTGCGGGTCGAGCCGTTGAATGCAGGCGTCGAGGCTCGATGGGCCCTGAGCTGCCGCACAGTGTGCGGCAGCCAGTGCCACGAAAGCCGGGATTGCCGCAGCGCGAGTACGCCGTTCCGCCGCTTCAACCCGCGACGCTGTCGGGCAAACGAACGGCGTTGTCGCGTGGCCGCTCGTCATGGCTCAACCGGCAGCCGCGTCGACGATGCGCCGCTCCAGGTCGGCTCCTTCCT
Source organism: Steroidobacteraceae bacterium (assembly GCA_050738795.1). Classification (GTDB taxonomy): domain Bacteria; phylum Pseudomonadota; class Gammaproteobacteria; order Steroidobacterales; family Steroidobacteraceae; genus 13-2-20CM-66-19. Next base: position 16,335 of record JBOIAD010000133.1, read on the forward strand.
TACGAGCCTCGAGATCACCATATAGCACGAGTCCCATTGACGTGTAGAACGGCACGCCAACCGCACCCAGTGCGGCTGCCATGACTGCCGACACCGCCGTGATCACAGCGATATCCCCGACGCCCGCGAACGGCACGAGGACGGCGGCAATCACACCAGCCAGAGTGTAGAAGACGGCCAGCATCGCTATCGCGACCGAATAGATCGTTGCAGTGCGCCACCAGCTCCCCAGGATGAGATGCGAGCTGTAGCGCATGCTCGCAACGATCCCTTTGCCGCCAATCAGCAAGGCGACAACCGAGCACGAGAGCAGAACGCCCACGTAGGTAGCCGGTACGCTGAGCGCGAGGATCGCCCATAGGTAGTACTCACGCGGCACACCCAACAGCGGCAGGAAGCACACCGCTATTGCCAGGAGCAACAGGAGAAAGACCGCGGCCGTTGCAGGCGCCTTGCGTAACCCAACGAGCAGCTCCGTGCGCGCGACCGGACGTGAACCCGAGGCCACCGCAGCCTGTCGAATGACGATGACGTTGAAGAAGGCAATGGCGAAAAATGCCCCGATCGCGTACAGCCCCCACCACACTGGATCACCCCTGCCGAACTGCCCCGGGGGCCGGCCGGTCACGACGTAGTAGATGTTTGGAAGCTGGCCGGCCACCATCGCCAGCACACCGTATGGGAGGCACCGCAGCAAAGTCGCGCGGAAGATGCGAAAAGCCGCATCGAGAACCTCACCGATCGACTGCGGCCGAGAAGGGGGATACAAAGGCAGTGGCATCCGCGAATATTACGGGCTATGGCGGGTAATCTCACGGTCGGCGCGCTTCTCGCGCAAGGCATCCATCGTCTCCAGGAAGCATCCGGCGAGTCTGCTGTCATGCTGGACGCGGAAGTGCTGCTTGCCCACGCCATGGCCATGAGCCGGGCGCAGATCAAGTCGCACCCGGAAACCATGCCCAGCGCGGCGCGTGCACGCCGCTACGCCGAGCTCATCGAGCGCCGTGCCGGCGGCGAGCCGGTGGCCTACATCACGGGCCACCGTGAATTCTGGTCATTGCAGCTTGGCGTAAGCTCCACGGTACTCGTGCCGCGACCCGAGACAGAGCTGCTGGTCGAGCGTGCGCTTGTGGCGCGCCCCGATCGGACGGGCCGGATCGCCGATCTGGGTACGGGCTCCGGGGCCATTGCACTCGCCCTGGCGAGTGCGAGGCCGGAGTGGCAGATAACGGCGACGGACGTGTCCGAGGAGGCGCTGGCGACAGCGCGGACCAATGCGGCGGCGCTCGGCCTGGGACAGATCGAGTTCGTCGCCGGGAGCTGGTTCGAGCCGCTTGCCGGGCGACGGTTCGATCTAGTGTTGAGCAACCCGCCGTATGTCGCGGAGGGCGATCCGGCGTTGCTGCACACCGCTCTGAAACATGAGCCGCGACTCGCGCTGGCGGCGGGCGTCGATGGGTTGGCCTGCCTGCGCATCATCATCCAGTGGGCGCCGCGTTACCTCGAGCGTCACGGTTGGCTGCTCCTGGAGCACGGTTCCGTCCAGGCCGCCGCCGTAGCACGCGAGCTTGTGGTGCGCGGCTTCCGTTATGTACGCTCGCACCGCGATCTCGCCGGCCACGAGCGCATGACAGAAGCCCAATGGGCCTGAATCGGCCCAAGGCCGCAACGAGGACCTATGATCAAGTTCGAAACGTCACATGGCAATTTCACCGTCGAGCTGTTCCCGAAGGAGGCGCCCGCGAGCGCCGCAAACTTCCGCCAGTACGTGGACGACCAGTTCTTCGACGGCACGGTCTTCCACCGGATCATCCCCGGCTTCATGATTCAGGGAGGCGGACTCACTGCGGACTTTGGCAGTAAGACCACGCGTGCCCCCATTCAGAACGAGGCCAAGAATGGCCTGAAGAACAAGCGCGGCACACTGTCGATGGCGCGCACGGGCGAGATCCACAGCGCAACATCACAGTTCTTCGTCAATCTGACCGACAATGAGTTCCTGGACAACGGCCCGCGTGACTTCGGGTACGCGGTGTTCGGGCGCGTCGGCGAAGGCATGGATACCATCGACAAGATCGCCGCTGTAAAGACCGGAAGGCGCAAGGGGTACCAGGACGCGCCGCTGGAGGACGTCCTGATCGTCTCCGCCCGCAATGTTGACGAGGCCTGACGGCGCGCGGGCAGACTCAGCGCCGGCGCGCCGAGCCCAGCAGGGAAGCGTCGCGGGCTGGCTCCTGAAGCAGACGGCCGGCTTGATTCTGGTGTGCGTGGCGCTGTCCGCCGCTGCCGTGCTTGCACTGCGCTGGCTGCAGCCGGCCACCAGCGCCTTCATGCTCGAAGCGCGTGCCCAGGCCTATTCCAACCACGATTCCGGCTATCGAACCGACTACGAGTGGGCCGATCTGGAGCACATTTCAGCGAGTGCGGCCATGGCGGTCATCGCCTCCGAGGACCAGCAGTTCCCATTTCACGCCGGCTTCGATCTGAACTCCATCCGCGAATCCGTACGCGCCAGTGAGAAAGGCCGGAAGCTGCGCGGCGCCAGCACGATTTCCCAGCAGGTCGCCAAGAATCTGTTCCTGTGGAACGGCCGCAGCTTCGTACGCAAGGCGCTGGAGGCCTGGCTGACCGTATTGATCGAGACCATGTGGCCCAAGGAGCGCATCCTCGAGATGTACCTCAACATCGTCGAATTCGGCAAAGGGGTGTACGGCGTCGAGGCCGCGGCGCAGCGCTTCTTTCACAAGCCCGCCGCGCGGCTGTCTTCGAGCGAGGCGGCACTGCTTGCGGCGGTGCTGCCGAACCCGGTCCGGATGCGGGCCGACCGGCCCTCTGCCTATGTGATGAGCCGGCGCGACTGGATCCTGGGCCAGATGCGCGATCTCGGCGGCGCCTCCTATCTGCAAGTGCTGGGCAAGGAGACCCGCGCGCCCCGCGCGGCGCGACCCTGACAGCGCCCGTTACGCAGGCTCGTAGGTTACGCAGGCTCGTAGCCGAGATTCGGCGACAGCCATCGCTCCATCTCGCCGAGCGCAAGGCCCTTGCGCTGCGCGTAGTTCTCGACCTGATCGCGATCGATCTTGCCGACCCCGAAGTAGTGCGCTTCCGGATGTCCGAAGTACCACCCGCTGACCGCGGCGGTGGGATACATCGCGTAGGATTCGGTGAGGCGGATCCCGGCATTGTGCTCGGCGTTCAGGAGCTGCCACAGCTTCGCTTTCTCGGTGTGGTCCGGACACGCGGGGTAGCCCGGCGCCGGCCTGATCCCGGGATATTCCTCGCGGATCAACTGGGCGTTGGTGAGAGTCTCCTGCGCCGAGTAGCCCCAGTGCTCCCGCCGCACGCGCTCGTGAAAATGCTCGGCGGCGGCTTCCGCCAGCCGGTCCGCCAGCGCCTTGAGCATGATGCTCGAGTAGTCGTCGTGGCCGCGCTCGAAACGGGCCAGGTGCTCCTCGATGCCGATGCCGGCGGTGACGGCGAAGGCGCCGAGGTGATCGCGCACCCCGCTGGATTTCGGCGCGACGTAGTCCGCCAGGCATTCGTGTGGCTGTCCGGGTGACTTGCCCTTCTGCTGCCGCAGAAAAGTCAGTGTCGTGAGCACCTCGTTGCGCTCCTCGCCGGTGTAGATCTCCACATCGTCACCGACGGAATTCGCGGGGAACAGGCCGACGACCGCGCGCACCCCGAGCCAGGATTCTGCAGTCACCTGCTTCAGCATGCGCCGCACATCGTCGTACAGATTGCTCGCCGCCTCCCCCACCACCGGGTCGGTGAGGATGTCCGGAAACTTGCCCGTGAATTCCCAGGCGTTGAAGAACGGCATCCAGTCCACGTACGCGAGCAGCTCCTTCAAAGGATAGTTGTCGAAGACCTGGACACCGGGTGCACGCGGCCGCACGGGCCGGTAGGCCGCCCAATCGATGCGCCGCCGATTCGAGCGCGCCTGCCCGATACTGACTTCGGGCGCCTTGGTCTTCTTACCGGCGTGCTGTTCGCGCCGGCGCGCATGATCCTCATTCACCTTCGCCAGATATTCCGCGCGCGTGGTCTGAGTGGACAGCGTCTGGCACACGCCCACCGAGCGCGAGGCATCCTTCACGTAGATCACCGGCGAGTGGTACTGCGGGGCGATCTTCACCGAAGTGTGCGCAGGGGAAGTGGTGGCCCCGCCGATCAGCAGTGGGATCTGCAGTCCCTGGCGCTGCATTTCCTTCGCCACGTGCACCATCTCGTCCAGTGACGGAGTAATGAGGCCGGAAAGGCCGATGTAGTCGGCATTTTCCCGGCGCGCGGCATCGAGGATCTTGTCGCACGGAACCATGACACCCAGATCGATGACCTCGAAGTTGTTGCACTGGAGCACCACGCCGACGATGTTCTTGCCGATGTCGTGCACGTCACCCTTCACCGTCGCGATCACGATGCGTCCGTTGGAGCGGGATGGGCCGCTCTGGTCCTTTTCGATGAACGGAATGAGGTGCGCGACCGCCCGCTTCATGACGCGCGCACTCTTGACGACCTGCGGCAGGAACATCTTGCCCGAGCCGAACAGGTCGCCCACGACATTCATGCCGTCCATCAGCGGGCCTTCGATGACCTGCAGCGGCCGCTCGAACGTCAGCCGCGCCTCCTCCGTGTCCTCGATGATGAAGTCGTCGATTCCCTTGATCAGCGCGTGCTCGAGCCGCTTCGCTACCGGCAGGCCACGCCATTGCGTGTCGGTCTGCCGCCTGGAGCCCGCTTCGCCCTTGAATCGGGCGGCAATCTCCAGCAGGCGCTCGGTTCCGTCCGCCCGCCTGTTGAGAATCACGTCCTCGACGGCTTCGCGCAGGTCCGGAGTGATCTGTTCGTAGATCGCCAGCTGACCGGCATTCACGATCCCCATGTCCATGCCGGCGTCAATGGCGTGATACAGGAACGCCGAGTGCATCGCCTCGCGCACCGGATCGTTGCCGCGAAACGAGAAAGACACGTTGCTGACGCCGCCGCTCACCAGCACATGGGGCAATGCGGCTTTGATCTGGCGGGTGACCTCGATGAATGCGAGCCCATAACCGTTGTGCTCCTCGATCCCCGTCGCAATCGCGAAGATGTTCGGATCGAAGATGATGTCCTCGGGCGCAACCCCGGCCCGGTTGGTCAGGATGTCGTAGCAGCGCCTGCAGATCGCGAGCTTGCGCTCGACGCTGTCCGCCTGGCCCTGCTCGTCGAAGGCCATGACCACCATTGCGGCGCCGTAGCGGCGCACCTTGCGCGCGTGCTCGATGAAGGCTTCCTCGCCTTCCTTCAGGCTGATGGAGTTGACGACGGCCTTGCCCTGCACGCACTTGAGTCCCGCCTCGATGACAGTCCACTTGGAGGAATCGATCATCACGGGCACGCGCGCGATGTCCGGCTCGGCGGCCACCAGGTGCAGGAAGCGCACCATCGCGCTTTCCGAATCCAGCATCCCCTCGTCCATGTTGACATCGATCATCTGCGCGCCGCTCACGACCTGCTGGCGCGCGACATCCAGCGCCGCGGAATAGTCGCCGGCCTCGATGAGCTTGCGGAATTTCGCGGAGCCCGTGACATTGGTGCGCTCGCCGACGTTCACGAACAGCGTATCCTCATCGATGTACAGCGGCTCGAGACCAGCCAGGCGGCATTTGGGGGCGATGACGGGAATGTCCCTGCGCGGGAATTTCCGCATCTCCTCGGACATGAGCCGGATGTGCTGCGGCGTGGTCCCGCAGCAGCCGCCCACGATGTTGAGCAGGCCCGACGCGCCATACTCGCGCAGAATCTGCGCGGTCTCCTCAGGCGTCTCGTCGTACTCGCCGAATGCGTTGGGCAGTCCGGCATTCGGATACGCGCACACGTAGGTATCCGCGACCCGGGAAAGCTCCTGCACGTATTGGCGTAGCTGATTCGCCCCCAGCGCGCAGTTGAGTCCGACGGCGAGCGGCCTGGCGTGCCGGATGGAATTCCAGAAGGCTTCCGTGGTCTGGCCCGACAGCAGCCGGCCGGAAGCATCCGAGATCGTTCCGGAGATGACCAGCGGCACTTCCAGCGCGAGCTCATCGAAAAGCTGCTGCGTCGCGTAGATCGCGGCCTTCGCATTCAGCGTGTCGAATATGGTCTCGATGATCAGCAGATCTGCTCCGCCCATCAACAGTGCCCGGCCCGCTTCCGTGTAGGTGGCCACGAGCTCGTCGAAACTGACACTGCGGTAGCCGGGGTCGTTGACGTCGGGCGAGAGCGAGGCCATGCGGCTCGTCGGCCCGAGAGCCCCCGCGACGAATGCCGGGCGGCCGGCCGCTTGCGCGAATTCGTCGGCGCTGTCGCGCGCGATCCGGGCCGCGCGATAGTTGATCTCCGGCACCAGCAGCTCGGTGCCGTAGTCGGCCTGCGAGATGGCGCTGGAGTTGAAGGTGTTGGTCTCGATGATGTCGGCGCCGGCTTCGAGATAGGACCGATGGATGCCGGCGACGATCTCCGGACGGGTGAGTGTCAGGATGTCGTTGTTGCCTTTGAGGTCCCGCCCATGGCTGCGAAACCGCTCGCCGCGAAAGGCGCGCTCATCCAGCTTGTGCTGCTGGATCATCGTCCCCATGGCGCCGTCGAGCACCACGATGCGCTCTTCGAGCAGCCCCTGCAGGCGCTTGATGCGCTCGCGCCGTTGCGTCTCGTCCACCGGAGCAATGCCAAACGGCACGGCCGCGGCGCGCACCGGGGCGCCGTCCCTGCGGGCGTCGCCGCGCAAGGCGCTCGAGTTGTGCTCACCGCCGTGATTGCAGGAAGTCATGCCACTGCTCGCTGGTTTGCGCAACGCACGCCGAGCGCATGGCAGATCGCATACGTCAGCTCGGCGCGGTTGAGCGTGTAGAAATGAAAGTCCCGGACGCCTTCGCGCTCCAGCGCATGCACTTGCTCGATGGCCACACTGGCCGCAATCAAGCGCCTCGTGTCGGCATCGTCGTCGAGCCCCTGAAAGCGGTCTTTCAGCCAATCCGGAATGCTCGCGCCGGCGCGGGCGGCGAACCGCAAGACTTGCGGGAAGCGGGTGATCGGTAGGATTCCGGGCACGATGCAAGTGCTGAGGCCCGCGCTTGCGCACTTGTCCCGGAAGCGCAGAAAGACCTGGGTGTCGTAGAAGAACTGCGTGATGGCGCGGGATGCGCCTGCATCCATCTTGCGCTTCAGATTGTCGAGATCGGATTGCGCGCTGGATGCCTCCGGATGCACTTCAGGGTAGGCCGCCACGGAGATGTCGAAGTCCGCAACACTCTTCAGGCCCGCAACCAGATCCGCGGCATAGGCGAACCCGTCCGGCTGCGGCTGGTAACGCGCCTGTCCCTGGGGCGGATCGCCCCGCAGCGCCACCAGATGTCGGATGCCTTCATCCCAGTATTTACGTGCGATCTCGAGAATCTGCGCGCGTGTGGCGCCTATGCAGGTGAGGTGGGGCGCGCCGATCAGGGGAGTCTCACGCTGCATGCGCGTCACGACATTATGCGTGCGCTCGCGTGTGGAGCCGTCGGCCCCATAAGTCACCGAAACGAAGCGGGGGGCCAGCGGCGTAAGCCGTTCGACCGACTTCCAGAGAGTCGCCTCCATGTCGGCGTCGCCCGGCGGAAAGAACTCGAATGAGACTCCTATTGGGCCGGCAGGCCGCGCGGGAGCCGGGGGCAGATCGATCGTTCTCATGCGTGCCTCAATGTTGTTTCTTCCATGTTGGCAGCCGGCGCGGCTACCGCGGCCAGCACGTGCTCGCCATCGGCTTCGATCGGACTCAAGCGCTCGCAGCGCAGCCCGAGCTCGCCGAGCAGGCGCCGCAAGCGCGCCAGCGGATGCTCGACCACCTTTTCGCGGGAAATCTCCAGGGATTCGTAGCGCTCGAACAGCCACATCCGCCCCGTCGGCGCGAGCGCACGCCGTGCATACGCGAGCATTCCCGCGAACTCGGTCTCAGCCGCGGCGAGGTGGTCCAGGATGACGACCTCGAATGACTGTCCGGCGCGGGCGATGTCGCGTTCGCTCAAGCCGCCTGCGCCGCCGGCCAGCAGCACCCGGCAGTTGAATCCGCGGCGCTCCGCATACGCCCGCGCGCCCTGCGCGGCGCGGCGCGAGTGGGCGATCGCCGTGCATTGGCCCGCCATCGTTGCGGCACTCTCGAGCAACTCCAGATGCTCGACTCCCACCACGAGAGCCGAAGCCGACTGCGTCACCGGCGTGTTCGCGTCCATGAAGCCCTGCAACGCCCGCCCGAGGCGGGACTCGAACGTCCCAGCGATATCGCGCGCGCTTGCGGAACCGCCATCCGGCGCACGGGCCTGCGCACGATCCAGATCGCGGCTGAGCTGCGGATCGGCCCGATCGAGCTGCGCCAGCAATCCCTGGGCGAAACTTGCGGCGGCGGGACCGGTGGCCAGCCGGTAATGGACCCACTGCCCCTGCCTGAGGCGCTCGAGCAGACCTGCCTCGCAGAGGATGCGCAGATGTCGCGAAACCCTTGGCTCGCTTTGCCCGAGAGCGCGTGCAAGATCGGAAACGCTCAGGTCACGCTGACCGCAGAGCGCCAGCAGCCGCAGCCTGCTGGGCTCGCCGGCGGCCCGCAGCCACGCCATGAGTTGGGAGGATCGCGAAGGCATAGGCTAAGGAAGCATATGTTAAAGAGTTGCACAATTCTTTAACTATGCTATCACGCGCGCGCTTCTAAGACCACAAGATCCGGCTGGCTCAAGTGCCGAATTACGATTGCTCCTCTAAGGAGACAATGGTCCGTCAAAATGCAAACTAGTGAGTAAAATCGGGGCTCAGTGTATCGAGGGTGATCCGGGGGGAGGGGCGGCATCGACAAAAAGCGTCTCGACATCCACGGCGTCGAATCGATACGGACGATGGCAGAACTCGCAGGTCACGGTGACTGCCCCCTGCTCCCGCAACAGATCCCGGACTTCCTCCGGTCCGAGGGCTCGTAGCAGGCCCGCGACGCGCGCCGGGTTGCAGCGGCACTCGAACTTTACGGGCGCACCTCGGAACAGGCGCATGTCATGCGCAGCGAAGCCGAGCTCGAGCAGCTCTTCCACGGGCCGCTCGAGCAGATCGGCGTGGCTCAGCTTCTCGATGCCGCGCTGCGCGTCCTCCCAGGTCTCCTCCAGCTCGGACTCGTGTTCCGCCGCGGCCTCTGGCACCTTCTGCACCAGGACACCCGCCCCCCGTGCATCATCGGCGGCCAACGCCAGGCGGGTGGGGAGCTGCTCGGACGAGGCAAAATAGGCCTCCAGCGACTCCGCCAGAGAACCCCCGCTGAGCGGCACAATGCCCTGGTAGCGCATGCTGCGCTCATCCGCCTCGACGGTGACGGCGATCCGACCGGAAGTGCCCACGAGCTGCCGGAATGTCCGGGCATCGGCCTTTGGGCCCGCCGGGATCGCGGCTGCATCGAAGCGCGCCACCGCGCGTAGCCGAAAGTCGTGCGTGCACTGGGCCACGAGCAGGCTGATGGCGCCGTCCCCCTGAAGCTGCAAAGTCAGCGTGCCACGAAACTTCAGCGCCGCGGCGAACAGGACTGACGCGGCAACCGCCTGCCCAAGCAGTTCGCGCACCGGCCGTGGATACTCGGAATGCGCGCACAGCTCGCGCCAGGCCGAATCGAGGCGCACCCAATGGCCCCGAACCGGGCGGTTCTCGACGATGAAGCGGCGAACCTCGTCGCCGCTGTGCGGGGTCCGTTCAGTCAGCTCAGTCATGGTCTTCAGAATGGGGCACGACCTGCCGCAGCACAACCCGCACGCTCAGTCGCAGCGCGCCGCCGGCGACTTGCAGCCAGATTAACCAGGCAGCCTTTTTTTCAGCAGCTCATTGAGCTGCGCGGGATTTGCCTTCCCGCCGGTCGCCTTCATCACCTGTCCCACGAAAAACCCGAACAGCTTGTCCTTGCCCGCGCGATAGTCGGCGAGCTGGCCCGGATTCCTCGCCATGACCTCCTCGATCGCGCGCTCGATCGCAGCCGTATCCGTGATCTGCTTCAGCCCCTTCTCCTGAATGATCTCGTCGGCGCTTGCACCGCCCGCCCACATCGCCTCGAACACTTCCTTGGCGATTTTCCCCGAGATGGTCTGATCGGCGATTCTCGCCAGCAGCCCCGCGAGCCGTGCAGCCGGCAGCTTGCCGGATCCGATGTCCAGCCCGTCCCTGTTGAGCGCGGCGGCCAGCTCACCCATCACCCAGTTCGCCGCCAGCTTCGGGTCGGGTCTCGTTCCATCGCTCGCACCCGTGCCCACGACTTCTTCATAGTAGTCGGCAATCTCGCGGCTGGCCGTCAGCACGCCAGCGTCGTACACCGAGAGCCCGTACTGTAAGCACAGCCGCGCAGCCTTCTGATCCGGCAATTCCGGCAGACTCGCGCGCACGCCCGCGATGAACGTCTCGTCCAGGACCACCGGCAACAGATCCGGATCGGGAAAATACCGGTAGTCGTTCGCCTCCTCTTTCGATCGCATCGAGCGCGTCTCCCCCTTGTCGGGGTCGTACAGACGCGTCTCCTGCTTCACCTTGCCGCCCGACTCCAGCACGTCGATCTGGCGCGCCACCTCATGGTTGATGGCCTTCTCGACAAATCGAAACGAATTGAGGTTCTTGATCTCCGCCCGGGTGCCGAAGCTCTGCGCCCCCTTGCGGCGCACCGATACATTCGCATCGCAGCGGAACGAGCCTTCCTGCATGTTGCCGTCGCAGATCTCCAGGTAGCGCACGAGTGTGTGCACCTTCTTCATGTAGGCGACAGCCTCCTTCGCCGAGCGCAGGTCGGGTTCGGAAACGATCTCCACGAGCGGCGTGCCGGCGCGATTCAAGTCGATGCCGGAGACTCCAGGCAGTCCCTCGTGCAGCGACTTACCCGCGTCTTCCTCGAGATGCGCGCGTGTCACGCCGACACGCTTGCGCGTGCCGTCCTCCAGGACAATCTCGATCGCACCGCCAGCCACCACGGGCAGCTCGTACTGACTGATCTGATAGCCCTTCGGAAGATCCGGATAGAAATAGTTCTTGCGTGCGAACACCGAATGACTCGCGATGCGCGCGTCGATCGCCAGACCGAATTTCACGGCCATGCGCACCGCCTCGCCGTTCAATACGGGCAGTACCCCCGGATAGCCCAGGTCCACGAGGTTGGCCTGCGCATTGGGCGGCGCGCCATAGGCGGTGGCCGAGCCGGAGAAGATCTTCGCGCGCGTCGCGAGCTGGGCGTGGATCTCGAGCCCGATGACTGTTTCCCACTGCTGCGCGCTCATGCGAATCGCTCCGGCATGCGCGTGTGCCAGTCGGTCTCGCGCTGGAACAGGTGCGCCACATTCAGCAGCCTGCCCTCGCTGAAATGCGGACCCACGATCTGCAGGCCGACGGGCAGCCCCGCTGTGAAGCCGCACGGAATGGAGATTGCGGGCAATCCCGCCAGGTTGGCACCGATGGTGTAGATATCGTTCAGATACATCGTGATCGGATCCGAGGTCTTCGCTCCGAGCGCAAATGCCGCCGTCGGTGTGGTCGGCCCCATCAACACATCCACTTCGCCGAAAGCGCGCGTGAAGTCTGCCGCGATGAGCTGGCGCACCTTCTGGGCTTTCAGATAATAGGCGTCGTAGTAACCCGCCGAGAGCACGTAGGTGCCTGTCATGATCCGGCGCTTGACCTCGGCGCCGAAGCCTTCGCCACGCGATCGCTTGTAAAGGTCCATGAGATCGCGCGGCTCTTTGCAGCGATGTCCGTAGCGCACACCATCGAAGCGGGCAAGATTGGAGGAACACTCCGCGGGCGCGACGACGTAGTACGCCGGCACCGATAGCGGCAGATTGGGCAGACTCACCTCGCGCAGCTTCGCGCCGAGCCGCTCGTAGACCGCGAGCGCCTCGCGAATGCGCTTCTCGTTCTGCGGATCGAGGCCCTTGTCGAAGAATTCCTTCAGCAGTCCGACTTTCAGTCCGGCGAGCGGCGCATCGAGCGTGGCGGTGTAGTCCGGCACCGGCAGGTCCACACTCGTGGAATCGTTGGCGTCGAATCCCGCCATCTCCCGCAGCACCAGCGCGGCATCGGCCGAGCTCGCCGCGATGACGCCACCCTGATCGAGACTGGAGGCAAACGCGATCATTCCGTAGCGAGACACGCGCCCGTAGGTGGGTTTGACTCCCGTGACGCCACAGAGAGCCGCCGGCTGGCGTATGGAGCCACCGGTATCCGTGGCAGTCGCGGCAGGTGCCAAGCGCGCGGCGACTGCCGCTGCGGAGCCGCCGGATGACCCGCCGGGCACCAGCTCCGTGCTCCAGGGATTGCGCACCGGTCCGTAGAAGCTCGTCTCATTGGATGAGCCCATGGCGAACTCGTCCATGTTCGACTTGCCGAGCGTCACCGCACCGGCAGACTTGAGCTTCGCGACGACGGTTGCGTCGTAAGGCGACACGAAGTTGTCCAGCATGCGCGAGCCGCACGTCGTGCGCACGCCTGCCGTGCAAAAGAGATCTTTGTGCACGATCGGCAAGCCGGCGAGGGGACCGCCGCGGCCGGCGGACAGCTCCCGGTCCGCGGCCTGCGCAGCCGCGAGCGCCTGCTCGTGCAGCACCGTGATGAACGCGTTCAGGACCGGCTGGCTCGCAGCAATGCGATCCAGAAATGCGCGGACGAGCTCGGCGCTCGAAAATTCCTTCGTGCGCAGCCCCTTCGCAAGCTGCGCCAGGCTTTTCCGGTGAATATTCATTCGATGACCTTGGGGACCAGATACAGGCCCGCTGCGACCTGTGGCGCGTTGGCCTGATACAGCTCATGGTGGTCCATCTCGGTCACCTCGTCGGCCCGCAGGCGCTGCGAGAGCCCCGGCAGCGGGTGTGCCATCGGGGCGACACTCGCGGTGTCCGCCCGATCGAGCTCACCCACGAACTCGACGATTGCCGACAGGCTCTCCTGATAGACAGCAGCTTCCGCCTGCTGCAGCTCAAGGCGTGCCAGGTCGGCGATATTTTCAATCTGTTCGCGTGTCAGAGCCATGGGACTTTCGGTGCGCAATGTGCGCGAGTGCGCATTCGGGAATGCGAAAAACAGCGCAAAATCATACATGTTGCCTTGCTGAATGTCCTGTCGGTTGCTAGATTACGCGCCACTTTTGGGGTCCCCCGCCGCACTTTAATTCCGGTCGCCAATTCATGTTCAAACGCTTGCGCGGCTATTTCTCCAGCGATCTGTCGATCGACCTGGGAACAGCAAACACGCTCATCTACGTCCGCGACAAGGGCATCGTGCTCAATGAGCCGTCCGTCGTCGCGGTGCAGGACGAATCCACCCGCGGCGGTGGGAAGATCATCGTCGCCGTGGGCTCCGAGGCCAAGAGCATGCTGGGCCGCACGCCGGGGCATATCACGGCCGTGCGGCCCATGAAGGATGGCGTGATCGCCGACTTCACCTACACCGAGAAGATGCTGCAGCACTTCATCAATAAAGTGCACGGCAACCGGATGCTCAAGCCCTCGCCGCGCGTGCTCGTCTGTGTGCCGTTCGGCTCCACTCAGGTGGAACGCCGCGCCATCCGGGAATCCGCGGAAGGCGCGGGAGCGCGCAACGTCGCGATCGTGAGCGAGCCTATGGCGGCCGCCGTTGGTGCAGGATTACCTGTGCACGAGGCGCGCGGCTCGATGGTGCTCGACGTAGGGGGCGGCACGTCCGAGGTTGCAGTCCTGTCGCTGAATGGCATCGTCTACGCCAACTCCGCCCGTATCGGGGGCGATCGCTTCGACGAAGCGATCATGAACTACGTTCGCCGCAACTACGGCATTCTCATCGGCGAGGCCACGGCTGAACGCATCAAGATCGAGATCGGCTCCGCCTATCCGGGGCAGCAGGTGCGCGAGCTGTCGGTCAAGGGACGCAACCTGTCCGAGGGCGTGCCGCGCAGCTTCACGTTGAACAGCAACGAGATTCTGGAAGCGCTACAGGAGCCCCTGCAGAGCATCGTCAGCGCCGTGAAGCAGGCGCTCGAACAGACTCCTCCCGAGCTTGGAGCCGACGTCGCCGAGCGCGGCATCGTGCTGACCGGTGGCGGCGCCCTGCTGCGCGACATCGACAAGCTCCTCACGGAAGAGACCGGCCTGCCCGTCGTCGTGGCGGATGACCCTCTCACGTGCGTGGCGCGTGGTGGGGGGCGCATTCTCGAGCTGATGGACGAGCTGGGCCCCGGTCACTTCGGCCTCGAATAGCGGCGGCCCTCGTCAACGAATGGCCGCCTTCGGCACAGGGGCCAGCCGAACGCTGTCCGGAAGGGGAGGCTCTCCCGGCTTCCGTTTCACGCTCTATGCGACCCTGTCGATCGTCATCATGTTCCTCGACCAGCGCGAGGAGTGGCTCGAGCGGGTTCGCTATGTCCTGCAAGCCGCCGTTTATCCGATCCAGCTCGCCGTCAGCTCGCCCTCGGCCGCCTGGCAATGGATCAACGAGAGCGTCGAGACGCGCGAGGCACTCCGGGCCGAAAATGCCCGGCTGCTCGTGCGGCTGCGGGAGCTCGAGCTGCGCTCGATGCGCTACGAGGCCCTCGCGCGTGAAAACGATCAGTTGCGGGGACTGAGGGATGCTCTGCCCGCGGTGGCCGAGCGTTGGCTGGTCGCGGAGATCGTGGATATCCAGCTGAACAGCCTGCGCCAGCGCGTGCTGATCGATCGAGGCACCACCAACGGAGTCTTCAAGGGCCAGGCGGTCATGGACGATAAGGGCCTGCTGGGCCAGACGACTCATGTCGGCCCCTGGAGCGCCGAGGTCATCCTCATCACGGACCCTGAACATGCCGTGCCTGTGCAGGTCGAGCGCAGTGGCTTGCGGACGATCGCGGTCGGGACGGGTGATACCGTCTCACTTGCGCTTCCCTACCTGCCGTCGAACGCGGACGTGAAGGCTGGCGATCTGCTCCTGACCTCAGGACTGGGCGGAGTCTTCCCGGCAGGCTACCCCGTGGGGCGGGTGTCCGAGGTGCATCACGACGCGGTCCAGCCACTGGCTCAGGTTCGTGCCATCCCGTTCGCCCGCATGGATACCGACCGCGAAGTCATGCTCGTCTGGTTTCGGGAGGGGCATCCCGCGGCGCCCGCCGCGGCAACCGCCGAAGATTCGAAGGTCGGCAACGCCCGCATGCAGCCGCAACCCGCGCCGCATCCCCACCCGGCCGCCTCCCCCACTGCCGGGTCCAAGAGGCCACCGCAGGCGCCTCCGCCCAGCAGTCCGGGACAGCCGAAGGCTGCGCCCGCTTCCCCCGGCAGCGCAGCCGCAATATCGCCGCCGCCGAGCGGTCCCAAGCCGAGGCAGCCATGAACGGCGCGTCTCGAGGCCGAATGATCTTCACCGCGCTGATCGGGCTGATCCTGACCGTGCTGCCTCTGCCGCCCTGGCTCAGCATCGTGCGGCCGGCTTTTCTCGTCCTGACCGTGCTCTACTGGTCCATCGCCGCTCCGCGAGCCGGCGGCATCGCGCTGGGCTTCTTCGCAGGCCTGCTGCTGGATGTCTTTCAGGGCCCCGTATTGGGTGAGCACGCGCTCGCGCTGTGCCTCGTCACCTATATCGCCGTGCGGGAGCATCAGAAGATCCGCTCGAAACCGGCGTTTCAACAGTCGCTGATCGTGTTCGCGGCGCTGGTCACGTACGAGTTCATTCTCTTCGCCATCGACGGCTGGACCGGCCACCCCATCACGAACCCGCTGCGGTGGACTCACACTGTATCGGGCGCAATCCTGTGGGCACCGGTCGCGGCCGTTCTCGCCGCAACCCACGACCGGCGGCACTGACCGGCAGCAGAATGGCTCGCGGCGTACACATCAAGGATCACTGGAGCGAGCAGCGCCTTTTCGATCAGCGGGCGCTGGTCGCGGCTGCCTGTATCGCACTGCTGACGATTGGACTGCTTGGACGCCTGTACCTCCTGCAGGTGGTGCGACACGACTATTACGCCGATCTGTCACAGGGCAACCGGGTCCGCACGGAGCCGATTCCGGCTGCGCGCGGCCTCATCCTCGACCGCAACGGCGAGGACATTGCCGGCGACACGCCTGCCTACCAGCTAGAGCTAATTCCGGAGGAGGTTGCAGACCTGCCCGGTACGCTGAAGTCGCTGGAGGCGCTCGGCATCATCCGGCCCGACGATATCGACGAGCTGTTGCGCGCCATCAAGTCGCGGCGCAGCTTCGATAGCGTACCGATCCGGCTGCGCATGTCGGACGAGGACGTAGCTCGATTCGCCGTCCGGCGGTTCGAATTCTCCGGCCTCGACATCAAGACCCGGCAGACGCGTTGGTATCCGAGCGGCGCGCTGGCCGTGCATGCGCTGGGCTACGTCAGCGCGATCAGCGAGCAGGATCTCGAGCACATCGACCGTGCCGCCTACGCTGGCACAACGCTCATCGGCAAGCTCGGCGTGGAAAGTGCCTACGAGCCACAACTGCACGGTACGAACGGTTTTCGGGAAATCCTGGTCAACGCCCAGGGCCGTTCGGTGGAGCGCCAGGGAGCTTTCGTGCCCAACTTGCGCACGAAGCCGCCAGCGGCAGGCGCAGATGTGGTGCTCTCCATCGACCTGAAGGTGCAGCGCACTGCGGAGGACGCGCTGGCGGGGCATCGGGGAGCCGTCGTTGCGCTCGATCCCAACAATGGTGACGTGATCGCGCTCGTCAGCCTGCCGGGATTCGATCCCAACATGTTCGGCCGCGGAATCACCTCGGCCGAGTACCGTATTCTGCAGGACGACATCGACCGGCCCCTGTTCAACCGGGCGCTGCGCGGCACCTACCCACCCGGCTCGACCGTGAAGCCCGTCATTGCCCTGGCGGGACTGACGTATCACATGGTGGATCCGGAGCAGCGGCGCTATTGCGCGGGCTCGTTTCATCTTCCCGGCAGCTCGCGCATCTTCCGCGAATACCACAATGAGCATCACGGCTACGTCGACCTGGACGATGCGATCGCCCGCTCGTGTGACGTGTATTTCTATGGGCTCGCCAACACGCTGGGCGTGGACCGGATTTCATCCTTCATGGCGCCCTTCGGCTTCGGCAAGCCCACGGGCATCGACATCGGAGGCGAGAAAGCCGGCCTGCTGCCCTCGCGCGCGTGGAAGGCCAAGGCCTTCGCCCGCCCGGCGGACCAGGTCTGGTTCCCCGGCGAGACGGTCAACCTGGGAATCGGCCAGGGATACCTGACGGTCACGCCCATCGAGCTTGCGCACTACGCGAGCGTCCTGGCCACGCGCGGCAAGGCATTCAAGCCACGGCTGGTCACGGCACTGCGTGATCCCCTCACTGGAAAAATTCAACGCTTTCCGCCGGTCCCCGAGGGCGCGATCACGGGCATCAGCCCGGAGGACTGGCAGCGTGTGATTCACGGCATGATCGGCGTCACGACTCACGGCACCGCGGCGGCGATCGGCGCGCACGCGCCATATACTTTTGGAGGCAAGACCGGGACGGCGCAGGTCTTCTCGGTCGCGCAGAACGAGCGTTACAACGCAAAGGCGATCGACGAGCGGCTGCGTGACCATTCCTGGTTCATTGCCTTCGCTCCCGCGGATGCACCTCGCATCGCACTGGCGGTTTTGCAGGAGAATGGCGGCGCAGGAGCGAGCGCGGCAGCACCGATAGCGCGTAAAGTCATGGACTCGTATCTGCTCGGTCCCGACGGCAAGCTCAAGCCGGCGGATATTCCTGCGAGCGCGCCCCCGGGCGAGCCTGTGCCGGGGAAGCCTGAGGCTCCCGCCGTGCCGCCGCCGCAGCAAAAGCGCGCAGCGGCTCCCGACACGGGCCGCACATTGGCAACACACTCATGATCTACGAAGAAGTCACATCCGGATCGCGCACGCGCCGCACCCTCACCGGCGCGGCGCGGGTCCTGTTTGCGCTGAAACTGGACGGACCGCTGATCATCGGGCTCGCGTTGATCGCCATCTATGGGCTGATCGTGCTGTACAGCGCATCGGGCCAGAACATCGGCACCATCTTCCGGACACTGGGACGGCTGGCGCTGGGAACCGTGGCGATGCTCGTTCTGGCCCAGGTCAACCCCAACTTTCTGCGCCGCAGCTCCCCGTGGCTGTATGCGGTGGGCATCCTGCTTCTGGTCATCGTCTTCGCGACGGGCCACATCGGCAAAGGGGCCCAGCGCTGGCTCGATCTTGGAATCGTCCGCTTCCAGCCCTCCGAGCTGATGAAGCTCGCCGTGCCCATGACCTGCGCGTGGTTCCTGCATGAGCGGGCGCTGCCGCCGAGTTGGCCCTCGCTGCTCATCCTCAGCGCCCTCATCCTGCTTCCCGTAGGCCTCGTCGCCGTGCAGCCGGATCTGGGCACCGCCGCGCTGATCGCCATAGCGGGCGCGCTGGTCATCATCATGGCGGGCCTGTCGATGCGCATCATGGCCGCGCTGACCGGCCTCGGCCTGCTGGGCGCCTGGTTCGGCTGGAGTTTCATGCACGACTACCAGAGAAAGCGGGTGCTGACGTTCCTCGACCCGCAGACCGACCCGCTCGGGGCCGGCTACCACATCATCCAGTCACAGATCGCGATCGGCTCAGGCGGCGTGTTCGGCAAGGGCTGGATGCACGGCAGCCAGGCGCAACTGGATTTCCTTCCCGAGCGCTCCACGGATTTCATCTTTGCCGTCGTCGGCGAGGAATTCGGTCTGCTTGGCCTGGGGCTGTTGCTGCTGCTCTACCTGTTCGTGGTGAGCCGCGCCATCTATCTATCGACACAGACCCAGGACACTTTTGCCCGGCTGCTCGCGGGAAGCCTGGCACTGACGTTCTTCGTCTATGTCTTCATCAATGCCGGCATGGTCAGCGGCCTGTTGCCGGTGGTCGGCGTGCCGCTACCGCTCGTCAGCTACGGCGGAACCTCGGTGGTGACCCTGCTGGCAGGGTTCGGTATTCTCATGGCGCTGTATTCGCACAGGAAACTCGTCAGCTCGTAATCACGGGGCCCGCGGCCGGACACTCCCGGGGTCGAGTACCCGCGAAATGCGCACCATCACGCCGGCAAAACCAGGACTTTGAACAGAACAATTTCCTTATCGCTCGTGCTCCTGCTCGCGCCCGTGAGTGCGCAGACGGCCTACGCGCCGAGCGCGAGGTTCGATCTGAAGCGCAGCGACATCGCCGCTTTCGTCGATGACGTCGTCACGCGCGATGCGCTGAGCCGCAGGAAAGTGCTCAAGCTGCTCTCCAAAGCCCAACCACAACCGAAGATCGTCGAGACCATGATGCGGCCGGCCGAGAAAGTGACACCCTGGTGGGAATATCACGCGCGATTCCTCACCGAAGAGCGCATCTCGCAGGGCGTGCAGTTCTACGTCGAGCACCGTGACGTCCTCGAGAGGATCGCGGCGGACCGTGGCATCCCGCCTGAATATCTCGTCGCGATCATTGGCGTCGAAACCAAGTATGGCCGTGTCACAGGACATTACCGCGTGCTTGACTCGCTCATGACGCTTGCATTCGACTACCCGCCGCGCAGCGATTACTTCCGCAGCGAGCTCGAGCAGTTTCTGCTGCTCGCCTCCGAGGAGCGTCTGAATCCATTGACCGTGACCGGGTCGTATGCCGGTGCGATGGGGGTGCCGCAGTTCATGCCCTCGAGCTACCGGCGCTATGCGGTCGACGGCAACACGGACAGGAAGCGCGATCTGTGGACGGACTGGAACGATGTCCTCGCGAGCATCGCGAACTATTTCGTGGAGCACGGATGGGAACCCGGAGGAGCGGTGCTGGCCGAGACCAGACTGGACCCGGACCCGAAATTCCAGATCGACCCGCGCAATCTGGAACTGAACGAGACGGTCGACAGTCTCAACGCCCAAGGCGTCGCGGTACAGGGAAATCAACCCGGGACCACTCCGGCAGTCCTCATCTCGGCCGAGCAGCAGGACGGTCCGGCATACCGCGTGGGATTCAGGAACTTCTACGTCATCACTCGTTATAACCGCAGCGCACGCTACGCCATGGCAGTGCATGACCTTGCCGAGGCCATCTTGAGCCGCGTGCAGAGCTCTCGGCCTTGAGGCTCGGCATCATCATGCACCCAGCCGGTGCGCGGCTTGCGGCGTGTGTCGGCGTAGCCATGCTGGCGGGCTGTTCAGTCGCTGGCCGGCGCCCGCCCCCCGCCTCCGAGACTGTCCCGGTGCCCGTGCCCGCCGTACCGGCCGACGTGACTTCCATCCCGGACGCCATTCCGCGCCGCGAACCACGCAGCGCGCATGGCAATCCACCTTTTTACAGCGTGCTGGGCAAGCGTTACGTCGTGCTCGCTTCAGGCGACGGTTATGTAGAGCGCGGGGTGGCTTCCTGGTACGGGCCGACGTTTCATGGCGAGAGCACCTCCAGCGGCGAACGCTATGACATGTATGGAATGTCGGCGGCGCACAAGACATTGCCCCTTCCCACCTACGCGCGGGTCACCAATCTGCGCAACGGTCGCAGTGTCGTCGTCAGGGTCAACGATCGCGGTCCGTTCGTTGCCAACCGCCTCATCGACTTGTCGTACACCGCGGCGGCAAAGCTCGACATGCTGCGCGAGGGCACGACATTGGTCGAAGTCAGAGCTCTTACCGTGCAGGAGCCCGATATCCTCACCCGCACGACGGAGCTTCCTCCACCCACGCTCTATGTTCAGGCAGGAGCGTACTCCGACGAACACAACGCGCAGCGCGTCGTGAGCCGCCTGCACGCGGGCGGTCTCGCGAGCGCTTTCATAGTCGCGCCGCCGGACGGCAAGGCGCCCCTGTACCGGGTGCGCCTCGGGCCCATAAACACGGTGGCGGAGTTCGATCAGCTGGCGGCCCGGCTTGCCGCGCTCGGATTCCCCGCTGCGCGACTGACAAACGATTGAGCCGGACCGCACGGAGCTGCCAACATGCCGAAATCACAACGTCGCATGCTGGCCATCTTCGCGTTCGTGGGCGCCCTCAGCGCCATACTCGCAATCGGCTTCGTCAGCTACGCCGAGCTCGCCGCACTTGCAGATTCCAGCGCACGCGTGCAACGGTCCTACGATGTCCTCCAGACGCTCGATGACCTGAACGGCGCGCTGACCGACACGGAGACCAACCAGCGAGGCTTCCTTCTGACGGAGGATCCCGCTTATCTCACCCAGTACGACGCCGCGATCGCGCAGATCAGGCTGGCCCTGAGCGAGCTGCGCCGCCTGAGCAGCAACGAGCCCGCGACCCAGACCGCCATTGCGAACCTGGCGCAGCTCGCCGGCGCGAAGCTCGATGAGCTGCAGGAGTCGATCCACGCGACACAGGCCGGCGAGCGGCCCAATGCCGTCCAGAAGGTTGCCGAAGGGGAAGGCCAGCGGCTGATGGAGGCGTTCCGGCGCGATTCCTCGGAGCTCGAAGCCGTGCAACGGCGGCTGCTCGAGCTGCGGCGGCAACAGGAGCAACAGGCCCGGTTCTTCAGCGAGGCCGTGCTGGCGGCCACCATCGTTCTGAGCCTGCTGCTGGTCGGTGCGGCGGCGACGATCAGCCGCCGGTTCGATGAGCGGCGCCGGCTGCTCGAGAAGGAAATCGCCGAGCGGCGGCGCGCCGAGGAGTACCGCGAATCCCTCCTCGTCAGCGAGCGTGCGGCGCGCTCCGAGGCTGAGCGCGCGACGCGGCTGAAGGATGACTTCGTCGCCACGCTGAGCCACGAATTGCGCACGCCGCTCAATGCCATCGTCGGGTGGGCGAGCATCCTGGGAAAGGACCGCCGCACGGAAACGATTGCGCAGGGTGTGGAAGTCATCGAGCGTAATGCCAGGCTGCAGGCGCAGATGATCGAGGATCTGCTCGACATGAGCCGTATCCTCTCGGGCAAGCTGCTTTTCGAGCTGCAGAGAACGGATCTGGCGCTCGTGATCGATGCCGCGGTGACCGCGGTACGCCCGACGGCCGATGCCAGGAACATCGTCATCGGGACGAGAGTCCACTCGTCGAGCCCGGTCAGCGGGGATCCGGCGCGCCTGCAGCAAGTCGTGTGGAATCTGTTGACCAACGCGCTCAAATTCACGCCGCGCGCCGGAAGGGTCGACGTGCTGCTGCGCAATGCCGCTGACCATGTTGAAATCGTGGTCAGCGATACGGGACAAGGCATCAAGGCCGAGTTCCTGCCGTTCATCTTCGATCGATTCCGCCAGGCCGACGCATCGACGACACGCCGCCACGGTGGACTCGGTCTGGGGCTGTCGATTGTCAAGAACCTTGTAGAAATGCATGGTGGCACGGTGGATGTGCAGAGCCCGGGCGATGGCCAGGGGGCGACGTTCATGGTGCGGCTGCCCGTCGGACAACAGCACGTGCAAGGCGCGGAAGCCGCGCCCGACAGCGCCGCAGCCAAAGGACCGGATTCGAGTCCGGCATTGGCGGGCCTTCGGATTCTCGTGGTGGACGATGAAGCGGACGCCCGCTGCCTTGCCCGGCGCGTACTCGAGGAATGCGGCGCGGACGTTCTCACGGCGGGATCCGCGGCGGAAGCTTTGGCCGCGGTCGATCATAATGGCCTGCTCAGCATGATCGTCAGCGATATCGGCATGCCGGAGCAGGATGGCTACGATCTGATCAAGCAGATGCGCTCGTTGCCGGGCGCCGCCGGGCGCGTCCCGGCGATTGCGTTGACCGCACTGGCGCGCAGCGAGGACCGAAGCCGCGCCCTGCTGGCGGGATACCAGAGGCACGTCAGCAAGCCGGTGGATCCGGCTGAGCTGGTCGCGGTCATCGCCAACCTGGCGGGAAGGAGCGGGCGCGCCAGCTCGTGAGCCAGCGCCTTCGTAAGCCAGCGCCTTCGTGAGCCGGCGCCTTTGTGAGCTCCGGCTCACCCACGCGCACCGTTCATGCGCAATTTCCCGAGGTGCTCTAGAATTCGCCGCCTTCCAACTTTTAGGCTCGGGGGATCTGCACGGATGTTGCGCTCGTCCTGTCTCGCTCTACTGGCACTCGTTTCCATTGTGACGTCCGGCGGCCCCAGCCGCGCCGCGGTACCGATCCCCAGGCCGCCCGAGGTCAACGCGAAAGCGTACATCCTCGTCGATCACACCAGCGGCCGTGTCCTTGCCGAGGATCACGCCGACGCGCGCGTCGAGCCGGCAAGCCTCACCAAGCTGATGACCTCCTATGCAGTTTTCAAAGCGCTGCAGGAGGGCCGCCTGAAGCTCAACGATCCGATCACGATCAGTGAGCACGCCTGGCGCTCGGAAGGCTCGCGCACGTTCGTGAAGGTCGGCAGCACGGTGCCGGCCGAAGTCCTCATCAAGGGCATGATCGTCCAATCCGGCAATGACGCGACGATCGCTCTCGCGGAGCGCATTGGCGGCACGGAGCCGGCGTTCGCGCAGCTCCTGAACGAGTACGCGAAGCGCCTCGGCATGCAGGCCAGCAACTTCGAGAACAGCGACGGATTGCCTTCCCCCAACCACTATACGACGGCGCGCGACATGTCGATCCTGGCGAATGCGCTGGTCAACGAGTTCCCGGACTACTATCAGTGGTACAGCCTGCGCGAGTTCACCTGGAACAACATCACGCAGCACAACCGGAACGGCCTGTTGTTGCGCGACCCCACGGTGGATGGGATGAAGACGGGCCACACGGAAAGCGCGGGCTACTGCCTCGTCACGTCGGCCAAGCGCGACGGCATGCGCCTGATCTCCGTCGTAATGGGGTCCCCGAGCGTCAAGGCGCGCGAAGATGCCAGCTCCGCGCTGCTCAACTACGGCTACACCTTCTATGAAACGGTCAAAGTAAAGTCGGCCGGCGAATTGATATTGAAGCCGCGCGTCTACGAGTCTGCGGACGAGTACGTGCCGCTCGTCGTGCCCTACAACGTCATCGTAACCGTCGGCCGGGGACAGGCCGCAGGCCTCAAGAGTGCTGCGCGCCTGTTCAAGGAGCCGCTGGTTGCACCCCTTGCCGCCAATAAACCGGTGGGCGAGCTCACGATCAGCGACGCCGCCGGCGAGGTTGTCACACGTGTGCCCCTCGCACCGCGCAAAGCTGTACCGGCAGGTGGGCTTTGGACGCGCACGATCGACGGCGTCAGATTGTGGTTCAATTAGCCTCGCATGGCCGATCCGCTGCCGATCAGTTATCTGAATGGAGCCTTCCTGCCCCTGTGGGAGGCGCGCATCTCGCCGCTCGACCGTGGATTTCTCTACGGTGACGGTGTTTACGAGGTCATGCCGGTCTATGCAGGGCGGCCGTTCCGATTCGAGGCGCACGCGGAGCGCCTGACGCGCAGCCTCGCGGAGGTCCGGATGGAAGATCCGCACACTCGGAGCGAGTGGCGGGACATGCTTGCAACGCTGATCACCCGCAACGGCGCCGGCGATCAGTATGTCTACTGGCAGGTCACGCGGGGTGCCGAACGTGGCAGAAACCACGCGCCGCTGCCTGAAATTTCGCGAACCGTCTTTGCGTTCTGCGCCCCGCTGCCGGTCACATCCGCCGCGACGTTGGAAAGCGGAGTGGCCTGTGTGACCGCGCAGGATACACGCTGGGCACAATGCAACATCAAATCCGTTGCGTTGCTCGCAAACGTCCTCTTGCGGCAGCTTGCGGTGGATGCGGGTGCGGCGGAGACGATCCTGCTGCGGGACGGAGATCTCATGGAGGCCTCGGCGTCCGCTGTCCACGTCGTGACCGGCGGAACTGTGTTGAGTCCACCCAACTCACAGCGAATACTTCCCAGTACGACGCGCAGTGTCATGGAGGAAATGGCCGTGCGTGCAGGCATTCCTTACCAGGCCGTGCGCGTCAGCGAAGCGCAGCTGCGCACGGCCGACGAAGTGTGGATCTCGGCGGCGACCCGGGAAGTGCAGCCGGTAACGAGCCTCGACGGCAGGCCGGTCGGCAACGGCAAGCCTGGACCGCTGTGGCGCCGGATATCGGGCGAGCTGCAGGCCTACAAGCGTGAGCTCGCCGGGCGGCCATGGTAGAGCAGCCGCTGCTGCAGTTTCCGACCGACTATCCGATGAAGGTCGTGGGACGCCCCTCGGACGAGTTCCGCGCACGTGTGCACGCCATCATGCTCCGGCACGCGCCCGGCCTGGACACCGATCGGGTCACCGAACGTCTCAGCGAAAACGGCAACTTCCTGTCGATTTCGTACGTCATCGTTGCCGAGAGCAGCGAGCAGGTGGTCGCCCTCGTGAAGGACCTCAAGGGCTGCGAGGGCGTGCTGACGATTATCTGAGCCCTGCCGCGGGGGCCTGTAACCCTTTTGTAACCACCGCGCGACCCTCGTATAACTGACGCCCCCGACCCATCGCCGGTAGCATGGCCTCCCTCTCGGGCTGCAGAATTCCAAGAACATGTCCATCACCCTCGATCAGGTGACCAAGCGCTACCAGGGCTTGCCAGTCGTCAACGACGTGTCGCTCGACATCGGTGATGGCGAATTTTTCGTGCTGCTCGGGCCCAGCGGCAGCGGCAAGAGCACCCTCCTGAGGGCGGTTGCCGGCCTTTCCGGGGTGGATCATGGCCGGATCTCGCTGCATGGCCGCGATGTCACCCATGTCGCCGCCCGGGATCGCGGAGTGGGGCTCGTGTTTCAAAATTACGCGCTGTTCCGCCACATGACGGTGGCGGACAACATCGAATTCGCTCTACGGGTGCGCCGAATGCGCGCCGCCGAGCGCCGGCAGCGGCGGCAGGAGCTGCTGCGCCTGGTGGCTCTGGAGGGCATGGATCAGCGCCTGCCGGCACAGCTCTCGGGCGGCCAGCAGCAACGCGTGGCCGTTGCCCGCGCCCTGGCGCACAAGCCTGAAGTCCTGCTGCTGGATGAGCCGTTCGGGGCGCTGGATGCCAAGATCCGGGAAGAGCTGCGCCGCACCATCCGGCAGGTGCAACGCGAGCTCGGCATCACGACGGTGCTGGTCACGCACGACCAGGAGGAAGCCTTCGCGCTCGCCGATCGGATCGGCGTCATGAATCTCGGTCGGTTGCTGGAGCTGGGCCGGCCGCACGAGCTGTATACGCGTCCGGCAACGCGGTTCGTCGCCACGTTTCTGGGTGCCGCCAATCTGATCCTCGCGCGCCAGACCAGGGACGGTATCCGGTTCGGCCAGACCCCCGTGAACGCGAGCGCAAGCATGCCCAGCCCCTTTCACGGTGCCCGCGAACACGAGGTCGTCGCGGTCGTACGTCCCGAGGAAATTGAAATCGCGCCGACACGCGACGCCCTCTCCGCCGGATATCTGACGCGGGGAGAGGTCGAGGAAATCCTGTTCACGGGCGCGCTGGAGCGGATGCGCATCCGAATCGATGATGGTCCGGATGGCGCCCCGCTGTCGAACGGAGACGGTGTCGGTAACGCATTCCTGGAGGTGACGCGTACTCAACACGAGCGGCGCGCATTCCAGATCACAACGGGACAGAACGTCGTCATCGGCGTTCGCCGCATTCACATCCTGCCGACGCCTCTGTCGAGCTTTACGACTTGCGCGCCGACCGACGAGCTGGCGGATGCACTGGTCCACCAACCTATGCTCGCCGAGCTCGCGTTGCGCATGAAGACGCGAATCTCAACGCGTGTCGAGCCGAAGCTCGGAATGCCCGGCGCACTTGTCGAAGCGGGCGCCGAATTCAGTGGCACTACGGTCATCGCCTCCCATGCCGACGCCGCGTTCCAGGTGGAATGGCTCCTGCAGCATGGAGCCGAAGAGGTTCTCGTCCTGCCCCAAAACGCGGCACCGCCGCAGCGGGTGCTCATTCATTGGGAAGATGAAGCAGTGAGGCGAGCCACGCTCGCCGTGTCGGCGAGCATATTGCGCCATGTATCGGCGGAAGCCGTCTACATCGGCATTCTTCCCCATCACACCCCGATGACGCAGCGCCCGCACGGTGTGCGAGCATTGCTCGACGCCCGTTCCGAGGCGCAGGCGGTACACGGGCTGGAGATGAGAACCGAGCTGCGCTTTGGGGAAGTCTCTCACGAGCTCGCGCGCCAGCTCGGTGAATCGGCCGATCAGATGTTGATTCTCGGGATCCGCGAATCCCTGGGGCTCGCGCAACGCTTCGAGTCGCTGTTCGCGGCGGGGCGGTGGCCCGTGCTCATGGTGCATCGGGAACACGAAGGGCCCGCGCCATGAGCACGATCCGACAACCTAGTGTACTGCCGGGCTTCGGCCTTACCTTTGGGTTCACCACGTTTTTCCTCAGTGGCATCGTGTTGATTCCGCTCGCGGCGCTGGTGCTCATGGCCGCCTCAATGCCCTGGAGCGAGTTCGTGCACGTCGTCACCAGCCAACGCGCGCTGGGCTCGTACCGGCTGTCCTTCGGCGCTTCGTTCCTCGCCGCCTCGATCAATCTCGTGTTCGGATTCATCATCGCCTGGACGCTGGTGCGCTACGAGTTTCCGGGACGAAAACTGATTGATGCACTGATTGACATGCCCTTCGCCCTGCCCACAGCCGTGTCGGGCATTGCCCTCACCAGCGTGTTCGCCGAGAACGGCTGGATCGGCCGGTATCTGCAGCCCCTGGGTATCAAGGTGGCCTACACCTGGATCGGAGTCACAGTGGCACTGACGCTCATCGGGCTGCCTTTCGCCGTGCGGTCGATGCAGCCCGCACTGCTGGAAGTGCAGCGCGACCTGGAGGATGCCGCGGAAACACTCGGCGCCGGGCGGCTCTATGTCTTCAGGAGGATCATTCTTCCGACCGTCCTGCCGGCGCTGCTCACGGGCTTCACGCTTGCTTTCGCGCGCGCCGTCGGAGAGTACGGCTCGGTCATCTTCATTGCGGGCAACCTGCCGATGAAGACCGAGATCACGCCCCTGCTGATCGTGATTCGCCTGGAGGAATTCGACTACCAGGGCGCCGCGGCTCTCGGCTTCGTCATGCTGGTCTTCTCCTTCGCCTTCCTCCTGACGATCAATCTGCTGCAGACATGGGGACGGCGGCGGCTCGTCGCGGTGGCGCGCTGATGACGGCCGGCGCCCAGATCGCTGCGCTCGAGACTCTCGCGACCCGCCCCGGGCGTGACACGATCCTGAGCTCGCTCGTACGGTGGGCATTCATCGCTGTATCGCTTGCATTTCTTGCGGCACTGCTGTTTGCGCCGCTGGCCACGGTATTCGTGATGGCACTGGAGCATGGCTGGCGCGCGTACCTGCGCGGGTTCGCCGATCCCGACACCGCGGCGGCCATCCGGCTCACGCTGCTGACCGCGCTGGTGGTCGTACCCGTCAACACGCTGTTCGGACTGTCCGCCTCGTGGGCCATCGCGAAGTTCGAATTCAAGGGCAAGAGCTTCCTGATCACCATCATCGATCTGCCGCTGGCGGTCTCGCCGGTGATCTGCGGCATGATGTACGTGCTGCTCTTCGGACTGCACGGCTGGTTCGGCGTCTGGCTCCAGGAGCACGACATCAGCATCATCTTCGCCCTGCCGGGCATCATTCTCGCGACGATGTTCGTCACCTTCCCGTACGTCGCGCGGGAGCTCATCCCGCTGATGCAGCAGGTCGGCAACGACGAGGAGGAAGCCGCGATCACCCTCGGTGCCGGCGGCTGGATCACCTTCTTCCGGGTGACCTTGCCCAAGGTCCGGTGGGGACTCGTCTACGGCGTCATTCTCTGCAATGCGCGTGCCATGGGCGAATTCGGCGCGGTATCGGTCGTTTCCGGCCATATCAGGGGCCTGACCAACACCATGCCGCTGCACATCGAGATCCTCTACAACGAATACAACTTCGTCGGCGCCTTTGCCGTCGCCTCGCTCCTGACCCTGCTCGCGGTAGTGACTCTCATCGTGAAAACGCTGGTCGAACGTACGGGCTACAGGCGGCGTTGAGCCGATGCCAGCGCGCGTCAGACAATTGTGGACGGCGTTCCGGCCCCATCCGGAGAAGACGAGCCTGGGCTGGTGGATGGTGGCGATTCACGTCGCGATCGTCCTGCTGGTGGGCGGAGGCATTTCCTACTCTGCGACCCGGATGCTGCACGCCCTGGCAGATGAGCAAGGCAAGGCGCGGGCACAGCTTGCGGGTGCGATGGCGCGCGAAGACCTGCGCCGAATGGGCGAAGATACGCTCACGGCCGCACGCGCTTTGGCCGAGCGTCCGACCCTGCAACGACTGCTCGCTGAGGGCCGCTCCGATGCGATCCCGCCGCTGCTGCGACGCTCCTGCGAAGCAGCGGGAATCGACGCGTGTGCCGTGTTTGCGGGAACTCAGCTCGTCGCGCAAAGCGGCCCGGTTCTCGACTGGGAAGGCATCGTCACCTCGAGCACCGAGCAGGGCGCAACGTTTCTGGCACTGCCCGCGAATGTTCGTGTGCCCGTGCTTGGCGCGTACGCGGGCCTCGGGGATACGGAAGGCACGCGCGTCTTCGTCGTGCGGCTGCTGAACGAGACGATGGCGAAAGCCCTGAGTCAGCGGGTGGGCCTCGAAATCAACCTTGTGGACTACCGTGCGTTTACGAACGACCCGGTAAATGCATTCACACCGCTCTATTCGGCGAGTCTCGCCGATGGCCGCTCTGCCGTGCAACGCATCGAATCCAAGGAGCTTTACGCGTCGAGCGTTCCGGTCTTCGCCTCCACCGGCGAGGCGATCGCCCTGATTGAAGCGCAGTTGCCCACAGCGCAGATCGACAGCTCCGCCGGCCGGCTGACGCACAAATTGCTGCTCACCGCCCTGATCCTCGCGGCCCTCGCCGTTTTCGGTGGCGTGATCCTGAGCGAGCTGGTGGCCGGCCCGGTGAAGGCGCTGACAGAGGCGGCAGTCCGCCTCGGGCAGGGCGATTTCTCGACGTCCATTCCACCGGGCGGAGCCGCGGAAGTCGGCACACTCGCACGGACCATGGAGGATATGCGGCGGAATCTGGTTGATCTGACGGGCACGCTGCGCCGGCGAGAGGCTGAGGCGCAGGCGGTACTTGGCGGCGTCGTCGAAGGCGTCTATGCCGTCGACAAGAACCGGGCCATTCGCTACCTGAATCCGCAGGCGGCGCGCCTGCTGAAAGTCGTCCCTGAACAGGCAGTGGGCCGCTTTTGCGGCGACGTGCTGAAGCCTCGGGACGAGGACGGCAAGCGGCCTTGCGATCATCGATGTCCCATATTGCAGGCTCGTATTGACGGCAGTGCCAAAGCCGTCGAGCACCTGCAGGTAACCGACGCCGAGCCGCGTACTACTGTCATCACTAGCTCCGGGATGGTCGATGGCCTGCAAGTGCAGGTCATCCGCGACGAGACGGAGCTCGAGGGCGTTCGGCGCGCGCGGGATTCCGTGCTCGCCAACATATCGCACGAATTCCGCACACCGCTGGCCGCTCAGCTCGCTTCGATCGAGCTGCTGATGGAGGGGCTCTCGACACTGCAGCCCGAACAGCAGCGCGAGCTGGTCAGGTCCCTCGAGCGCGGCACACTGCGCCTGACACGGCTCATCGACAACCTGCTGGAGAGCGTGCGCATCGAGTCCGGGCAGCTTGGAATCCGCCGCCAGAGTGTGGAGCTGGCGGAGGTCGTGGAAGATGCGCAGGCGCTCGTCTGATCGCTCCTCACGCTGCGCCGGCAGACGCTCGAAGTGAGCCTGCCCCAGGATCTCCCGCTCGTGGAAGGGGACAAGCCACGGCTCACCCAGGTGT